>NZ_JBMKHQ010000004.1:67478-185251 GCF_049237385.1 Enterobacter cloacae complex sp. IR5412 | reverse complement strand
CGCTTCGCGGTGCCCTCGGCTTATTCCTTCCGGCTTATCGGGTACGGGCGGAGGCAACGTCCCTGTAAAGCCGCCCTCTCGGCGCATCCCTGCGCCTCGCCCCGGCCGGAAGGCAAACGCCTCAGCGATTTACAGCCGGACCAGGGCATCGCTGACAGCCCTCAGTCATTTAGAAAGCAACTTTATTGCTTCTGCATAAAAAAATTACTGGGGATCCCTCAGCCCATAGGGAGAGGGGGAAGTCACTACCTGTATCAGAACCTCGTATTCACGCTCATGTACCAGGTGCGACCCGGCTCATTATACGTATACGCACCCGCACCGTACATATACGCACCCGTCGTGGTATTACCCGTGGTCTGGGCGTTACCGGCGCGCCACTGGCGCTTGTCGAAGACGTTGTCCACGCCGCCGGTCAGGCTGACGTTTTTCGTCACGTCCCAGGTCGCGCTCAGGCCAACGATGCTGTACGGGCTGACTTCGTCTTTCTCAGACCCGGTCACCGGCTGACCTTTGTAGTTGTACTTCTTCGGCTGCTGCTTGCCGTACCAGGTGAAGGTCGACTGCAATGAGACATCCTGACGTACCTGCCAGCTCAGGGTAGAGTTCAGCGTATACTCCGGGATGATCGACAGACGATCGCCGGTCTCCTTGTTCTTGCTTTGCAGCATGTAAGTGATGTTGTTGGTCCAGTTGATGGTATCGCTGACCGGCACGTTCAGGGAGCCTTCCAGACCTTCCACTACCGCCTTCGGTACGTTTTCCCACTGGTAGATATCGGTGGTGACTTTGCCGGTGGACGTCTGGCCAATCGGCGCGTAGCCCGCTTCAATCTTGTTGCGATAGTCGTTGCGGAACCAGGTCACGCCCGCCAGCCAGCCGTCGCGTTTCCACTCCAGGCCAATCTCTTTGTTGATGCTGGTTTCCGCTTTCAGATCGTCGTTACCCATCATGTAGCAGCCCACGCCGTCGGAGCTGGCGTAGCAGCCCTGGCCTTTACTGTACAGCAGGTAGTTCGGGTTGGTCTGATACAGGCTTGGCGCTTTATAGGCGCGCGCGATGCCCATCTTCAGGGTGAAGTCATCCCCCAGACCTTGCGACAGGTTCAGGGACGGGCTCCAGTTATTGCCGACAATAGTGTGGTGATCGAAGCGCAGGGCAGGGGTCAGCATGGTGCTGTCGGTCAGCTCCATGTTGTTTTCGGCGAACAGGGAGAAGATCTCCGCTGACGTGTAGGGGCTACGGTCTTCGCTCATGCCCGGGATGGTGCCGCCCTGCTGGGTTTGCGTGAAGGAGGTCGAGTCCTTCATGCGCTGCTGGTTCCACTCGGTGCCGAGCGTCAGGTTCTGGTTCACAATGAAATCAATCGGCAGGTTGATTTCGCTGTGCAGCATCACGTCGGACAGATCGGTGTCGGTGAATTTATTGCTGTTGAACAGACCTTCAGTACCGCCCGCCAGTCCTTCACCCAGACGGGAGTTGCGGGTGTGCTCGTATTGCGCCCAGTTGCTGGTGGTAATGCCGTTATCCCAGCCGCCGTTCCAGGTCACGGCGAAGTTCTGACGATAAATGCGGTTTGTCTCTTTACCGTAGTTCTTCTTCACCAGCGCGTTGTCGTTGTTGGTGTTCTGCGTGTCGCCCGCATACAGGTTGTTCTGGCGGCTGTAGCCCGCTTCAAACTCCAGCGACTGCATTGGTGCGAAGTCCCAGCGCACCACGCCGTTGATGTCTTTGTTTTCCACACCTTCACGGCCTGCGGGCAGGGTGTTGGCGTAGGCACCGGTACGTTCAGACTGGTGACCCTGGTTGATGTCCCACGCATCGGCCTGGGTTTTGTCCAGGTTACCGAACATGCGGAAGCTGAAGTCGCCGCCCAGCGGGCCGCTCAGGCTGAAGTTGGTGCGTTTAGTCGAACCTTCGTCCTTATGTTCTGGCGCGTTCAGGTAGGTGTTCCAGGAGCCGTGCCACTGGTCGTCGAATTTTTTGGTGATGATGTTCACCACGCCGCCCGCCGCGCCGTTACCGTAGCGTGCAGCGGCCGGGCCACGGATCACTTCGATGCGCTCGATCATCTCTGGCGGTACCCAGCCGGTATCGCCGCGGGTGTCACGCTCGCCGCGCCAGCCCAGACGGATGGAGTTGCGGCTGGTGACCGGCTTGCCGTCAATCAGGATCAGGGTGTTTTCCGGGCCCATGCCGCGAATGTCAATCTGGCGGTTGTTCCCGCGCTGGCCGCTGGTGGAGTTGCCGGTCAGGTTAACGCCCGGCATGGTGCGGATGATTTCCGCCACGTCGCGCGCGGGCGGGTTTTTGCGGATCTCGTCGGCGGTGATGGTCGACACGCCCGGCGCCTGCAAATTCTGCTCGGCGGCGGTGATCACCATGGTGTCTTCGTGCTGCGCGGAGGCGGTGTTGTCGTCTGCCATGGCGGGCAGCGCGACACCATAAATCCCTAAATTGACCAGCAAGGCCAGAGAGTGAATCTTCTTATTCATTGTACGTCCCGCTTTTATGGTTATTTAATGAGCGCGCTTCCCACAGCGCGGGCATTACGCTATTGCAAATGCAAATAGTTATCAATAATATTATCAATAAAATTTGCTCTGAAACAAAAAAGACTGTTAAACATGGGGTTATAAGGGTGACGGCGTTAACAACCGGAAGTGAAGCGTGGTGGCAGGCGAAAAACGGGCCGGAACGGGAACGTCATCAGGAAAACTATCGCGTGACATTCTGGTGGCGGGACCCGGCGGGAACGCAGAAAACGTCGACGATTAAACGCGTCTGGCTCTACGTCACCGGCGTGACCGATCACCATCAAAATGCCCGTCCGCAGTCCCTTGAACGTATCCCGGATACCGACGTCTGGCAGTGGCAGGGCGAGTTCAGCCCCGAATGGCGCGGCAGCTACTGTTTTATCCCCTCCGACAATGAAGATGATTTTGCCAGCGCAGTGTTTGAAGGCGAGCAGCCGGACCGCATGGCGCTGCGCGAAGGCTGGCGCAAACTGCTGCCGCACGCGGTGTCCGACCCGCTGAATGCCCAGAGCTGGCGCGGCGGGCGCGGGCACGCCGTCTCGGCGCTGGAGATGCCGGAGGCGCCCGTACAGCCCGGCTGGAACCATCCCGATACCCCTTACAAAAAGCCTGTCTGCATTGAGTGGCACAGCGCGCGTCTGAAGAACCGTCGCCGCGTGTGGATTTTTACCACCGGGGATGAAAGCCCCGAGCGCCCGCTGGCGGTGCTGCTCGACGGGCAGTTCTGGGCCGAAAGCATGCCCGTCTGGCCTGCGCTGGCGTCGCTCACCCATGAAGGCAAACTGCCGCCTGCGGTCTATGTCTTAATCGACGTGATTGACACCGCACACCGCAGCCGCGAGCTGCCGTGTAACCCTGATTTCTGGCTGGCGGTGCAGGACGAACTTCTCCCGCAGGTGAAAAGCATGGCCCCGTTCAGCGACCGCGCCGACCATACCGTGGTGGCGGGTCAGAGCTTCGGCGGGCTCTCTTCCCTCTATGCGGGCCTCAACTGGCCGCAGCGTTTTGGCTGCATCCTCAGCCAGTCCGGATCCTACTGGTGGCCGCACCGCGGCGCGCAGCAGGACGGGCTGCTCATTGAACAACTCAAAGCGGGTGAAAAAACCGCTCGCGGGCTGCGCATCGTCCTTGAGGCCGGGCGCAACGAGCCGCTTATCTTACGCGCAAACCAGGCGATCCTCGCCGAACTACACACTCAGCAACCGGTTTTCTGGCGTCAGGTTGACGGCGGACACGATGCGCTTTGCTGGCGCGGTGGGCTGACACAGGGGCTGATGACCCTCTGGCAGCCGCTTATTCAATAACGGAGTCTGTATGGAATTCAGCAATCCTTTCGATAATCCGCAGGGACAGTTCGCCATTTTGCAAAATGACCAGGGGCAGTACAGCCTGTGGCCGCAGGAGTGCGAGTTGCCCGCGGGCTGGCGCGTGGTGTGCGAACCGCAATCTCAGGAGGCGTGCCAGCAGTGGCTGGCGGAACAGTGGCAGACGCTTGAGCCGTCTTATTTTGCGGGGAAGCGCGCATGAACCGTCTCCCTCTTGTCGCCGCCCAGCCGGGGATCTGGATGGCAGAGCAGCTTTCCTCCCTTCCAAACGCCTGGAGCGTGGCGCACTACACCGAACTGAAAGGCGCTATCGACGCGCCGTTGCTGGCAAAAGCCATCGCTGAAGGCATGATGCAGGCCGACACCCTGCGGATGCGTTTCACCGAGGATAACGGCGAGGTGTGGCAGTGGATCGATGAGGCCATGATCCTGCCGGAGCCGTCCATTGTGCGCGTTAACTCCCACGACGCCGCCGTGGCGCTGATGGAGGCCGATCTCAACCAGAACCTGCGCGTCGACAGCGGTCAGCCGCTGGCGTTTCACCAGCTGATTCAGGTGGGAGAAAACCACTGGTACTGGTATCAGCGGTATCATCATCTGGTGGTAGATGGCTTCAGTTTCCCGGCCATTACCCGTCAAATCGCCGCCATTTACGCTGCGTGGCAGAAAGGTGAACCTGCGCCCGCCTCCCCGTTTACTCCGTTCGCCGAGGTGGTAGAGGAGTATCAGCGCTATCGCGACAGCGAGGCGTATCAGCGCGACGGTGCTTTCTGGGCCGAACAGCGCAAACAGCTTCCTTCTCCGGTCTCGCTCTCTTCCGCGCCCCTGCCGGGACGTGCCGCCACCACCGACATCCTGCGCCTGAAAATGGCGATGGACGGCCGTGCGTTCAGCCAGCTTGCACAGGCGGCCGGACAAACGCAGCGAACCGATCTGGCGCTTGCGCTGGTGGCGCTGTGGCTGGGCCGCCTGACCGGACGGCTGGACTACGCCGCCGGGTTTATCTTTATGCGCCGTATGGGCTCCGCCGCGCTGACCGCGACCGGACCGGTGCTCAACGTCCTGCCGCTGGCGGTGAATATTCGCCCGCACGAGAGCTTGCCAGCGCTGGCGCTGCGCCTGGCGAACCAGCTGAAAAAGATGCGCCGCCATCAGCGCTACGATGCCGAGCAGATCGTGCGCGACAGCGGGCAGGCCGCAGGGGACGAACCCTTGTTTGGTCCGGTGCTGAACGTCAAGGTGTTCGATTATCAGCTGGATATCGACGGCGTGGAGGCCATTACCCACACGCTGGCGACCGGCCCGGTGAACGATCTGGAGCTGGCGCTGTTCCCGGACGAGCAGGGCGGACTAAGCATTGAGATCCTCGCCAACAGGCAGCGTTACGACGAGGCGACGCTGAAGGGGCACGCGGCGCGGCTGAACGCAATGCTGACGCAGTTTGCCGCCAACCCGGACCTGCGCTGTGGCGACGTGGAAACCGTATCAGAGCAGGAATACGCCCGGCTGGCGCGAATCAACGATACCGGGCTGGCGCTGCCGTCCACCACGCTGGCGGACCTTGTCGCGGAGCAGGCGAGCAAAACGCCGGACGCCCCGGCGCTGGCGGATGCCCATACTGAGCTGAACTACCGCCAGATGCGCGAGCAGGTGGTCGCGCTGGCAAATCTGCTGCGCGCGCGCGGCGTGAAGCCGGGCGACAGCGTGGCGGTGGCGCTCCCGCGCTCGGTGTTCCTGACCCTGGCGCTGCACGGGATTGTTGAAGCTGGCGCCGCCTGGCTGCCGCTGGATACCGGTTACCCGGACGACCGTCTGCGGATGATGCTGGAGGACGCGAAGCCGTCGCTGCTCATTACCACCGACGAGCAGCTTCCGCGCTTTAACGATCTGCCGATCGCCACCTTTAGTTACAACACACTATTACCGGCCACCGATGCTGAACCTCTGCGCCTGGCGAAGCCGGAGCAGACCGCGTACATCATCTTTACCTCCGGTTCGACGGGACGACCAAAAGGCGTGATGGTCGGCCATACCGCCATCGTTAACCGCCTGAAGTGGATGAAGGATCATTATTCACTGGCGGCGCATGACGTGGTGGCGCAGAAAACGCCGTGCAGCTTTGACGTGTCGGTGTGGGAGTTCTGGTGGCCGTTTATCGCCGGGGCGAAGCTGGTGATGGCCGAGCCGGACGCGCACCGCGATCCGCAGGCGATGCAGAGCTTCTTCGCACAATATGGCGTAACCACCACCCACTTCGTGCCGTCGATGCTGGCGGCGTTCGTCGCCTCGCTGACGCCGGAAAACGTCGACTGTTGCAGGACGCTGAAGCAGGTGTTCTGTAGCGGCGAGGCGTTGCCGACTGCGCTGTGCCGCGAGTGGGAACAACTCACCCATGCGCCTCTGCACAACCTCTATGGCCCGACCGAAGCGGCGGTGGACGTCAGCTGGTATCCGGCGTACGGCCCCGAGCTGGCGGCGGTGGAAGGGAACAGCGTGCCGATCGGCTTCCCGGTGTGGAATACGGGGCTGCGCATTCTGGACGCGATGATGCGCCCGGTGCCGTTCGGCGTGGCGGGGGATCTGTATCTCACCGGCATCCAGCTGGCGCAGGGGTATCTGGGACGCCCCGACCTTACCGCCAGCCGCTTTATCGCCGATCCTTTTGCCCCCGGCGAGCGGATGTACCGCACCGGGGACGTTGCCCGCTGGCTGGACAACGGCGCGGTGGAATATCTGGGCCGCAGCGATGACCAGTTAAAAATCCGCGGACAGCGTATCGAACTGGGCGAAATCGATCGGGCGATGCTCGCGCTGCCGGATGTGGCCCAGGCCGTGGCGCACGCCTGCGTGTTCAACCAGGCAGCGGCGACGGGTGGCGATGCCCGCCAGCTGGTGGGGTACGTTGTCTCCGAATCCGGCTTACCGCTGGATCGCGACGCGCTGCTAGCATCACTCAAAGCCCAGCTGCCGCCACATATGGTGCCGGTGGTGCTGCTGCAAATCAGCGCGCTGCCGTTAAGCGCCAACGGCAAGCTGGATCGCAAGGCGTTGCCGCTGCCGGAGCTGACCAGCAAAACCTCTGGTCGCGCGCCTGAGACACAAACCGAAGTCGCCGTGGCGCAGGCGTTTTCTGCCCTGCTGGGCTGCGCAGTGAACGATATCGAAGCCGATTTCTTTGCCCTCGGCGGCCACTCGCTGCTGGCGATGCGCCTCGCGGCTCAGCTCAGCCGTGCGTTCAGCCGTAAGGTCACGCCGGGCCAGATTATGGTCGCCTCGACGGTGAGTAAGCTTAGCGGCCTGCTGGACTCGCAGATGAGCGACGAGCAGGCGCAGCGTCTGGGGTATGAAACTGTTCTCCCGCTGCGTGAAAGCAACGGCCCCACGCTGTTCTGCTTCCATCCGGCGTCCGGCTTTGCCTGGCAGTTTAGCGTCCTGGCGCGCTACCTCAGCCCGCGCTGGTCAATCGTCGGTATTCAGTCTCCCCGGCCTGAGGGGCCGATGGAGCAGTGTGCGGATCTCGATGCGGTGATCGAACATCATCTGAACACGTTGCGTAAGCAGCAGCCGCAGGGGCCGTATTATCTGTTCGGCTATTCCCTCGGCGGCACGCTGGCGCAGGGCATTGCGGCGCGTCTGCGCGAGCAGGGTGAAAACGTAGCGTTCCTCGGCCTGCTGGATACCTGGCCGCCGGAAACCCAGAACTGGGCGGAGAAAGAGGCCAATGGCCTCGATCCTGAGGTGCTGGCGGAAATTGAGCGCGAGCGTCAGGCGTTTATCGCCGCCCAGCAGCGGCAAGGTTCCAGCGAGCTGTTTGACGCTATTGAAGGCAACTACGCCGATGCGGTGCGGCTGCTCACCACCGCGCATAGTTCACGGTTCGACGGCAAAGCGACGCTGTTTGTCGCCGAACGCACGCGAACCATGGATCCGCAGGCCGCATGGGCGCCGTGGGTGAGTGCGCTGGAGGTGTACAGCCAGGACTGCGCCCACGTGGATATTATTTCACCGCAGGCGTTTGAGAAGATTGGGCCGGTACTGAAGGAAATTTTAGAATAGTGCAAATGCCCCTCACCCTAACCCTCTCCCACGGGGAGAGGGGATGGTTTGCTACCTCTCCCTGTGGGAGAGGGGATGGTTTGCTCCCTCTCCCTGTGGGAGAGGGCCGGGGTGAGGGCATCAGACCGCACGCTTGCCCAACGGCACCACCAGCGGCGTACCCGCCACCGGATCGTCAATAATCATGCAGCGCATGCCGTAGATCCGCGCGATCAGATCCGGCGTCACAATCTCCTTCGGCGCGCCCTGCGCCACAATCTCGCCGTCGCGCAGCGCAATCAGATGCGTCGCGTAGCGGCACGCCTGATTTAAGTCGTGCAGCACTGCCGCCAGGGTGTACCCCTGCGTGCGGTTCAGTTCGCTCAGCAGCTCCAGCAGATCAATCTGATGGCTGATATCGAGCCAGGTTGTCGGCTCGTCCAGCAGCATAATCGAGGTTTCCTGCGCCAGTACCATTGCAATCCAGGCGCGCTGGCGCTGTCCGCCGGAGAGAGTATCGACGCTTTGTTGGGCCAGATCGGTGATGCCCGTCGCCTGCATCGCGCGCTTCACCGCCTCGTCGTCCTCTTTGCGCCAGCGGGTAAACAGCGGCTGGTGCGGGTAGCGCCCGCGGGAGACCAGCTCCTGCACGGTAATATCCCCCGGCGTGGTGGCGTTTTGCGCCAGCAGGCCAATTCGGCGCGCCACCTCTTTGCTGGCGAAGCGCTGGATCTGCTCCCCGTCGAGGAACACGCTACCCTCAACCGGCGACATCAGGCGGCTCAGCGTGCGCAGCAGGGTCGATTTGCCGCAACCGTTCGGGCCGATAATGGCGGTGAAGTGGCCGTCCGGAATGGACACGGATAAATCCCGGGCAATGATTTTTTTGCCGTAGCCGAGGGACAAGTTTTCGCCGCGCAAGCGGAATGTTGAATCTGTCATTTCTTGCGTGACTCCTGAACGAGCAAGACGATGAGGTAAATCCCGCCGAGGCTGACGGTCACCACGCCCACCGGCAGTTGATAAGGCATAAACAGCTGCTGAGCGCAGAGATCGGCGGCCAGCAGTAACAATGCGCCGCACAGCGCCGCCTGGGTTAATCCCCAGCGCGCAGTACCGCTAAGACGCCGCGCGATATGCGGGGCTACGAGGGCAATAAAGGAGATCGGCCCGGCGATGGCGGTAGACGCTGCGGTCAGCAAGACCGCCACCAGCATCAGCATCAGGCGCGAGCGCTCTACGCTCACGCCCAGCGCGCAGGCGCTGTCGTCGCCCATCTCCAGCAGCCGCATGCGCCTGACCAGCAGCAACGCGCCAATAAACATCAGCAAAATCAGCGGCGCGGCGGGCCAGGTTTTTCCCCACGTCAGACCGTTGAGGGAGCCGGCGTACCACAGCCCGGCGGAGAGCGCGGTTTCCAGCGATGCCTGTAGCAGAAGCCAGGTGTTGAACGCCATCAGCATCGCACGGATGCCGATCCCGATGATGATCAGACGGAAGGTGTCGATGCCGTTGCGCCAGGCCAGGGCCCAGATAAGCAGGGAGGTGAGAATGCCGCCCGCCATCGCCGTAAAGGTAATGGCCGTAAGATGCTGCCCGAACAGCACCATCGCCACCAGCACGCCGCTCCACGCGCCGGTATTCAGGCCCATCACGTCCGGGCTCCCGAGGGGGTTACGCATCAGCGACTGGAATATCGCGCCGCTGACGCCAAGCGCCGCGCCCACCAGGATCGCCATCGCCACGCGCGGCAGTCGCCATTCGGTGACCACCATGGTGATGTTACGCGGCGCGCTGCCGCTGAGAGCGTGAAAGACCTGCGCGAAATCAAGCATTACGGCACCGCTTTGCAGGCTCCAGACCGCCAGCAGCAGACTGGCGACGACCAGCAGGGCGACGCTGGTAAGTAAACGACGGGACGGGGCCATCATGCGCCACCCCCGCGTCTGCGTCGAACCAGGAAGATCAGAACCGGCGCGCCGATAAAGGCGCTGACCACCGAGACGCGCAGTTCACCCGGCACCAGCAGGCGGCCCAGTACGTCGGCAAAGAGCAGCAGGGCAGGGGTCGCCAGCAGCGTGACCGGCAGCGACCAGCGGTGATCCGCCCCCACCAGCCAGCGCGCCATGTGCGGCATCATCAGGCCGATAAAGGCAATCGGCCCGACCACGGCGGTCGCGCTGCCGCAGAGCACGGTAATGGCGAGTAGCCCCGTCAGCTGCGTGCGCGCCACGCGGTTGCCGAGGGCGGTCGCGGTATCGCTGCCGAGGCTCAGGCTGTTCAGCGCCCGGCTTAAACAGAGCGCCACGGCGGCAGCGACGATCGTCGGGATCACCACCACCTTTAAGGTTTCAAGGGTACGAATATCCAGCGAACCCGCCTGCCAGAAGCGCAGCTGGTCATACACGTCCGGGTTGAGCAGGGCGATGCCGTTGGACAAGCCTTCCAGTACCGCCGCGAGCGCTACGCCCGCCAGCGTTAAGCGTACCGGGCTGAGCTGGCCGCCGCCCTGGCTGCCGGTAAACGCCACCACCAGCGAGGCCGCCAGCGCGCCGCAAAAAGCCATCACCAGCTGTTCAGAGGGGGACGTAAATCCAAACAGCGCTGCGCCGAGCACGATGGCAAAGCTTGCGCCGGAGTTAACGCCGAGAATGCCGGGGTCCGCCAGCGGGTTGCGGGTGAGGGTTTGCATCAGGGCACCGGCAAGGCCGAGCGCACCGCCAGCCAGCAATCCGGCAAGGGTGCGGGGCAGGCGAGCGTCGAGCACGATGGTGCAGTCGGCACTCTGACAGGTACCGGATAGCGCATCGACAATAACGGACGCGGGCAGCGGTTTTGCGCCGACCAGCAGGCTGAGTGCAATCGCAAGGATTAGCAGTAGCAATAAAACGGGCACGGCAAGGGCGCGCACCGCAGAAGAGGAAAACGACATAGCAACATCCATGATTTGATAATGATAGTGATTATCGTTATCTATCTTATTTGGCTATGTTAGCATGTGCGCCCATGGAATGGGTAGAAATAGACTCAAGGCTTTGTCATGAATCAAAAATCCTGGCTGCTTAACCTCAGCCTGCTCAAAACACACCCGGCGTATCGCGCCGTTTTTATCGCTCGCTTTATCTCCATTTTGTCCCTCGGTCTGCTTGGTGTGGCCGTACCGGTGCAAATCCAGACCATGACTCACTCCAGCTGGCTGGTGGGGTTATCCGTCACCTTAACCGGCGGGGCGATGTTTATCGGCCTGATGGTGGGCGGCGTGCTGGCGGACCGCTACGAGCGTAAAAAACTGATCCTGCTGGCGCGCGGCACCTGCGGGGTGGGCTTTGTCGGGCTGTGTCTGAACGCCATGCTGCCGGAGCCGTCGCTGGTGGCCATTTACGTGCTGGGATTGTGGGACGGCTTTTTTGCTTCGTTAGGCGTGACGGCGCTGCTGGCGGCCACGCCCGCGCTGGTCGGGCGCGAGAACCTGATGCAGGCGGGGGCGATCACCATGCTCACCGTACGTCTCGGCTCGGTGATTTCGCCGATGGTGGGCGGTCTGTTGCTGGCGACCGGCAACGTGGCGTGGAACTACGGCCTTGCCGCGGCGGGAACGTTTATTACCACCCTGACGCTACTGCGTCTGCCGCTCCTGCCACCCCCGCCGCAGCCGCGCGAGCATCCGCTGAAGTCCCTGATGGCCGCGATTCGTTTCCTGTTCAGCAACCCATTGATTGGCGGCATTGCGCTGCTCGGCGGCCTGCTGACGATGGCGAGCGCCGTGCGCGTGCTGTATCCGGCGCTGGCGGGTGAGTGGCAGATGAGCGCCTCAGAGATTGGCGTGCTGTACGCCGCCATTCCGCTCGGTGCGGCCTTCGGGGCGCTGACCAGCGGCAACCTGGCGCAGAGCGCGAGACCGGGGTTGATCATGCTGGTGGCGACGCTGGCCTCGTTTATCGCCATTGGTTTCTTTAGCCTGATGCCGGTGTGGGCGCTGGGGGTGATGTGTCTGGTGATTTTCGGCTGGCTGAGCGCGGTCAGCTCTCTTTTACAGTACACCCTGATCCAGACCCAGACGCCGGAAGGGATGCTCGGGCGCATTAACGGCCTGTGGACGGCGCAGAATGTCACGGGCGATGCGATTGGCGCGGCGATCCTCGGCGGGCTGGGGGCGATAATGACCCCGGTGGCGTCGGCGAGCAGCAGCGGGTTTGTGTTAGCCGTTGTTGGCGTGATTTTACTGGCGGTTCTGGTGGAGTTGCGTCGGTTCAGGCAGACCCTGTAGGTCGGGTAAGGCGTAGCCGCCACCCGACAAAACGCCCGGTGGCGCTGCGCTTACCGGGCCTACGGGGAACGTGCCACTTATTTAAAAATTGTATTCAAACGCTGCAACACCAACATCGCGCTGTAATAATCCAGGCGGAACGTCTCGGTTCCTAATGCCCAGACGCGCTTGTTCTTCACCGACGGCAGATGCGCCAGCAGCGGGTTGGCGTAAATCGCGTCCACGTCTTTCTGATCGCCGGCAAACACGAACAGCCCTTCGCCGTTCAGCCCCGTCGCCAGGTTTTCACCCCCTAACTGGATAATGTCGTGGCGTTTGCCCTGACTTTTTGAGGTGTGCAACCCGGCAGGCACGTCGGCCAGCGTAAAGCCCAACTGGTGCAAAAGCTTGCCCTGCGCGGAGTCTGTCGTCCACAGGTTCGCCGTGTGCGCCGCGGCGGTGTAGACGATGGCGTTCACCGGCTGTGGCGGCAGCTTCATCTGCTGTTTCACCTTGGCGAGCTGTTTGTCGAAGGCAGCGATGCGCTCTGCGGCCTGTGTCTCCTGCCCGGTGATCGTCCCCAGTTGGGTCAGCAGTTCCTGCCAGCTTTTGTCGTCGTAGTTAATGATAAGCGTCGGCGCGATGGCGGAAAGCTGATCGTAGAGCGCCAGCGCGGAATCCCCGCCGGTGGCGCTGATCAAAATCAGGTCCGGCATCTGGGCCGCGACGGCTTCGGCGCTCGGCTCGCCGATGTACAGCCGGGCAACCTTACGCTGTTTGGCGATATCGCCCCACTGACGCAGGAAGCCCTGCGCATCCGCCACGCGGTTGTTTGGCGTGGTCGCGCCGCTGGCAATGACCGGCGCGTCAATGGCCAGCAGGGAGCCGGTTAAGGTCACGCTGGTGGAGACAATGCGCGTCGGTTTGCTCTCAAGCGTGTGAACGCCGCGGCTGTCGGTGACCTGGCGCGGCCAGTCGGCGGCGAGGGCTGAGGTTAGTCCTAAAACAAAAAGTCCTGTTAAAAGAAGGGCATTGCGGCAAACGGCAGCGATTTTCACAGAGCGGCATCCTGATTTTATTGAAGATAATGCTTCTCATTTTCAGGGCTGTAGGGAAGGGATGCAAGCGTTTGTCGCACAAGTTATTTGCCCGACGGTTGACAGCGGGGCGATGTGGGATTAGGTTAGCCGACTAAAATATAAATGATAATCATTATTGCTTCTTTTATCATTTTAAGGAGGATGATATGGACACGTCCCTGGCTGAGGAAGTTCAGCACACCGCGACCACGCTGCAATCAGACAGCTTTTTCTTTATGTCGCCCTATCGCAGTTTTACCACGTCCGGCTGTTTTGCCCGTTTTTCTGAACCCGCTGTGGGCGGTGACGATCCGGCGGGTCCTTTTCAGCAGAAATTAGCACAGGCTTTCCGGAATGCGAAAGCCAGCGGCATTGCCCATCCGGTGATGGTAGGGGCGATCCCCTTCGATACCCGCAAACCGTCATCGCTGTTTATTCCGCAACGCTGGCAAACCTTCTCCCGCCCGGCGCGTCAGCAGTCCGCACGCTACGCCTCCGGCGCGCAGACGCTGAACGTGCAACAACGCACCGAGATCCCGCCGCAGCCGGTTTTCGAGGAGATGGTGGCTCGCGCCGCGTCGCTCACCGCCACGCCGCAGGTGAATAAGGTGGTGCTGTCGCGCCTGATTGATATCGCCACCGACAAACAGATCGATAGCAGCGCGCTGATGGAGCGTCTTATCGCCCAGAACCCGGCGAGCTTTAACTTCCACGTACCGCTGGAAGACGGCGGCGTGCTGCTGGGCGCCAGCCCGGAACTGCTGCTGCGTAAAGAGGGCGCGCACTTTAGCTCGCTGCCGCTGGCGGGCTCTGCGCGCCGTCAGCCGGACGATGTGCTGGATCGCGAAGCGGGCACTAAGCTGCTGGCCTCCGAAAAAGACCGCCACGAGCACGATCTGGTCACGCAGGCGATGAAAACCATTCTGGAACCGCGTAGCCATCATCTGAGCATGCCGGCTTCCCCGCAGCTCATCACCACCCCGACGCTGTGGCATCTGGCCACGCCGGTAGAAGGTGAGGCTCGTGAAAACGAGAACGCCCTGACGCTGGCCTGCCTGCTGCACCCGACGCCCGCGCTGAGCGGCTTCCCGCATCAGGCGGCAAAAGAGCTGATTGCCGAGCTGGAGCCGTTTGACCGCGAGCTGTTCGGCGGCATCGTCGGCTGGTGCGACAGCGAAGGTAACGGCGAGTGGGTGGTAACTATCCGCTGCGCGCGGCTGCATCAAAATACCGTTCGCCTGTTTGCCGGCGCGGGCATTGTGCCTGCCTCCTCCCCGGTCGGCGAGTGGCGCGAGACGGGCGTGAAGCTCTCCACCATGCTCAACGTGTTTGGTTTGCACTAAGGAATACTCATGACCATCCCTTTTACCCGCTGGCCTGAGGAGTTTGCCCGCCGCTACCGTGAAAAAGGCTACTGGCAGGATCTGCCGCTGACCCACATCCTGACGGACCATGCGGACAGCGATACGGTCGCGATAATTGACGGCGAACGCCGCATCACCTACCGCGCGTTTAATCAGGCGGTGACGAATCTGGCGTCCTCCCTTCAGGCGCAGGGGCTGCATCGCGGGGAGACCGCGCTGGTACAGCTTGGCAACGTGGCCGAGTTCTACATCACCTTCTTCGCGCTACTGCAAATCGGCGTCGCGCCGGTCAACGCGCTCTTTAGCCATCAGCGCAGTGAACTCAACGCCTACGCGGAGCAGATCAAACCCGCCGTGCTGATTGCCGATCGCGACCACGCGCTGTTCTCGGGCGATGATTTTCTCAACACCGTTGTGGATGCGCATCGCTCGGTACGCGTTGTGCTGCTGCGCGGCGATAAGGGCGAACATGCGCTGGAGGCGGCGATTGCGCGCCCGGCGGACAATTTCATCCCGAACCCGACGCCCGCCGACGAAGTGGCGTTCTTCCAGCTCTCCGGCGGCAGCACCGGCACGCCGAAGCTGATCCCGCGCACGCATAACGATTACGACTACAGCATCCGTCGCAGCAACGAAATCTGCGGTATCACTGCGCACACCCGCTATCTGAACGCCCTTCCCGCGGCGCATAACTACGCCATGAGCTCGCCAGGATCGTTAGGCGTTTTCACGGCGGGTGGCTGCGTGGTGCTGGCGAACGATCCGAGCGCCACGCTCTGCTTCCCGCTGATTGAGCAGCATCAGATAAACGTCACCTCGCTGGTGCCGCCCGCGGTCAGCCTGTGGTTGCAGGCGATTGCCGACGGCGCGGGGAACGCCCAGCTGAAATCCCTCAGGCTGCTCCAGGTGGGCGGCGCGCGCCTCTCCGCCACGCTTGCGGCGCGCATTCCGGCGGAAATTGGCTGCCAGCTTCAGCAGGTGTTTGGCATGGCGGAAGGGCTGGTGAACTATACCGCCCTCGACGATGCGCCGGAGCGCATCATCAATACCCAGGGCCGCCCGATGTGCCCGGACGATGAAGTGTGGGTGGCGGACGAGGACGGCAACCCGCTGCCGCGCGGGGAGGTCGGGCGTCTGATGACGCGCGGCCCTTACACCTTCCGCGGCTATTTCAACAGCCCGGACCACAACGCCAGCGCCTTCGATGCCAACGGCTTCTACTGCTCAGGCGATCTGATCGCCATCGACGAGCAGGGTTACATCACCGTGCAGGGGCGCGAGAAAGATCAGATCAACCGCGGTGGCGAGAAGATCGCCGCCGAAGAGATCGAAAACCTGCTGCTGCGCCACGACGCGGTGATCCACGCCGCGCTGGTGAGCATGGAGGACAGCCTGCTGGGCGAAAAAAGCTGCGCGTACCTGGTGGTGAAACAGCCGCTGCGCGCGGTGGAGGTGCGCCGCTTCCTGCGCGAGCAGGGCGTTGCCGAATTTAAGCTGCCGGACCGCGTGGAGAGCGTGGATGCGCTTCCGCTCACGCCGGTCGGCAAAGTTGATAAGAAACAGTTGCGCCTGTGGCTTGCTGAACGCGCCCGGGGCTGAGGAACAGAGAATGGCTATTCCAAAATTAACCGCATATGCGCTGCCAACCGCCGCCGAACTGCCGACCAGTAAAGTAAGCTGGGCGTTTGAGCCGGAGCGCGCCGCGCTGCTGATCCACGATATGCAGGAGTACTTCCTGAATTTCTGGGGCGAAAATAGCGACATGATGCAGCAGGTAGTGGCGAACATCGCTAAACTGCGCGCGTACTGCAAAGAGCACAATATTCCGGTGTACTACACCGCGCAGCCGAAAGATCAGAGCGATGAAGACCGCGCCCTGCTGAACGATATGTGGGGGCCGGGTCTGACTCGCTCGCCGGAGCAGCAGCGCATCGTCGCTGAGCTGACCCCGGACGAAGCGGACACCGTGCTGGTGAAGTGGCGCTACAGCGCGTTCCACCGCTCCCCGCTGGAGCAGATGCTGAAAGAGACCGGCCGCAACCAGCTTTTGATCACCGGCGTGTACGCCCACATCGGCTGCATGACCACCGCCACCGACGCCTTTATGCGCGACATCAAACCGTTCTTTATCGCCGACGCGCTGGCGGATTTCACCCGCGACGAGCACCTGATGTCGCTGAAATACGTGGCAGGACGTTCGGGCCGCGTGGTGATGACCGACGAGCTGCTGCCGTCTGTTCCGGCAACGAAAGCCGCGCTGCGTGAGCTGATCCTGCCGCTGCTGGACGAGTCCGACGAGCCGATGGATGATGAAAACCTGATCGACTACGGTCTGGATTCAGTACGGATGATGGCGCTGGCCGCCCGCTGGCGCAAAGTGCACGGCGACATTGATTTCGTGATGCTGGCAAAAAATCCGACCCTCGATGCCTGGTGGGCGCTGCTCTCCCGCGAGGTGAAGTGATGGCTTTTGATTTTACCGGTAAAACCGTCTGGGTGACGGGCGCGGGTAAGGGCATTGGCTATGCGACCGCGCTGGCATTTGTGGAGGCCGGGGCGCAGGTGACCGGGTTCGATCTGGCTTTCCCTCACGGCGAATATCCGTTTGCCACCGAAACACTGGACGTGGCGGATGCGGCGCAGGCGAGTGATGTCTGCGGGCGTTTGCTCAGCAGCCTTGAGCGGCTCGACGTGCTGGTTAACGCGGCGGGCATTCTGCGTATGGGCGCGACGGATCAGCTTTCGCAGGAGGACTGGCAGCAGACCTTTGCGGTCAACGTCGGCGGCGCGTTCAACCTGTTCCAGCAGACGATGGGCCAGTTCCGTCGTCAGCAGGGCGGGGCGATTGTGACGGTGGCCTCTGACGCGGCGCACACGCCGCGCATCGGCATGAGCGCCTACGGCGCGTCGAAAGCGGCGCTGAAAAGCCTGGCGCTGACCGTCGGGCTGGAGCTGGCGGGCAGCGGCGTACGCTGTAACCTGGTGTCGCCGGGTTCTACGGATACCGACATGCAGCGCACGTTGTGGACCAGCGATGATGCGGAACAGCGGCGCATTCGCGGCTTCGGCGAGCAGTTCAAACTCGGCATTCCGCTCGGTAAAATTGCCCGTCCGCAGGAGATTGCCGCGACCGTGCTGTTCCTGGCATCCGATGCCGCCAGCCATATCACCTTGCAGGATATCGTGGTGGACGGCGGCTCCACGCTGGGGGCGTAATGATCTGGAAACGTCATTTATCCCTCGACGAACTGAATTCCACTAGCCAGAACACGATGGTGGAACACCTTGGCATCGTCTATACCCGCCTCGGGGACGATACGCTGGAAGCGGAGATGCCGGTGGATGCGCGCACACACCAGCCGTTTGGCCTGCTGCACGGCGGTGCGTCGGCGGCGCTGGCGGAAACGCTGGGGTCGATGGCCGGTTTTCTGATGACCCGCGACGGGCAGAATGTGGTGGGCACGGAACTGAACGCTACGCACCACCGCGCGGTCTCTCACGGTAAGGTGCGCGGCGTATGTCAGCCGCTGCATCTGGGCCGCTCCAGTCAGAGCTGGGAGATTGTGGTGTTCGACGAGCAGGGGCGGCGGTGCTGTACGTGTCGGTTGAGTACGATGGTGCTGGGTTAGATTGTGCGGCGGGAGTGCCGGGGGGCGGCTTCGCCTTACCCGGCCTACGAAACATGCAGACCCGGTAAGCAAAGCGCCACCGGGCGGTTGTTACAACATCGATACCACCCGCGTCAACAGCCGAATTCGCGGCGCAATGGACGCTTTATCCAGCCATTCCGCCGGGCTGTGGAACCCGGCGCCAACCGGCCCGAAGCCGTCAAGCGTGGGGATGCCGAGCGCGGCGGTGTGGTTGGCGTCGCTGCCGCCGCCGACTGCCTGCCAGGTAATGTCGATGCCTTCCGCTTTACCCGCCGCTTCAACCTGCTGCATCAGCGCCTGCGTCGCGTCGCTCGCGGCCATCGCCGGTTTGTGATTAACCCGCGTCAGCGTGGTGGTCACGCCGTCTAAAAAGCCTTGTTCACATAACAACTCCAGCGCCTGGTTCACCCGGTCATACTCGTCGTTTTCCCAGAAGCGAACGTCCAGTTCTGCCACAGCGCTGTCCGCGACCACGTTCGCCGCGCTGCCGCCCTGAATTACGCCGACGTTAAGTGTAGTGCCGCGATCCCAGTCCGTCAGCGCATTGATGGCGATAACGCTCTTTGCCAGCGCGGTGATCGCCGAGCGGCCTTTTTCCGGGTCATTGCCCGCGTGTGCCGCCACGCCGCTAAAGGTGAGGTGATAGCCCGCCATCCCTTTACGCGCTTTCACCAGCGAACCGTCGGCGCGGGCGGCTTCGCACACCAGCACGCAGCGGGAACGCTTAGCCAGCTCGCCAATCCACTCATGGGAATGGACAGATCCGGTCTCTTCGTCCGGGTTCATCGCAACGGCAATCGCGAGACGATCGTTGTCTGCGGCGTCAAGCGCGCGCATTGCCCACAAAATATTCATAAGTCCGCTCTTCATATCCGAGACGCCGGGGCCGTACAGGCGGGTTTCATCCTCGCTCAGCGGACGCGCGGCCACGGTGCCGGCGGGAAATACGGTATCCAGATGCCCGACCAGCAGCACGTCGAACCGTTCCGCCTGCGGCTTGTTACTGACGAAGACGCCGGGGCCCACCTTGTCGCCCAGGTTCACCTGCTCCGTATGCCAGCCTTCGCGCTGCCACAGTTGCTGGATGATGCCTGCAACAGCGGCGACGCCGTCAATCGTCTGGGTGCCGCAGTCTACGTTCACCAGGGTTTTCAGCTCTTCGATATAATGGTCAAGGTTCATGTTCACGTCCTGTTCAGAGAATAATGCGCATCAGCAGCATGGCTAAGAAAGCGTTGACCACCGAGAGGGCGATCATCAGCGGAATACGTTTGGCGCGGGTGCCAATCACCCCCAGAATGCGGCCCAGGTACTGCACCTGCGAGCCCATCAGGTAGATGGCGGGCGCCAGGATCGCCAGGTGCTCGCCGGTGAGGATGCCTTTATCAAACAGGCCGATGGCAACGCCGATCCCGCCGCCCATCGACATCCAGCCGCCAATCAGCACGGCGGCCGCTTCGCCCGGCAGGCCAAACAGGCCCATCAGCGGAGAGAAGATCGTGCCCAGCCCTTTCAGCGCGCCGGTAATTTCCAGCGCCTTGATGATGATAAAGGCCATCACCACGTTGGGCAGCGTGCTGCTGGTGGCAATGCTCCAGCCTTTGCGCGCGCCTTCGATAAACACATCGGTAATGACGGGATTGGACTGTGGGGCACTCATGCGGCGTCTCCTTTATGGGTAAACGTCAGGATCAGGCGCAGCAGATTGGCGCCGACAATTTTCATGATAAACATCACCGCGATACAGGCCCCGATGGAGGTGGGCACCGCCGCCGTGCCGTCAACGGCGAGCAGCGTGAAGAGGATCGCCCCGGAAGAGAAAAAGTTGGTGATCATCGCCCCGACGGAGAACTGGAACATGGCGAAAACGTCTTTCTCTTTTTCGCTGATTTGCCCTTCATCAGAGAGATTACGGGTAAGCGACGCGCCCACGTCGGTACTTTGCAGGCTGCCAATCAGCGCCAGCCCGGTGGTGCCAGGGATCCCCAATAGCGGGCGCAGCAGAGGAGTTAAGAGTTTTCGCGCGGCACGCAGGGCGCCATAGTGCTCCAGCACGTTGATTATCCCCAGGGCGAACATCACCGCGGGAATTAAACCGAGCGCGAAGAGAAACCCGTCCATCGCGCCGCTGCCGCCGGTGCCGCGAAAGGCGCTGCTGGCTGTGGTTAACGTACCGTCATCCAGACTGGCTTTGCTGACCACTTTGCCAAATGCGCCGTTGAGGGTGGTGAAATCAAAGACGCCGTACCACTCTTGTCCGCCTAACAGACCCGAGAAGAAAACGGCTGCAAACGCCAGCGCGAAGTACGCGCCCGGCCCGACCTGACTATCCTGAGGTACTGAACTGTTCATATCCTTTTCCTTGTATGCACGCGATTGCGCAGGATCATTCTGGCGAGGTTATGGCCAAAAAAAATGATACAAATCATTCCGTAAGGCGGTGTCTGGCCGAAAAAGGTAAAAGTGTGAACGGTGACGCTACGAAAGTGATCGGCTTAACAATGTGGTGTAAATGTCTGGTTTGACCACGCATTATTGCGTTTCAAAGTTGTTAAATTTTATCCGTTGTTCTAGAAACAAAATGTAACATCTCACTGTATCACAACAACGGATAACCATTATGAACAACTCAGGGAAATACCTTATATGGGCAGGGCTCTCCGTTGTGGGAGCCTTTGCCCTGGGCTACATCGCCCTCAACCGGGGGGAGCAGATCAATGCGCTCTGGATCGTGGTCGCCTCCGTCTGCATTTATCTGATCGCATACCGTTTTTATGGCCGTTATATCGCGAAGACGGTACTGGGCGTAGACGGCACACGCATGACGCCGGCCGTGCGTCATAACGATGGTCTGGACTACGTGCCGACCGATAAAAAAGTGCTGTTCGGTCACCATTTCGCGGCGATTGCCGGGGCAGGCCCGCTGGTGGGGCCGGTACTGGCCGCGCAGATGGGCTACCTGCCGGGGATGATCTGGATCCTCGCGGGGGTGGTGCTGGCGGGCGCGGTGCAGGACTTCATGGTGCTGTTCGTCTCCACCCGTCGCGACGGTCGTTCGCTGGGTGAGCTGGTGAAAGAGGAGATGGGGGCAACTGCCGGGGTGATTGCGCTGGTGGCGACCTTTATGATCATGGTCATCATCCTCGCGGTACTGGCGATGATTGTGGTGAAAGCCTTGACCCACAGCCCGTGGGGAACCTATACCGTCGCCTTCACCATTCCGCTGGCGCTGTTCATGGGGATCTACATTCGCTATCTGCGTCCGGGACGCATTGGTGAAGTTTCAGTCATTGGCCTGGTGTTCCTGGTGTTTGCTATTATCTCCGGTGGCTGGGTGGCGGAAAGCCCGACCTGGGCACCGTTCTTCGACTTCACCGGCGTGCAGCTGACCTGGATGCTGGTGGGCTACGGCTTCGTGGCGGCGGTGCTGCCGGTATGGCTCCTGCTGGCCCCGCGTGACTACCTCTCTACGTTCCTGAAAATTGGTACCATCGTCGGGCTGGCGATCGGCATTCTGATTATGCGCCCGACCCTGACCATGCCTGCCCTGACCAAATTCATTGACGGCACCGGCCCGGTCTGGACCGGTAACCTGTTCCCGTTCCTGTTTATCACCATCGCCTGTGGGGCAGTGTCTGGCTTCCATGCGCTTATCGCCTCCGGGACCACGCCGAAGATGCTGGCGAATGAAAATCAGGCCTGCCTGATTGGCTATGGCGGCATGCTGATGGAATCCTTCGTGGCGATTATGGCGCTGGTCTCGGCCTGTATTATCGACCCGGGCGTGTACTTCGCGATGAACAGCCCGATGGCGGTACTGGCCCCGGCCGGCACTGTTGACGTGGTCGCCTCTGCCGCGCAGGTGGTGAGCGGCTGGGGCTTTGCGATTACCCCTGAAACGTTGACGCATATCGCTAACGAGGTCGGCGAGCAGTCGATTATCTCCCGTGCGGGCGGGGCGCCGACGCTGGCGGTGGGTATGGCCTACATCCTGCACGGTGCGCTGGGCGGGCTGATGGATGTCTCGTTCTGGTATCACTTCGCCATTCTGTTCGAGGCGCTGTTTATCCTGACGGCGGTTGATGCCGGTACGCGCGCTGCGCGCTTTATGTTGCAGGATCTGCTGGGGGTGATCTCCCCGAATCTGAAACGTACCGATTCACTCCCGGCTAACCTGCTGGCGACGGCACTGTGCGTGCTGGCGTGGGGCTACTTCCTGCATCAGGGCGTGGTCGATCCGCTGGGCGGCATTAACACCCTGTGGCCGCTGTTCGGAATCGCCAACCAGATGCTGGCGGGCATGGCGCTGATGCTTTGTGCCGTAGTCCTGTTCAAGATGAAGCGCCAGCGTTACGCATGGGTGGCGCTGGTGCCAACGGCGTGGCTGCTGATCTGTACCCTGACAGCAGGCTGGCAGAAAGCCTTCAGCCCGGACAACAAGGTGGGCTTCCTGGCCATTGCCAACAAGTTCCAGGCGATGATCGACAGCGGCAAGATCCCGGCGCAGTACACCGAATCTCAGCTGTCCCAGCTGGTGTTTAACAACCGTCTGGACGCCGGGCTGACCATCTTCTTTATGGTGGTGGTTGTGGTGCTGGCGTTGTATTCTCTGAAAACCGCGCTGGCGGCGTTGAAAGTCGACACGCCAACGGCGAAAGAGACGCCGTATGAGCCAATGCCTGAGAACCTGGACGAGATTGTCACCCAGGCGAAAGGGGCGCATTAACCCGTGTGCCGGGTGGCGGCTTCGCCTTACCCGGCCTACATTTCTTATCCTCCCTCTCCCTCCGGGAGAGGGCCGGGGTGAGGGAAACAAACGAGAAACTGACTATGTTCGACACCCTTTCCAAAGCAGGTAAATACCTGGGCCAGGCCGCAAAAATGATGATTGGCGTGCCGGATTACGACAACTACGTCGAGCATATGCGCGTCAACCACCCGGATCAGACGCCAATGACCTACGAAGAATTTTTCCGCGACCGCCAGGACGCCCGCTACGGCGGCAAGGGCGGGGCGAAGTGCTGTTAACCCTCTTTTGGTAAATAGAGGCTGATCTGCTCCTGTTTACAGCCGTAAATTGCCGCCAGCTTTTCGCGGGTGCGCTTTTGCGGTCGGGAGTCCAGTGCCTCCAGCTGTGACACGGCGGACTGACTGATGCCGAGTTTTTCCGCCACCTCCTGCTGGGATAGCCCGCGCAGGATACGCCACGCGGCCTGCAGGCTGACGTTCTCGCTATGCATGATGTCGCACACTTCACCCGGTAAACCTACGTTATCGTAGATATCTGATTCGTAAGGGATGTCTTCCCAGTCGTTTTCATCATCGTCATCATACTCAAGCATGGCTAAACGCATGCGAAAATATTCATCGTAGGGAATGACAACATACTGTTTTTTTCCTTCTTCATCCTTGATGAACTGAACAGTCATATTCCGTATGCTCCTCATGAAGGTAGGTGGTGGTTGTCCGGCGTTTTACCGCCACTACGTAGCAGATATCACCCGGCGGATCCCCGAAGGTGTAAATGACCCTGTAATCACCTAATCGCAACCTGTAGTGGTTTTCGGGAGAAGATAATTTCTTGATATCCGCGACAGGTGATGTTTTATCATCCATCTTCTCCAGCCTGAATTTAATGCGGTTCTGATATCGCGTATCGATTTTAGAAAATTGCTTCTCTGCTGTTTTTGACCACACGATCTTCATCCGTACCTCCACTGTACGCCCACACAAAATATAAGGAAATAATAAGACTATTAGATAAATTCCGAATTTCTTATGGGGTACTGTAGAGCGGAAAAAAAGCGCAGGTAAGAGGCAAAACGCAAACCGTCGAGGCGGCTCGAAAAGGCCTCTGCTGGGCGACAGAGGCTTGCAGGAAAATTGCGATCAGGCGTTCAAACCGCCATCCACGTCCAGACCGGCGCCGGAAATTTGCCCCGCAGCCGGGCTGGCGAGGAAGGTGACCGCCGCTGCGATATCCTCCGGCTGGCCGTAATGACCAAGCGCGATCATCCGGCGCTGGGCTTCCGCCTGCTCGCCGTCTTCCGGGTTCATATCGCTGTTGGTCGGGCCGGGATGAACCAGGTTGACGGTAATGCCGCGCGGGCCTAAATCGCGGGCCAGACCCCGGGTAAGGGAGTTTAGGGCCGATTTGGTCATCGAGTAGACGGCGATCCCCGGCTGCGCCACGCGGTTCGCCAGACAGCTGCCGATGTTGATGATGCGTCCGCCGTCAGACATATGCACCAGCGCTTCCTGAATGGCGATCACCACGCCGCGGATATTGACGTTGATCAGAGCGTCGATGTCCGCCAGGGTCATGGACTCCAGCGGGCCGCCGCGTGCAATCCCGGCGTTATTGACCAGAATATCCAGCCCGCCGAGGGAGCGCGCCGCCTGCGTGACCGCATCCTGAATCGCCTGCGCGCTGGCGCTGTCGGCCTGAATCGCCTCGCCGTGTCGCCCCAGCGCGTTGATTTCATCGACGACCTGCTGGGCTTTATCGACGGATTTTTCGTAGGTGATAACCACATCGGCACCGGCGCGTGCCAGCGACAGCGCAATCGCCCGACCCAGCCCACGACTGGCGCCGGTGACCAGCGCCTTTTTACCTGTTAAATCGATCTGCATGATGACCTCGTTGTAAGAGTGGAGAGAATCATCATTAGGTATAGCCCGTCGGCGCGATTAACGGCTGAAGGATTCCACCTTCTCAAACGCGGCGCGCAGAACGTCAGGGCTTAACGTAATCGGTAAAAAGTGAATCGACTCCACCGGGCGCAGGGTGTGAGCAATGACCTTGTCCAGCTCGTCGCGGTTATGGATATCGACCTCCAGCGCGCGAAGCGTGGTCGGCAGGTTAAAACGCTGGTATGCCGCCACCAGCTGCGCCAGCACGTCCTCCTGACCGAGCAGGGCGCTCTGCACCAGAATGCCGTAGGCCACCTTGGTGCCGTGGAGGTATTTTTCCGTCTGCGGCAGCACGGTTAAGCCGTTGTGCACCGCATGTGCCGCCGCCACGCGGGTATAGCGTTCGCCCAGACCGCCGACCATACCGCCACCGGCGATAACGGCGTCCACCACGTCCCGAAACGCCTGCGTCTGGTCGCCGCGCTGCTGGTCGGCCAGCGCCTCTTCGCTGCGCTCCAGCAACACGTCGCGGATCGCCAGCGCACCGTTCAGGCCAAGACGCACGGTCAGCGGCAGGTTTTCCGGTTCAGGGGCGAGTACCGCCGCTTCGTACCACTTCGCCAGCGTATCGCCGATGCCTGCCAACAGGTATTCCGCCGGGGCGTTAAGGATGATTTGCGGCTCCACCAGCACCAGATAGTTGGCGTCGTCAAAAATCTCAAACTGTAGCGCCTGCCCGGCATCGTTGTACCACACGGAGAGCGGGGTCCACGCCGCGCAGGTGGCGGCGATGGTGGGAATGCCCACGAACGGCACGCCCAGACGACGTGCCACGGCCTTGACGGTATCCATTACCGCACCGCCGCCCACGCCAATCACCACGCTGGCTTCACCACCCGACGCGTTCACCAGATGAGTGACGTCACGCTCGCTGCAATGGCCCTTAAACAGCAGATGTTTTGCCCCCGTCGCGTTAAAACTCTCCGGCAGATAAGGGCGTGCGCCCTCGATAGCCCGCTCGCCGTAGATCCACACCGCGCGGGAAAGCTGTTCCGGAGTAAAGAAATCATCCAGGTGCGCAAGGCTTCCCGGATGAGAGAAGTAGTTCGCCGGGCCGGGCACGACGCGGATATTGGTGTTGCTCATGAAGTTGTCCTTTTTTAGCAAGCGCTAACCCGATGTTATGTCTGGACATCCGGATGGCTAATAATATTTCGCTTTATCTTATGCCTTTTCCGTCGTTGTCAGTCAACCGGAGCTGTGAAAAATTCGCTAAATCAGAAGAGTAATGAAGGATTTACGCGGATGGTTTCCAGTCGCCTTGAGATGCGCGGTATCAGCCTGGCCTTTTCCGGCTTTCAGGCCCTGTCGCGCGTGGATTTCACCCTGAATGGCGGGTCGGTGCATGCGCTGACCGGCGCCAACGGCGCGGGAAAATCGACGTTGATGGCGGTGCTGTGTGGGACGCACGATCGTTATGAAGGCGAAATCTGCATTAACAACCAGCAGGTAAGCATCCGCGAGCCGCTGGACGCTAAACGGCTGGGTATCCACCTTGTGCAGCAGGAGGTGGACGTGGCGCTGATCCCCGGGCTGAGCATTGCGGAGAACATTATGCTCGACCAGCTGGCGCAGCCGGGACACCGCTACAGCTGGCGCGCGATTCGTCAGCAGGCGCGGCAGGCGCTGGCGCAGCTGGATGTTTCGCTGGACGTTCGCCGTTCCATCGACAGCTGCACGCTGGCTGAAAAGCAGCAGATTTTGCTGGCGCGGGCGCTCTCGCACCACTGCCGTTTTCTCATTCTTGATGAGCCCACTGCGCCGCTGGACGCGCACGAAAGCGAGCGTCTGTTTGCGGTAGTAAGACGTCTGCAACAGCAGGGCATTGGCGTGGTGTTTATTTCTCACCGCATTCACGAGCTGAAGGCCATCTGCGACACCCTGACGGTGCTGCGCGACGGCAGGCTGATTGAGTCCGGCCCGATGGCGGATCTGAGCGGAGAGGAGATCGTCGAGAAGATGCTCGGCCACGAGCTGAGCGATATCTATCCGCCCCCGCGACCGCCGCACGGTGAAGAGATGCTGCTGCGGGTGGAAGGCCTGCACGACGACGCGCTGCTGAAAGATATCTCCCTGCATCTGCGCAAAGGTGAAATCCTCGGCATTGCCGGGCTGGCGGGGGCGGGGAAAACGGAACTCTGCAAGGCGCTGTTTGGCGCCAGCAAAAGCCGCGTGGCGCGCGGCGAGCTGAACCATCAGGCCTGGAAACCGCGCGATCCGGCAGACTCGGTGCTACGCGGTCTGGCGCTGGTGCCGGAGGAGCGGCGCAAAGAGGGCATTTTTATCGACGAGCCGGTGAGCATGAACCTTGCCGTGTGCGCCGATAACAGTTTCTCGCGCTGGAGCCTGTTTGGTCATCGTCAGGCGTGGCGCTGGGCGGAAGAGGTGATTGCCCGCGTCGGCGTGCGCACGCGCGGGCCGGGGCAGGTGCTGCGTCGGCTTTCCGGCGGTAACCAGCAGAAGGTCGCCATCGGGAAATGGCTGCGCAATGACGCCAGCGTGCTGATATTCGACGAGCCGACCAAAGGCGTGGACGTGAAGGCCAAAACCGATCTGTTTCAGCTGATCGACGGCCTGGCGCGCGAGGGCAAAGGGGTGATTTACGCCTCAGGTGAATTTGCCGAGCTGGTCGGTCTGTGCGACCGCATCTGCGTGCTGTGGGACGGGCGCATCGTGGCGGAAATCGCCGGGGCAGAGGCCCGGGAAGAAACACTACTTTATTATTCAACCGGAGGAACGGCGTCGTGAGCAAGGCCCTTTCAGTGACCACGGCGGCGTCTGGCCGTCATCAGATTTTCGATTTTCTTTATAAGTGGGGCATGCTGCTGACCGTCGTCGCGCTGGTGGCGGTGTTTGGCCTGGCGTCGGACAGCTTCCTCGACCCGAACAACATCATCAACATTCTGCGCTCGATTGCCATCGTGACGGTGATTGCCGTTGGCGTCTCTATTTCGCTGACCGTCGGCGGGTTCGATCTCTCCGTGGGATCTACCGCGTCGCTGGCGAACGCGCTGGTGATTTCGCTTTTCGTCTGGCACGGCTTTGGCACCACCGAGTCGATTCTGCTGACCCTCGCGCTCTGTACGCTGGTCGGCCTGTTTAACGCCTTTCTGATCGTCATCCTGCGCATTCCGGACATGCTCGCGACCCTTGCCAGCCTGTTTGTCATTCAGGGTGTGGCGATGACCTACAGCTACGGCGGGTCGATTACCGAGAACATGGTACTGCCGAGCGGCGACATGGCGGAAGGGACCATTCCGGCGGCGTTTGGCCTGCTGGGGCAGGTGCCGACCATTGTGATCGTCATGCTGGTGGTGACCGTGCTGGCGCAACTGGGCCTGTCGCTGACCACCCATGGACGCCGGATGTACGCCATTGGCGGCAACCCCGAAGCCGCGCGCCTCTCCGGCATTCGCACCACTCGCTACAAAGTGGCAGCCTACGTGATTGCCTCTCTGCTGGCGGGGCTGGGCGGCATTCTGCTGGCCTCGCGTATTGGTTCATCGCAGGTGAATGCGGGCGGCGGCTACCTGATGGACGCGGTGGCGGCGGCGTGGATCGGCTTCTCGCTGGCCGGATCCGGCAAGCCGAACGCGCTGGGTACGCTGGTGGGGGCGGTGATCCTCGGCGTGCTGTCGAACGGGCTGGTGATGCTCTCCGTGCCGTATTACGCCATGGACATTATAAAAGGGCTGGTGCTCGCGGTAGCGCTGGCGATTACCTACATACAAAAACGCTGACAACACAACGGGATAATAAATGAAAAAGATTGCGCTCTCTTTGGTAGCTCTTGGGTTACTCACTTCTCTGCCGGGCCTGGCGGCTACCCCCACGCCGGTTCCGACCGCCATTGCCAGCCATGACGGCCCGATCCGCATCGCGGTGATCCGCAACCTGGGCTCGGACGACAACACCACGCAGTTTGTTGCCGGGGCGATTCAGGAAGGGAAAAAGCTCGGCTTTAAGGTCAGCACCTTTTTAAGTAACGGGGACGACGCCAAATTCCAGGATTTCGTTAACCAGGCCATCAGCCAGAAATACGACGGGATTATTCTCTCTCAGGGGCGCGATCCGTACTCCACCGCGCTGGTGAAGAAGGCGGTGGATGCCGGGATCAAAGTTTCGGTGTTTGATACCGCTGTGAACGGCGAGATCCCGGGCGTAACCGTTACCCAGCAGGACGATGCCTCCCTGACCAACCTCTCTTTCGGCCAGCTGGCGAAAGATTTCAACGGCAAGGCCAATATCGTCAAGCTATGGGTCGCGGGCTTCCCGCCGATGGAGCGCCGTCAGGCGGCCTACAAAGAACTGCAAAAGCAGTACCCGGAGATTAAAGAGCTGGAGTCCATCGGCGCGGTCTCCTCTGACGTGCAGGGCGACACTGCCAACAAGGTGGGCGCGATCCTCGCGAAATACCCGAAAGGTAAAATCGATGCCATCTGGGGTACCTGGGATGCCTTCAGCCAGGGCGCGTATAAGGCGCTGAAAGAGAACGGCCGAACCGAGATCAAACTCTACAGCATCGACATCTCCAACCAGGATTTACAGCTGATGCGCGAGCCGGGTAGCCCATGGGCAGTGAGCGTGGCGGTGGATCCGAAGCTGATTGGCGCGACCAACGTACGCCTGATTGCCAATAAGATTGCCGGAGAAGCGACGCCTGCCACTTACGATTTCAAGGCGGCGGCCATTCCGCAGGCGCTGCTGACCGCCCAGCCGGGCGCGGTGAACGTGGCGTCTCTGGGGAAAATCATTCCGGGCTGGGGCCAGACGGAAGATTTTATCGCGCCGTGGTTTGCGACCCTTGCCGCTAAAAACAAGTAAACCAAGCCGGGTGGCGGCTGCGCCTTACCCGGCCTACATTTCGCACCCGTAGGCCCGGTAAGCGCAGCGCCACCGGGCGTAAGGAGCATAAGGTGTCTCAATTACCCCCTCCCGAATACAGCCGCAATATGCGGCTGATTGGCCATAGCGATCAGGGCGGTCGCCCGGACGGCGTGCAGCTGATGGTGCACCGCGGTTTCGCCTATATCGGCCATATGGTGTCGCAGGGCTTTTCGATAGTGGATGTGCGCGACCCGAAAAAACCAAAAGCCGCAGGATACGTGCCTGCGCCGCCGGGTACCTGGAATGTGCATCTCCAGGCGCATGACGACCTGCTGCTGGTGATCAACGCCCGGGATCTGTTTGCCGATGCGCGTTTTGCCGACGAGAAGGTCTACTACACCCGCCAGGTGGGGGAGACCGTCAGCGATGTGCAGGATAAAGGCTGGAGCGCCGGGCTTCGCGTCTTTGATATCTCCACACCGGACAGGCCACGCGAGATAGGCTTTTTATCGCTGAGCGGCATCGGCATTCACCGCATCTGGTACGTCGGTGGCCGCTGGGCGTATGTCTCAGCGCTGATAGACGGCTTTACCGACTACATCTTTCTGACCATCGATCTGGCGGACCCGCGCAAGCCTGAAGTGGCGGGACGCTGGTGGCTGCCGGGGATGAATCAGGCCGAAGGCGAACAGCCGAACTGGCCGGAAGGCAAACGCTACGCCCTGCACCATGCGATTATTGCAGGCGATACCGCGTACGGCAGCTGGCGCGACGGTGGCCTGACGCTGCTGGACGTGAAGGACCGCACCCGGCCTAAGCTCATTAGCCATCGTAACTGGAGCCCGCCGTTTGGCGGCGGGACGCACACCGCGCTTCCGCTGCCGGATCGCGACCTGCTGGTGGTGCTGGACGAGGCGGTGCTGGATAACCAGCAGGACGGCGAGAAGCTGATCTGGCTGTTTGATATCCGCGAGCCGTCGAACCCGGTGAGCATTTCTACCTTCCCGCAGCCGGATGAAACCGACTACGTGGCGAAAGGGGCGCATTTCGGCCCGCACAACCTGCACGAAAACCGGCCGGGGAGCTTTGTCAGCTCAACGCTGATCTTCGCGACGTACCAGAACGCGGGCGTGCGCGCGTATGACATTTCCAATCCGTATCGCCCGGTGGAAACGGGGGCGCTGGTGCCCGCGGCGCCGGAAAAGATGATGGATACGCGGCCCAATCGCCCGCAGGTGATCCAGTCGTGCGACGTGTTTGTGGATGCGCAGGGGATTATTTACAGCACGGATTATAACGGTGGGATGTCGGTGATTGAGTATCTGGGGTGAGTTTTTGCCGGGTGGCGGCTTCGCCTTACCGGGCCTACATTTTGCACCCGTAGGCCCGGTAAGCGCAGCGCCATCGGGCAAACGTTCTCAACTGTACTGCCGCACTCGCGCTACCAGCTCTTCCGCGCTGTCGATGCGGTCAGCAATCACAATCAGCGCCTTGCCGAGGGATATCGCGTGGCGCAGGCATTCGTGACGCATCGCTTCATCCTGAATGGTGTCGATATCCGCCACATGGGAAAGCCCGACGCTGCGGCGAATCAGCTCGGTGCCGCAGAATCCGATGGCATCGTGCCAGACCTTTTTCAGGAACGCAGAGGCATAGCCCGGCGCGCTGAGCGCGGCGTCGCGCGTTTTCTCGTTCGCCAGCGCCTGGAAGCGCTCCGCGAAGGTGTTCCACAGTTCCTGAATATCGGTCAGGCGCTGCTCGCGCGCGGCGGCGGCATCGCGAATGCCCAGATGCCCCGGCAGGCCGCAGAAGTTCAGCAGCAGGTTGCCGATGGCGGTGCCAACGTCAAAGCCAATCGGGCCAAAGTAGCCGAACTCGGCGTCGATGGCCTTCAGGCTGCCGTCGGCCACAAAAATTGAGCCGCTGTGAATGTCCCCGTGCAGCAGGGCTTCGGCATGCGAAAAGAAGCGGTGCTTCAGGGAGGCCACGGCGATTTTAAGCTGGGCGTCGTCGCGAAGGGTGGCAACATCGTTCTCCAGATCGGCCGGGTAGCTATTGCGCGCGTGGATCTGGTACGGATCGTTGAAGAACAGATCTTCGGTGATCTCGCACATCTCCGGGTTGATGAATTTTGCCACCTGCGCTTTTTTCTCGTGCGGATGCAGATAAAAATCGCTGGTGTGGAACAGGGTGTGAGCAAGATATTCACCCAGCTGCCGCGCCGCCTGCGGGTAGTAAATGTTGTTAATCAGCTCGCCGCGCCAGATGCGATGGCTGGAGAGATCTTCCATCACCATCACCGCCAGTTCCGGGTCAAAGTGGTGGATTTTCACCGTGTGCTCAGGGCTGTGCTTGTAATGCTCGACCAGGGTTTGCGCCTCCAGGCGAGCGCGATCCAGCGTCAGCGGCCAGGACTCGCCGACGCAGCGCACATAGGGCAGCGCCTGCTTAACGACGATGCGGCTCACCCCCGCGCTATCGAATATTTTAAAGACCAGGTTGAGGTTGCCGTCGCCGATTTCCTGCGCCTCCACCAGCGATGACGGATCGTCAAGTCCGCCAAACTGCCTGGCATACTCCACGGCGTCCTGAGCGGTAAAGGTACGGTATTGCGACATGGCCTGCTCCTCAGTTTTGCTAATTAAGACATGTAGACGTCTATACATCTGGATTTCATCCTGACACAATGTGCTACAACAACGCAACAGGGAATTAACGACATGCAGACATTACAGACGACCAGCCTGCGGGTGGCGAATAATCAGCTCTTTATTCTCGACCAGCAGGCGCTTCCGCAGGAGAAACGCTGGCTGGATGCCTCGACGGTGGAGGCGCTGGTTGGGCATATCCACGCTCTGCGGGTGCGTGGCGCGCCGTTAATTGGTCTCTCTGCAAGCCTGCTGCTGGCGCTGTTAGCGGAAAGCGGTAAAAGCCGCGACGAGCTGGCGGCGGCGCTGGAGACCCTGCGTGCCTCCCGCCCGACGGCGGTGAACCTGATGAACAATCTCGACCGCATGAAGATTGCGCTGTGGCAGGAAGCGTTCGTTCCGGCGCTGGTGGCTGAAGCGCTGCGCCTGATTAATGAAGACAAACGGCTTTGCGACGCGATTGCGAAAGCGGGTAGCGCGCTGGTGAAGCCCGGCAGCCGCCTGCTGACCCACTGCAATACCGGCGGGCTGGCAACGGCGGGCGTCGGTACGGCGCTGGGTGTGATTGCCCGCGCGCATCAGGAAGGCAACGTCAGCAACGTCTGGGTGGATGAAACCCGTCCGCTGTTGCAGGGCGGCAGGCTGACCGCATGGGAGCTGGGCGAGCTGGGCGTGCCGTATCAGCTGATTACTGACTCCATGGCCGCCAGCCTGATGGCAAAAGGGCAGGTGGATGCCGTGTGGGTGGGGGCAGACCGCATTGCCGCCAACGGCGATGTGGCGAACAAAATCGGCACCTATTCCCTGGCGGTGCTGGCGAAGTTCCACGGTATTCCGTTCTACGTCGCCGCCCCGCAAACGACCCTCGACCGGGACTGCCCGAACGGTGACGCGATCCCGATTGAGCAGCGCGCGGCCAGCGAAGTGACGGGCGTGGCGGGAAGCTTTGGCGCGGTGCAGTGGGCGCCGCAAGAGGCGCAGGTCTATAACCCGGCGTTTGACGTTACCCCCGCCTCGCTGATTAGCGGCTGGGTGCTGGATACGGGCGTGGTCACCCCTGAAGAGGTAGCGAAAGGGAAATTCGCCTGAGTGGGACTATCCTTGTAAGGGGTTCCCTTTAGAGGACGTTATCGTGACGCTCGATCCTGAAACAGACTTAAAACTGGAACGCGTGGTGGACGCACCGCGCGACCTGCTGTGGCTCTGCTGGACCACACCGGAGCACATCAAAAACTTCTTCATTCCTGCTCCCCATAAGGTGACTGAATGCGACCTCGATCTGCGCGTGGGTGGGCGGTTCAATACCGTGTTTGAGGTGGACGGGCAGCGGATGGATAACCGGGGCGTATTTCTTGAAATCGATCCGGGGAACAAGCTGGTCTTTACCGATGGCTATACTGAGGGCTGGAAGCCGGCTGAAAAGCCGTTTATGACGGCGATCCTGCTGCTGGAAGATGTGGGTGAGGGCAAGACCCGCTACACGGCGATAGCGCGTCACCCAACGAAGGAAATCCGCGAGCAGCATGAACAGATGGGCTTCCACGAAGGGTGGGGCGTGGTGTTGGATCAACTGGTGGGGTATGTGAAAGGGCTAAAACGGTAGTGCTCTTAGACCCCCTCTCCCTTGAGGGAGAGGGCTGGGGTGAGGGGGGAGAATTCATTGATTATGTTGAAGACAGATTTCTCTTTTTGGTATTCCTCATCTGACGAAATACTCGCTCTCCCTTTTCATCAAAGTATCTTTCCGGCCATATCACATCGGGTGGAATGTCTGGCGCCTGAGCGGTAAGCAGTTCACCTTTGGGCCATGGTCGGGTAAGCGCATTTGCCAGCGTGGATGAGGAAAGGCCAGCCTTTCTGGACAACGCAGCCAGGCTTGTTCCATGTTTCTTTAGTGCAGCGATAATATCGGCCGGGTGCCAGTTCTGATGTTGCATTGTGTCCTCCTTACATGTGTTCGTTACGTGCTCAATTATCCTATTTTGGGATAAGAAGGCGACGGGAGGATATTCGATTTCAGGATATTTGTATGGAATCGGAACAATGGCTTCAGGTTACTCGGATGAATACCAGCGTGTTATCAATGCGTTGAAGAAAGCGCGTAAAGAGAAGGGGATGACTCAGGCGCAGCTTGCGGAGGCACTGGGAAAACCACAATCGTTTATTGCTAAAGTGGGAAACGGTGAGCGTAGGTTGGACGTGGTGGAGTTTGTGCATCTGGCGAGGCTGGTTGGCACAGATGTGCAGAGGATTATCGCCAGTATTTAATTAATGCCTGAGTATGGAACTGACCCCCTGAGCCGTATGTTCCCCTCACCCTAACCCTCTCCCCAGAGGGGCGAGGGGATAGCACGGTGCTCGCATTAATTTGCGGGGTAGGGAGAAAAGATCAGGCCAGGCGTGGATACGTATCCGCGATTGCATCGCCCGTAAACTGGGCAACCCAGCCTTCCGGATTGTCGAAAATACGAATGGCGGTAAAGTTCGGCTCTGAACCCATGTCAAACCAGTGCGGCGTGCCTGCGGGTACGGAAATCAGGTCGTTTTTCTCGCACAGCACCTGATACACCTCATCGCCGATGTGCAGGCAGAATAGTCCCGCCCCTTCCACGAAAAAGCGCACTTCGTCTTCGCCGTGGATATGCTCGTTGAGAAACTTCGCGCGCAGCGCCTCTTTCTGCGGATTGTCGGCGCGAAGGCTAATCACGTCCCAGCTCTGATAACCTTTCTCTGCCACCAGCTTGTCGATTGCATGCTGATACGCCTCAATCACGGCTTCAGGCGCGGGATCCTGCCCTAAATCACGGTCTGCCGCCCAGCGTTCAAACCGCACGCCTTTGGCGTTGAGCTGTCGGGCGATCTCGACGGCGTCAGTGCTGTGCCACAGGTGATGACTGGCGTCTTTATCGGAATAAATGGTCAATGCGCTCATGAAGGGATCTGCTCCGGGTTAATCTCGTCAAACTGGTGGATCTGATGGTGATGGCTTGCGCCGTCATCTTCACCGCGTATCAGTTGCAGGGTGCGAAAACCCGCCTGTTCAGCCGCGTCCAGCTCCTGATGAATATCTGACAGGAACAGGATCTGCGACGGGGCGATGCCCGTTTGCGCCGCAATATTTTGATAAGACTGCACCTCACGCTTGGCGCCGATGCGGGTATCAAAATAGCCGCTGAACAGATGAGTAATATCACCTTCGTCGCTGTAGCCAAATAACAGTTTCTGCGCGGCGACGGAGCCAGAGGAATAAACATAGAGATCAATCCCTTGTGCCTTCCATTTTTCCAGCGCGGGCAGTACATCAGGGTAGAGATGGCCGGTAAAGTCACCGTTGATGTAACCGTCCTGCCAGATGATGCCTTGCAGGGCTTTGAGCGCCGTCGATTTGCGGTCTTCATCCATAAAGGTAAACAGCACGTTGATGAGATCGCTGACGCTGGCATGCGGAGTGCTGATTTCATCGCGCAGGTTGTCCAGAATCGATTTGACCGGCTCGGCGTACTGCTGCGCGGTCACAAAGGCCGCCAGCCGCTCACGCGCGTAGGGGAACAAAACATCATGGACAAAACGGATATCGCTGGTGGTCCCTTCAATATCCGTCACAATCGCGCGAATCATACTCTCTCCCATTGTCGTAAACGCATTTCGCATTCAAATAAGAATTCTAAACCTTCCAGATGACGGCGGGCTTCGGCCACGTCGCGTCCCCAGCAGGTTAAGCCATGACCGCGCAGAAGAAAACCATAATTAAGCGGGCGTTCATGCGCGTAATGGGCGATTCGAGAGGCGAGGGCGTCGATGTCCTGGTCATTATCAAACACCGGGATGGCCACCGTATCCCGATGCGTGGTCTGTCCGGTAAGGGATTTTTGCATCTCGAAGCCGGAGATCTTCAGCTCGGTCTCGTTGACCAGCCGCGACAGCACCGTGGCATTGACGGTGTGAACGTGCAGGACGGCGTTAGCCTCCGGGAACAGGCGATAGATGAGGGTATGCAGCCCGGTCTCTGCCGACGGTTTACGGCCAGAAGGCGCACGGTTGGTGGCGATTTCAACCTGTAGAAAATCGGCGGTGGTCAGGCTGCCTTTGTCTTTTCCGGATTCGCTCAGCCAGCACAGATGTTCATCCTGACGCACGGACATATTGCCGCCGGTAGCGGGCGCCCAGCCTTTAGCGCCAATCCAGCGGCAGGCCTCGACCAGGTGTGTGAGTTGCAGGTTGTCTGTCATTTCCTTTTACCCTCTCGGTCAGGAATATTTATATCATTTAGACGTCTAAGCGTCTTGATTGCCAAAGACTAACATCGTGTTATAGTGTCAGCAACATAAGTATTACAGGCAGTCACACTACAATGAGCAATAACCCGTTGATCCCGCAGAGTAAACTTCCGAATCTCGGCACGACGATTTTTACGCAGATGAGCGCCCTGGCGCAGCAGCACAACGCCATTAACCTCTCACAAGGTTTCCCGGATTTTGACGGGCCGAAATATTTGCAGGAGCGTCTGGCGTACCACGTTGCGCAGGGAGCCAACCAGTATGCGCCGATGACCGGCGTGCAGGCGTTGCGTGAAGCCATTGCGGATAAAACGGCGGAGTTATACGGCCATAAGCCTGACACGAACAGCGATATCACGGTAACCGCAGGGGCGACCGAAGCGCTGTATGCGGCGATAACCGCCCTGGTGCGTACGGGCGATGAGGTGATTTGTTTTGACCCAAGCTACGATAGCTACGCCCCGGCGATTGAACTGGCCGGTGGCGTGGTGAAACGCGTGGCGCTCCAGCCGCCGCATTTTCGTCCGGACTGGCAGGCGTTTGCCGCGCTGCTGAGCGATAAAACCCGGCTGGTGATCCTGAATACGCCACACAACCCATCGGCGACGGTGTGGCAGAAAAGCGATTTTGCCGCCCTGTGGCAGGCCATCGCCGAACGTGAAATCTATGTTCTGAGCGACGAGGTGTATGAGCACATCTGCTTTGCCGAGGAGGGTCATGCCAGCGTGCTGGCGCATCCGCAGCTTCGCGAGCGCGCAATCGCGGTATCATCATTTGGGAAAACCTACCATATGACCGGCTGGAAGGTAGGGTACTGCGTGGCGCCCGCCGCCATCAGCGCTGAGCTGCGTAAAGTGCACCAGTATTTGACGTTTGCCGTAAACACACCCGCCCAGCTGGCGCTGGCGGATATGCTGCGCGCTGAACCTGAACATTACCGGGACCTGCCAGCTTTTTACTGTGCGCGGCGGGATCGGTTTGTGACTGCCTTGAGCGAGAGTCGGCTGGAGATCCTGCCATGCGAAGGCACCTACTTCCTGCTGGCGGACTACAGCGCGATTTCCGATCTGGATGATGTCAGTTTTTGCCAGTGGCTGACGAAAGAGGTGGGCGTGGCGGCCATTCCGCTGTCGGTGTTCTGCGCCGATCCCTTCCCGCATAAACTGATTCGTCTTTGCTTTGCGAAGCAGGAGTCGACGCTGCTGGCAGCGGCTGCGCGCTTAAATTCGCTCTGACTATTCAACCGTCCAGGCTTCTGAAAAACGACGGTCCGCGAAGAGTTCCAGCAGACCGTTGATTTGCTTCAGTCGCAGCACTTCATCGCTGTCCATACCCAACTCCAGGCCAATTTTCTGCTCACTCCAGCCCATAAGCACCAGTTCTCGCACGATTTCTGACATGGCATTGATCTGGTGGCGTCCACGCGCGCGGTTGTGACGAATGGTTGCAGCCATGCGATCGAACTTTTCCTGACGTGCTTTACGCAGGCAGGTAACAGGGAGGTAACCTTTAAGTTGACGCTTCAGAATAGCCCGATGACTGCCAAGCTCATGGCGATGGAATCCATCGACAATTTCATAGCTCTCAGGCGCATTTTCCGTCACAACGATAGGTTGTGTGAATCCATCCAGCTCCAGTGATTTGCTGAGCAACCGCTTCTCCGCCGGAGCGACATTATTTGGGTTGTAGTCATTGGCGGTGATGTCAGTCTGTTTTATCCACAATACGCAGTCGACGGGTTGATTATTAAAAGGGCTGATTTCGTGTAATGCCTGGCGAAAGGCATTAATAGCGCCGATTTTCTCTTCTTCAGAAAGGGCCTGCAGGTACGTCTGCATTTCTCTGATTATTTGCTGCTGCATAAAATCCCCCATTCCTTGCGTTTGGCTTTCACTCTTTCGCTGTAGCGTTGATAGTGTTTGAGTTTGTTTGGACTAAATGAGAGAGCCCGGCACCAGTAGTCATTGTTGAGTAAAACCTTGCAAATGCGTCGCCAGGAAGGGATATCTTTTGCGCCAATGTCACCCTCCTGCGTATCGGGAATATCCTCCAGGCCTCGCTTTTGATACCAGTGGAGATAAATTGCAATTTTATTTCGGTAATGTTCCGCCGTATTTTGCGGCATGCTGTCGAGTAGCAGCATGGCGTATTCGCGCCAGCCGAGATGGTCAGGTTTCAGGATCTTCCGGTGGCCATAAAAATGGTTATCGTGCCCGGCATAAATACCTCCACTTCGCACGCCGCAGGCGCGTTCACACATAGCCGCCCAGCGTTCGGGTTCAATGACATGATAGAGCCATAAGCCCTGACGCTGTTCCGGACCAAACGGTTCGCAGATGCGCATATAACGCGGCGGCACCCCCGCCTTGTACATCAGGTCGTATAACGGGTTATAGCAACATTTTGATTTCGCGAACCACGTCCAGATGTCGGCGGTTTTCCAGTCGTACAGTGGGTAGATATACCAGGCGTGCCCACCCGGGGCGACGGTCGTCCAGGGTTTATCGTCAGAAAAGCGCTGCTTACGCGCCGACGCGATAGCCAGAAAGCGGTTGTAAGATTCATCGGCGCGGATCCCCACCATGACTGCGGAAGGACGTCTTTGCGCATACCATTCGGCAAACTCGCGCACGAAGGCTTCAAACGTCATTCCCTGCTGATAAAAATCGAAATAGTGATAATCGGTAATGGCATCTTCTGGTGGCTGGCGAACCCAGTTTGTTCCGGGTTCCCAGCACTGCCATTCAGGTTGAAACTGTGACAGGGCGTTCTGGGTCGTGAGCGGAAGCGCTACCCACCAGAACTGGTGGATAACATCCCGATAGAGCGTTTTCATAGCGTCAACATGCTGAATGGTCGACGAGAATTGCGCTTCCCAGTCCAGAAAGATGACGTCTATTTTTCGCTTTAATTGCCGTGCTTTCTGGGCAACAAGATGCAGCATCACGGTAGAATCTTTTCCACCGGAAAAGGAAACGCATACCCTGGGGAAATTGTTAAGCGTCCAGTGTATGCGTTCCGCAGAAGCGTCTAAAACATTTTCCTGTAAAGGGATTTTATAGTTCGACATGATTAATCGCGTCCTGCGTGTTAAATGTCTGGGGAAAATCAAAACGATATTATGGAATTATTTATCCTTAATTTCACGGAGTCATTTTTTTCGGTTCGCTTTAATTATATTCACCATGCAAATGTATTTTACGCAGACGGCGGAGAAACGCAGAGCTTATGCATTTTTTCAATGAATGTTGAAAAAACAGAGCTATTCAGTGATGAACGGCCGTAGAGCATATAGATCTTTAATTCAGGCAGCGCAAACGGTGGCTCAAGCCTTTTTAATTTCAAAGATTCTTTAAATGTTTCATAGATCGACACGGGGATATAGCCTAACAAATCAGATGAACTGACCATAGAGATGAGAGAGCTAAGGGAGTCGGTGCGAAAAGCAATATTTCTTTCCGGAAAAGCGTCATTGGCCCGACTCTGGAACTCTTTTACACCCGGATGAGCACTCTGGTAAAAAGTGAATTTCTCCTGGTATAGCGCGTCCACCGTAGCTGTGTCAGCGAGCCTTGGGTGGTCTGCTCTACAGATTAAGGCTATCGGCACCGTAGTGAAGTGGGTGCAGACCACAGAGCGATTGTGGATAGGTGCGATAGAGAAGATGAGATCGGCTTTACGATAGGCCAACAAATCTTCCGCTGATTCGGAGGAAATAAGCATATCTCTTTGTTCTATCTCATAATTCTCCTCAGATATTAAAAGCTTCAACGGTTCCAGCATCGAACCAGGAGACACCATTTGAGTGCAATAGATAACGAACTTTTTCTTGATGTCCGAGTGATGCATCATGTTGATCGTCTGCTCAAGCTGATTGAGATTTTTTTCCAGATGATGATGCAAGTTAGTACCTACCGTGGTGGGCGTAATTCCCTTCCCTGAACGGATAAACAGGGGGTCATCAAGCTGACCGCGCAGGCGTTGCAGCGACTGGCTGACGGCGGATGGTGTGATATAAAGCGTCTCGGCAGCCCTACTGATACTGAGATGTTGGTAAATGCATTCGAAGATAACTAACAGATTGAGATCGAATTTTTTTAGGTCGTAGAGGTTTGCCATGTTTCGTCCTGAGTGAGTTGAGTTTGCTGTCGTTATCACACCATGGAGTACGACAGAGTGTAGTTACCCTTTACAATCCGTGTGAATAACTCGCTTAATTTAAAATTTAAGTGATCTTAATATATCACGGCTTTGGATTATTGAAACATATCTTCAAGAGTTATTAAGATAATTTTATCTTTAAAGTGTGATTGAATTATTTGAATGACAAATGGCGTTTATATATAGCGTGAAACCCATAATGAAATTAAATTTATAATGTTTCAATGACCTGTTCGAATCTGCCTATCACAGCCATAGGCAGGACTATCCCTCTTATGCATTGCTCATTGCGCGCAGGGGTGCTGTAATCAAACCGCTGTTACGGCCTTGATACAAGGTATGTAGAGCGCAACGCAACGCCAGCTTCGGCTGGCACTGAATGTACCTGCGGGGAATTCAGGTATCAGGGCCGCCCGTTGAGGCGGCCTTTTTACTTTCAGGCTTTCCTGTAAAAGGTTCACCTTGCTGTCTTGTTGCTGTTGTAAGGTTTGGCTGATTGATTTGATAAAGCATACGCATTAGCCCCGATGAACAAAGTTGGTTACCTTACACCTCAACGAAAACACGGAGGAAGTACAGATGTCCTTGATTAACACCAAAATTAAACCTTTCAAAAACCAGGCGTTCAAAAACGGTGAGTTCATCGAAGTTACTGAGAAAGATACCGAAGGCCGCTGGAGCGTGTTCTTCTTCTATCCGGCTGACTTCACCTTCGTTTGCCCGACCGAACTGGGCGACGTTGCAGACCACTACGAAGAACTGCAAAAGCTGGGCGTAGACGTTTACTCTGTTTCTACCGATACCCACTTCACCCACAAAGCGTGGCACAGCAGCTCTGAAACTATCGCGAAAATCAAATACGCGATGATCGGCGACCCGACTGGCGCCCTGACCCGTAACTTCGACAACATGCGTGAAGATGAAGGCCTGGCTGACCGTGCGACCTTCGTTGTTGACCCGCAGGGCATTATCCAGGCTATCGAAGTTACCGCTGAAGGTATCGGCCGTGATGCATCTGACCTGCTGCGCAAAGTGAAGGCGGCTCAGTACGTTGCTTCTCACCCAGGCGAAGTGTGCCCGGCGAAATGGAAAGAAGGCGAAGCGACGCTGGCGCCATCTCTGGACCTGGTCGGCAAGATCTAAGTCTGTAAAGCCTGGCGGCGCTACGCTTGCACAGGCCTACAGTACCGTAGGCCGGGTAAACGAAGTGCCACCCGGCAATCAATGGGCGCTCCCCGCGCCCATTTCATTCCAGCACCATGATGCAAGTTGCATTCAGGCAGCCCGTATAAGGCGGCTTGCATGATGACGTTTTAAGAGAGGGAAGAATAATGCTCGACACTAACATGAAAACCCAGCTCAAGGCCTACCTTGAGAAACTGACCAAACCTGTTGAGCTGATTGCCACGCTGGACGACAGCGCGAAATCGGCAGAAATCAAAGCGCTGCTGACAGAGATTGCTGAGCTGTCGCCGAAAGTGACCTTCAAAGAAGACAACGCGCTGGCAGTCCGTAAGCCTTCTTTCCTGATCGCCAACCCAGGGTCTGACCAGGGGCCGCGTTTCGCGGGTTCTCCGTTGGGGCACGAATTTACGTCCCTGGTGCTGGCGCTGCTGTGGACCGGTGGTCATCCGTCAAAAGAAGCGCAGGCGCTGCTGGAGCAGATCCGCGATATCGACGGTGATTTTGAGTTTGAAACCTATTACTCGCTCTCCTGCCACAACTGCCCGGACGTGGTGCAGGCGCTGAACCTGATGTCAGTGCTCAACCCACGCATTAAGCACACGGCGATTGACGGCGGTACGTTCCAGAACGAAATCACCGAGCGCAACGTGATGGGCGTTCCGGCGGTTTACCTGAATGGTCAGGAGTTCGGCCAAGGGCGTATGACGCTGACCGAAATCGTCGCCAAAGTGGATACCGGCGCAGAAAAACGTGCGGCGGAAGAGTTGAACCAACGTGATGCGTACGACGTGCTGATTGTTGGCTCCGGCCCGGCGGGCGCGGCGGCAGCGGTTTACTCCGCACGTAAAGGGATCCGTACCGGTCTGATGGGCGAGCGTTTCGGTGGTCAGGTTCTGGATACCGTAGACATTGAAAACTACATTTCCGTGCCGAAAACCGAAGGCCAGAAGCTGGCCGGGGCGTTGAAAGCGCACGTCAGCGACTACGACGTGGATGTCATTGACAGCCAGAGCGCCAGCAAACTGGTTCCGGCAGCGGTCGAGGGTGGTTTGCACCAGATTGAAACGGCGTCCGGCGCGGTGCTGAAGGCGCGCAGCGTGATCATTGCCACTGGCGCGAAATGGCGCAACATGAACGTGCCGGGCGAAGATCAGTATCGCACCAAAGGCGTGACCTATTGCCCGCACTGTGACGGCCCGCTGTTCAAAGGTAAACGCGTAGCGGTGATCGGCGGCGGTAACTCCGGCGTGGAAGCGGCTATCGACCTGGCGGGGATTGTTGAACACGTTACCCTGCTGGAGTTCGCCCCTGAGATGAAAGCGGACCAGGTGTTACAGGATAAAGTACGTAGCCTGAATAACGTCGACATTGTGCTCAATGCCCAGACGACAGAAGTGAAAGGCGACGGCAGCAAAGTGACCGGTCTGGAATACCGTGACCGCGTGAGTGGCGATATCCACAGCGTAGCGCTGGCGGGGATCTTCGTTCAGATTGGCCTGCTGCCAAACACCACCTGGCTGGAAGGCGCAATTGAGCGCAACCGCATGGGCGAGATCATCATCGATGCGAAATGCGAAACCAGCGTGAAGGGCGTATTTGCGGCGGGCGACTGCACCACCGTGCCGTACAAACAGATCATCATCGCCACTGGCGAAGGGGCGAAAGCGTCGCTGAGCTCGTTTGATTACCTGATCCGCACCAAAACTGCATAATAAAAGAAAGCAAGACGACACCTGCAATACAAGAGGCCACCAAAAGGTGGCCTCTTTTTTTATCTGACGACCATCACCGGAATGTGGGTGTGGCGGATCACGCTGGAGGCGTTCGACCCCAGCAGGTGCGTGGTAATAGACGGGTTGCGCGAACCAATCACCACCACGTCTGCGTTCAGCTCCGCGGCCAGTTCATTAACGGCGTCACGCACGCTACCGAACCGGACGTGGGTTTTTATGCGGGAAGGATCGATGCTGAAGTGCCCGACCATGGTTTGCAGGCGCGTCTCGGCTTCATGCTGTAAATGCTCTTCAAAACGACGCACATCAGCAGCGAAACGATGCAGGCTCAGGCTGGCAGAGCCCGGTAAAACATGCAGAAGATGAATAACTCCGTCCTGCTGCGCGAGAAATTCCGCATGACGTACAGCCTTATCACTCAGTTCCATTTCGAAAACATCAACCGGCATAATGATTGTTTGATACATACCCGTTTCTCCTTGTTTATAAACGCTGCAATCATTCAACCACAAAATATAAATGGTTTCTGTAATCCCGACAGCACTTTTATCTCGCCAGGATAAATCTCAAAACAGCCGGATTCCGGGGCAGATCCCGAGAGGTAGCTACCCTTTTATAAGCTTACCCACACCCTTTCGGAGGTTGCATGAAAGCTCTCACCTATCACGGTCCACATCATGTTCGGGTCGATAATGTCCCCGATCCGGGCATCGAACAGCCTGACGATATCATCCTGCGCGTAACAGCCACGGCGATCTGTGGTTCCGATTTGCATCTTTATCGCGGAAAAATTCCCAAGGTCCAGCACGGCGATATCTTTGGTCATGAATTTATGGGCGAGGTGGTGGAGTGCGGGAGCGAAGTGAAGAACGTGCAGAAAGGTGACCGGGTGGTGATCCCGTTTGTGATTGCCTGCGGTGACTGTTTCTTTTGCCAGATGCAACAGTACGCGGCCTGCGAAAACACGAACCGCGGGCAGGGCGCGGCGCTGAACAAAAAGCAAATTCCCGCCCCTGCCGCGCTGTTTGGCTACAGCCATCTTTACGGCGGCGTGCCGGGCGGACAGGCGGAGTTTGTGCGCGTGCCGAAAGGCAACGTGGGGCCGTTTAAAGTGCCGCAGCTGCTGTCAGACGACAAAGCGCTTTTCCTGTCAGATATTCTGCCTACCGCCTGGCAGGCGGCGAAAAATGCGCAGATCCAGAAAGGCTCCAGCGTCGCCGTATTCGGGGCCGGGCCGGTGGGGTTACTGACCATTGCCTGCGCGCGGCTTCTCGGCGCAGAGCAGATTTTTGTGGTTGACCATCATCCCTATCGACTGCGGTTTGCCCAGGAGCGCTACGGCGCGATCCCGATTAACTTTGATGATGATAACGACGCGGCGGAGAAAATCATTGAGCAAACGGCCGGGCAGCGCGGGGTGGATGCGGTGATTGATGCCGTCGGGTTTGAGGCCAAAGGCAGCACGACGGAAACGATCCTCAGTAACCTGAAAATTGAAGGCAGCAGCGGCAAAGCCCTGCGCCAGTGCATTGCTGCGGTGCGACGCGGCGGCGTGGTCAGCGTGCCGGGCGTGTACGCCGGTTTCATCCATGGCTTCCTGTTTGGCGATGCCTTCGATAAAGGGCTGAGCTTTAAGATGGGGCAGACGCACGTCCACGCCTGGCTGGGAGAGCTGCTGCCGCTTATCGAAAAAGGGTTGCTTACACCGGAAGATATTGTGACCCACTATCTTCCGCTGGCTGATGCGGAGCGCGCCTATAAGATCTTCGAAAAACGGGAGGAGGAGTGCCGCAAGGTGATCCTGGTGCCTGGCGCAGACACCCCGGAGGCAGCGCAGCAGAAAGTGAAGGGACTGGTGAATGCCTTCCCCGGCGGCGTTGTGTGAGGTTTCGTCCCCACGGCACTACGACAGAGTAAACATGGATTAAGCGGTTTTTGTCCGATATAACACAATCGGGTGAATTTGCGGAAAGAGGATGCAGGTGCATCCTCTGTGCAAAGCGGGGTCGCTTGTTCAGAAGGGATTAACGCAGGTAATCGCCAGCGGCTTCGGGCTGGTAGAGCAGCTCAAGCACTTCCAGATGGGCTGAGGCGCCGCCCGGGAGTTCCCAGTGGATAGTATCGCCCGTGCGCAGTCCAAGCAGCGCCGCGCCCACGGGTGCCAGCACCGAAAGCTGCATGCTGCTGTCGGTCATCTGCGCCGGATAGACCAGCGTACGGGTGAGTTCCTCCCCGGTGGTCAGGTTGCGGAACTTCACCTGGCTGTTCATGGTGACCACATCATGCGGCATGGTCTCAGGCGTACACATCTGCGCCCGGTCTAGCTCTTCGTTCAGCGCATCGGCAACCGGCAGCGAGGCGAATTCTGGTTTCTCCAACAGTCGGTCAATACGTTCTGCGTCGAGTTCATTGATGATAATCGTAGGTCTGGACATTTTTACTCCATGTCGTTAATGCTGCGTGTAACGCAGAAACCAATCCAAAAGAAAACCCTCGCCGTCTGGCAGCGAGGGTTTAACTTATCTGATGATACTGTCTGAAACCCTAAGTTTGAAGTGATGAAGGTCACATTCGTGCGCCATATGAATTTTTGGCAATAAACCCGGCATCCCGATTCACGCTGAACGGAAATTTCGTTACGCTGGTAAAACTTAAACCGGGCAATGCGCGTTGCAGCCCCAGCGTAGAGAGAGCGATATGTACTTTTACCAACCGTCTCAGGGGCACGGTCTGCCCCACGACCCGCTGAACGCCATTATCGGTCCGCGTCCGATTGGCTGGATTTCATCCTGTGATAAGGCCGGTCAACTGAACCTTGCCCCGTACAGCTTCTTTAACTGCTTTAACTATCGCCCACCGATCATTGGTTTTTCCAGCAACGGCTGGAAGGATAGCGTACGGAATATTACCGAAACGGGAGAGTTTGTCTGGAACCTCGCAACGCGCGATCTGGCTGAGGCGATGAATGAAACCTCCGCCACACTCCCTCATGGCGAGGATGAATTTACCTTTGCCGGCCTGACGCCCGTAGCCAGCCAGCTTGTGCGCTCGCCGCGCGTGGCGGAAAGCCCGGTGAATTTCGAGTGTCGATTGTCACAGTGCATTCAGTTGACCGGCGCGGATGGGACACCGATTGATACCTGGCTGGTGCTCGGCGAAGTGGTGGGCGTCCATATCGCTGAGAGTTTGCTGGAAGAGGGGATTTACCAGACCGCGAAAGCGCAGCCCATTCTGCGTGCGGGTGGACCGTCAGCCTACTACGGCATCAGCGACAGCCATCGCTTCGATCTGGTACGCCCGGATGCGCGCAGGAACAATCAGTAACCGGCTTTATCGATAACAAACTGTTTGCCGCAGTTGCCCGGATGCGGCTGTGGCGCAAAGGTGCTGGCTGAGAGCGAGTTGTTAATGGTGCTGGATTTTAGCGAGATCTGCATCTCGGTCAGATAAGCCGGATTGCCATGGCAGGTAAGCTTGAACGCTTTTACGTTCTGTTTCCCCCAGCTTTTGGCCACGGCTGCATCAAAATCGCTACGGCGGACGGTCTTGCCATAGTTTTCCGCCAGAAATTCCCCAACCGCACTATTTTTCACTTCCTGGTTCATGCGCACCATGGTGCCGAAGTAAGCGTCGGGATCAAAACCAAAGCAGACGCCGTGTTTCGCGTATTCATAACGTTCAAGGCAGGAGTTGCCGCCCGCGCCGGGCATCACGCTGTTAAGCTTCGCCGCGCCCGTTAGCGATAGTCCGGTCTCTGCGGCGTCACATTTGCGGCTGGCTTTTGCTTCTGGCATATTCGGAACCGGACGAGTGGCACAGCCGAAGCGCATCCAGCGGCGTTCATCCACTCCGCGAGCGGCAATAGATTTCGGCAGTGCTGGCCATAAGCCGTGGACGGTCAGAAAATCGGTTTTGTTGCTGCTCTCTTTTTGCAGGCGACACTCTTCCGGTTCGTCACGGTTGCGTTCGACCATACTCTGGCAAAATCCCGTTTGCCAGGAAAGAGCCAGAACGTAGCGATCGAAATCGCCGTACTGGGTTGGCTTAAGCGGATCTGCCTGAATTGAGAAGACACAGAGTGCAAGCGCTACTGCGCCAGACGGGATAACGATATCCTTCCTGAACATTTGCTTTCCTGATTGGTTGGGCGCGATTAATTTCTGGAGGTTATTAAAGCACAAAAAGCGCCCGCAGGCGCTTTTTGGAAAGCAGGAATTTCGCTTAGGCAGCGCCGGGAACCAGCACTTCGGTGGCGATAATAACGATAATCAGGCCAACTAGCACCGGCACTGACGTGCGTTTTACCACTTCAAACGGAGAGATTTTTGCCATCCCTGCAACCGCAACCACCACGCCCGATACCGGAGAAATGGTACGACCCAGGTTGGAGGCCTGGAGCATCGGAATGGACAGGTAAGCCGGGTTGATGCCGGAGGAGTGTGCCAGCTTAGGGATCATCTCAACAAACGCATAGAACGGCGCGTTACCGGAGCCGGTAGTCATCGCCGCCAGCATGGTCAGTACCACCAGCACCAGCATCAGGATAATGCTGGCCGAGCCGAACGAGGTGGCGATAGAGATCAGGCTCTGGATAAAGCCGATTGTGCTCAGCCCCTGAGCAAACACCCCTGCGGCAACCAGCAGCATCACCACGCCCGCGAAGGCATCCGCCATGCCGCGGAAGGCGACTTCAAGACCCGTGAACACCTTCTGGGTATTAAAGCCTCGAACAAATTCCAGGGTGGCCGCCAGCAGCATACAGATCACCAGGATAGTGATGATGTGCAGCTGAGGGCCCCATTTGCCGTCAAAAATAAGCACGCCAATAATCGGCGTGAAGGGCAGGATGGAATAAAACGCCGGGGCGGTAGTGGTGATTTCACTGACGTCCATCATCTCATGGCTGACGTTCTCTTTCTTATCGAGGTAGCGTTGCCAGAAGAAATGCGCCACGCCCATGCCGAGAATAGCGGTGATGGAGATTGGCAGTGTGGTTTTGAAGGCGAAGTCAATCAGCGACATTTCCGCGGCTTTCGCTGCCAGCACCACGTCACCGGAAGTAGGGGAGAGAATAATCGCCGCCGGAGAGGCGCAAATAGCCGCCGCTGCGCCACGGCTGATCCCGACGTTAACCATTACCGGGAATAACGTCGCCATTAACAGCACGCCAAGGCCTGTTGCTGAGGAAACGGCTAATGACATCAGACAGGCCAGGAAATAAGCCGCGACCATCAGCAGATAGGGGGAGTTAATATATTGCAGCGGCTTAGAAGCCAGCTTCACCACCATATCATTCGCACCGATATGGGTCATATAGGCAGCAAATCCGCAGAGCATCATGATCATCATGCCCAGGTCGCCGCCGCGGCTCATCAGCAGAATTTTTATATATTCCACAATATCGGTAGCGGTATATCCGGTGCTGGCTTCGCTGGCGGGTAAAACCTGATGACCCATTAGCGCGCTAATGATCAGCAGCGTCAGGCCGCCGACAAATAGCACACCGGTGGCTGAGTAACCTTTAATGATGTAGCGTGCTACACCGACAATGACCACGACTCCAATGAGGAGTTCGAGAAAAGTAAGCATGATTTCCCCTGTATCCTTGCTGCCCGAGAGACAAATAATCAATAAAAAAGAAGCCTGAAATGTGCCGAATAAATGGCCAGTCCTTGCTGATTAAAATCAAGAAAGAGACTACTAAAGGCAATGATGACGATATTTTTGCTAACCCTGCGTCATTTATATTAAGACGTTATTGACCTGATGAATAGATATTATATGTCATTAAATTGATGGTGAAGTGTTAAGGTTTTGAGTATTACTTGCCGACAATCGATTTAAAAACGTAAATCTCTTTAAAACTACTTCTCTTTCATTCTTTTGCCTGCTTATACTCGGTTCACTTTTACCCTATCCGACGATCTGAATATGCACGCCAGCTGGACGTATCGCCTGCGCTTTATCAAAAAACATCTGCTGATGTTTTTGCTGGCGTTTGGCTGGCTGTTAATCCAGAGTCAGGTGGCCGTCGCCTCCCATCAATGTTCAATGGATTTGCGCGGTGAGGTGGCCACCATCCAGCATATGGATATGATGGCGGGACCGGGGCCGCATTATGCTGCCGGTGCTTCACCGCTGTGTGAAAAACATTGTGTGCCGGATCAGGTACAAAAAGAACCTGCCCAGCCGCATCTGGTGGCGCTGCCTGCCGCCATGACGCTGACCTTAACGACGCCAGAGTGTTCATCTGCAAGCCATTCTGCGTGGTCTGTTACCCCTCCTGCTGTGGGGCCGCCGGCAACGATCCGCTATTGCCGGTTTCGGGAGTAAAAACCTGTTAATTCGTTGATTTTATTTACTTAACGTTTAACAGGAGTTTTATCATGCGTACCCTATTCCTTTCCGCGCTGGTTGGCGCGTCCATCTCTTTCGCTTCTTATACCGTTCAGGCAAACCAGACCTGGCAGGGCCGCGGCGTGGTTCAGTCGATCTCTGACAATGCCGTCATGCTCCGTCACGAGGCCATACCGGAACTAAAATGGCCAGCGATGACCATGCCGTTTACTTTATCTGCCGGCGCCACGCTGAATGGCGCCAAACCGGGGGATGAGGTGACCTTCACGCTTGAGCGTGCGGGTGACGGTTTCCAGATTATCTCGCTGACGCCAGCGCGCTAAGCGAGGTCACCATGAAACAACACACACTGAGCCTGTGGCTCGGTGGGGTGTTGTTCGGCCTGTTAACCTCCGCCGCGCAGGCGGAGCCGTGGACGCTCGAACACACCCTGACCGAAGCCCAGCGCTACTCGGCAGAACTCTCCGCCAGCCGTAACGAAGCGCAGGCGCTGGATGCGATGGCGGATTCCGCCACGCAATTACCTGATCCAAAACTGAAATTCGGTATTGAAAACGTGCCGGTACAGGGCAGCAACGATCGGCGGCTTACGCGCGAAGGGATGACCATGCAGAAGGTTGGCATCATGCAAAGCTACGTCAGCTCAGAGAAGCGGGAACGTAAAGCACAGACTTTTCAGGCGCAGGCGCGAAGCGTGCTGGCAAAATCCGAGGCCGTACGTGCCGCGCTTCAGCGTGATACCGCCCAGGCCTGGCTGGATCTGGCGCTGGCACAGCAGGCGCTGAAAACGGCCAGAACGCTGGTCCGTGAAACGGAACGCCAGCGGGGCGTGCAGAAGGCGAGCGTCGGGGCGGGAGGCGCAACGCCGGACAGCGTACTGGCCCTGCAAATGATCCTCAGCGCCATGCGCGACAAAGAGACGCTGGCGCAGCGGGATGTGCAGCTGGCGCAAAGCCGTCTGCTGGAGCTAACAGGGCACGCTATTACGGCGGTTCGCGGTCCGCTGCCGCGCTATCAGCGCCTTCTTGCCGATGAAAAAACGTTGCAGGAGGGGATTGCCAGACACCCGGAAGTGGAGGCCGCGCGACGTGAAGCAGAGACCGCGAAAGCGCGTTCAGCGCAATCTGCCGTGGCAGCGCTACCCGATGTGGATGTGGAGGTCTATTACGCCCACCGCGCCGAAGGCTATGACGATATGGCTGGCGTGATGTTCAGCGTGGATCTGCCTTTGTTCCAGTCAAAACGTCAGGACAAGGATTACGCCGCCGATGTTTCCCGCTCAATGCAGGCGGTGGATCAACTGACGCTGCTCAAACGCGAACACATTGCCCAGGTGCAAACGCTGGTGGCGCAGTATCAGGCTGCGCAAACGGTGTGGCAGCGTCAGCGGGATGAGGTACTACCGTTGCAGCGACAACGGCTGGCGGTGCTGACGGCGCAATATCGTTCTGGACAGTCGGCGCTTCCGGCCCTGCTGGAGGCGCGTCGTGGCGTACTGGATACGGAACTGGCGGTGAACCAGGCGGAGCGCGAAATGGCGCGAACCTGGGCTGCCGTGAACTGGCTGATCCCGCAGGAGCTGGCGCAATGAAAAAAACAACGTTAATGGCGATTGCCATCGCGATAGCTGCCGTTGGCGGCTATTTTGTCGGACAGAAGCAGACGCATCAGCCGGATGCGGCTTCACAACCATCAGAACGCAAGGTGCTTTACTGGTACGACCCCATGGTGCCCGGTCAGCGCTTCGATAAGCCGGGTAAATCCCCCTTTATGGATATGGATCTGGTCCCACGCTACGCCGATGAAGCGCAGGCGGCGTCAGGCGTGGCCATCAGCACTCAACAGCAGCAAAACCTGGGGATGAAAACCGCCAACGTTGAGATGCGCCAGCTGGTTTCGCCGTTCTCGGCCTTTGCCACGGTTGCAACGGATGAACGTAACGTCTCGGTGTTGTCAGCCCCGGCCAATGGCGTGGTGTCAAAATTGTTTGTTAATGCGCCGCAGCAGCAGGTAAAAGCCGGAGAGGCGCTGGCGCAACTGTGGATCCCGCAGTGGACCGCCGCCCAGCAGGAGTATCTCGCGGTTCGTCAGCTTGGCGATGCCGCATTGACCCGCGCCGCTCGCGAGCGGCTGGCGTTGCAGTTTATGCCAGAAGAGGTCATTCGTTTGCTGGAGCGTAGCGGTAAGCCGCAGACCACGCTCATTCTGCGCACCGACCGGGCGGGCTATGTGGTGAAGCTGGACGTGCGGGAAGGGGCGCAAATCACCGCAACGGCGCCGCTGTTTGAGATCGCCAGCCTCGATCCGGTCTGGCTGGTGGTCGACTACCCGCAAACGCAGGCGCAGTCTCTGGCGGTGGGCAGCAAGGTGGTAGCAACCTCAGAAAGCTGGCCGGGGGAGCAGTTCCACGGCACGGTCAGCGAATTGCTGCCGCAGATGGAGGCGGCCACGCGAACCCTGAAAGCCCGTATCGTGCTGGAAAATTCCGCACATAAGCTGAAGCCGGGCATGTACCTCTCCGTCAGCCGTGCGGAAGAGCTGAAAGGCCCGCAGGTGCTGGCGGTGCCGGAAGAAGCGGTGATTAACAGCGGAGAGTCTGCGCGTCTGCTGCTGGCTACCGGGGACGGTTATTTTCAGCCTGTGACGGTGAAAACCGGCCTGACGGCGCAGGGCTGGACGGCGATCCTGTCCGGGGTCAAAGAGGGTGATAAGGTGGTGACGTCCGGGCAATTCCTGATTGATTCCGAAGCCAGCCTGCGTAGCGTGATGCCGGAGGTGACGCCATGATTGCCGCTGTGATTCGCGCCTCGTTGCGTAACCGCCTGCTGGTGATCCTGGCCGCGCTGATGATGGCCAGCTGGGGCTGGTGGGCGGTGCAGCGCGCGCCGCTGGACGCGTTGCCCGATCTGTCTGATGTGCAGGTCATTATCAAAGCGAGTTACCCCGGGAAAGCGCCGCAGGTGATTGAAGATCAGGTGACCTGGCCGCTGACAACTTCCATGTTGTCTGTGCCGGGCGCCAAAACCGTGCGCGGTTTTTCAATGTTTGGTGACGCTTATGTGTATGTGCTGTTTGAGGATGGCACCGATCTCTACTGGGCGCGATCCCGGGTGCTGGAATATTTAAGCCAGGTACAGGCGCAGTTTCCGCCGGGCGTGAAGGTGTCGCTGGGGCCGGATGCGACGGGCGTGGGCTGGATCTACGAATATGCGCTGATCGACCGTAGTGGAAAACACAGCCTGGCAGATCTGCGGGCCCTTCAGGACTGGACGCTTAAGTTCGAGCTTAAGACGGTACCGAATGTATCTGAAGTGGCAAGCATTGGCGGAATGGTGCGTCAGTATCAGATCGTGGCGGACCCGGCGAAAATGCGCGCGCTGAATATTACCCACAGCCAGCTATCCGGCGCGGTGCAGGCCGCCAATAAAGAGAGCGGCGGCGCCCTGCTGGAGATGGGCGAAGCGGAGTATATGGTGCGGACAACGGGCTATTTGCGCTCGCTGGAGGATTTTCGCAATGTGGTGATCGCCACCCGCGATGGCGTACCTGTCCTGCTGAAAGATGTCGCCACCATTGGCATTGGCCCGGAGATCCGCCGGGGCGTGGCGGAGCTTAACGGTGAAGGGGAGGTTGCTGGCGGCGTAATCGTGATGCGCTACGGGCAGAACGCGCTGGAAACCCTTCGCGCGGTAAAAGCGAAACTGAGCGAGCTGCAAAAAACGCTGCCGCAGGGCGTCGAGATTGTTCCGGTCTACGATCGCTCCACGCTGATTGAGGAGTCGGTCAAAACGCTGACGCACAAGCTGCTCGAAGAGTTTGCCGTGGTGGTACTGGTGTGCGCGCTGTTCCTGTTCCACCTGCGTTCCGCGCTGGTGGCGATGGTTTCTCTGCCGCTGGGGATCCTCGGGGCTTTTGTGGTGATGCACTATCAGGGCATTAACGCGAATATGATGTCGCTCGGCGGGATCGCCATTGCCATCGGAGCGATGGTGGATGCGGCAATTGTCATGATTGAAAACATGCACAAGGTGCTGGAGCAGTGGCGGCATGATAATCCGGGCAAGGAGCCTGCGTCGGGAGAGTACTGGCGTCTGGCGGAAAAGGCGGCGGTTGAAGTGGGACCGGCGCTGTTTTGCAGCCTGTTAATCATCACGCTGTCATTTATACCGGTATTTTCGCTGGAAGCGCAGGAGGGGCGAATGTTCTCGCCGCTGGCGTTCACCAAAACCTGGTCGATGGCCGTGGCCGCCGGGCTTGGGATCACTCTGGTGCCGGTGCTAATGGGCTTCTTTATTCGCGGGAAAATCCCGGATGAGAAGGCAAACCCGATAAACCGCCTCCTGATCCGCCTGTATGAGCCGCTGCTTGATAAGGTACTGACCTTCCCGAAAACGACCCTGGCACTGGCATGTCTGCTGCTGATCGCCACGCTCTGGCCGCTGAGCCGCCTGGGGAGTGAGTTTATGCCGCCGCTGGATGAAGGGGATTTACTCTATATGCCCTCCACGCTGCCGGGGATCTCTGCTCGCGAGGCATCGCGGCTGCTTCAGCAGACGGACCGCTTGATCAAAAGCGTACCGGAGGTGGCGAGCGTGTTTGGCAAAGCTGGTCGGGCGGAGTCGGCAACCGATCCCGCGCCATTAACCATGCTGGAAACAACTATCCACTTTAAGCCCCGCGAGCAGTGGCGGCCTGGAATGACGCCGCAAAAGCTGGTGGAGGAGCTCGATAAAACCGTGTCGCTGCCGGGCATTGCCAATGTGTGGGTGCCCCCTGTCCGTAACCGTCTGGACATGCTGGCAACCGGGATCAAAAGCCCGGTCGGCATTAAGGTGAACGGCAATAATATTGCCGACATTGAGCGCGTGGCCCGGCAGATTGAGCAGGTGGTGAAGGACGTTCCTGGCGTCTCCTCGGCGCTGGCGGAGCGACTGGAGGGCGGGCGCTACGTGGATATTCGTATCGACCGGCAAAAAGCCGCGCGCTACGGCGTTTCCGTCGATGAACTGCAAAGCCTGGTCTCCACGCTGGTCGGGGGCGATAACATTGGTGAGGTGATCCAGGGACGCGAGCGGTACCCCATCAACCTGCGTTATCCCCGCGATTTGCGTGATAACGTCGACACGTTGCGGGTGTTGCCGGTAGTAACCGCCAGCGGTAGCCAGGTGGCGCTGGGGGAACTGGCCGATATCGTCGTGACGGAAGGCCCACCGATGCTAAAAAGTGAAAACGCGCGCCTTTCCAGCTGGATCTACGTGGACTTACGCGGGCGCGATCTGAAGTCCGCCGTAGATGAAATGCAAAAACGGGTGGAGGAGAAGGTGCTATTGCCGCAGGGCGTATCTCTCTCCTGGTCCGGGCAGTTTGAATATCTGGAACGGGCGACCGCGACGCTTAAAATAGTCTTACCTGTCACGCTGATGATTATATTCGTCCTTTTATGGTTAACCTTCAGGCGGATATCAAATGTCCTGATAATAATGGGGACATTGCCTTTCGCGCTTATTGGTGGGGTGTGGTTATTATGGCTGCTTGAATATAATTTGTCTGTGGCGGGGGCCGTTGGCTTTATCGCCCTTTCCGGGGTGGCAGCAGAATTCGGCGTAATTATGGTTCTATATTTGAATCATGCGCTTGATAAATATCACAGGCTTGAGCCAGAAGGGGGAAATACGGTGCTATTGCGGGCGATTCACGAAGGTGCCGTGCTGCGCGTGCGTCCGAAGGTGATGACGGTCGCCACGATTATGGCGGGACTGCTGCCAATCATGTGGGGCAATGGGAGTGGCTCGGAGGTGATGCAACGTATTGCTGCACCGATGATTGGTGGCATGGTTACTGCACCGTTATTGTCGATGTTAGTTATTCCCGCACTCTACAAATTGTTACATCAACGTTAAAAATGTCAACTGCATGTGCTTATTCAGGCATGCAGTTTATGTATCGTCAGACTATTCTCAGGAACGGGATGGTAATTAGGAATAACACCCATGCTGTTAAGCGTTCATTCAAGTAATCTGTGCTAAGGTCTGCACCGAATACTAAATATGGTAATGGCATTGTGATTGTACGAATTAAATTCCCCCTGATTTTATTGTTTATTATTGCGCAGTTATCATTTGCGTCTGCTGTTAATGCACAGAGCAATACAGCGGATAAAAGCTGGTTCACCACCTTCACGGATAACGTTGCGCAAACATGGAACGAACCTGAACATTACGATCTCTATATTCCGGCCATTACGTGGCATGCACGTTTTGCCTACGATAAAGAAAAAACAGACCGTTATAACGAGCGTCCGTGGGGGGCTGGTTTCGGTCAGTCTCGCTGGGATGAAAAAGGTAACTGGCATGGCCTGTACCTGATGGCGTTTAAGGACTCCTACAATAAATGGGAGCCTATTGGTGGCTACGGCTGGGAAAAAACCTGGCGTCCGTTATCAGACGACAACTTCCGTCTTGGGCTGGGCTATACGGCAGGGTTCACGGCGCGTGATAACTGGAAATACATTCCTGTTCCGGTACTGTTGCCGCTTGCCTCCATCGGCTATGGTCCGGCAACGTTTCAGATGACCTACATACCGGGTACGTATAACAACGGTAACGTTTACTTTGCCTGGATGCGGTTTCAGTTTTAACTGAATTTGTCTGGTAAATCGGCCAAAAAACGCACAGACATTGAAATGTAAAGGATAAAAATCGGACAGCGAAAATTAACGCGACTTTTGTCACTTTTTATCAAAGATCCGCTGGACAAAACGCCTCACAATTGTTGTACTGATACCCGACACAGCATTTGTGTCGTTTTTTAATGTAAAGGTAATTTTGATGTCTAAGATTAAAGGTAACGTTAAGTGGTTTAATGAGTCCAAAGGATTCGGTTTCATTACTCCTGAAGATGGCAGCAAAGACGTGTTCGTACACTTCTCTGCAATCCAGTCTAATGGTTTCAAAACTCTGGCTGAAGGTCAGCGCGTAGAGTTCGAAATCACTAACGGTGCCAAAGGCCCTTCTGCTGCTAACGTAATCGCTCTGTAATTCAGACGCGTCAGCAAGAATTTCAAAACCCGCTCAATGAGCGGGTTTTTTTCGTTATGAATCAACCAAAAAGATAGATCTTCAGAAAGCTGGCGACGATCGCGACGCTTAGCAATACCATACCCACGCCTGACAGATTCTCTCTCATGCTATCACCCTCGTTCAATATTGAGCCAAGAATGACAGAGAAAAATTAAGCCAACATTAAGGTTGTCGCGCTTAATGTCCGCTGGCGGAGGAAAATAACCAGAATGCGATCGCAGTCATCGCAAACGAGCCAAGCATGTTAACGGCAATGTTCGTCAGCGCCCAGCCCATCCGGCCTTCCTGAAACAGAAACACCACCTCCGCAGAGAAGGTAGAAAACGTCGTTAAACCGCCGCAGAAACCGGTCGTAATCAATACCTTCCACATAGGGTCGATGTTGGTCATGCGATTAAACCACGCCAGCCCCATCCCGATGATAAATGCCCCGATCAGGTTTGCCGCCAGTGTCCCCATCGGAATGGCCTGATGCAGCGGGTTAAACCGCATGCTTAAGAGCCAGCGCGCAACGCTACCCGTGCCCCCACCAATAAAAACGGCTATAAGTAGTTGTAACACTGTCAATACCTGCTATTTGCTGTGTAAGTGCGTCGAGTGTAACGCTGTTTTTAACCGGGAGACAATTATGTATGTTGCAGTAGGGCAGTTTGCGGTGACGCCGGACTGGAATGAAAACGCGGACAAGTGCATCTCCCTGATGAACCAGGCGAAGCAAAAAGGGGCGGCGCTGCTGGTGCTTCCTGAAGCGTTACTGGCGCGCGATGATGGCGATCCGGACCTGTCGGTAAAGTCTGCGCAAATGCTGGAAGGGGCGTTTCTGAAACGACTGCTGGCCGAAAGCGTCGGTAACGCGCTCACCACCATTTTGACTATCCATGTTCCCTCCACGCCGGGGCGGGCGGTGAACACGCTGGTGGCGATACGTGAAGGCGCTATTGTCGCAAGCTACGCCAAACTTCATCTGTATGATGCGTTCAGCGTCCAGGAGTCGCGACTGGTCGATCCGGGGAGTGTAATTCCGCCGCTGATTGAGGTGGAGGGTTTTAAGGTTGGCCTGATGACCTGCTACGATATCCGTTTTCCGGAGCTGGCGCTGAACCTGGCACTACAGGGGGCCGAGGTGCTGGTTCTGCCCGCCGCGTGGGTCAGAGGACCGCTTAAGGAGCATCACTGGGTAACGCTACTGGCCGCACGCGCGCTGGACACCACCTGCTATGTAGTGGCTGCGGGTGAATGTGGCAATAAAAATATCGGGCAGAGCAGGGTTGTCGATCCGCTGGGAGTGACCGTAGCCGCGGCGGCGGAAGCGCCTGCTTTACTGCTGACAGAGATAACGTCAGCACGAATAACGCTTGCGCGTCAGCAATTACCTGTTCTGCGCAACCGCAGGTTTGCGCCACCGCAATTAATATGATGTTTTTTTCAACAATGCTTGATTCACCTTGTTACAGATTGCTATTGTGTGCGCGCGCCTGATGACCGTTAATACGTTCAGGTTTCTTTGGCGCTGAATGCAGCCTGTTTCATGTAAAGAAGGTATTTATGGGTGAGATTAGTATTACCAAACTGCTGGTGGTTGCCGCACTGGTCGTCCTGCTGTTCGGTACCAAGAAGTTACGCACGCTGGGTGGAGACCTGGGTGCTGCCATTAAGGGCTTTAAGAAAGCAATGAACGATGACGACGCGGCAGCGAAGAAAAGTGCCGAAGATGACATCGCAGCACAGAAGCTTTCACACAAAGAGTAATGGCAATGCTGCAAGGCTTGCATAAAAAAACCGGCTCACGAGGCCGGTTTTTTGTTTTACTGTAAATAAGTTTTACAGCTTTATTTCACTTCTTCGCCCTTCGCCTGCATATCGGCGTGATAAGAGGAGCGAACAAACGGACCGCACGCAGCGTGGGTAAAGCCCATCGCCATCGCTTCGGCTTTCATTTCATCGAACTCATCCGGACTCACGTAACGCTGTACAGGCAGGTGGTGACGGCTTGGCTGTAGATACTGCCCCAGCGTCAGCATGGTGACGCCGTGGCGGCGCAGATCGCGCATCACTTCAATGATCTCAGCGTTGGTTTCACCCAGTCCCACCATCAGGCCAGACTTGGTAGGAATATGCGGATGGGCTTCTTTAAAGCGCTCCAGCAGCTTCAGCGACCAGTTGTAATCTGCACCTGGACGCACCTGACGGTAGATACGCGGTACGTTCTCCAGGTTGTGGTTGAACACGTCTGGTGGCGTCGCGGTCAGGATATCGAGCGCGCGGTCCATACGGCCACGGAAGTCCGGCACCAGCGTCTCAATCTTAATGTTCGGGCTTTTTTCGCGGATGGCGGTAATGCAGTCAGCGAAATGCTGAGCACCGCCATCGCGCAGATCGTCACGGTCAACGGAGGTGATAACAACATAACGCAGCGCCATATCGGCAATGGTCTGCGCCAGTTTTTGCGGTTCGTTAGCGTCAGGCGCAACAGGACGGCCATGAGCAACGTCACAGAACGGACAGCGGCGGGTGCAGATGGCACCCAGAATCATAAACGTCGCGGTACCGTGATTGAAACATTCAGCAAGGTTAGGGCAGGAGGCCTCTTCACAGACAGAGTGGAGGCCATTTTTGCGCATCGCCGCTTTGATCCCCTGAATACGCGAAGAGTCAGCCGGAAGTTTAATTTTCATCCATTCCGGTTTTCTTAACAGCGCCTCGCGCTCTGTAGCCACGTTTTTAACCGGGATAAGGGCCATTTTATCGGCATCGCGGTATTTAACACCGCGTTCCATCACAATGGGTTTACTCATAGCGTGCGTGTTCCAGTTGCGAATATCGAAGGAAAGCGTTTCAATTCAAGGGAATGTTGTAATTATCAACTATTTTTGAACGAACGACAGGCAGTATATCATTTAAAGGGGCGGTAAAGCAGCCTGCCAGGTCGCCAATTTGTAAAATAGTTGTTGTTTTGTGCCTTTTGCCCCGCATGTGGCAGGGCCTTACGCTGAAAGGCGGATCAAAAAGTCTGGCGGATCACATTGATGACGTTTTCCAGCACCGGATCACGCAGGCTTAGCTTGTTGTAATGCAGTGAGATTTCAATAGATTCCGTCGTAAGTTGACTTAATGGAATGCTCTCCAGTGGCCAGCACTTTTGAAGCAAAGTGAAGAGACGCACAGGCATGATACAGAGCAAGTCGCTGCTGCCAATCAGGGCCGCGAGGGTAAACATATTGTAACTGCTAAAGCTGATCGGACGATCCGGGAAGAGTTCGTCAATACGTTGTCGCAGCGGATCCTGACCCTGTCCTTCGGACATAAATGTCGCATGTTCGTAATGGCGCAAATTTTCTGGCGTCAAAGGTGCGCTCAACGCAGGGTGAGCCTGACGACAAACGAGCGCCAGAGTGTCGGTATAAAGTACGTTATGCCCTAACGCTCTGGCCGTAAAGCTATTGCCGTCGATGATCAGGTCCGTCTGGAATTGCGCCAGCTGTGTTTCCGGATCGGTGACGGGCACGTTGCGGATAAGCAACTGTGGCGCATGCTGTTTCACCGCCTGATAGATGGCCGGCATGACCAGAACGCCCACTGAGGGAGAGGTGCCTATGGTGATAGTTCGTTGCTTATCATAACTGCCGGTGAGATCCAGCGCGCCCAGTATTGATTCCAGACCCTGGCTGATGTACTCATGCAGATGGGTAGCGTACGCGGTTGGGGTTACGCCCTGGCCTTTACGAATAAATAACGGATCGGGAAATATCGCGCGCAATTTTTGAATTGACTGGCTAATAGCAGAGGGCGTGAGATTAAGAATTTTCGCAGCATTAACGATACCTTTATGGACATATACCGCCTCAAAAATAGTCAATAAATTGAGATCAATATTACGTAAAGTCCGAAAAATTTGCGGCTTATCTTCGCCGCTGGTTTCATTCAGGCGTTTGGCTGGTAAATTAGTAGGCTCCACGCTCTTACTCCGTATCCATTCACAATATGAATGATAGTTGAATTTATTTATTATGCTTGCAGAGATTCGTAAAGTGTTTAGTAAGTTTCCATTATTTATCGAAAACAAGCAGTTGGGTGATTGTCACGCACGTTACACGAAACCCGGCGATGGTTCTATTAAGGTTCTAATTAATATGTGACGCTAATATATGGGCGACTCGAAAATATAGAATATGCGGTTTATTGTAAAGCGTAAATGCGGTAATTAAGCAGTGGCTGGTCAAATAATTGAGCCACTGCCCGAGGTGAGTTAAGCAGCAATATATTCGTAGGTGGGATTGTTAAGCAGTGCTAAAAAGTTCTTCAGAAGCACGGGCCGGATATTGTCAGGCGTGGCGGTATCGACCCACTGGCGCATTTGCGTCATTTCCATACCGGCATACCCACATGGGTTGATGCGCTGGAAGGGGGCCAAATCCATATTGATATTCAGCGCCAGCCCGTGGAACGAGCAGCCTTTGCGGATACGCAGCCCCAGCGAACAGATCTTCATCTCTCCCACATAAACGCCCGGGGCATCGGCGCGAGGGTGAGCGTCAATATCGTACTCAGCCAGCGTATTCACCACGGTTTGCTCCAGTAAGGTCACGAGCTCACGCACGCCCAGCTTTCTGCGTTTCAGGTTAAGCAGAACATACATCACCTGCTGGCCCGGGCCGTGGTAGGTCACCTGTCCACCGCGATCGCTCTGGATCACCGGGATATCGCCCGTCATCAATAAATGTTCGGCTTTTCCTGCCTGGCCTTGAGTGAACACCGGCAGGTGTTCAACCAGCCAGATTTCATCAGGCGTGGTGTCATCGCGCCTGTCGGTAAAGTCATGCATAGCCTGAGAGACAGGCTCGTAAGGCTGTAGCCCAAGATGGCGGACAAGAATTTTATCCTGGTACAAAAGGACGTCTCCGAAGACAAGGGAGAATAGGTAACGGGGAGTATATCACAGCGGGGAAGTGGGTTACCCGGCAAACCGGGTAACCGCTGAGGGACTACAGCACCATACGAACAATTTCGATATTGCCGAGCTCTTCGTACAGCGTCTCAACCTGCTCAATGTGTGTCGCAGTGATGGTGATTGAGACTGAGTGGTAGTTACCTTTGCTGCTCGGTTTGACTGATGGAGAGTAGTCGCCCGGCGCATGGCGCTGTACCACTTCAACCACCTGATCAACCAGCTCAGGTTTCGCCAGACCCATTACTTTGTAAGTAAAAGGGGTAGGGAATTCAAGCAGTTCGTTAAGTTTGGTTTTCATGTCAGCTCCGGCGTGTGTATAAAAAATAATAACTCCCGCCACGGGGCGGGAGTTTTACTGATACGTAGTATATGGGGATCAAAATCACACTTTCAAGTGTTCAATTTTTAACCAAACCAGTGATGGAACATCAGCTTAATGTAATCAATGATTTTGCCGAAGAAATTGCCTTCAGGAATTTCCTCCAGCACCACCAGCGGGCGCTGATCGATGGTTTTTCCATCCAGCTGGAAGTTGATGGTACCCACGACCTGATTCTTTTGCAGCGGGGCGTGCAGCTCGGTGGTATTCAGCACGTAGCTGGCTTTCAGATCTTTCATACGACCGCGTGGGATCGTCAGATAGAGATCTTTGTCCACACCCAGGGAAGCACGGTCGTTATCGCCAAACCAGACAGGTTCAGAGGCAAATTCTTTACCGGCTTTCAGCGGATTCACGGTTTCGAAGAAGCGGAAGCCCCAGGTCAGCAGTTTTTTACTTTCCGTTTCGCGTCCTTTAAACGTGCGGCCCCCCATCACGGCAGAGATCAGACGCATCTGGCCTTCAGTGGCAGAAGCCACCAGGTTATAGCCGGCTTTGTCGGTGTGACCAGTTTTGATGCCGTCGACGTTCAGGCTATTGTCCCACAGCAGGCCGTTACGGTTGGTCTGACGAATGCCGTTGAAGGTGAACTCTTTCTCTTTGTAGATAGAGTACTCGTTTGGCACATCGCGGATCAGCGCCTGACCGATCAGCGCCATGTCACGCGCGGAGCTGTACTGACCTTCGGCGTCCAGGCCGTGAACGGTCTGGAAGTGGCTGTTTTTCAGGCCCAGCGCAGAGACGTAGCTGTTCATCAGGCCCACAAACGCGTCCTGGCTGCCCGCTGCAAAATCGGCCATTGCCACGCAGGCGTCGTTACCGGACTGCAAGTTGATGCCACGGATAAGCTGAGAGACCGGAACCTGCATGCCTGGCTTCAGGAACATCAGCGATGAACCTTTGAACACCGGGTTGCCGGTTGCCCACGCATCGTTACCGATAGTCACCAGATCGGTTTCTTTAAATTTACCCGCTTTCATGGCCTGGCCGATAACATAGCTGGTCATCATTTTGGTCAGGCTGGCCGGATCGCGGCGGGCATCGGCGTTCTGTTCTGCAAGAACTTTGCCGGAGTTGTAATCAATCAGGATGTAGGATTCCGCGTCGATCTGCGGAACGCCAGGGATCATGGTCTTGATGTTCAGGTCATCCGCGTGAGCTGCGGAGAACGCAGCAGCGCAAAGGGCCGTGGTCAGCGCCATGCGCTGCACAAAACGAGCAGAAAAAGTGGTCTTCATGGTCAGAACTACGACATCCGTGATGGAATTAAAAAAAGTGCCTTACTATAGCAAATGCTATACGGGCAGGCATCCGACTTTCATCATGAGAGTGTTAACGTGGTTTACACAAACTGACATTTCGGATACCACCGATTAATTACTTCGCAACAGCGATAAACGACTGGAGCTGCGCCTCGCTCTGCAAACGCTGTTGCAGGGACGCTGCCTGCGATTTGCTGGCAAACGGACCCATCTGGATACGCCATACCGCACCGTTTTGCTCAACGCGGCCTGGCACGCCAAACTGCTGGCTTAAACGCTGCTGATACTGCTCTGCACGGGCCCGATCGCTGACGGCGCCAACCTGAACCACGTAGCTGCCGCTCGCCGTCGCAGGCGCCGCAGTCTGCGTAGCAGCCGGTGCGGTTACCGGAGCGGGTTGTGCAGCGGGTGCAGCAACAACGGGCGCAGGCGCTGGGGCAGGTTCATTTGATTCAATCACGCCCGGCGCTAACGTGGTGGGTGCACCAAGGAAACCACTGCTTTTCACCGGGGCGCCTGTCGCATCTTCACTTTGTAGCGTATCGTTGCTGATGGCGTGCACTTCACCCTGCGGCTGCGCGGGCTCTGCTGGCATTGAAGCGCCCCCCATACCACCGCTTAGATCCGGGCGTGCGGGCAGGGCGTAGGTCTGTTTCGCGACCGTGGTACAGGCCGTGCCCGGGCCAGACAGCGAACCATCCTGCGCCACGATAATCGGGTCGATACGCACTTTTGTATTATTTGAGGTATTCAGACGGTCGGCTGCCGCGCGTGACAGGGAGATCACGCGATCGTTGCCGTAAGGGCCACGATCGTTGATACGTACCACGATCATCCGGCCATTCGCCAGGTTAGTGATGCGCGCATAGCTTGGAATAGGCAGTGTCGGGTGTGCCGCCGTGATCTGCATCGGATCGAAGGTTTCACCTGACGCGGTCAGATTGCTGCCTGGCTCAGCGTCATAGATGGCAGCAAAGCCGGCCTGGCTGAAACGGGAAGGATCCTGAACGATTTTATAGCTTTTACCGTCGCGCTGATAATCCTGATTCACGCTGGCGTTCAGCGGTTCATAAACGGGATCGGCACCGCTAATTTCAACAATCGGGCCATTACAGACCGCAGGCTGCGGCGGCGCGACGGTTGCCTGTTGCTGACCATCATCACTTGTACAGGCGGCAAGTAAACTTGCTGCGATGCAGATCCCCAGCCACTGCTTACGCATTGCGATCCCCTTATTTTTATACGCTTTTGGACAACATTTTCCTGTGGGTATGGATCGACATGACGATACCAAACCCGGCCATCAACACGATCAGTGCCGAGCCCCCGTAACTCACCAGCGGCAGCGGTACGCCAACAACCGGCAGAATACCACTCACCATACCAATATTTACGAAGACATAAACGAACAAAATCAACATTAATCCACCCGCCATAACCCGGCCAAAGGTGGTCTGCGCGCGTGCGGCAATGTAGAGCCCACGCATGATCAACAGCACGTAGAGTGCAAGCAGCACCAGGATGCCAACCAGCCCTAACTCCTCAGCCAGAACGGCAAAGATAAAGTCGGTGTGGCGTTCCGGTAAAAATTCGAGCTGCGACTGAGTCCCGTGCAGCCAGCCTTTTCCGCGCAGGCCGCCGGAGCCAATCGCAATCTTCGACTGAATAATATGATAGCCTGCGCCCAGCGGATCGGTCTCGGGATCGAGCAGCATCATCACGCGCTGGCGCTGGTAATCATGCATCAGGAAGAACCAGAGAATAGGAATAAAGGCAGCCAGCAGGACCACCGCGATGCCGATCAGACGCCAGCTCAGGCCGGACAGGAACAGGACGAACAGGCCGGAGAGGGCGATGAGAATCGAGGTACCGAGGTCAGGCTGTGCGGCCACGAGCAGCGTCGGCAGGAAAATTAGCACCAGCGCAATGGCGGTATTCTTCAACGACGGCGGGCAGACGTCGCGGTTAATGAAGCGCGCCACCATCAGCGGAACGGCGATTTTGGCGATTTCTGACGGCTGGAAGCGGACAATCCCCAGATCCAGCCAGCGTTGCGCCCCCTTCGAGATAGCACCGAACGCATCTACTGCCACCAGCAAAATGATACAGAAAATATAGAGATAGGGCGCCCAGCCCTCATACACGCGCGGTGGTATTTGCGCCATCACCACCATAATGACCAGACCCATGGCGATCTGGCCAACTTTACGCTCCATCATGCCGATATCCTGGCCGCTGGCGCTCCAGATAACGAGGGCGCTGTACACCAGCAGAGCCAGCAGGATCAGCAGCATGGCAGGGTCGATGTGGATCTTATCCCACAGCGATTTTTTATTCGGATTATCCGTCATGATTATTGGTCCTCCGCCGCAGCGGCTGCCGGGTTTTCAGCTGGCAGTTCGGTGTTGTTATCACCCAGCATGATGTGGTCGAGGATTTGACGCATGATGGTACCCACCGCCGGGCCTGCGCCGCCGTTCTCAAGAATCATCGCCACCGCAACCTGCGGGTTATCATAAGGGGCAAACGCCGTCATGAGCTTGTGGTCACGCAGACGTTCGGCAATTTTATGTGCGTTATAGGTTTCATTCGCTTTCAGACCGAAGACCTGAGCCGTACCTGATTTCGCGGCAACCTTATACGGTGCGCCAGCGAAATATTTGTGCGCCGTCCCGTTAGGGCGGTTGGCTACGCCATACATGCCGTCTTTCGCGATTTCCCAGTACCCGGAATGAATGTCACCCACCGGCGGCTCGTGCGGCTGTATCCATGGCACTTTTTTGCCGTCTTCTACGGTGCTTTGCAGCAGGTGCGGTACTTTCACAACGCCATCGTTGATGAGGATCATCATCGCCTTGTTCATTTGCAGCGGCGTTGCCGTCCAGTAGCCCTGGCCGATGCCCACCGGAATGGTATCACCCTGATACCAGGGTTTTTTAAAGCGCTTCAGCTTCCATTCGCGGGTTGGCATGTTGCCGGAACGTTCTTCCGCCAAATCTATACCGGTGTAATGTCCGTAGCCGAATTTGCTCATCCATTCAGACAGACGATCAATACCCATGTCGTAGGCGACCTGATAGAAGAAGGTATCCGCCGACTCCTCCAGTGATTTGGTCACGTTCAGATGGCCGTGACCCCATTTTTTCCAGTCACGGTAGCGTTTTTCAGAGCCAGGTAACTGCCACCAGCCAGGGTCAAACAGACTGGTATTACGGGTAATGACGCCCGCGCTCAGCGCAGAAACGGCGACATACGGTTTTACCGTTGAGGCTGGAGGATAAACCCCCTGCGTGGCGCGGTTCACCAGCGGGGTGTTTGGATCGTTGAGCAGGCCGGAGTAATCCTTGCTGGAGATGCCATCCACGAAGAGGTTCGGATCGTAGCTTGGCATAGAAACCATCGCCAGAATACCGCCGGTACGCGGGTCGGTCACGATTACGGCGGCCCGGCTACCCGCCAGCAGCGTTTCGATATACTGCTGTAGCTTCAGGTCGAGCGTCAGATAAACGTCATGTCCCGCCTGTGGGGGAACCTCTTTGAGCTGACGGATCACGCGGCCACGGTTGTTAACTTCAACCTCTTCATACCCGGTCTGACCGTGCAGGACATCTTCGTAATAACGTTCAATCCCAAGCTTGCCAATATCATGGGTTGCGGCGTAGTTAGCCAGCTTGCCGTCTTTATCAAGGCGTTCGACGTCTTTATCGTTAATTTTGGAGACGTAGCCTATGACGTGCGTCAGCGCGGAGCCGTAAGGATAGTAGCGACGTTTATAGCCTTTGACTTCCACACCGGGGAAACGGTACTGGTTAACGGCAAAACGGGCGACCTGCACTTCCGTCAGGTTGGTTTTTACCGGAATAGAGGTGAAGCGGTGAGAACGTGCGCGCTCTTTTTTGAACGCAGCGATGTCGTCATCAGTCAGGTCGACAACGCTTCTCAGCGCGTTCAGCGTATCCTGCACGTTATCCACTTTCTCTGGCATCATCTCTATCTGGTAGATGGTGCGGTTTAGCGCCAGCGGGGTGCCGTTACGATCGTAGATAATGCCGCGGCTGGGCGCGATGGGCACCAGCTTGATACGGTTTTCGTTTGAGCGGGTCTGGTAATCGGTATAGCGGACAATTTGCAGATTATAGAGGTTGGCGATCAGCACGCCGGTAAGCAGCAAAATCCCCGTAAAGGCGACCAGCGCCCGGCGCACAAACAGCGCGGACTCAGCCGTATAGTCGCGAAAAGAATTCTGTAGTTTCATCCGCTGCTTAAATTACCCTGGTCAGTCATTACTCGCGGTGATAAGGGTGGTTGGTAGTGATGCTCCATGCGCGATACAAACTTTCTGCCACGAGAACCCGCACAAGCGGGTGGGGCAACGTCAGCGCCGAGAGTGACCAACTTTGTTCTGCTGCCGCTTTGCAGGCGGGAGATAACCCCTCTGGTCCGCCAATCAACAGACTGACATCACGACCATCCTGCTTCCAGCGCTCCAGTTCGTGCGCCAGCTGCGGCGTATCCCAGGGTTTTCCCGGGATATCGAGGGTCACGATGCGGTTTTTGCCTGCGGCAGCCAGCATCAGCTCTCCCTCTTTATCGAGAATACGTTTGATATCTGCGTTCTTGCCGCGCTTTCCTGCTGGGATCTCCACCAGTTCGAACGGCATATCTTTTGGGAAACGACGCAGATACTCAGTAAAACCGGTTTGTACCCAGTCCGGCATTTTGGTGCCGACGGCGACCAGTTGCAACTTCACGCATTAACCCCAGAGTTTTTCCAGCTCATACAGGCGACGGCTCTCTTCCTGCATGACGTGGACAATCACATCGCCGAGATCGACAACCACCCAGTCAGCGGTCGCTTCACCTTCAACGCCCAGCGGAAGCAGCCCTGCCGCGCGCGATTCCTGAACAACATGGTCAGCAATCGAAACAACGTGACGAGTTGAGGTCCCGGTGCAGATGATCATGCAGTCGGTGATGCTGGATTTACCCTTAACGTCGATAGCGATGATGTCCTGACCTTTCAGGTCATCAATTTTGTCGATAACAAAATCCTGGAGTGCTTTACCCTGCAAGTTTTCCCCCTGGGTGAATGAGATTGTACAACTATGAATTCGTGGCCAGTCAGTATACCTGAACTGACGCCAGTCGCGGGACAAATGTCACCGCCCGGCTTTTGAAGGCGGGTATCATCCCACCCTCCGCCTGAGATTGCATCGCCATTTTTGTAAAACAATTTCTGTAAAGCAGCGATCGGCGGGAAAGTCTGGCAGCGGAGGATATCAGTATGGCTTAGCCTGTCAAGGCAGGATAAACATTAACAGACAATTTCGCCGGTGATGATCAGGCATCTGTACTTTTCTGATACAAACCGTGTGCGTGGATATAGGCCAGCACGGGCGAGGGCAGGAGATCGTCACAGTCTAAACCTTGCTGGAGACGCTCGCGGATGAGGGTCGCGGAAATATCAAACCACGGCGTTTCAGCGAGGTAAATTTTCCCGGCGGGTAGACTGTGCAGGTCTTCTATATTGTCCGTCAGATGCGCGTCAAGCCACTGCTGATGCTGCGCATCGCGCATGGTCAACGGGTAGCCCGGACGGCGGCAGACCAGCAGATGACTGTTTTCCAGAATGGTTTCGTACTGGTACCAGCTGGGAAAGTTGAGCAAGGAATCCTGGCCGATGATAAACGCCAGCGGTTGCATGGGCCCCTGCTCAGCGCGCCACTCCCGCAGCGTTTGCGATGTCCAGGAAGGGGTATCCCTGCGCAATTCGCGCTCATCCAGCGTGAAGAGAGGCTTATCTGCGATAGCCAGCGCGAGCATCGCTTTGCGCTGCTCGCTGGTTGCTTCTGGCTGAGGACGATGCGGAGGAACATTGTTGGGCATGATGATTACCCGCTGCAACCCAATCAAATTCGCGAGGATTTCTACCGGCTTAAGATGCCCATAGTGTACCGGGTCGAAGGTCCCGCCATACATTGCCTGTAAAGAATGCATATCACCCATCGATAAATACGTCTGCCAGCGCCTTATGGCAGAGCAGCAAAGAGAGGCTCTCCAGCTCCGCCCAGACAGACTGGCTGTAGTCCTGTTTTAACGTCAGTTCGGCGCGCATCAGAAGTTGCACTGCCTGACGCAACTGCTCCTGGCTCAGGCGGTTTATCGCCTCCGTGGTCATCGCCCGACGGTTCTGCCAGACGCGATGTTTATCGAATAAGGCGCGCAGGGGCGTATGTGCCGACTGACGTTTAAGGTTGTTCAGCAGCAGTAATTCGCGCTGGAGCGTGCGGAGCAGAATGACCGGCTCACTCCCTTCCAGGCGCAGCTGTTGCAGTATGTGCAGGGCTCGCTTACTTTTCGCCGACAGCAGCGCATCAACCCAGTGGAAGGGAGTAAAGTGCGCGGCATCATTCACCGCCTGTTCCACGCGCGGTAGCGTCAGCTTGCCATCGGGCCACAGCAGGGCGAGCCTGTCCAGCGCCTGCGCCAGTGCCAGAAGGTTGCCTTCATAGCAATAGCAAAGGAGCTGGCTGGCGGCATCATCCAGTTGCAGATTGTGCAGCTTTGCGCGCGCGGCAACCCATTTTGGCAGATGCGCCTGTTCTGGCGTCTGGCAGGTGACCAGTACCGCATTGGTAGCAAGCTGGGTAAACCAGGCCGCGTTTTCCTGCGCTTTCGTGAACTTGTTACCGCGTACGATAAGCAGCAGATCGCCGTGTAATAAACTCACCAGCATGGTCAGCTGTTCATTAATGGCCGAGTTAGGACCATTCTCTGGCAGCACGATCTGGATTGTCTGACGAGAGGCAAACAGGCTCATGGCCTGACAAAGCGAGAAGATAGCGTTCCAGTCGGTACTGTTATCGATCTGGAACGTATGATGCTCATCGAAACCCTGCGCGGCTGCCGCATGGCGAACCGCATCAAGGCTTTCCTGAAGTAACAGGGGGTCATTGCCGAGTAGCAGATAGGCCGCGCGCAGCCCTTCGTTGAGCTGCGCGCGGAGTTGTTCAGGATACAACCTGATCATCAGTTACCCAGCGACGTTGGCATATCCGGCGTGCTGGCATCCGGTGTTTCGATAACGTCAGCGCCTTTTTTCGTCGACGCGGCAATGGCAGGCAGTCTGCGGATCAGTTGCTCCGCGGCCTTATCATACATTTCCTTGATGATAATCTGCTGTTCGGCGTCTTTTGCCAGGGCCGTCTGCGGGTTATCGAAGAACGAGCGGTAGACTTTGGTATTGATAGGGTAAATATCTTTACCTGGCATTAAAACGGCCGCATCAACGGTAAGCACCATTTGATATTCCGCGGTTCGTCCATCCTGGAAGATCGATGCCGTGTCTTGTGACAGCGTTGATTTCAGGACGCGGAGCGAAGGAACATCCTGACGCAGGGTTCCCTTCTCGATCAGCTCAACATCGTTCAAACGCAGCTGGTTACGAATGGCCCGGCTCAGCGGTCCATTCGGATCGGATGAGTCGAAGATCATTGTTTTCATCTGAGCAGGCACTGCCGTGGTATTGCGCAGGTGCCAGCCGCAGCCAGCGGTGACCAGCACCGCCAGAGATAAGAGTATTGTTGCCAGGTGTCGCACGTTTCCTCCCGCGCTTAGCCAACGACCAGATTCAGCAGTTTACCGGGTACGTAGATCACTTTACGTACGGTAACGCCCTCAAGGTATTTCGCGACCAGATGCTCCTGGCCTGCGCGCTCGCGAACCTGTTCTTCGGTTGCGTCGACCGCGACGGTAATTTTACCGCGCACTTTACCGTTAACCTGCACCACAACCAGCGTGGTGTTTTCCACCATAGCGGATTCATCCGCCACTGGCCACGGCGCGTTGTCGATATCCCCTTCGCCTTTCAGCTCCTGCCACAGGGTGAAGCTAACGTGCGGCGTGAACGGGTTCAGCATGCGAACGACCGCCAGCAGCGCTTCGCGCATTAACGCGCGATCCTGCTCGCCGTCCTGCGGGGCTTTCGCCAGCTTGTTCATCAGTTCCATAATAGCCGCAATTGCGGTATTGAAGGTCTGACGACGACCAATATCATCGGTGACTTTCGCAATGGTTTTATGAACATCACGACGCAGCGCCTGCTGATCTTCGCTCAGTGCAGCCACGTTCAGCGCTGGCGCATCACCTTGTGAGGTGTGCTCGTAAACCAGTTTCCAGACGCGTTTCAGGAAGCGGTTTGCCCCTTCAACGCCGGATTCCTGCCATTCCAGCGTCATATCTGCCGGGGAGGCGAACATCATGAACAGACGCACGGTGTCAGCGCCGTAACGCTCAACCATCACCTGCGGGTCGATACCGTTATTTTTAGACTTGGACATCTTGCTCATGCCGGTATAAACCAGTTCATGACCTTCGGCGTCTTTCGCCTTCACGATACGGCCTTTCTCGTCGCGCTCCACAATCGCATCAACCGGAGAAACCCAGTTACGTTCACCGTTCGCGCCAACGTAGTAGAACGCATCTGCCAGCACCATACCCTGACACAGCAGCTGTTTTGCCGGTTCGTCGGAGTTGACCAGGCCTGCGTCACGCATCAGTTTGTGGAAGAAGCGGAAGTAGAGCAGGTGCATGATGGCGTGTTCAATGCCACCGATATAGATGTCTACCGGCAGCCAGTAGTTTGCAGCATCGGAATCCAGCATGCCTTCTTTGTACTGCGGGCAGGTGTAGCGCGCATAGTACCAGGAGGATTCCATAAAGGTGTCAAAGGTGTCGGTTTCACGCAGCGCTGGCTGACCGTTGACGGTGGTTTTTGCCCACTCAGGATCGGCTTTGATCGGGCTGGTGATGCCGTCCATGACCACGTCTTCCGGCAGGATCACCGGCAGTTGATCTTCCGGCGTTGGCATCACGGTGCCGTCTTCCAGGGTCACCATTGGGATTGGCGCACCCCAGTAACGCTGACGGGAAACGCCCCAGTCGCGCAGACGGTAGTTCACTTTACGCTCGCCCACGCCCAGGGATGCCAGTTTGTCGGCAATGGCGTTGAAGCCCTCTTCGAAGCTCAGGCCGCTGAACTCACCGGAGTTAAACAGGGTGCCTTTTTCAGTCAGCGCTTGCTCAGAGAGATCGGGTTCAGAGCCGTCAGCAGCAAGAATAACAGGCTTGATGGTCAGGCCGTATTTGGTGGCAAATTCGTAGTCGCGCTGATCGTGACCCGGCACGGCCATCACGGCGCCTGTGCCGTATTCCATCAGTACGAAGTTGGCGGCCCAGACAGGTATCGCTTCGCCCGTCAGCGGGTGGATCGCTTTGAAGCCGGTATCAACGCCTTTTTTCTCCATCGTCGCCATGTCGGCTTCGGCCACTTTCGTGTTGCGGCATTCGTCGATAAAGGTCGCCAGCTCCGGATTGTTTTCCGCCGCTTTTTGCGCCAGCGGATGACCTGCGGCCACGGCCAGGTAGGTCGCGCCCATGAAGGTGTCCGGACGGGTGGTGTAGACGGTCAGCGTCTGGTCGTAGTTTTCTACGTTAAAGGTAATTTCCACACCTTCGGAACGGCCGATCCAGTTGCGCTGCATGGTCTTAACGGTGTCAGGCCAGTGATCCAGATTATCCAGATCGTTCAGCAACTCGTCAGCGTAGGCGGTGATTTTGATAAACCACTGCGGGATCTCTTTACGCTCTACTTTGGTGTCACAGCGCCAGCAGCAGCCATCGATAACCTGCTCGTTCGCGAGAACGGTCTGGTCGTTCGGGCACCAGTTAACGGCGGACGTTTTCTTGTAGACCAGGCCTTTTTTATACAGCTCGGTGAAGAACTTCTGCTCCCAGCGGTAGTATTCCGGGGTACAGGTTGCCAGCTCGCGGCTCCAGTCATAGCCAAAGCCCAGCATTTTCAGCTGGTTTTTCATGTACGCGATGTTGTCGTACGTCCACGGAGCCGGTGCCGTGTTGTTTTTCACCGCCGCGCCTTCAGCAGGCAGGCCGAACGCATCCCAGCCGATAGGCTGAAGTACGTTTTTGCCCAGCATACGCTGGTAGCGTGCAATCACGTCACCGATGGTGTAGTTACGCACGTGGCCCATGTGTAGTCGACCAGAAGGATAGGGAAGCATCGACAGGCAGTAATACTTCTCTTTGCTCTCGTCTTCGGTTACTTCAAAGGTGCGCTTCTCGTCCCAGTGTTGCTGGACTTTTGATTCTATCTCTTCCGGGCGGTATTGCTCTTGCATGGCAGCCAGTGGTCCTGTGTTCAATACAGCTACAAATGTAGCCAATGGATGTGGTAATTCAGATCCGCATAGCATAGCCCAAACGCCCGCGTCAAAACAGCCTTTCACGCAAATGCACTTTGCAGGAATTTACCGGGTCTGTGCTTCACCTGACAAAGCGGCGACGAAATAAGGTCTATTATTAGAGACAGTTACTTACCCGGGAGGCAAAATGATGAACAAGGTTGCTCAATTTTACCGTGAACTGGTAGCGACTCTGACGGAAAGGCTGCGTAACGGCGAACGTGATATCGACGCGTTGGTCGAACAGGCACGCGCACGCGTGACGCAAACGGGTGAGTTATCGCGAACCGAAGTGGAAGAGGTGACGCGCGCCGTGCGCCGCGACCTGGAAGAGTTTGCGCGAAGCTATGAAGAGAGCCAGGACGAAATCGCCGACAGTGTTTTTATGCGGGTAATTAAAGAGAGCCTGTGGCAGGAGCTGGCGGATATTACCGATAAAACCCAACTGGAGTGGCGCGAGGTATTCCAGGATTTAAACCACCACGGTGTCTATCACAGCGGCGAAGTGGTGGGGCTGGGGAACCTGGTGTGTGAGAAGTGCCACCACCATATCGCCGTTTATACGCCGGAGGTGCTGTCGCTGTGTCCGAAATGCGGGCACGACCAGTTCCAGCGTCGGCCGTTTGAGCCGTAGGGAAAAAGCAAAACGGCAACGTCGTTGCCGTTTTTAGTGTCTGCTCCCTCTCCCTGTGGGTGAGGGCATCAGGCCGCAGAATAATAAGCCAGCCTCTCCGCCAGCAAATCCACAAACGCTTTCCGATCGATATCCACCATCACTGTGGTATTCGGCTTGTTTCCCGTCAGCGAGTAATAGTCCACCACCGTCATTCCCTGGGTATATTTCCCCTGTGTTTCCACACCAACCCAACGCTCGACCGTGGTAAACATTTCCGGCTTCAGTAGCCAGGCGATGGTGCATGGGTCATGCAGCGGGGCGCCGTGGAATCCCCACTTCTCGGCTTTGTGATACTCCATAAAGAAATCGAGCAGCTCTGCCACGGTTGTTGCAACCGGGTTACCCACAGTACGAAATCGTTCGATGTCCTGCGCCATAATTTGTGCGCGGTGGGTAACGTCCAGCCCCGCCATCACAATCGGCAGGCCCGACTGGAAGACGATTTCTGCGGCTTCCGGGTCAACAAAGATGTTGAACTCCGCGGCTGGCGTCCAGTTCCCCAGCCCCATTGCCCCGCCCATGATGACGATACGGGCGATATTGCTGTGCAGTTCAGGATGGCTGTTCAGCAGCAGCGCTACGTTGGTCTGTGGGCCGGTCGCCACCAGCGTCACGGGCTCTGCGCTTTCACGCAGAACTTTCGCCATGAGCTCGACGGCAGTGCAGTTTTGTGGTGCGAAACCCGGCTCCGGCAGCGCCGGGCCATCCAGCCCACTTTCACCGTGAACGTTATCCGCAATGATCAGCTCGCGCATTAGCGGCTTAATGGCGCCACCTGCGACCGGAATATCGGTGCGTTTTAGCAGCGTTAACATGCGCAACACGTTTCGCAGGGTTTTATCCGGCGTCTGGTTCCCTGCAGAGGAGGTGACAGCTTTTACGTCCAGTTCAGGGGAGGCAAGAGCAAGGACGAGTGCGATTGCGTCATCATGACCCGGATCGCAGTCGAGAATAATAGGCTGTGTCATGGCGTTCTCCATTCTTAGCATTATTTGTGACAAGGTTAACGCTGCGATGTGACGCCGAATAGAAAAAGAGATCTAAAGCGTGAAGCAGTGCGCAATCCACAGATTGCGCACTAAAAAGATTAATGCAGGATTTTGGCGAGGAAGTCTTTTGCACGTTCAGATTTAGGATTTGCGAAGAACTCTTCTTTCGGTGAGTCTTCAACAATTTTCCCTTCATCCATGAAGATCACACGGTTGGCCACTTTACGGGCGAAGCCCATTTCGTGCGTCACCACCATCATGGTCATCCCTTCGTGCGCCAGTTCCACCATAACGTCCAGCACTTCGTTGATCATCTCAGGATCGAGCGCGGACGTCGGCTCATCAAACAGCATCGCCACCGGATCCATGCACAGCGCACGCGCGATTGCCACGCGCTGCTGTTGGCCACCTGAAAGCTGCGCAGGGAACTTATCCGCATGTGCAGACAGCCCGACGCGTTCCAGCAACTTCAGTCCCTTTTCACGCGCCGCTTTTTTGTCGCGCTTCAGCACTTTCACCTGCGCCAGCGTCAGGTTCTCAATGATGGAGAGGTGAGGGAACAGCTCAAAATGCTGGAACACCATCCCAACGTGGGAGCGAAGCTGGGCAAGGTTGGTTTTGCGGTCATTCACTTTGGTGCCGTTAACGACAATCTCGCCCTGCTGGACAGGTTCCAGCCCATTAACGGTTTTGATAAGCGTCGACTTACCGGAGCCGGACGGGCCGCATACCACCACCACATCGCCTTTTTTCACTTCTGTTGAGCAGTCGGTCAGCACCTGAAAGTGCCCATACCATTTAGAAACATTTTTCAGGGAAATCATTATACGGTCCTTTTCTTCAGCCAGCTGACCAACAGCGATGCGCTTAAACTAATCACAAAATAGACCCCGCCCGCGAAGAGGATCATCTCAACCTGCGTTCCGTCACGTTCGCCAATGGTGGAGGCGGTACGGAAGAAGTCTGCCAGGCTCAGCACGTAGACCAGGGAGGTATCCTGGAACAGGACGATGCCCTGCGTCAGCAGCAGCGGAACCATGGCGCGAAACGCCTGTGGCAGAATAATAAGCTTCATGGACTGCCAGTGCGTCATACCGAGCGCCAGCGCAGCGCTGGACTGCCCGCGCGAGATACTCTGAATACCTGCGCGGATGATCTCGGAGTAGTAGGCGGCTTCAAACATAGAGAATGCCACCATGGCAGAGATCAGGCGGATATCGGTTTTCGGCGACAGTCCCAGCACGTTCTGTAAAAAGCCGGGAACAATCAGGTAAAACCACAACAGCACCATGACCAGTGGAATGGAGCGGAACACGTTAACGTAAGCCGTAGCAAACCAGGCGAGCGGTTTAAAGCTCGACAGGCGCATCACTGCCAGCAGGGTGCCCCAGACAATACCGACGATAATGGCGATTACGGTAATCTTTAAGGTGATCGCCAGGCCATCCAGCAGATAAGGCATGGAGGGAACAATGGAACTCCAGTCAAATTCGTACATTATTTGCCCCCCAGATTGCCCGGCAGGCGTACTTTGCGTTCAACCAGGTTCATCACCAGCATGATGAAAGCGTTAATCAGAACATAGGCGAGCGTGATTGCCGTGAAGGATTCCCATGCGTGAGCGGAGTAATCCAGCAGTTTGCCCGCCTGCGCCGCCATATCTACCAGACCAATGGTTGAGGCGATGGCCGAGTTTTTTACCAGGTTCATCATCTCGGAGGTCATCGGCGGAACGATGACGCGGTAAGCGTTAGGCAGCAGTACGTAACGGTAGGCTTGTGGCAGGGTCAGGCCCATCGCCAGTGCCGCATTCTTTTGTCCGCGTGGCAGTGACTGTATGGCGGCACGCACCTGCTCGCAGACGCGCGCAGCGGTGAACAGTCCCAGACACAGCATGGAGGAGACAAAGAATTGTACGTTAGGATCCAGCTCGGCCTTGAACCACATGCCGAGATCTTCCGGCAGCAGTTCCGGGATCACCAGATACCAGGTAAAGAACTGCACGATCAGCGGAACGTTACGGAACAGTTCCACATAGAGCGTGCCAATCGAAGAGAGAAAACGGTTAGGGACGGTACGCAGAATACCGAACAGCGAACCGACAAGAAACGCGATAATCCACGCCGTTATCGATAACGCAACGGTAACCTGAAAGCCGCTCCACAGCCAGCCGAGATAGGTGGTGTTGCCGAACGGGGCTTGTTGCAGAAAGATGCCCCAGTTCCAGTCAATTGACATAGTAAACTCCAGAAAAAAGAGGGTAGCAGCGCTACCCTCGAAGATTGGTGAGAAGCTCAATTTTTGCGCTGAGTGGGGAACGACCACTCAACGTATAGTCTGTCCATGCTTCCCGACAATCGAGAGGGCAGGAGATCCCGCCCCTGTCGTTCTAGTTAGTTAAGAGCTTTGTCGTTTGGTGATTTGAACAGCGCTTTCATGTCGTCAGACAGTTCAAAGTTCATGTTCAGGTTTTTTGGTGGAATTGGGTTCTTGAACCATTTGTCGAACCATTTTGCCGCTTCGCCAGAGGTTTGCGCCTGAGCGATGGTGTCATCGATCAGCTTTTTGAAGCCTTCATCGCCTTTACGCAGCATACAGCCGTAAGCTTCTTTCGACTGCGCAGTCCCGACGATTTCCCAGTTGTCGGGTTTCTTCGCCTTGGCGCGCTCGCCTGCCAGCAGAGCGTCATCCATCATAAACGCAACGGCACGACCGCTTTCCAGGGTACGGAAGGAGTCGCCGTGATCTTTCGCGCTGATGATGCGCATGTCCATTTTCTTCTCGTCGTTCAGCTTGTGCAGCAGCACTTCGGACGTGGTACCGGAGGTCACGACAACCGCTTTGCCTTTCAGGTCAGCAAAATCTTTGATATCGCCGCCTTTCTTCGTCAGCAGGCGGGTGCCTACAACGAAGATAGTGTCCGAGAAAGCGGCCTGTTTCTGACGCTCAAGGTTGTTGGTGGTTGAGCCACATTCAAAATCAAATGTGCCGTTTTGCAGCAGAGGAATACGGTTCTGTGAAGTGATGGGGATCAGCTTCACTTGCAGGTCAGGTTTGTTCAGCTTTTTCTTCACGGCTTCAACGATGGCGTTGGAGTAATCCTGTGAATAGCCCACGACTTTTTGCGTGTTGTCGTAGTAAGAGAACGGGACAGAAGATTCACGGTGGCCGACCACGATCACGCCGTTTTTGGCAATCTTGTCGAGAGTGCTTCCTGCTGCCGGAGCGTCTTCAGCGTGAACGATGCCCGCAGACATTCCCATAACCAGCATTGCTGTGGCCAGTTTACGTAATTGCATACCCAACTCCTTTCTTATCAGCGCCAGTGACGCTTTGATACCCATTGTGATGTTGTTATATCTCGCGCAATGCGAGTGCAGTGTTATGCAAGCTTGTTAACATTTAGTCTGGCTTAATGTAAAGATTTTGCTGCGTTATTGTTTATTTTTGCGAAGCGCGCCGCACCATTCAGAGGCAATAATCTCTCGTTGCACCGTTTCGGTGCTACCGGAGATCCATGCTGGTGCGACAAGGTTGCACGTTAAGCCAGACAGCGTTTGCGTAATTAAACAAAGCAACAGGCGTGCCAGAATTGAAGTTTAGGCGGAAATTGTCGGGTGGCGGCTGCGCCGGAGAGTAGGCCGGGTAAGGCGTAGCCGCCACCCGGCAACAGAAGGCCAGGTTATCTACGACGCTGACGCAGGCTCATCACTACGGCGGCAAAACCGAACAGCGTGGTCAGGATCCACAGCGGCCAGTTCCCGGTGCGCGCATAAGGCGTCAGGCCCGTAGCTGGCGTCACTTTCGTGGTCAGCACCTCACGGGTGAACTGCGGGATCATGGCCTGGATTTCACCCTGCGGGCCAATCACGGCGGTGATGCCGTTATTGGTGCTGCGCAACAGCGGACGTGCCAGCTCCAGAGAACGCATTCGTGCCATCTGGAAGTGCTGCCACGGGCCGATCGATTTACCGAACCACGCATCGTTTGAGATGGTCAGCAGATAGTCGGTGTCCGGGCGGAAGTTATCGCGCACCTGCTCGCCGAGGATAATCTCGTAGCAAATAGCGGCCGTCAGGGCAAAACCGTGCGCATGCAGCTGCGGCTGAACGTAAGGGCCCCGGCTGAATGAGGACATCGGCAGGTCAAAGAACGGTGCCAGTGGGCGCAGAATAGACTCCAGCGGAACAAATTCGCCAAACGGTACAAGGTGATTTTTGTTGTAACGATTGGTGGAGGTATAGCTGTATTCGCTGTCCTTACCGAGCGTAATGATCGTGTTGTACGTGTCATAGCGGTTCTGCTGATTGAGACGCGCATCCACAATTCCGGTAATCAGCGTACTGCCGCGCGCGCGCAGCAGATCGTCCATCATCTTCAGGAAGGGCTGCTGATTGATCTCCAGATCCGGGATCGCAGACTCAGGCCAGATGATGAGCTGCGATTTACCCATCACCTTTTCAGTGGCATTGGCGTAGATTTTCAGCGTGTTCAGCAGCTGATTCTCATCCCATTTCAATGACTGCGGGATATCGCCCTGTATCAACGATACCTGCGTGGCGCGCGCGGGCTCCAGCGTGAACCACTGGATATAACGCAGTGGGAAAGGCAGGGCAAACAGGATTAACGCGGCAACCAGCGGCTTCCAGTTACGTGTCACCAGAGCCAGCACCAGCAGGCCGCTGACCGCCATGAGCAGGAAGTTAATCGCCTCCACGCCCATGACGGGAGCCAGACCTTTCAGCGGGCCGTCCACCTGGCTATAGCCGAACTGCAACCACGGGAAGCCGGTCAGTACCCAGCCGCGCAGAAATTCGGTGATTTGCCAGACAACGGGAGCCGCTATCGCGACGCGCAGCCAGGTCGTTTTAGGCCACAGACGAGATAGAATACCGGCGAACAGGCCAGTGTAGAGCGAAAGATAGGCGGCGAGCAGCACAACCAGGAAGACGTTAACCGGCCCCGGCATTCCGCCAAATTGCGCGATACTGACGTAGACCCAGTTGATACCAGAGCCAAACAGCCCCAGCCCCCAGAAGTAGCCTATGGCCGCGGCCTGTACCGGACGACGGTTCAGGGTAAGACCCTGTAGCCCCATCAGGGAGAGAATAGCGGCTGGCCAAATATCGTAAGGAGAAAAAGCCAGCGTACCGCTGGCTCCGAGTAACAGCGCCAGCAGCAAACGGACGCGCTGGCGTTCAAAGAGTGGGGCAAATGCCATTTACATTAATCTTCCAGTTTTGGCACCGGTGAGTCGTCCGGCATTCTGACATGAACCTGAATAATACGTCGGCTGTCAGCCATTGCGACCTTGAACTGGTAACCATCGATGTCAACGGTTTCACCGCGGGCCGGAAGATGGCCGAAGGCCTGCATCACCAGACCACCAATGGTGTCCACTTCTTCATCGCTGAAGCTGGTGCCAAAGGTGTCATTGAAGTCTTCAATGGAGGCCAGCGCGCGCACGGTCCAGGTGTGGCGGCTCAGCTGACGGAAGTCGATATCCTCTTCTTCGTCATACTCATCTTCGATTTCGCCCACGATCAGCTCAAGGATGTCTTCGATTGTGACCAGACCGGAAACGCCACCAAATTCATCAATAACAATCGCCATGTGATAGCGCTGGGAGCGAAACTCCTTCAGCATCCGATCCACACGCTTACTTTCCGGCACAACCACGGCCGGGCGTAACACTTTTTCCATACTGAAGGCTTCGGCATCGCTGCGCATAAACGGCAGCAGATCTTTCGCCATCAAAATCCCTTCAATGTGATCTTTGTCTTCGCTGATGACCGGGAAACGTGAGTGAGCCGATTCGATAATCACATCGAGGCACTCGTCCAGCGTCTGGTTGCGTTTCAGGGTAATCATCTGCGAGCGGGGGATCATGATGTCGCGGACGCGCTGGTCGGCGATGTCCATCACCCCTTCGAGCATTTCGCGCGTATCTTCGTCGATAAGGTCGTTCTGCCCGGAATCACGAATCAGCTCCAGCAGTTCATCACGGTTTTTCGGTTCGCCGTGGAAAAGCTGGTTCAGGATGAGGGAGAAAAATCCCTTTTTAGTGGTTGTCGTGTCGCTACTGTGTGAATTGTCGTCGCTCATGGCGTTTGTTAAGGGTTCTCTTGTTAGTTCAACGTTAACCGCCGCGCTATGTCCCTGCGCGGCGGCATGGTAGTCAGTGACTGACTATTCTTTCTCGGCAATGTACGGATCCTCATAGCCCAGAGCAAGCATTATCTCTGTCTCAAGGGATTCCATCTCTTCCGCTTCGTCATCTTCAATATGGTCGTAACCCAGAAGATGCAGGCTACCGTGCACCACCATGTGTGCCCAGTGCGCTTCCAGCGGCTTTTGCTGCTCTTTGGCTTCCTGCTCAACCACCTGACGGCAGATGATCAGATCGCCCAGCAGCGGCATCTCAATGCCCGGAGGGGCTTCGAATGGGAAAGAGAGCACATTGGTCGGCTTATCTTTCCCGCGATAGGTCAGGTTGAGCTCATGGCTTTCTGCTTCATCCACCAGGCGAATCGTGACCTCTGATTCTTCCTGAAACTGGGGGATAACGGCATCCAGCCATTTCTGAAACTGTGCCTCTTCTGGCATGCCGGAATTATCTTCACAGGCCAGCTGTAAATCGAGGATCACCTGACTCATTTCTGTTCATGCTCCTGCGCTTCGCGCTTACGTTCTGCGGCCAGTTCGGCCCTGCGCTTCTGATCTGCCTCTTCCCAGGCCTCATAAGCGTTAACGATACGCGCGACCACCGGATGGCGTACCACGTCTTCACTGTGGAAGAAGTTGAAGCTGATTTCCTCTACCTCGGCCAGGACTTCGATGGCGTGACGCAGACCCGATTTGGTGTTACGCGGCAGGTCAATCTGGGTGACGTCACCGGTGATAACCGCTTTCGAGTTAAAGCCGATACGCGTCAGGAACATCTTCATCTGTTCGATGGTGGTGTTCTGGCTCTCATCCAGAATGATGAACGCGTCGTTAAGCGTACGGCCACGCATGTAGGCCAGCGGGGCGACTTCAATCACGTTACGTTCAATGAGCTTTTCAACTTTCTCGAAGCCGAGCATTTCGAACAGCGCGTCGTACAGCGGGCGCAGGTAGGGGTCCACTTTCTGACTTAAATCGCCCGGCAGGAAGCCGAGTTTCTCACCGGCTTCTACAGCAGGGCGGGTCAGCAGGATACGGCGGATCTCCTGACGCTCAAGTGCATCGACCGCAGCAGCAACGGCCAGATAGGTTTTACCCGTACCCGCCGGACCCACGCCAAAGGTGATGTCATGGTCGAGAATGTTGGCGATGTACTGTGCCTGGTTCGGGGTACGAGGCTTAATCACGCCGCGTTTGGTTTTGATGTTGATGGCTTTGCCATAGTCCGGCACGCTTTCCGCGCTCTGCTCAAGCACGCGCGCCTCTTTGATGGCCAGGTGGATCTGTTCAGGTTCAATATCCTGGATCTCACCGCGCATCGGGGCGGTATCAACATACAGGCTGCGGAGAATATCTGCCGCGGCGTTGACGCAGATTGGGCGTCCGGTGAGTTTGAAATGGTTATCGCGACGATTGATTTCGATACCCAGACGTCGCTCCAGTTGTTTGATGTTGTCATCAAACGGCCCGCACAGGCTCAGCAGGCGAGCGTTGTCTGCGGGCTCAAGGCTAATTTCACGCGTATCTATGTTCAAACTGTTCCTCTTTATTTGGTTAACTGACCTGTGGCCACACGGCGTAATAAAACGGTCATTACCGAAATTATTCACGCCATAGAATAAAGGCGCAAGCGTTGCGGTAGATATTGGGGGTGATGAGAGGAAATACAAGGCCTGCCGGACAGGCAGGCCAGAGGGATCAGGGCTGGTAAATACCTACGCCAGAATCGTTGACTTTACGGGTGCGAGAGATAACGGATTCCGGAGTCTGTGCAATACGCAGACCCATTTCGTCCTCAGTGCGTACCACCTTCCCGCGCAGCGAGTTCGTGAGCACTTCGACAATCTCGACGTCCACAAACTTACCAATCATGTCCGGGGTGCCTTCAAAATTCACCACGCGGTTATTTTCGGTTCGACCAGACAGTTCCATGATGCTCTTACGGGAAGTGCCTTCCACCAGAATACGCTGGACAGTGCCGAGCATACGACGGCTCCAGGCGTTGGCCTGCTGGTTGATACGCTCCTGCAAAATATACAGACGCTGCTTTTTCTCTTCTTCCGGCACATCGTCAACCATATCGGCCGCTGGGGTGCCCGGGCGTGCTGAGAAGATGAAGCTGTAGCTGACGTCGAAATTCACCTCGCCGATGAGCTTCATGGTGCGCTCGAAGTCATCAGCGGTTTCGCCAGGGAAGCCGACGATAAAGTCGGAGCTAATCTGGATATCCGGGCGCGCTTCACGCAGCTTGCGGATGGTGGACTTATACTCCAGCACCGTATGTGGACGACCCATCAGGTTCAGCACGCGGTCAGAGCCGCACTGGATCGGCAGGTGCAGGAAGCTCACCAGCTCTGGCGTATCGCGATAGACGTCAATAATGTCGTCGGTAAATTCCATCGGATGGCTGGTGGTAAAGCGAATGCGGTCAATGCCGTCAATCGCCGCCACCAGACGCAGCAGTTCAGCAAAGCTGCCAGTGGTGCCGTCGTAGTTTTCCCCGCGCCAGGCGTTCACATTCTGGCCCAGCAGGTTCACTTCGCGAACGCCCTGCGCGGCAAGCTGCGCGATTTCAAACAGGATATCGTCTGCCGGGCGGCTCACTTCTTCACCGCGGGTGTAAGGTACCACGCAGTAAGTACAGTATTTGTTGCAGCCTTCCATGATGGAGACGAAGGCGGTCGGGCCATCAGCGCGCGGCTCTGGCAGACGGTCAAATTTCTCGATCTCCGGGAAACTCACGTCAACCACCGGGCTACGGCTGCCGCGAACCTGGTTAATCATCTCTGGCAGGCGGTGCAGGGTCTGAGGGCCAAAAACGATATCCACATAGGGGGCTCTCTGGCGGATCAGCTTACCTTCCTGCGATGCGACGCAGCCACCCACGCCAATGATCAGGTCCGGATTTTTCCGTTTGAGAAGCTTCCAGCGGCCTAACACATGAAAGACTTTTTCCTGTGCTTTTTCACGAATTGAACAGGTGTTCAGCAGCAGCACATCGGCTTCTTTCGCATTTTCAGTCAGCTGGTATCCGTGGGTGGTATCCAGCAGATCGGCCATCTTCGATGAATCGTATTCGTTCATCTGACAGCCCCAGGTTTTTATATGGAGTTTTTTAGTCATCGACTTGCTCAGCTCAGGATTGCAAGCCGCGTATTGTAATGCTTTGGTGCGGTTGTGACCAGTATGAAGGTTGTCAACCTCAGGGCCGCAAAAATCCGGTAAACTTAAGGTATTCTCCAATAAGGAATAGTGACCATGACACTCCTGAACACCGAAGTTGCCGTTGTTGGCGGCGGTATGGTCGGCGGCGCACTGGCGCTGGGGCTGGCGCAGCAGGGATTTGACGTAATCGTTATTGAACAGGCGGCTCCGCCGGTATTCGATCCTGCCAGCCAACCGGACGTGCGTATTTCCGCCATCAGCGCGTCCTCTGTTGATCTGCTTCGCGGGCTGGGCGTCTGGGAGGCGGTGCTGGCGATGCGCGCGCACCCCTACAGCCGTCTTGAAACCTGGGAGTGGGAAAATGCTCACGTCTCGTTTGACGCCGCCGAGCTGAAACTGCCGCGTCTGGGCTATATGGTGGAAAACAACGTGCTCCAGCAGGCGCTCTGGCAGGCGCTGGAGGCGCACCCGAAGGTGACGCTGCGCGTTCCGGACTCGCTAAAAGCCCTGCATCGTCATGAAGGTGGATATCTCCTGACGCTGGATAACGACGATGAGCTGGCCGTAAAGCTGGTGGTGGGGGCGGATGGCGCGAACTCGCAGGTCAGGCAGATGGCAGGCATTGGGATCCATGCCTGGCAGTATCACCAGTCCTGCATGCTGATCACCGTGCAGTCAGAAAACGCGCCGGGCGAAAGCACCTGGCAGCATTTTACGCCGAACGGCCCGCATGCATTCTTACCGTTGTTTGATAACTGGGCTTCGCTGGTGTGGTACGACAAGCCGGCGCGCATTCGACAGTTGCAGGGGCTGTCCATGGAACAGTTGCAGCGCGAAATCCGCCAGCACTTCCCGCGCCGTCTGGGTAACGTGACCCCGGTTGCCGCTGGCGCATTCCCGCTGATGCGACGCCATGCGTTGCAGTATGCCCGTGAAGGGCTGGCCCTGGTGGGAGACGCGGCGCACACCATTCATCCGCTGGCGGGGCAGGGGGTTAACCTGGGATACCGTGACGTCGATGCGTTACTGGATGTGCTGGGTAACGCTCGCGCCCACGCGGAAGCCTGGGCCAGCCATGAGGTACTGAAGCGCTACCAGACGCGCCGTATGGCGGATAACTTCATTATGCAGTCGGGGATGGATCTGTTCTATGCCGGGTTCAGCAATGACGTGGGTCCGGTGCGGATATTGCGCAATATTGGATTGATGGCAGCGGAACGTGCCGGTGGTCTGAAGCGTCAGGCACTGAAATACGCCCTCGGACTCTAATCTTTATTCCCTCTCCCCGTGGGAGAGGGTTAGGGTGAGGGCATCAGGCCGCACTATTCTGAGCAACAAAAACAAAAAAGCCCGCAGAGCGGGCTTGTTTGTTTTAAGTGGCTGGGGTGCAGGGATTCGAACCCCGGAATGCTGGTATCAGAAACCAGAGCCTTACCGCTTGGCGACACCCCAATTGCGTTAAACAAACTGCTTAACGACTTTAAAGTGGCTGGGGTACGAGGATTCGAACCTCGGAATGCCGGAATCAGAATCCGGTGCCTTACCGCTTGGCGATACCCCAACAATGTTCAGTTTACCGAATCGTATTCGATAACATAAATATGGTGGCTACGACGGGATTCGAACCTGTGACCCCATCATTATGAGTGATGTGCTCTAACCAACTGAGCTACGTAGCCAGTACTGCAATCTTCGATGGCTGGGGTACCTGGATTCGAACCAGGGAATGCCGGTATCAAAAACCGGTGCCTTACCGCTTGGCGATACCCCAATACCGCGGAGAACCGCATGATCGAAGAAATATGGCTGGGGTACCTGGATTCGAACCAGGGAATGCCGGTATCAAAAACCGGTGCCTTACCGCTTGGCGATACCCCATCCGTGCAACGCTTACCTGGGAATGGTGCGGGAGGCGAGACTTGAACTCGCACACCTTGCGGCGCCAGAACCTAAATCTGGTGCGTCTACCAATTTCGCCACTCCCGCAAAAAAGATGGTGGCTACGACGGGATTCGAACCTGTGACCCCATCATTATGAGTGATGTGCTCTAACCAACTGAGCTACGTAGCCATCTTTTTTTCGCGTTACCTTATCGGCGTTGCGGGGCGCATTATGCGTATAGACCCTTGCAGCGTCAACACCTTTTTCAATGAAAATAGCCGGAATGTGACTGTTTGGTTAGGTTGCGAACAGCGAGGCCGAATATTCGACAATTATTGGTTATTAATCGATTTTATGCGGGGAAAAGAGAGGAAAAAAAAACAGGCCCCGGAGGGCCTGATGATACTCTAAACATTATTTATAGGCAGACTGGTGAACGCCCACTGCGCGTCCTGACGGATCGTTCATGGCTTTGAAGGATTCATCCCATTCAATGGCTTTAGCAGAAGAGCAGGCGACCGATGGACCACCCGGTACGCACTCGGCTGCACTTGGAACCGGGAACAGCTCCTCAAAGATCTCACGGTACAAATACGCTTCTTTCGAGGCTGGCGTGTTGTACGGGAAGCGGAAGCTCGCAGTTTCCAGTTGTTGATCAGAAACCTGTTTTGCCGCCACCTCTTTCAGGGTGTCGATCCAGCTGTAACCTACGCCATCGGAGAACTGCTCTTTCTGACGCCACGCCACGCTCGCCGGCAGGTAGGATTCAAAACATTCACGCAGGATATGTTTCTCCATTTTGCCGTTGCCGCACATTTTGTCCTGCGGGTTGATGCGCATCGCCACATCGAGGAATTTCTTATCGAGGAACGGCACGCGGGCTTCCACACCCCAGGCGGACATCGCTTTGTTGGCGCGCGCGCAGTCAAACATGTGCAGCGCCTGTAGCTTACGCACCGTTTCTTCATGCAGCTCTTTGGCGTTTGGCGCTTTGTGGAAATAGAGATAACCGCCAAACACTTCGTCAGAACCTTCGCCGGAGAGCACCATCTTGATGCCCATCGCTTTGATCTTCCGCGACATCAAATACATCGGCGTGGAGGCGCGAATGGTGGTCACATCATAGGTTTCAATGTGATAGATCACATCGCGGATCGCATCCAGACCTTCCTGTACGGTGAAGTGAATTTCATGGTGCACCGTGCCGAGATGGTTCGCCACTTCCTGGGCGGCTTTCAGGTCAGGTGCCCCTTCCAGACCCACGGCAAAGGAGTGCAGCTGCGGCCACCAGGCTTCAGAGCGCTCCTGATCTTCCACGCGACGTGCGGCGAATTTCTTGGTGATCGCGGAGATCACGGAGGAGTCCAGACCGCCGGAGAGCAGTACGCCGTAGGGTACGTCTGACATCAGGTGGCTTTTCACTGACTCCTCTAGTGCCTGACGCAGTTCGGCTTTGTCCGTCACGTTGTCTTTCACCGCCTCATAATCAAACCAGTCGCGCTGGTAGTACGGGCGGATCTCGCCGTCTTTACTCCACAGGTAGCTACCTGCCGGGAACTCTTTGATGGTGCGGCACACCGGTACCAGGGCTTTCATCTCTGAGGCAACGTAGAAGTTACCGTGTTCATCGTGTCCCATGTACAGCGGGATAATACCAATATGGTCGCGGCCAATCAGGTAAGCGTCTTTTTCGCTGTCGTACAGCGCGAAGGCGAACATACCTTGCAGGTCGTCGAGGAACTCCGGGCCTTTCTCCTGATACAGCGCCAGGATCACTTCGCAGTCTGAGCCGGTCTGAAACGCGTAGCGATCGCCGTACTCGGCGCGCAGCGCCTGATGGTTGTAAATTTCACCGTTAACAGCCAGCGCGTGCGTTTTTTTCTCGTTATACAGCGGCTGTGCGCCAGCGTTGACATCAACAATGGAGAGACGTTCGTGAGCCAGAATCGCTTTATCGCTGGCGTATACGCCTGACCAGTCCGGACCGCGATGGCGCATCAGGCGGGACAATTCGAGTGCTTTTTTACGCAGTTCGCCCGCGTCAGTTTTAATATCCAGTACGCCAAAAATAGAACACATAACCTTCTCCGTTAACCCTGTTGCGTTGTGATGTTGCTTGCTTATGAAAATGCCGCAAAAAGGGGAGGGGGCGCAAGCGTTTTACCGATGAAAACGTAAAAAGTGCAATGGCAATTGCCGAATCTTAAAAAAAGAGTATGCATTAAGCCATTCTATTGATGATTTCTCAATGAAGAGCTGATTTCGTTAGATGAAGTGATATTTTCAGGCAGCAGAAATGAAAAACCACGCCCTGAGGCGTGGTTCTGAATCAAATAACGTCGATTTCGTCGACAGAGGGGTAAATCCAGCTTGGCCGGAACGGCATCGTATCAATGTCATCAAGCTGTGAAACGCCAGAAAGCACCAGGATGGTTTCAAGCCCGGCCTGGAAGCCGGCCAAAATATCGGTGCGCAGGTTGTCGCCAACAATGACGGTTTCTTCTGAGTGTGCCTGCATCGTATTCAGTGCAGCGCGGATGATCCACGGGCTCGGTTTGCCGACAACAAACGGCTTACGGCCTGAGATTTTTTCGATACCGGCGCACAGCGCACCGCAGGCGGGATAAAAACCACGACCATGCGTATCCGGGTTAGTGGCGATAAAACGTGCACCATTGGCGACAAAGTAGGCTGCTTTATGCATCATCTCCCAGTTAAAGGAGCGCGTTTCGCCCACGATGACAAAGTCCGGATTCACGTCGGTGATGGTGAAGCCCGCTTTATACAGCTCGTGGATCAGCGCGCCTTCGCCAACCACGTAGGCTTTTTTGCCTTCCTGACGCTTCAGGAAATCCGCGGTCGCCATCGCAGAGGTATAAAACACGCTGTCCGGGACATTGACGCCCGCGGTAGCAAAGCGATTTGCCAGATCCTGACCAGTCTGTGAAGGGTAGTTCGTGAGAAGAACCAGTGGCATTCCTTTGTCGATGATGCGGTGAAGAAACTCCGCAGCACCTGGCACGGCAACGTTGTCGTGCATCAGCACGCCGTCGATATCACAAATTACATTCTTAATGGTCATGGACTATCCGACATCAAAAAAAGAAGGCGTTACTATAAGGTCCGATCAGGATTCCAGCAAATGTTGCAGCAGGATCCCGTTGAGCATGGCACGTTTTACCAGGGCGAATGCGCCAATTGCCGAGCGGTGATCGAGCGTAGATCGCACCACCGGCAAATTCTGGCGAAATGCCTTCAGCGCCTGGGTATTGATGCAGCCTTCAATGGCAGGCAGTAATACTTTTTCGGCTTCAACGATCTCGCCGGCAATCACCACTTTTTGCGGATTAAACAGGTTGATGGCAATGGCGATGGTCTTACCCAGGTGGCGTCCTACCTGTTCGATCACTTCGCAGGCCAGCGCATCGCCTTTGTTTGCCGCTTTGCAGATGGCATCGATCTTACAGTCGCCCAGCGTGACGCGGCTCTGATAACCCTGCTCCAGCAGGTGGCGGACGCGATGTTCAATGGCGGCATTGGCGGCAACGGTTTCAAGACAGCCAAAGTTACCGCAGTGGCAGCGCTCGCCAAGCGGTTCCACCTGGATATGACCGATCTCGCCTACGTTACCGTTACGACCAATAAAAATGCGGCCATTCGAGATGATGCCCGCACCTGTACCACGGTGAACGCGCACCAGAATAGAGTCTTCGCAGTCCTGGCTCGCACCAAAGTAGTGCTCCGCCAGCGCCAGCGAGCGGATATCGTGACCAACAAAGCAGGTCAGCTTGAAGCGTTTTTCCAGCGCCTCAACCAGCCCCCAGTTCTCTACCTTAATGTGCGGCATGTAGCGAATAACGCCGCTTTCCGGGTCAACCAGACCGGGTAAAATCACCGAGATGGCGATGAGTTCACGGATCTTGCGCTGACAGCTTTCGATAAACTGCGCGATGGTATTCAGTAACGCGTGTTCGAGCGTCTCCTGTGTGCGCTCAGGAAGGGGGTAGTGCTCTTCGGCAATGGCCTTGCTGCTCAGATCGTAGAGCGTAAGCGTGGTGTCATGACGGCCTAAGCGAACGCCAATGGCCTGAAAATTGCGGGTTTCAGTGACGATGGAAATCGCGCGGCGGCCGCCGGTGGAGGCCTGCTGATCCACTTCTTTGATCAGGCCGCGCTCAATAAGCTGACGTGTAATTTTTGTCACGCTGGCGGGAGCAAGCTGGCTTTGTTCGGCTATCTGAATGCGTGAGATTGGCCCGTGCTGGTCAATCAGGCGATAAACTGCCGCGCTGTTAAGTTGTTTAACGAGATCGACATTACCGATTTGAGCTTGTCCGCCTGGTGTCATACTTTTACTTACTCAGTGACGACCTCGTTACCATTAACGATGGTCTTAATAATTTTATAATCGTGTGTGAACGCCGTCAGGTTTGCAACCATACCTGGCGCAATACCGCCGAGCTGTTTATCGACGCCAATAGCACGCGCCGGATAAAGCGTGGCCATGCGCAGCACTTCCTCAAGCGCAATGCCGCAATGTTCAACGAGGTTACGTACCCCTTCGATCATCGTCAGAGAAGAACCGCTCAGCGTGCCGTTCTCATCCACACACAGTCCATTCCGGTAGTATATTGTTTTACCAGCAAAAATGAACTGGTCAATATTCGCTCCTGCCGGAGCGGTAGCATCCGTGACCAGGCAGAGCTTGTCGCCTTTAAGGCGCTTGGCGTTGCGGATGTTGGTGTAATCGACATGCAAGCCGTCGGCGATAATGCCGCAGTAGACGTCTGGTTCATCCAGAATTGCGCCAACCAGTCCCGGTTCGCGACCGGTAATATACGGCATCGCGTTATAAAGGTGTGTGGCAAATGTAATACCTGCGCGGAAACCGGCCTTCGCCTCTTTAAGCGTCGCGTTCGAATGGCCCGCAGATACCACAATCCCGGCGGCGGCCAGTTTGCTGATAACGTCCGTGCCGGTCATTTCCGGTGCCAGCGTCACTTTGGTGATCACATCGGCATTGGCGCACATGTAATCCACCAGCTCGGCATCCGGTTTGCGCACGTAGTTCGGGTTATGGGTGCCTTTCTTGACCATATTCAGCCATGGTCCTTCCAGGTGCAGACCCAGCGCCTGATTCGGATGTTTTGCCAGGTATTCACGCATGACGCGGATACCCTGTTTCATCAGGTCATCGCTGCTGGTAATCAGCGTTGGCAGATAGCTGGTGCAGCCCGATTTCTCGTTGGCGTTTTGCATGATTTCCAGCGTTTCAACCGTTACCGCCTCTGCGGTATCGTTAAACTGGACACCGCCGCAGCCGTTAAGCTGTACGTCGATGAAACCGGGGGAGATTACTGCTCCATTGAGGGAACGCTGTTCGATCTCCGGCGGCAGTTCCGCCAGCGGGCAAACACGTTCAATCAGGCCATTGGCGATTACAATCGCATGGTCATCCAGAATTTCATGGCCGGTATAAATCCGACCGTGGGTTAAAGCGTACATATCGACCCCCGGTTAAAAAAGCGACCGCCCCTGATAAAAGAGGCGGTTATTCAATTACAGACCTTTAATGTTCTCAGCTTCCAGCTCGTTGAAGTATTTCAGCGTTTTCACTTTCAGCTCCATGGTGGACGGTTCGTCACACACGACAACCGCTTTTGGATGCAACTGTAAGCAGCTGATCGTCCACATATGGTTCACGTTGCCTTCAACGGCAGCCTGAAGCGCTTGCGCTTTCACTGCGCCCAGTACCAGAATCATCACTTCTTCGGCATCCAGCAGTGTACCCACACCCACGGTCAGCGCGTATTTCGGCACCTGATTGACGTCGCCGTCAAAGAAGCGGGAGTTAGCCACACGCGTGTCATGGGTCAACGTTTTAATACGGGTACGGGAAGCCAGTGAAGATGCCGGTTCGTTGAACGCGATATGACCATCGTTGCCTACGCCGCCCATAAACAGGTGGATTTTACCGTAGGAACGGATTTTTTCTTCATACTGACGGCATTCTGCGTCAATATCAGGCGCGTTTCCATTCAGCAGGTTAATGTTTTCAGCCGGAATATCAACGTGATCGAAGAAATTACGGTGCATAAAGCTGTGGTAACTTTCCGGATGTTCCTTTGGCAGGCCGACATATTCGTCCATGTTGAAGGTCACAACATGTTTAAAGCTAACCTGGCCCGCTTTGTGCATTTCAACCAAAGCCTTATACGCGGTCAGGGGAGTACCACCGGTTGGAAGACCGAGTACGAAAGGACGATCGGCTGTTGGTTTGAACGCGTTGATGCGGTTAACGATATGACGAGCAGCCCATTTTCCGACTTGTTCAGCTGTTGCCAGGGGAATCAGTCTCATTATTCACCTCTAAAGTTTAAGTAAAAGTGGGCGGATGATTAGTGCAACCTGAACTAAGCGTAACCTGGAACCTTTCAGGCCGGATCAATCCGTCTTGATTTTTTGAATGATAAAATAAGTTTTCGTGGTTAGCCAGTGAAAGGGAGGGTTTAATACGATATTTGGTGACAATAATCACAAAAAATAGGTGTTTAATTTGCGATACGAATTAATTTTTCACACACTCACACTGCCAGTGAATCATCAACAGTATCTATCGTTCGTGACACAATAAAAACATAGTTTATGCGCGAGTCTTAACAAAGGGTCTCGTAGGGGGAATAGGATGAATATTTTAGGTTTTTTCCAGCGCCTCGGTAGGGCTTTGCAGCTCCCTATCGCCGTGCTACCGGTTGCAGCGTTGCTGCTGCGATTCGGGCAACCCGATCTTCTTAATGTGCCGTTTATTGCCCAGGCAGGCGGCGCCATTTTTGACAACCTTGCGCTGATTTTCGCCATCGGCGTGGCGTCAAGCTGGTCAAAAGACAGCGCCGGTGCTGCGGCACTGGCAGGGGCGGTAGGTTACTTCATCCTCACGAAAGCGATGGTAACCATCAACCCGGAAATCAACATGGGTGTACTGGCGGGTATCATTACCGGTCTGGTCGGTGGCGCCGTGTACAACCGCTGGGCGGGTATCAAACTGCCTGACTTCCTGAGCTTCTTCGGCGGTAAACGTTTTGTGCCGATTGCGACGGGCTTTTTCTGTCTGATCCTCGCCGCCATCTTTGGCTACGTTTGGCCACCGGTTCAGCATGCTATCCATGCGGGTGGCGAGTGGATCGTGTCTGCGGGCGCAATGGGCGCGGGCATCTTCGGTTTCATTAACCGTCTGCTGATCCCAACCGGTCTGCATCAGGTACTGAACACCATCGCCTGGTTCCAGATTGGTGAGTTCACCAACGCGGCTGGCGCGGTATTCCACGGTGATATCAACCGCTTCTACGCAGGCGACGGCACCGCGGGCATGTTCATGTCCGGCTTCTTCCCAATCATGATGTTTGGTCTGCCTGGCGCCGCGCTGGCAATGTACCTGGCTGCGCCGAAAGCGCGTCGCCCAATGGTTGGCGGGATGCTGCTGTCCGTTGCGATCACCGCCTTCCTGACCGGCGTGACCGAGCCGCTGGAATTCCTGTTCATGTTCCTGGCTCCGCTGCTGTATCTGATGCACGCGATCCTGACCGGTATCAGCCTGTTCGTTGCCACCCTTCTGGGTATCCATGCAGGCTTCTCCTTCTCCGCAGGCGCTATCGACTATGTGTTGATGTACAACCTGCCGGCGGCAAGCAGCAACGTCTGGATGCTGGTGGTGATGGGCCTGATCTTCTTCGTTATCTACTTCGTTCTGTTCAGCGCGGTTATTCGTATGTTTAACCTGAAGACGCCGGGCCGCGAAGATACGAAAGATGATGTTGTGACCAGTGAAGCCAACAGCAACACCGAAGAGGGTTTAACCCAGCTGGCAACCAGCTATATTGCCGCTGTGGGTGGCACCGACAACCTGAAAGCGATCGATGCCTGTATTACCCGTCTGCGTCTGACCGTGGGCGACTCCGCGCGCGTGAGCGATGCAATGTGCAAACGCCTTGGTGCGTCTGGTGTGGTGAAGCTGAACAAACAAACCATCCAGGTTATCGTGGGTGCGAAAGCCGAATCTATCGGCGATGAAATGAAAAAAGTGGTTGCCCGTGGGCCGGTCGCTGCCGCCTCAACGGATAACGCGCCAGTGGCTGACGCGCCGGTTGCAAAACCGCAGGCTGTGCCAAATGCGGTGACCATCGCTGCGCTGGTTTCTCCGGTGACAGGTGACGTTGTTGCGCTTGAGCAGGTGCCTGACGAAGCGTTCGCCAGCAAAGCGGTCGGTGATGGCGTGGCGGTGAAACCAACGGACAAAACCGTGGTCTCTCCGGCAGCCGGTACTATCGTGAAAATCTTCAACACCAACCACGCGTTCTGCCTGGAAACGGAAAAAGGCGCGGAGATCGTTGTCCATATGGGTATCGATACCGTTGCGCTGAACGGTCAGGGCTTTACTCGCCTGGTGGAAGAGGGCGCTGAAGTGGCGGCAGGCCAGCCGATTCTGGAAATGGATCTGGAGTTCCTAAACGCCAACGCGCGCTCCATGATAAGCCCGGTAGTGTGCAGCAACATCGACGACTTCAGCGGTCTGGTGATCCAGGCGCAGGGGCAGGTAGTTGCAGGCCAAACGCCACTGTATGAGATTAAAGGCAAGTAATCGCTCCTGAGTAGAGTTATGCCTTTAGCGGCGGGGGATATCCTCCGCCGCTTTTTTTTGCAGCAATTGCCCCCATTATTTTCTTCCGGGACGTTTTAAGGGTTGTCACTACGTCCGGCTTATAAGATCATATGCCGTTATACGTTGTTTACGCTTTGAGGAATCCACGATGAGTGAGGCAGAAGCCCGCCCGAGTAACTTTATTCGTCAGATCATCGATGAAGATCTGGCCAGTGGTAAGCACACCACAGTCCACACGCGTTTCCCGCCGGAGCCAAATGGCTACCTGCACATTGGTCACGCCAAATCGATCTGCCTGAACTTTGGTATTGCGCAAGACTACCAGGGGCAGTGCAACCTGCGTTTCGATGACACCAACCCAGTAAAAGAAGACATCGAATACGTTGAGTCGATTAAAAACGACGTGCAATGGCTGGGCTTCAACTGGTCTGGCGATATCTGCTACTCCTCAGACTATTTCGATCAGCTGTATGCCTATGCGGTTGAACTAATTAACAAGGGTCTGGCATACGTCGACGAGCTCTCTGCTGACGAAATCCGTGAATACCGCGGTACGCTGACTCAGCCCGGTAAGAACAGTCCGTTCCGCGATCGTAGCGTGGAAGAGAACCTGGCGCTGTTTGAAAAAATGCGTGCCGGTGGCTTTGAAGAAGGTAAAGCGTGTCTGCGTGCCAAAATCGATATGGCGTCCCCGTTCATCGTGATGCGCGATCCGGTGCTGTACCGCATTAAGTTCGCAGAACACCACCAGACCGGTAACAAGTGGTGCATCTACCCGATGTACGACTTCACCCACTGCATCAGCGATGCGCTGGAAGGCATTACGCACTCTCTGTGCACGCTGGAATTCCAGGACAACCGTCGTCTGTACGACTGGGTGCTGGATAACATCACCATTCCTGTGCATCCGCGTCAGTACGAGTTCTCTCGTCTGAACCTGGAATACACCGTGATGTCCAAGCGTAAGCTGAACCTGCTGGTCACTGACAAGCACGTTGAAGGCTGGGACGACCCACGTATGCCGACCATCTCTGGCCTGCGTCGTCGTGGCTACACCTCCGCCTCCATTCGTGAGTTCTGCAAACGTATCGGCGTCACCAAGCAGGACAACACCATCGAAATGGCGTCTCTGGAATCCTGCATTCGTGAAGACCTGAACGAAAACGCGCCGCGCGCGATGGCGGTGATCGATCCAGTGAAACTGGTTATCGAAAACTATCCGCAGGGCGGGAGCGAACTGGTCTCTATGCCTAACCATCCGAACAAACCGGAAATGGGCACCCGCGACGTGCCGTTCAGCGGTGAAATCTGGATCGATCGTGCCGACTTCCGCGAAGAAGCGAACAAGCAGTACAAGCGTCTGGTGCTGGGCAAAGAAGTACGTCTGCGTAACGCCTATGTAATCAAAGCCGAGCGCGTAGAGAAAGATGCGGAAGGTAACATCACGACCATCTTCTGTACGTACGACGCAGAAACGCTGAGCAAAGATCCGGCGGATGGCCGTAAAGTGAAAGGTGTAATCCACTGGGTGAGCGCGCAGCATGCGCTGCCGGTTGAGATCCGTCTCTACGACCGTCTGTTCAGCGTGCCTAACCCAGGCGCAGCGGAAGACTTCCTGGCGGTTATTAACCCTGAGTCGCTGATTATCAAGCAGGGGTATGCCGAGCCGTCTCTGAAAGCCGCTGAAGCCGGTAAAGCGTTCCAGTTCGAACGTGAGGGTTATTTCTGCCTGGACAGTCGTTACAGCACGGCAGAAAAACCGGTATTTAACCGTACCGTGGGTCTGCGTGATACCTGGACTAAGATCGGCGAATAATAACGCTGCTCTGGTCAATGAGAAACAAACGCCGCGTAATGCGGCGTTTTTTTATTTAACGATCATGTCGTTAAGCATCGGGATAATCTTTTAAAGCCAACATTCCAGGTCAATGTGGTGCTACTTATTTTATTTAAAAAAAGTTTGTTGTTTTCCAAAAACAGAAACGCTGAAAAATATATTCTCAATCTCAATGTTACTTACTGAAAATTAGCGTATTCCCCCGCCAGTACTCGCTTCCCGGTAAATGTTACAAAGCACTACGAAATATGTGCTCTTCGTCATAATCCTGACTTTTGCCTGATTAAAAGCATTGATAATTCGCGTCGCGAAAAATAACCTAAAGACGGTAGTTAATTCGAGGGTATTTCTGACTACCCCTGACCATTTGGTCTTTTCTGTTTTTCGCCGTTTAAGGCGTTTTAATTCGTCAAAGAGGAATAATCTATGCGTACGTTCAGTGGCAAACGTAGTGCGCTGGCGCTGGCTATCGCCGGTGTGACAGCAATGTCGGGCCTGGTGGTTGCGCCAGAGGCAAAAGCAGCAGGTTTCATTGAAGATTCCACCCTTACGGGCGGTATTTATTACTGGCAACGTGAGCGTGACCGTAAAGACGTCACTGAAGATAAATACAAAACTAACCTTTCTCACTCGACCTGGAACGCCAACCTGGATTTCCAGTCGGGATATGCCGCCGATATGTTCGGGATCGATATTGCAGCGTTCACCGCAATTGAAATGGCCGAAAATGGCGACAGCGGCCATCCGAACGAAATTGCGTTCTCCTCCAGCAATAAAGCTTACGACGAAGACTGGTCCGGCGATAAAAGCGGAATCAGCCTGTATAAAGCGGCTGCAAAATTCAAATATGGCCCGGTCTGGGCGCGTGGTGGTTATATCCAGCCAACCGGTCAGACGCTGTTAGCGCCGCACTGGAGCTTTATGCCAGGTACCTATCAGGGCGCGGAAGCCGGTGCTAATTTTGACTACGGCGATGCGGGGGCGTTGAGCTTCTCCTATATGTGGACCAACGAGTACAAAGCGCCGTGGCACATTGAGATGGACAAGTTCTATCAAAACGATAAAAAAACCAAAGTTGATTATCTCCACTCGCTGGGGGCGAAGTACGACTTCAAAAACGATCTGGTGCTGGAAGCGGCTTTTGGTCAGGCTGAAGGCTATATCGATCAGTACTTTGCTAAAGCCAGCTACAAATTTGATATCGCAGGTAGCCCGCTGAGCACCAGCTATCAGTTCTACGGTACGCGCGACAAGGTCAGCGATGGCAGCGTAAATGATATTTATGACGGCACCGCGTGGTTACAGGCGCTGACCTTCGGCTACAAGGTGGGTCAGGTTGATTTGCGTCTGGAGGGTACATGGGTTAAGGCAGAAGGGCAGCAGGGCTACTTCCTGCAACGTATGACGCCAACCTACGCCTCTTCCAACGGTCGTCTGGATATCTGGTGGGATAACCGCTCTGACTTCAACGCCGACGGCGAAAAGGCGGTCTTCTTCGGCGCAATGTATGACCTGAAGAACTGGAACCTGCCTGGCTGGGCAGTGGGTGCGTCCTACGCGTACGCCTGGGACGCGAAGCCAGCGGATATGGCTACGCCAGACGCCTACTACGATCCGAACTACCGTCTGAAAGAGTCTTCATACAGTCTGGATGCGATTTACACCCTGCAGGAGGGGCGTGCGAAAGGCACGATGTTCAAACTGCACTTCACCCAGTATGACAACCACTCCGATATCCCGAGCTACGCGGGCGGTTACGGCAACATCTTCCAGGATGAGCGCGACGTGAAATTCATGGTCATTGCGCCATTTACCATCTTCTGATGAATGCTGCGGCGGGCTGTGTCCCGCCGTTATGGAGACTGAACATGATGAAAAAAAGGGTAATCGTTGCGCTGCTGGCATTCGGGCTGGTGGCGTGCGCGCAGGATCAGGCGCCGAAAGAAGACTCCCGTCTGAAAGAGGCGTATAGCGCTTGCATCAATACCGCACAAGGTTCACCTGAGAAGATTGAAGCCTGTCAAAGCGTGCTGAACGAGCTAAAAAAAGACAAAGCCCATGAGCAATTCGCCACGCAGGAAAACGTTCGCGTGATGGATTACCAGGCCTGTATTCAGGCGCGTAAAACCGGTAACGATCAGGAAGTGGCGAAGCGTTGCGATAAGATTTGGGACGAGATTCGCAATAACAATAAATAAGTTGCTTTACGCCCGGTGGCGCTGCGCTTACTGGGCTTTTTCCAGGCAAAAAAAAGCCAACCTCACGGCTGGCTCAGAGTATGAACACTGACTTATTTTGCGTCGTGCGCATGTTCATTTTCGCGGCAATCCCCTTCAGCACAGTGACCGTACAGGTACAGGCTGTGGTTGGTCAGGCGGATGCCATGACGGGCGGCGATTTCACGCTGGCGTGATTCAATGGAATCATCGCTAAATTCAATGACCTTGCCACAGTCGAGGCAGATCAGGTGATCGTGGTGGTGCTGCTGAGTCAGCTCGAACACGGATTTACCGCCTTCGAAATTATGACGAGTAACAATGCCCGCGTCATCAAACTGGTTCAGCACACGATAGACGGTTGCCAGCCCAATCTCTTCACCCATATCGATAAGACGCTTATAAAGGTCTTCCGCACTGACATGGTGATTGTCTGGCCCCTGAAGCACTTCAAGGATTTTTAACCGAGGAAGCGTTACTTTCAGGCCAGCTTTCTTTAATGCGGTATTGTTGTCAGTCATGCGGAATCTGTCCTGTTGCTAAACGATTCACTTCAAAAGAAGAAGTGACAGAAAATGCACTTGGGATAATGCGTCTCATTATAGAACTGCCATGGCTAAATGAAAACTGCAAGTCTCAAGCAAAGTATGCTTATAAAAACGTGGTATCACCAACAAACTTGTTCGATGGCACCCACTTTTTACCAGGGGGATATTGTACAGGTCTGGACGAAAAAGTTAAAAGTTTGTAGCAATTAATTTAATCGGTTTTACCTGGACAACGGGCGCAACCGGAGTTGCGCCGCAGGGATATCAGGCGTTAAGGATATCGTCCAGGTTCAGCTCTTCACGAACCTGCTTAACCCATTTTTCTACACGCTCTGCGGTCAGCTCTGGCTGACGGTCTTCATCAATGGCAAGGCCAACGAAGTGATCGTCATCTGCCAGACCTTTGGAAGCTTCAAAGTGGTAACCCGCTGTTGGCCAGTGACCAACGATCGCCGCACCGCGCGGCTCAATGATGTCACGAATAGTGCCCAGCGCATCACAGAAATACTCAGCGTAGTCTTCCTGATCGCCACAGCCAAACAGGGCAACCAGCTTGCCGTTGAAGTCGACTTCTTCCAGCGTCGGGAAGAAATCGTCCCAGTCACACTGTGCTTCACCGTAGTACCAGGTCGGGATGCCCAGCAGCAGGATGTCATAGCCCTCGAGATCTTCTTTGCTGCTCTTGGCGATGTCATGCACATCAGCAACGTCTTTACCGAGCTGTTTTTGAATGTTTTTTGCGATATTTTCAGTATTGCCGGTATCACTGCCAAAGAAAATGCCGATGATTGCCATGAGTAAAATAACCTCTTGAAACTTAATGGTATGGTGGCGCAAATTGTCCACGGATAAGGGCAATAATAGCAGAACAGGCAACCCTGCGGAAACAGCTATCACGCAGGACTGCACTCTGTGCTACATGAAAAAGGTAATATTGGGGATTTTCTGACTCACGCCTTGCCGCGTAACGTCTCAAGCTGGGCGATCAGCATCTCTTCGATCAGTTCGCTGCGGCTGATGTTGCGCGCGTCAGCTAACTCGTTAAGCGCATCGACGGCATCGGCATTCAGCTTGAGTTCGACACGCTTAAGCCCACGATTTTTATCGCGTTTAAGCTGGTTGCGTTTATTGATACGCAGCTGTTCATCGCGCGAAAGCGGATTCGTTTTCGGTCGTCCCGGTCGACGCTCATTCGCGAACAGATCTAGTGTCGTACGGTCCGTTTGTTCTTTGGCCATGATTCTGAGACTTCGGGGGAAACACGCCGCCCTGCTAATGCCCGGGCGATAAGCGCGCCATCATACATCACCCAAATCCACACGCCAACGACTGGAAGCCCGTCGTCTTCCGGTCGCTGGCTTTTTAATCAATTCGCTGTATCAGTAAGATAGCGGCGAATGGCGCGCAGGACCGCATCCGGTTTTTCCGCGTGGACCCAGTGCCCGGCACCGGCGATGACGTGAGCGCGAGCCTGCGGAAATTGCGCCAGCAGCGTGTCACGGTACGCGTCAGTGACGTAAGGGGAGTTGCCGCCGCGAATAAAGAGGGTAGGGTGCGGCCAGGCGGGGACATTTTCCCACCCCACAATATGCGAATACTGATCCCACAGTACCGGGACGTTAAAGCGCCATTGTCCGTCAACAAAGGATTTCAGCAGGAACTGGACTACGCCTTCTTCATCGAGATGCTCGCGCATAACGGCTGCCGCCTGCTGGCGTGTGGAGACGCCTGACTCTGTCACGGCATTGATCGCAGCGAAAATCTCATCGTGACGGCGAACGTCGTAATTGACGGGCGCAACGTCAATGACCACCAGACCGGAAATTCGCTCAGGGGCCAGCGCTGTAAGCGCCATCACCGCTTTACCGCCCATTGAATGCCCGATGAGCGTCGCTTTCTGGATATTATTCGCATCGAGGGTGTCCCGCAGATCCTGCGCCATGGCTGCGTAGGTCATCTCCTCAGAGCGCCCTGAAAGACCGTGATTGCGCATATCAACCTGGAGGATCTCGTGATCGGTCACTAAATCGCGCGCCAGCACGCCCAGGTTATCCAGGCTACCAAACAGGCCGTGAACCAGTACGATGGGAGAATTATTGTTCGGCGATTGTGCAGTTTGCGCTCGGGTATTCAATTTCATGGCAAAGTTCTTTTTTTAGGTTTGTCAGGTTAGGGTATCATGTTGACCATTCTGCCGCCCGGGGGCAAGGATCCAGTTTAATCTGACTTTTGCCGCCAACCTGGTTTGACGCTATCCGCTGTTGGGATTAGACCTTATAATCTCAACGACTTGTATTCAGATAAGATATCGCACTGGATTAAGATGAAAACAATCGAAGTTGATGACGAACTCTATCAGTATATTGCCAGCCAGACGCGGCATATTGGGGAGAGCGCGTCCGACATTTTACGGCGCATGCTTAAAATTTCCGCCGCCTCACAGCCCACTCCTGTCACTAAAGATGTTGTGTCTCAGCCGAGCGTTGTTGCACAAGTAAAACCTGCCGTCATGCCGGCAAAAGACAAAGTGCGCGCGATGCGCGAGCTGCTGCTGTCCGATGAATATGCAGAGCAGAAAAAGGCGGTTAACCGCTTTATGCTGGTGCTGTCTACACTTTACTCACTGGATAACAACGCATTTGCAGAAGCGACAGAGTCGCTGCACGGTCGCACGCGCGTTTACTTCGCAGGTGACGAGCAGACCCTGCTGCAAAATGGCAACCAAACCAAACCCAAACATGTTCCCGGTACGCCATACTGGGTGATCACCAATACCAATACGGGCCGCAAGTGCAGCATGATCGAACATATCATGCAGTCCATGCAGTTCCCGGCGGAATTGATCGAAAAGGTTTGCGGTACAATTTAACCCTTGCATCAGAAGGACCAGGCAATGGCAAATCACAGCCGTGCAGGACAACCTGCACAACAACGCGATTTGATTAACGTCGCTCAACTGACCGCGCAGTACTACGTGCTGAAGCCGGTGGTGGGCAACGCAGAACACGCAGTGAAGTTTGGTACATCTGGCCACCGCGGCAGCGCGGCGCGCCATAGCTTTAACGAACCGCACATTCTGGCCATTGCTCAGGCCATCGCGGAAGAGCGCGCCAAAAATGGCGTCACCGGTCCGTGCTATGTTGGGAAAGATACCCACGCCCTGTCTGAACCTGCCTTTATCTCCGTGCTGGAAGTACTGGCGGCAAACGGCGTAGACGTGATTGTTCAGGAGAACAACGGTTTCACGCCAACGCCTGCGGTTTCTAACGCTATTCTGGTACATAACAAAAAAGGTGGCGCGCAGGCGGACGGTATTGTGATCACCCCGTCCCACAACCCACCGGAAGATGGCGGCATCAAGTACAACCCACCTAACGGTGGCCCGGCGGATACCAACGTCACGAAAGTGGTGGAAGATCGCGCCAACGCGTTACTGGCTAACGGTCTGAACGGCGTGAAGCGCATCTCGCTGGATGAAGCCATGGCGTCCGGCCACGTGAAAGAGCAGGATCTGGTGCAGCCGTTCGTGGAAGGGCTGGCGGATATCGTCGATATGGCCGCTATCCAGAAAGCCGGTCTGAAGCTGGGCGTGGATCCGCTGGGCGGCTCCGGTATTGAATACTGGAAACGCATTGCCGATCACTACAAGCTGGATCTGACCATCGTGAACGATCACGTCGATCAGACCTTCCGCTTTATGCACCTGGACAAAGACGGCGCGATCCGTATGGACTGCTCCTCCGAATGCGCGATGGCGGGCCTGCTGGCGCTGCGCGACAAGTTCGACCTGGCGTTTGCCAACGACCCGGACTACGACCGCCACGGTATCGTCACCCCCGCTGGGCTGATGAACCCGAACCACTACCTGGCTGTTGCGATTAACTATCTCTTCCAGCACCGTCCGCAGTGGGGCAAAGAGGTTGCGGTGGGTAAAACGCTGGTCTCTTCCGCCATGATTGACCGTGTGGTCGATGCGCTGGGCCGCAAGCTGGTGGAAGTGCCGGTGGGCTTCAAGTGGTTTGTTGATGGTCTGCACGACGGCAGCTTCGGCTTTGGTGGTGAAGAGAGCGCGGGGGCATCCTTCCTGCGCTTCGACGGTACCCCATGGTCAACCGATAAAGACGGCATCATCATGTGCCTGCTGGCGGCGGAAATCACCGCGGTTACCGGTAAGAACCCGCAGGAACATTACAACGACCTGGCGGCACGCTTTGGTGCGCCAAGCTATAACCGTATTCAGGCTGGCGCGACCTCTGCTCAGAAAGCCGCTCTGTCCAAACTCTCTCCGGAGATGGTCAGCGCAAGCACCCTGGCAGGTGACCCGATCACCGCGCGTCTGACGGCGGCACCGGGTAACGGCGCATCGATCGGCGGCCTGAAAGTGATGACCGAAAACGGCTGGTTCGCCGCGCGTCCATCCGGTACGGAAGATGCGTACAAAATCTATTGCGAAAGCTTCCTCGGCGCTGAGCATCGTCAGCAGATTGAGAAAGAAGCGGTAGAGATTGTCAGCGAAGTGCTGAAAAACGCGTAAGTGGTGTCTGGTGCGGGCTGATGCCCTCACCCAGGCCCTCTCCCACAGGGAGAGGGAGAAAACATTGATCTCGTAGGCCCGGTAAGCGTTAGCGCCACCGGGCTTCTTTTTTAACTATGCTTATTCTTCAGTTCAAATCTCGGCGATACCAGACCGTACAGCGTCCAGCCCATAAAGGTCACCATCGCGCCATACAGCATCGCCTCCTGACCGGACGAGTAGAGCGCATAGAAGCTGTAAATCGCCCCAATCAGCGCCACGATATTGGCCGCCCGGGCTTTGCGCGGATCCACCTTCGCCACCTTCTGAATAATCACCAGTGCCGCCATCGACAGAATGTACGGAATGATGTTCGTCACCACCGCCAGGTTGACCAGTACATTAAACTGGCTGTTCAGTGACGGGCTGATGGTCATCAGCGACAAACCGCTCTGGAAAATCACAATCGCCAGCATACCCTGTACCGGCGCATCCGCTTTGGTGACGCGGGAGAAGATTTTCGGGAAATAACCTTCGTCAGCGGAGGATTTGAATACCTGGGCGATGGTGAACTGCCAGCCCAGCAGCGAGCCGCAGCAGGACATCACCATCAGTCCCATGATCACTTTCCCTACCTCTGGCGTAAACATCTGCGCAAACGCCAGCCCGAACGGCGCCGTGGAGTTGGCGAGATCCATGTTGGGCACAATTCCCGCAATCACGTTGGTTGAGACGATATAGATCACCGCCGCCCCCAGCGTCCCGCCGAGTACCGCGATCGGCACGTTCTTTTCCGGGTTTTCCACCACTTCCGCATTCGCACAGGCTGACTCGAGACCGAGGAAAGCCCATAGCGTCATGGCGATCGACGATCCCACGGCGGTGAAGAACGGCACGTGGTGCGGGTTCCAGGAATTGGCGTACAGCGTCGGGCTAAACCAGAACCAGCCGATGATGCACAGACCGACAACCGGAATGATCACGCCCCAGACGGTGATGCTGCTGAGTTGTCCGGTGATGCGCGCGCCGCCAAAGTTGGCGACGGTGCAGATCCACAGCACGCCGATGGTCGCCAGCCCAATCTGCACCGGGGTCAGCGTCGCGCCAAACAGCTCCGTACCGTAACCGACAGCGGAGATGGCAATCGCCACGTTGGCGATCAGCAGCGACACGCCGTAGGTGTAGTTGGCCATAAAGTTGCCCGACTTGCCAAACGCATATTCGGCATAGCCGCCCATGCCGCCAGACTTACGGCTGAACATCCCGCACTTGGCAAACGCCCACGCCAGCGCCATTGAGCCGACTGCCGTTACCAGCCAGGAGATAATCGAAATCGTCCCCACTTCAGCGAGCTTGGTGGGCAGCATGATGATCCCGGACCCCATCATATTCACCATGGTGAGGATAGTGAGTTGTACCACGCCCATCTTGTTGGACTTACTCATAATTTTTCTCCTTTCAGCAGAGACGGCTGAGCGGCGGGGTGTTTAATGACGTAGCAGCGTACCTGTTTGCGCCCGTCACACTCCTCGACGTAAACCCCCTGTAACTCCGGCGCAAAGCCCGGCAGCAGATTGATCCCGTCTTCCAGCGCGGCGAAATAGCGCAGCACGGAACCGCCCCAGACTTCCCCCGGAACCACGCACAACACCCCCGGTGGGTAAGGCAGCGCGCCTTCCGCGGCGATACGGCCTTCCGCGTCGCGCAGTGACACCAGCTCGACCTCACCGCGCAGATAGGCATAGTTCGCCTCCTGCGGGTTCATCATGACGCGCGGGAAGTGAGACTTGCGGAACATCTCTTTCTGCAACTGCTTCACGTTATGGCGGGCGTAGAGGTCGTGCATCTCCTGACAAATCTGACGCAGGGAATAATCCGCATAACGTTTCGGATGTTGCTTATAAAGAGAGGGCAGAACCTCTTTCAGCGGCACATCGCTCTGGAGCAGTTTTTCGAAGCGCACCAGCTGGGCGACGAGCTGCTGCAATTTGCCCATGTCCTCCGCCGGGGTGAGCAGGAACAGAATGGAATTGAGGTCGCATTTTTCCGGCACGATGCCGTTTTCACGCAGGAAGTTGGCGAGGATGGTGGCGGGCACGCCGAAATCATCATACTCGCCGGTGCGGGCGTTGATGCCTGGCGTGGTCAGCAGCAGTTTGCAGGGATCAATAAAATACTGATGCTCGGCATATCCCTCAAAGGCGTGCCAGCGTTCGCCCGGAACGAAATGGAAGAAGCGCAGATCGGTGGCGATCTCCGCCGTATCCCAGCTTTCCCACGGACGGCCATCCACCGTCTCCGGCACGAACGGGCGAATAAACTGACAGTTCTGAAGGATCAGTTTTCGCGCTTCGATACCCGTCACCACGCAGTCCATCCACATGTTGCGCCCACTTTGCCCCTCGTGCATGCGGGCGTTGATATCCAGGGCGGCAAAAAGCGGATAAAACGGGCTGGTGGAGGCGTGCATCATAAAGGCGTTGTTGAGGCGCTTATGCGGAACATAGCGCGGCTGGCCTTTTATGTGGCTGTCCTTCTTATGGATTTGCGAGGTTTGCGAGAAGCCCGCCTGCTGCTTATGCACCGACTGGGTAACCAGAATGCCCGGATCGTTTTCGTTCAGCTCCAGCAGCAGCGGCGAGCAGTCGGCCATCATCGGGATAAACTGCTCGTAACCCACCCAGGCGGAGTCAAACAGGATGTAATCGCACAGGTGACCAATCTTATCCACCACCTGACGGGCGTTATAAATAGTACCGTCGTAGGTGCCCAGCTGGATCACCGCCAGACGGAAGGGACGTTCATCCCGCGCGCGACCAGGCGCGACCTCTGACACCAGTTCCCGCAGGTAACTCTCGTCGAAACAGTGTGCGTCAATACCGCCGATAAACCCGTACGGGTTGCGCGCTGTTTCCAGATACACCGGCGTCGCTCCCGCCTGTAACAGCGCCCCGTGGTGGTTAGATTTATGGTTATTGCGATCGAACAGCACCAGATCGCCTGGCGTGAGCAGGGCATTGAGCACCACCTTATTGGAAGAGGAGGTGCCGTTCAGCACGAAGTAGGTTTTATCCGCATTAAAGACTTTTGCCGCATGCTGTTGGGCGATGCATGGCGCACCTTCATGGATCAGCAGATCGCCCATTGCCACGTCGGCATTGCACAGATCGGCGCGGAAAAGCGTTTCGCCAAAGAAATCGACAAACTGGTTTCCGGCCGGATGGCGGCGGAAGAACTGGCCTCCCTGATGTCCGGGGCAGTCAAACGCGCTGTTCCCCTGCTGGACGTAATCGACCAGCGCGCGGAAGAACGGCGGACGGAGCTGGGTTTCGTACTTCTGCGCAGCCGCTTCAAGCTGGCGTCCGTAGTACGCATTGCTGGTGTCGGAGTACTCAAAAACGCCGTGAATACGCGACAAAAATTCAGCCGGAACCCTTTCTTCTTTATGCGTGGCAATAAACACCGGAATACCGAATCCCGTGGCTTCTATTTCTTCTATGGCGCCATTGAAAATATCACTGACGGCCAGAACCACGGCTGCCACATCAATATAATCCGATGCGGTGACATCCACGATCTCGCGCGAAGTGGTAAAGCATTCAGGGCAGGCACGGCTGACGGCAATTTTTAACGTTTTCATCTTTATCTCTTTATTTCAGGCAATATGGGTCCCTCGACTTCTTGCGGTAAAGAAATCGATTTTTTCCGGAAAAAAAAGCAAAGCGCGTCCGCTGATACGAAATCAGTTAATTGCTTTTTTGCTGAGTAGAATTCAGTCCGCCCGGTTGCGGAGAATCTGAATCACAAGGAATGAGCGCAGGTGTTCACAGGCAACAGCCTGTAAAATAGCGTTTTTCAGGATAACCTGTAAGCAGATGCGCCAGAAGTCGAAGGACTACCGGGCGTTAAAGAGATGAAAGTCAAAACAGTTTCGGTGGGCAAACATCATGATATGTGTTGTCCGCCTTATATGGGGCATTAAACGATTATTGTTTTCCATGTTCATTTTCCTTTCAGTAATTGAAAGCACGGTCATTTTATCCAGGAAAAAGGGATTAACTGTGAAACAGATCACCAATAACCGATCATTTCAGAAATAATTAGTCGTTATGAGTGAATAACGCAGATCAAAATGCTGTTTTGTTGGTTTGGTGTTAAGTTGGTGTTCTAAATATGTTTAGTGAGGGCGAATATAGGCATGAAAATAATCTCGTCATTATTTTCATGCCTATATTCAGGCTGGTGTGTTCTTTATTTAAAATTAAAGTGAATACTTATTCAGATCATAAACCGATATCCGATACCGGTTTCTGTTAATAAATGACGAGGACGCGCGGGATCGGCTTCAAGTTTCTGGCGAAGGTGTCCCATATAAATGCGTAAATAGTGACTATGTTCGACAGCATTCGGTCCCCAGACCTGGCTTAACAGCTGTCGCTGCGTTAACACTTTTCCGTGGTTACTGAGCAACACGGCCAGCAGACGAAACTCGATAGGCGTAAGGTGGATCTCTTCTTCCCCTCGCACGATGCGGCGGGCAGCAAGATCGACGCGGATATCGCCAAAGACGTACACCGGTTCAGAAGGAGTGGTGGCACTGTGTCGACGCAGCGCCACACGCAGCCGGGCCTGTAACTCGCCAATGCCAAACGGTTTTATCAGATAATCATCCGCTCCGGCATCCAGCGCGGCGATTTTATCCGTCTCTTCGGTGCGGGCAGAGAGCACCAGAATGGGCATCTGGCTCCACTGACGCACCTCACGAATAAAATCGATGCCATCGCCATCCGGGAGTCCCAGATCCAGGATCACCAGATCTGGCTTGCGGGTGGCGGCTTCAATTAACCCCCGTTGAAGCGTACCGGCTTCATGAACGCGCAAACCGTCGCCTTCCAGCGCGGTACGCAGAAATCGGCTGATAGCGAGCTCATCTTCAACAATCAGAACGTTAATCACAAATCCTCTGGTAATTCATCAAGTTCTGGTGGGGTTTCAAGAGGAAGTGTAACACAAAAGCGTGCCCCACCTTCCGGGCGGTTCTCTGCGGAAATGGTGCCGCCATGCACATCAACAATCGCCTGGCAGATCGCCAGCCCCAGCCCGACGCCCGGAATGGCAGATTCCTTATTACCGCGCGCAAATTTTTCGAATATGGCGCGCTCCTGGCCGGCCGGAATACCCGGCCCGGTATCCCAGACATCGAGCCGCAGCACACGTTTATCCACCCTGGCAGCAATCCCCAGCCGGGCCTTTGTCCCGGCGTATTTAGCGGCATTTTCCAGCAGATTAATCAGCACGCGCTCAAACAGCGGGCCATCCACATGGATTAACGTCAGGGGTTCCGGCATGTCCAGCTCGATATGGCGCCCGCCGAGACCCGGCTCCAGCATCTTCAGCGCACTGCCGACAACCTCCTCAAGGGTGAGCCACTCTTTTTTGAGGTTAAACCCGCCGGACTGAATGCGCGCCATGTCCAGCAGGTTGTTCACCAGACGCGTGGTATTTAGCACGTGCTGACGAATTTCGCTGGCCTGCATCGCATGTTTTGATCCTTCCGCCGCCAGATCCAGCGTCAGAATTTCGGACTGGCCAAACAGCACGGTAAGCGGGGTGCGCAAATCGTGAGACAGCGCTGCCAGAAGCGAATTGCGAATACTTTCGCGCTCGCTTGCCAGCCGCGCCTGCTCTTCGCTGGCGGTGAGCGCCAGCCGTTCAAGGGCGCTGGCGACCAGCAGGGTGAAGGTTTCCAGCAGGCGCTGCTGCTCGGGGATCATCAGCTGACGCAGGTTAGACGGCTCGACGATGACCAGCCCGTGATTTTTATCCGCGCTGCGCAGCGGCAGGATCTGGTAAGGCACCCCGGGCAGAGTGTCGGTGCCGGCACCGGCAGGTAAACCCTTATCAAAGCTCCAGCGGGCAATCGCTTCATCCCAGGGCGTCATCCCCGAAGGGGAGGTCAGCGGGCGAAGGCGCCCCTGCTCGTCGGGGAGCAAAATCAGGTTACTGGCATGAAAGGTCGAACGGATAAACTGCTCGCTGGTCTGGACGATATCCTGCTGCGTGCGACCGACCGCCAGCGATTTTGACATCTCATACAGATGGCGGGTGCGCTGCTCGCGATAGCGGGCAATGCGTGCCTGGTAGCGCACGCCTGCCGTCAGATTCCCGATCACCAGCCCGACGGTAAGCATCACGGCAAAGGTCAGAATGTACTGCACGTCCGAGACAGCAAGCGTCCCGCGCGGAGCGATAAAAAAGAGGTCGAAGCTGATGACGTTGATCACCGTTGCCAGCACCGACGGCCAGCGGCCATAAAAGAGCGCGACCACAACGACGCCCAGCAGATAAATCATGACCAGATTGGCGGCATCGAAGGCGATTAGCCACTGGCTGGCAATCACCGTAATCAGGGCGCAAAGGACCACGGCCACGAGGCAGCCCCGGATCTGGACGCGCCATTTATCGCCAAAGGTGCGTGCGTCCGGCGTACGGCCGGGCAGGGGGGTGGGCTTGTCATCCAGCGCGACGATGACTAAATCCAGATCCGGCGCGCGGCGGGCCAGCCTGTCGGCAAAAGATTCGCGGCTAAACCAGCGGCGATGCTGACGACGTCCAATGACAATCTTGCCCAGGTTATGCTCGCGCGCGTAGCGCAGAATGGCTTTATCTTCCTGCGGTTCGGAAAGGGTTGCGGTTTCGGCACCCAGCTCCTGCGCCAGCCGCAGCGCGCTCAAAATGGCGCGACGCTGATTTTCCGGCAGGCCGTGAAGCTGTGGCGTTTCGACATACACCGCGTGCCAGACGCTGCCAAACTTCGCCGCAAGCCGGGCGGCGGTGCGGACCAGTTTTTCATTGCCGCTGCCGTGACCAATGCATAACAGAATGGCGTCACGCGTGTGCCAGACGCGCTCCCGCCCCTGCAGGTCTCGCCAGGCGCGCATCTGGTCATCCACGCGATCGGCGGTGCGGCGCAGGGCCAGCTCGCGCAGGGCAATCAGGTTTCCTTTGCGGAAAAAATGTTCGATGGCGCGTTCGGCCTGGCCGGCAATATACACCTTGCCTTCGTGCAGGCGCTGGCGCAGATCGTCAGGCGGCAGGTCAACCAGTACGACTTCATCGGCAGAATCAAAAAACGGATCGGGGACGGTTTCCCGCACCTGGATACCGGTTACCCCGCTTACCACGTCGTTCAGGCTTTCCAGATGCTGAACATTCACCGTAGTGAAGACGTCGATGCCGGCTTCAAGCAGCTCCTCAACATCCTGCCAGCGCTTCGGGTGGCGTGAGCCAGGCGCGTTGCTGTGCGCCAGTTCGTCCATCAGGATCAGCGCGGGGCGGCGGGCGAGGGCGGCATCAAGATCGAACTCCGTCACCAGCCGACCGCGATGGCTGATACGCTGGGGCGGCTGCGTCGCCAGCCCCGTCAGCAGCGCCGCCGTCTCTTTGCGACCGTGGGTTTCCACCACGCCGATGAGAATATCAAGCCCCTGCGCCCGAAGCCGCTGGGCTTCCGTCAGCATGGCGAAGGTTTTCCCGACGCCCGCGCAGGCGCCGAAGAAAATTTTCAGCTTGCCGCGGTGGGCTTCAGCCGTCTGTTCAAGCAGCCTGTCCGGATCCGGGCGCATGGGCTCTTCGGTCATTTAGTTCTTCCTTAGCGCATCCAGCGCCAGATTCAGCTCAACAATGTTCACTACCGGCATGCCGATGAAGCTGACCAGCGGCTTTTGCGTATGTTCTGCAACCAGCTGGCTCACCTGCTCGACGGTCAGCTGACGGGCGGCGGCCACGCGTGGGATCTGCCACGCCGCTGCGTCCGGCGTCAGGCTGTAATCCAGCCCGCTCGCGGAGGCGGTGACCAGCTCAACCGGTACCTCACGGCTGGCCTGCGGATTCGCGGCGCGCAGGGCGGCAACGCGTTCAGCAACGGCTTTGTCCAGGTCAGGATTACTGCCAGCCAGATTGCTGCCGCCGGAGGCCATTGGATTATACGGGCTTTCCGCAGTGGCGGAAGGGCGTCCCTGGAAGTAGCGCGGGTCCGTAAAGTTTTGCCCAATCAGACGCGAGCCGCGGTTTTCACCGTTCTGGATAATCAGCGAGCCGTTGGCCTGGTCCTCAAACCACCACTGGCCCAGCGCGGTTGTCATCAGCGGGTAAAGCCCGCCGGTAATCAGAGACAGCAGAATAAACAACAGTATAGCGGGACGTAACATCGTCATGAGATTCACCTTTTAAACCAGCCCGAACAGCGTTAACAACATGTCGATAACCTTGATCCCAATAAAGGGCACCACCAGCCCACCCAGACCGTAAATCCACAGGTTACGGCGCAGCATGGCGGCGGCCGTCAGCGGCTTATAGCTCACCCCTTTCAGCGCCAGCGGAATAAGAAAGACAATAATCAGCGCGTTGAAGATCACCGCGCTCAAAATGGCCGAGGCCGGAGAGTGCAGGTGCATCACGTTCAGGGCATTCAGCTGCGGGTAGGTTGCCGCAAACGCCGCCGGGATGATGGCGAAATACTTCGCCACGTCGTTGGCGATACTGAACGTGGTCAGCGAGCCGCGCGTCATCAGCATCTGCTTCCCGATATGCACCACTTCGATCAGCTTGGTCGGGTTCGAGTCGAGATCCACCATGTTGCCCGCCTCTTTTGCCGCCTGGGTACCGGAGTTCATTGCCACCGCCACGTCGGCCTGCGCCAGCGCCGGGGCGTCGTTGGTGCCGTCGCCGGTCATCGCCACCAGACGGCCTTCCGCCTGATACTGGCGAATGAGGGCCAGCTTCGCTTCCGGCGTCGCTTCGGAAAGGAAATCATCCACGCCCGCTTCGGCGGCAATGGCCGCCGCAGTCAGACGGTTATCCCCGGTGATCATCACCGTTTTGATCCCCATCTTACGCATCTGGGCGAAACGCTCTTTTATACCGCCTTTAACGATATCCTTCAGGGCGATAACCCCCAGAACGCTTGCACCTTCCGCCACCACCAGCGGGGTTGCCCCCTGACGCGCTACGCTTTCCACCAGGTGGTCGACTTCCGGAGGGAAATGTCCATTATTGGCTTCAATATGACGGCGGATGGCATCAACGGAGCCTTTACGGATCATTCGGTCCTGAATGTTAATTCCACTCATCCGTGTTTGCGCCGTGAAGGGCACGAACGTGGCGTGCAGGCTTTGTACGTCGCGCTGGCGCAGGTTAAAGCGCTGCTTGGCGAGGATCACGATACTGCGACCTTCCGGCGTCTCATCGGCCAGCGAAGAAAGCTGCGCCGCGTCGGCCAGCGTTTTTTCATCCACGCCGGGAGCAGGTAAAAAGTCAGAGGCCTGACGATTACCCAGGGTGATGGTCCCGGTTTTATCCAGCAGCAGTACGTCTACGTCACCCGCCGCTTCAACGGCGCGTCCGCTGGTGGCGATGACGTTCGCGCCCAGCATACGGCTCATCCCCGCCACGCCAATCGCGGAAAGCAGGCCGCCGATAGTGGTGGGGATCAGACAGACCAGCAGGGCGATCAGTACGGTGATGCTGACCGCTGTACCGCCGTAGGCAGAGAAGGGCCACAGGGTCGCCGTTGCCAGCAGGAACACAATGGTGAGCGCCACCAGCAGAATGGTCAGGGCGATCTCGTTCGGCGTTTTACGACGCTGTGCGCCTTCCACCATGGCGATCATCCGGTCGAGAAAGGTTTCGCCCGGGTTAACGCTGCACTGGATCACCAGCCAGTCGGAAAGAATGCGCGTTCCGCCGGTAACTGAGGCGAAATCTCCGCCCGACTCACGGATCACCGGTGCGGATTCCCCGGTAATGGCGCTTTCGTCTACCGACGCGCCGCCCTCAATTACCTCCCCGTCGCAGGGGATGATGTCCCCGGCTTCCACCAGCACCACGTCACCTTTGCGCAGTTCATCCGCCGGAACGTGGTCCATCTGCGCGCCGTATTTAGGTTCGCGTAATTTGCGCGCAAAGGCGGTTTTTTTGACCCCTTTCAGACTGTTGGCCTGCGCCTTACTGCGGCCTTCCGCCAGCGCTTCGGCAAAGTTGGCGAACAGCACGGTAAACCACAGCCACAGGCTGATGGCGCCGGTAAAGGTTGCATTTCCTGAAAGGTGTCCCGTTCCCATGGCAATCGCCAGTGCGGTGGTGAGTAAACTTCCAGTCCAGACAATAAACATCACCGGGTTGTGCCACTGCACGCGCGGGCTCAGTTTTTTTACCGCATCCATGATGGCCTGACGAACTAACGTCGGTTCGAGCAGGGCCAGTTGTTTACGACTCATGACAAATTCTCCGCAAAATCAGCGTAAAGAGAGATATTCCGCAACCGGGCCTAACGCGAGGGCGGGGATAAAGGTCAAGGCACCTACCAGCAGAACGGTGCCAATCAGCAGGCCGACGAACAGCGCGCCGTGAGTCGGTAACGTACCGGTAGTGGTCGGCTGGATCTTCTTATTCACCAGTGTTCCGGCGATCGCCATGACGGGAATAATCACGCCGAAACGACCGAAGAACATGCAGAACGCCAGCAGACAGTTCCAGAACGGTGAGTTGGCACTTAACCCTGCAAAGGCGCTGCCGTTGTTGTTTGCGGCAGACGAAACGGCGTAAAGCACTTCGCTAAAGCCGTGAATGCCCGGGTTAAAGATGCCGCTGCGCCCGGCGTCGGTCATCAGCGCCAGCGCGGTACCGAGCAGCACAAGGGTAGGGGTGACCAGGATTGCCAGCGCGGTTAATTTCATTTCGCGGACGTCGATTTTTTTGCCGAGATATTCCGGCGTGCGGCCGATCATCAGCCCGGCGATAAACACGGCGAGCAGAACGAACAACAGCATGCCGTACAGCCCCGAACCGACCCCACCGAAGACCACCTCGCCAATCTGCATCAGCCACATCGGGATCATGCCGCCAAGCGCGGTGAAAGAGTCGTGCATGGCGTTCACCGCCCCGCAGGAGGCCGCCGTGGTGACCACCGCGTAGAGGCTGCTGGCAAGAATGCCGAAGCGGCTCTCTTTGCCTTCCAGGTTGATATTGCTGTTAGCCCCCAGCTGCATGAAATGGCTGTTGCCGTTCCATTCGGCCCACATCACCAGTGCAACGCAGACCACGAAGATTAACGACATGGCCCACAGCAGCGTACGGCCCTGGCGGCGATCGTTAACCACATCGCCAAAGGCGAAGCAGAGCGCGGCGGGGATCAGGAAGATCGCCAGCATCTGTACAAAATTGGTTAATGCCGTTGGGTTTTCAAACGGATGCGATGAGTTGGCGTTGAAGAAGCCGCCCCCGTTGGTGCCCAGCATCTTGATTGCTTCCTGCGACGCCACTGGCCCCATTGGCAGGAGTTCCCTGCCCCCTTCAAGCGAGGTGTAAGGGGTATAAGGCAGCAGGTTTTGCAGAGTGCCTTGCTGTATAAAGAACAGGGCAATAATCAGCGCAACAGGCACCAGGATCCAAAGGGTGATGCGCGTGACATCAACCCACGCGTTGCCAAGCGTGCTGACATTCTGACGGGCAAACGCGCGCGTCAGGGCGAAGATCACCGCGATACCGCTGGATGCAGACAGAAAGTTTTGCACGGTTAACCCTGCCATCTGGCTGAAGTAGCTGAGCGTGGTTTCACCGGCGTAAGACTGCCAGTTGGTATTGGTGACAAAGCTGACCGCCGTGTTCAGCGCCAGATGCCAGGATAAACCTGGTAACTGCTGCGGATTCAACGGCAAATTGCCCTGGAGCATGAGCAGCGTAAAGAGGGCAATAAGCCCCACGATATTCAGAAGCAGTATCGCCATCAGGTACTGGCCCCAGCTCATTTCGCGGTCGCTGATACCTGAAATGCGCCAGAGCACGTTTTCAATTTTTCGCGTACCCGGCAGTGGCACGTTGTTTATCAGCCGCGCCAGCGCTGTTCCCAGCGGCCTGGCGAGCACAAACAGCAGCAGTAAAAAGCTGGCAATAAGCAAAAACGCCTGAGCAGCCATCAGAATGCCTCCGCATTAGTCAGGGCATAAATCAGATAACCCAATAACAGGAACACCAGCACGATGCCGGCAATCAGACCTGCACTCACACTCCACCTCCGGGTGACTTTTGTTGTTGTACAAACGGTAGGATTTGTGGCGCAAAGATTTCGCAAAAATCAGAAGGGCAGGTGTAAAAAAAGTATAAAAATGGGAAAGACCACAATTTAACTATTGTTAAGTAAACTGTTAACTTTTTTGTAACTTAATTACAGGCGTGAATGTAAATATTCACGAAATGGATGAAAATAAGTGGTCGGATGAGTAGTAAAATTACAAACAAAGCGGTATTATTTTAACCAGGTCACAGATTTCACATTTTCCGGAGACGGTTTCCGGCCAACTACAGGGGAGAAAAATATGGATCTTTATAAAGAGTATCCGGCTCATATCGTGTTCATGCGTCGCACTTTCGCCGTAGTGGCTGGCGTGCTGGCCCTGCCGGTGATGCTGTTCTGGAAAGATCGCGCACGTTTTTACAGCTATTTGCACCGCGTCTGGGCGAAAACCAGCGAAAAGCCGGTGTGGATGGATCAGGCCGAGAAAGCAACCTGCGATTTCTACTGATACGGTGTGACATCGTAGCCATAAAAAAACCGCCTACAGCAAAGTGGCGGTTTTTTTGTCCCTCGGGATTCGCGGTCCGTTGGGTAATCTTGCAGCCCCTACCCGGGATTTTTATCATACCCTTCTTTAAAAAGTTCGCAATCCACTTCACCTTTATAAATTCCTAATTTTACTGAAATAACTTACTTTTGGCGTTGGTGTTAATTATGATGCCACGTCCCTTTCCGCCATCTCGCAAATGGGCATCGGTCCTGGGAAAGGTGTATCCATAGCCGTAAAGCAGCCCGCCTACCCGGGCTTGTGTCCACCGATTTATCACCGGTGGTGATAGGTGGAGCGGTTAGCAGCAGGGACCGCATAGTGAAACGCTATTTATGCATCGCGTTCATTGTCGCCAGCGCACTCGTTGTAAAGAGTGATAAACCGAATGTGTTTATTGCCTTTACCCCGATAGCGCAGGACAAGTAGCGTTAAGGCCGCCTCGGGCGGCCTTTTTTATTT
>NZ_JBMKHQ010000004.1:0-67429 GCF_049237385.1 Enterobacter cloacae complex sp. IR5412 | reverse complement strand
TCTGGTTTGGTTTCGCGCGGATTTACGCATTCACGACAACTTCGCTCTCGCGGCCGCCTGCCGCGCTAAAGACGCGAATGTGCTGGCCCTGTTTATCGCCACGCCTGAACAGTGGCGGCAGCATGACATGGCGCCCCGGCAAGCGGCATTACTCAGCGCGTATCTGAATGACCTGCAACATTCACTGGCCGAAAAAGGCATTCTGCTGATCTATAAAGAGGCCCATGATTTTGCCGCACAGCTTGAGATGGTGCAGGCAATCTGTAAGCAGCACGCGGTAACGCGTCTTTTTTACAACTACCAGTATGAATTTAACGAGCAGCAGCGGGATCGTCAGCTGGAGAAAAACCTTACGGGCGTGGTCTGTGAAGGCTTTGATGACAGCGTGATGCTCGCACCGGGCAGCGTGATGACCGGCAGTCACGAAATGTATAAAGTTTTCACGCCGTTTAAAAATGCTTTTATCAAACGTCTGAAAGAGGGGCTGCCAGAATGCGTTCCCGCCCCGGCCATAAGAGGGGAAACGATAACGGATCTGCAGGACATCAGGCTGAATTATCCCCAGCAGTCGTTTGATGAAACGGTATTCCCCGCCAGCGAGAAAGCGGCTATCGCCCGGTTGCGTCAGTTCTGCGCGCAGGGGGCGGCGGATTACGAGGCGCGGCGGGATTTTCCAGCGATTGAAGGCACCAGCCGCCTGTCGGCCTGTTTAGCGCTGGGCGCGCTCTCCCCGCGCCAGTGTTTACATCGGCTACTGGCGGAACAGCCTCAGGCGGTAGACGGGGGGGCGGGCGCAGTGTGGCTGAACGAACTGATCTGGCGTGAGTTTTATCGCCATCTGATGACGTATCATCCTGATTTATGTAAACATCGCCCCTTCATTCGTTGGACCGATAAGGTACAGTGGCAGTCGAATGAGAAGCTGCTGAAGGCATGGCAGCGTGGGCTCACCGGCTTCCCGATTGTTGATGCGGCTATGCGGCAGCTCAATGAAACCGGGTGGATGCATAACCGTCTGCGTATGATTACCGCCAGCTTCCTGGTGAAGGATCTGCTTATCGACTGGCGAACCGGAGAGCGTTATTTTATCTCTCAGCTGATCGATGGCGATCTGGCGGCAAATAACGGCGGCTGGCAGTGGGCGGCCTCCACCGGCACGGATGCGGCTCCCTATTTTCGGATCTTTAATCCGACCACGCAGGGACAACGATTTGACGTCGACGGCGAGTTTATCCGTCGCTGGCTGCCTGAACTTAAGGATGTCCCCGCCAAAGCCATTCATGAACCCTGGGCATGGGCGGATAAACAGCGTGTTACCCTGAACTATCCCCGTCCCATTGTCGACCATAAACAGGCGCGCGTCGCCACGCTGGCGGCGTACGAAACCGCCCGAAAAGTTTGAGAGAAAGATGATGAAAAACAGTGAACTGGAACGCCTGATTAACGAAAAACTCAACACCGCCTCGTTTAGCGACTACGGTCCGAATGGCTTACAGGTGGAGGGTCGCGAGACGGTGCAAAAAATCATCACCGGCGTAACGGCAAGCCAGGCGCTGCTGGATGAGGCGGTGCGTCAGGAAGCCGACGCGGTGATTGTCCATCACGGTTATTTCTGGAAAAACGAATCACCGATTATTCGCGGCATGAAGCGCAACCGTCTCAAAACGCTGCTGGCGAATGACATCAACCTGTACGGCTATCACCTGCCGCTCGATGCGCATCCTGAACTGGGGAATAACGTTCAGCTTGCGCAGCTGCTGGGGATAACCGTGATGGGCGAAATTGAACCCCTGGTGCCGTGGGGTGAACTGTCGATGCCGGTTCCGGGTCTGGAGCTGGCATCGTGGATCGAAGCACGCCTGGGGCGTCGTCCGCTGTGGTGCGGCGACACCGGGCCGGATACCGTGAAGCGCGTGGCATGGTGCACCGGCGGCGGCCAGGGCTTTATTGATAGCGCGGCGCGTTTCGGTGTCGACGCCTTCATTACCGGCGAGGTTTCCGAGCAGACCATTCACTCTGCCCGTGAACAAGGCCTGCATTTTTACGCGGCAGGCCATCACGCCACCGAGCGTGGCGGCATCCGCGCCCTCAGCGAGTGGCTGACGGAAAATACCGATCTGGATGTGACGTTTATTGATATCCCTAATCCGGCCTGATGAGAGGTAGTTAAGTGCAGCGAGCGCGTTGTTATCTTCTGGGTGAAACCGCAGTGGTTCTGGAACTTGAGCCTCCGGTGACGCTTGCCACGCAAAAGCGTATCTGGCGTCTGGCTCAACGACTGCCCGAGCTACCTGGCGTGGTTGAAGCTATTCCGGGTATGAATAATATCACCGTGGTGCTGCGTGATCCGCACACGGGGGCGCTGGATGCCATTGAGCGTCTGCAACGCTGGTGGGAGGAGAGCGAGGCGCTGGAGCCGGAATCGCGGACGATTGAGATCCCGGTTGTCTATGGCGGCAAGGGAGGCCCCGACCTTGGCGTCGTGGCCGAGCACTGTGGATTAACGGAGAAGCAGGTTGTGGAGCTGCATAGCTCAGTCGACTATGTTGTCTGGTTTTTGGGATTTCAGCCGGGTTTCCCCTATCTGGGCGGGTTATCGCCCCAGTTGCATACGCCGCGCCGGGCTGAGCCGCGCCTGAGCGTACCGGCGGGCAGCGTGGCGATTGGTGGCGAACAGACGGGAATTTATCCGCTCGCCTCGCCGGGAGGCTGGCAGCTTATCGGGCACACATCCACGCCGTTATTTGAACCTGGCCAGGACGCACCCATACTCCTGCGTCCGGGGGATACCCTGCGCTTTATCCCGCAAAAGGAGGGGATATGTTAACGCTTATTCGCGCAGGGCTTTACACCTCGGTACAGGATGCCGGGCGCTTTGGCCTGCGTCAGTCGGGCGTGAGCTACTGCGGTGCGCTTGATCGTCCCTCGCTGGAGATTGCCAACCTGCTGGTAGGCAACGCCGGCAGCACGGCGGCGTTAGAAATTACGCTGGGTCAGTGCGTGATTGAGTTTGGTCAGGAAACCTGGTTTGCCTTAACCGGCGCGGGCTGTGACGCGACGCTGGACGGCAAAGCGGTGTGGACCGGCTGGCGCCTGCGGGCGAAAGCCGGACAGCGTCTGACGCTCAAGCGTCCTCTGCACGGCGTGCGCAGCTATCTTGCGGTGGCGGGAGGTATCGACGTGCCGGAGGTGCTGGGCTCATCCAGCACCGACCAGAAAGCGGGAATGGGCGGACATGAAGGACGGCTGCTGCGCGACGGCGATCGCCTGGCGATTAAGCCATCAGCGCGCCATTTCACCACCACGCAGGGCGTGAAGCAGCTGTTGTGGGGGAACCTGATCCGCGCCCTGCCGGGGCCGGAATATCATGAGTTCGATGAGGCCTCAAAAGAGTCTTTCTGGCGCTCGCCATGGAAGATCAGCCCGCAGAGTAACCGCATGGGTTACCGGCTTCAGGGCCAGCCGCTGACCCGCACGACTGACCGGGAGCTGCTTTCCCATGGTCTGTTGCCGGGGGTGATTCAGGTGCCGGGCAACGGACAGCCCATCGTACTGATGAACGATGCGCAAACCACGGGAGGATATCCGCGTATTGCCTGCATTATTGAAGCGGATCGCTACCATCTGGCGCAAATTCCTCTCGGTCAGCCAATTCATTTTGTGCAGTGTTCGCTGGAGGAGGCGCTGAAAGCCCGTCAGGATCAGCAGCGTTATCTCGAACAGCTGGCGTGGAGGCTCGATGGTAAAGATTGATTTAAACGCCGATCTGGGGGAGGGCAGCAGCGCCGATGCGGCGCTGATGACGCTGGTCTCCTCGGTGAATATCGCCTGTGGGTTTCATGCCGGCGATGCGCAGACCATGCTGGCGAGCGTGCGCAATGCCGTGAAAAACGGCGTGGCGATAGGCGCTCACCCCAGCTTTCCGGACCGGGAAAACTTTGGTCGCACGGCGATGGATCTGCCGCCTGAGACGGTTTACGCGCAAATGCTCTACCAGATCGGCGCCCTGGAGGCGATAGTGCGCGCTGAGAAGGGCGAGATGCGCCACGTCAAGCCGCACGGCATGCTCTATAACCAGGCGGCGAAAGATCCGGCGCTGGCAGACGCCATTGCCCGCGCGGTACGGGACTGCAATCCGCGTCTGGTGCTGGTGGGCCTGGCGGGCAGCGAGCTTATCCGTGCCGGCGAACGGCTGGGGCTGATTACGCGGCAGGAAGTGTTTGCCGATCGGGGATACCTGCCGGACGGCAGCCTGGTTCCGCGTACGCAGGCCGGTGCGCTGATCACCGACGAAGGTAAAGCGCTGGCGCAGACGCTGGAGATGGTGCGCTTCGGGCGAGTAACCTCGACGGAGGGTACAACGGCAAACGTTCAGGCTGATACGGTGTGCTTACACGGTGACGGCGAGCATGCGCTCCAGTTTGCACGACGCCTGCGGGCGGCGTTCTCGGAAGAGGGCATTGTTGTCAGCGCAGAATAATCATGAAAGGACAATAACATGCCAGAAGGTCCGGAGATCCGCCGCGCGGCGGATAGCCTGGAGGCGGCGATAAAGGGCAAAACTCTGACACACGTCTGGTTTGCCTTTCCTCAACTAAAACCGTTTGAAACAGAGCTGGTGGGACAGACGGTGACCCACATTGAAACGCGCGGCAAAGCGTTGCTCACCCACTTTTCCCATAACCTTACGTTATATAGCCACAATCAGCTTTACGGCGTCTGGCGGGTGGTAAAGGCGGACGAGCAGCCGCAAACGACCCGCGTGCTGCGAGTGCGGCTACAAACGGCGGATAAGGCGATCCTGCTCTACAGCGCTTCTGATATCGAAATGTTAACGCCGGAGCAGTTGCTCACGCACCCGTTCTTACAGCGGGTTGGGCCGGACGTGCTGGATATGCGCCTGACGGCAAGCGATGTGAAAGCCCGGCTGTTATCGCCCACATTCCGCAACCGGCAGTTTTCCGGGCTGTTGCTCGATCAGGCATTTCTGGCGGGGCTGGGAAACTACCTGCGGGTGGAGATCCTCTGGGAAGTGGGGCTGGCGCCGCAGCGCAAAGCGTCGCAGCTAAGCGATGAACAGCTGGAGGCGCTGTCGTACGCGTTACTGGATATTCCACGGCTGTCGTACAACACGCGCGGCGTGGTGGATGAGAACAAGCATCACGGGGCGCTGTTCCGCTTCAAGGTGTTTCATCGGGCAGGTAAAAAGTGTGAGCGGTGCGGCGGGGTGATTGAGAAGGCGACGATCTCTTCCAGGCCGTTTTACTGGTGTCCTGGGTGCCAGATGTAAAAAAGCCGGGTGGTGGCTACGCCTTACCCGGCCTACATCTCGCACTTGTAGGCCCGGCAAGCGAAGCGCCGCCGGGCGTGTTTTTTAGCGCTTAATGTCAGACTTAAAATCACGTTGCTCGTAGCCGGTATACAGCTGACGAGGACGCGCGATTTTCATGCCTTCGCTGTGCATTTCGTTCCAGTGCGCAATCCAGCCCACGGTACGCGCCATGGCGAAGATTACGGTGAACATGGAAGACGGAATGCCCATCGCTTTCAGAATAATGCCAGAGTAGAAATCGACGTTCGGGTAGAGTTTCTTCTCGATGAAGTACGGGTCGTTCAGCGCGATGTGTTCCAGCTCCATCGCCACTTCCAGCAGATCATCTTTGGTGCCCAGCTCTTTCAGCACTTCGTGGCAGGTCTCACGCATAACGGTCGCGCGAGGGTCGTAGTTTTTGTAAACACGGTGACCGAAGCCCATCAGACGGAAGGAGTCATTCTTGTCTTTCGCGCGGCGCACGAACTCAGGAATGTGCTCAACGGAGCTGATCTCTTCCAGCATCTTCAGTGCTGCTTCGTTCGCGCCGCCGTGCGCCGGTCCCCACAGGGAGGCGATACCCGCAGCGATACAGGCGAACGGGTTCGCGCCGGAAGAGCCTGCGGTACGGACGGTAGAGGTCGAGGCGTTCTGTTCGTGGTCAGCGTGCAGGATCAGAATACGGTCCATCGCGCGTTCCAGCACCGGGTTCACTTCGTACTCTTCACACGGCGTGGAGAACATCATGCGCAGGAAGTTACCTGCGTAGGAGAGGTCGTTGCGTGGATACACAAACGGCTGACCGATAGAGTATTTGTAACACATCGCCGCCATAGTAGGCATTTTGGACAGCAGACGGAACGCCGCGATATCACGGTGACGTGGGTTATTCACGTCCAGAGAATCGTGGTAGAACGCCGCCAGCGCACCGGTAATACCGCACATGACCGCCATCGGATGAGAGTCACGACGGAACGCATGGAACAGACGGGTAATCTGCTCATGGATCATGGTGTGACGGGTCACGGTGGTTTTAAATTCATCGTACTGGGCCTGCGTCGGTTTTTCGCCGTTCAGCAGGATGTAGCACACTTCCAGATAGTTGGATTCGGTGGCTAACTGATCGATGGGGAAGCCGCGATGGAGCAGGATACCTTCGTCACCGTCAATGTAGGTGATTTTGGATTCGCAAGATGCGGTGGAGGTGAATCCAGGGTCAAAGGTGAATACCCCTTTGGAACCCAGCGTACGGATATCAATAACATCCTGACCGAGCGTGCCTTTTAGCACATCCAGTTCAATAGCATCATCACCATTTAGGGTGAGTTTTGCCTTTGTATCAGCCATTTACGGTCTCCTTAGCGCCTTATGCTTAAGACTGCGCTTTACCGGATTTGCTTTCAGCTGTTAATCATCGTTACCAGATTGTTATTTGGCTTACCGCTCATCTCACGAGGAGAAACCAGGGTACAGAGCTATGGCGCCTTGCAGGTAAACGAATGAAATATCAGTGAAACAACAGCAAATCAGCGTTTTTGCAGTCCGAATTATTCAAACCTGTATATCACTAATAACTGTCCTGATAACTTCGGTCAATACCATCACACTGTTACATAACTATTTGTCAGGTGAAAGAGAGACCTCATAACTTTTGCGCATTATATGCCTTTTCTGATGACGTTTGTAACAATATTGTTTAACATTTGTCAAATAAGATGATTAAAAATTAAAAAGATGTTGTTATCGTGACCCCGATCACTGTTCCAGAGAAAACCCAACAAACTGTATGTAGGTTAATTGTAATGATTTTGTGAACGGCCTATACTGCCGCCAGGTCTCCGGAACACCCTGCAATCCCGAGCCACCCAGCGTTGTAACGTGTCGTTTTAGCATTTGGAAGCAATGTTTTGCATGACGCGCAGTTATAGAAAAGGAACGCTGTCTGACCCGCATCGCAGTCCGGAGGAAGGAAACAATAAGAACAGCATGTGGGCGTTATTCATGATAAGAAATGTGAAAAAACAAAGACCTGTCAATCTGGATCTCAAAACGATCCGATTCCCTGTAACAGCAATAGCGTCCATTCTGCACCGTGTTTCTGGTGTGATTACGTTTGTGGCGGTTGGTATCTTGCTGTGGTTACTGGGAACCAGCCTCTCATCTCCTGAAGGATTCCTCCAGGCCTCAGCCATCATGAACAGCTTCTTCGTGAAATTTATCATGTGGGGCATTCTGACCGCGCTGGCCTATCACGTGGTTGGCGGCGTTCGCCATATGCTGATGGACTTTGGCTACCTGGAAGAGACGTTCGAGGCCGGTAAACGTACCGCTAACATTTCATTTGTGATCACTGTCGTGCTTTCACTTCTCGCAGGAGTTCTCGTATGGTAAGCAACGCCTCCGCATTAGGACGCAACGGCGTACATGACTTCATCCTGGTCCGCGCTACCGCCATCGTCCTCACGCTCTACATCATCTATATGATCGGTTTCTTCGCCACTAGCGGCACACTGACGTGGGAAATCTGGAGTGGTTTCTTCGGATCGGCCTTCACCAAAGTGTTCACCCTGCTGGCCCTGTTCTCCATCCTTATTCATGCCTGGATTGGCATGTGGCAGGTGTTGACCGATTACGTTAAACCGCTGGCGATTCGCCTTCCGCTGCAACTGATTATTGTTGTTGCTCTGCTGGTTTACGTCATTTATGGATTTGTTGTGGTGTGGGGTGTGTAATGAAACTGCCAGTCAGAGAATTTGATGCTGTTGTGATTGGTGCGGGTGGCGCAGGTATGCGCGCCGCACTGCAAATTTCCCAGAGCGGCCAGACCTGTGCGCTGCTCTCTAAAGTATTCCCGACCCGTTCCCACACTGTGTCTGCGCAGGGCGGTATCACCGTTGCGCTGGGTAATTCCCATGAAGATAACTGGGAATGGCACATGTACGATACGGTAAAAGGTTCCGACTACATCGGCGACCAGGATGCCATCGAATATATGTGTAAAACCGGCCCGGAAGCGATTCTGGAGCTGGACCACATGGGTCTGCCGTTCTCCCGTCTGGAAAATGGCACCATCTATCAGCGTCCGTTTGGCGGCCAGTCGAAAAACTTCGGCGGCGAACAGGCGGCACGTACCGCAGCAGCGGCTGACCGTACCGGTCACGCTTTGCTGCATACCCTTTATCAGCAAAACCTGAAAAACCACACCACCATCTTCTCCGAGTGGTATGCGTTGGATCTGGTGAAAAACGCCGATGGCGCGGTGGTGGGTTGTACCGCACTGTGCATTGAAACCGGTGAAGTGGTCTATTTCAAAGCGCGCGCAACCGTGCTGGCCACCGGCGGCGCAGGCCGTATCTATCAGTCCACTACCAACGCCCACATCAACACCGGTGACGGCGTTGGGATGGCTATCCGCGCTGGCGTGCCGGTGCAGGACATGGAGATGTGGCAGTTCCACCCAACCGGTATCGCCGGTGCGGGCGTGCTGGTGACAGAAGGCTGCCGTGGTGAAGGTGGCTATCTGCTGAACAAACATGGCGAGCGCTTTATGGAGCGTTATGCCCCGAATGCGAAAGACCTGGCGGGTCGTGACGTGGTGGCGCGTTCCATCATGATCGAAATCCGTGAAGGCCGCGGCTGCGACGGCCCTTGGGGCCCGCACGCGAAGCTGAAACTCGACCATCTGGGTAAAGAAGTGCTGGAATCCCGTCTGCCGGGCATTCTGGAACTGTCCCGCACCTTCGCCCACGTCGACCCGGTGAAAGAGCCGATTCCGGTTATCCCAACCTGTCACTACATGATGGGCGGTATTCCGACCAAAGTGACCGGTCAGGCCCTGACCGTGAACGAGCAGGGTGAAGACGTGGTCATCCCTGGTCTGTTCGCGGTAGGCGAAATTGCCTGCGTATCCGTGCACGGCGCAAACCGTCTGGGCGGCAACTCCCTGCTGGACCTGGTGGTATTTGGCCGTGCGGTGGGGCTGCATCTCCAGGAATCTATTGCCGAGCAGGGCGCGTTGCGTGATGCGACCGACGACGAAATTGATGCCTCTCTTGAGCGCCTCAACCGCTGGAACGGCAACCGTAACGGCGAAGATCCGGTGGAAATCCGTAAAGCGCTGCAAGAGTGTATGCAGCACAACTTCTCGGTATTCCGTGAAGGTGACGCGATGGCCAAAGGGCTTGAGCAACTGAAAACGATCCGCGAGCGTCTGAAGAATGCCCGTCTGGACGATACCTCGAGCGAGTTCAACACCCAGCGCGTTGAGTGCCTGGAGCTGGATAACCTGATGGAAACCGCGTTCGCCACTGCGATGTCGGCAAACTTCCGTACCGAAAGCCGTGGCGCCCATAGCCGCTTCGACTTCCCGGATCGTGATGACGAAAACTGGCTGTGCCATTCCCTGTATCTGCCAGAGTCGGAAACCATGACGCGTCGTAGCGTTAACATGGAACCGAAACTGCGTCCGGCGTTCCCGCCGAAGATTCGTACTTACTAATGCGGAGACAGGATAATGAAACTCGAATTCTCAGTTTATCGTTATAACCCGGATGTAGACGATGCTCCGCGTATGCAGGATTACACCCTCGAAGCGGAAGAAGGTCGTGACATGATGCTGCTGGATGCTTTAATCCAGCTGAAAGAAAAAGATCCTACGCTGTCGTTCCGCCGCTCCTGCCGTGAAGGGGTATGTGGCTCTGACGGTGTAAACATGAACGGCAAAAACGGTCTGGCCTGTATCACGCCAATTTCAGCGCTACAGCGTGCAGGCCAGAAAATTGTCATCCGTCCTCTGCCTGGCCTGCCGGTCGTGCGTGATTTGGTGGTGGACATGGGGCAATTCTATGCACAATATGAGAAGATTAAGCCTTACTTATTGAATAATGGGCAAAATCCACCCGCTCGCGAGCACTTACAGTCGCCTGAGCAGCGTGAAAAACTCGATGGGTTGTACGAGTGTATTCTCTGTGCATGCTGTTCAACGTCATGCCCGTCATTCTGGTGGAACCCGGATAAATTTATCGGCCCTGCGGGTCTGCTGGCTGCCTATCGCTTCCTGATCGACAGCCGCGATACCGAAACCGAGAATCGTCTGGAAGGGTTAAGTGACGCTTTCAGCGTATTCCGCTGCCATAGCATCATGAACTGCGTCAGTGTGTGTCCTAAGGGGCTGAACCCGACGCGCGCCATCGGCCATATTAAGTCGATGTTGTTGCAGCGCAGTGCGTAAGTAACAACGCCGGATGGCGCTGCGCTTATCCGGCCTACGTAACAGTAGGCCCGGTAAGCGTAGCGCCACCGGGCAAATTGCAGAAACCTTTAAAAACTGCCCTGAAGTTTAGACAGTTTCTAAAGGTTCCTTCGCGGGCCAAATGAAAAGAGCTCGCAGGTGAACCCCGGCACGTACACGTGGTGTGCGTGGTAGTTTCTACGGCGAAAGTAAGCATAAAAATGCTTAAGGGATCACGATGCAGAACGGCGCAATGAAAGCCTGGCTGGACTCTTCTTACCTCTCTGGTTCAAACCAGAGCTGGATAGAACAGCTCTATGAAGACTTCTTAACCGATCCTGACTCAGTGGACGCAAACTGGCGTTCCATGTTCCAGCAGTTGCCTGGTACAGGGGTCAAACCGGATCAATTCCATTCAAAAACACGTGATTATTTCCGTCGTCTGGCGAAGGATGCCTCACGTTACTCTTCTGCGATTTCCGACCCTGACACCAATGCGAAGCAGGTAAAAGTCCTGCAGCTTATCAACGCTTATCGCTTCCGTGGTCACCAGCATGCGAATCTCGATCCGCTGGGACTGTGGCAGCAGGAACGTGTAGCGGATCTCGATCCGGCTTATCACGATCTGACCGAGGCCGATTTCCAGGAAAGCTTTAACGTAGGTTCCTTTGCCATCGGCAAAGACACGATGAAACTGGGCGATCTGATTGATGCGCTCAAGCAAACCTACTGCGGCTCCATCGGCGCGGAATATATGCACATTACCTCCACCGAAGAGAAACGCTGGATCCAGCAGCGTATCGAATCCGTGGCGGGTCACGCGAATTTCTCAGCAGACGAGAAAAAACGTTTCCTGAGCGAACTGACGGCAGCCGAAGGCCTTGAGCGCTATCTGGGCGCGAAATTCCCGGGCGCAAAACGCTTCTCACTGGAGGGCGGCGATGCGTTAGTCCCGATGCTGAAAGAGCTGATTCGTCATGCCGGTAAGAGCGGCACGCGCGAAGTGGTGCTGGGCATGGCGCACCGTGGCCGTCTGAACGTGCTGGTTAACGTGCTGGGTAAAAAACCGCAGGATCTGTTCGACGAATTTGCGGGTAAACATAAAGAGCACCTCGGCACCGGTGACGTGAAGTACCACATGGGCTTCTCGTCGGATATCGAAACCGAGGGCGGTCAGGTTCACCTGGCGCTGGCGTTTAACCCGTCGCACCTGGAAATCGTCAGCCCGGTGGTTATCGGTTCCGTGCGTGCGCGTCTGGATCGTCTGGACGAGCCGAGCAGCAATAAAGTGCTGCCAATCACCATTCACGGTGATGCGGCAGTCACAGGGCAGGGCGTGGTTCAGGAAACCCTGAACATGTCGAAAGCGCGTGGTTATGAAGTGGGCGGTACCGTTCGCATCGTAATCAACAACCAGGTGGGCTTCACCACCTCTAACCCGCTGGATGCGCGTTCTACCCCGTACTGCACCGACATCGGTAAAATGGTTCAGGCGCCAATCTTCCACGTAAACGCGGATGACCCGGAAGCCGTTGCTTTCGTTACCCGTCTGGCGCTGGACTTCCGTAACACCTTTAAGCGCGACGTGTTCATTGACCTCTTCTGCTACCGCCGTCACGGCCACAACGAAGCGGATGAGCCAAGTGCAACCCAGCCGCTGATGTACCAGAAAATCAAAAAACACCCGACGCCGCGTAAAATCTATGCTGACAAGCTGGAAAGCGAAAAAGTGGCGACGCTGGAAGATGCGACCGAAATGGTCAATCTTTATCGCGACGCGCTGGACGCGGGTGAATGCGTGGTCAAAGAGCTGCGCCCAATGAACATGCACTCCTTTACCTGGTCGCCGTACCTCAACCACGAGTGGGACGAGAGCTACCCGAACAAGGTTGAGATGAAGCGTTTGCAGGAGCTGGCTAAACGCATCAGCACCGTGCCGGAAGCGATCGAAATGCAATCCCGCGTGGCCAAGATCTATGGCGACCGCCAGGCCATGGCGGCGGGTGAGAAGCTGTTCGACTGGGGCGGCGCGGAAACGCTGGCCTATGCGACGCTGGTTGACGAAGGTATTCCGGTTCGTCTGTCCGGTGAAGATGCGGGTCGTGGCACTTTCTTCCACCGTCATGCGGTTGTACACAACCAGTCTAACGGTTCAACCTATACTCCGCTTCAGCACGTGCATAACGGTCAGGGCCAGTTCAAGGTCTGGGACTCCGTGCTGTCAGAAGAAGCGGTTCTGGCCTTCGAATACGGCTACGCCACCGCAGAACCCCGCACCCTGACTATCTGGGAAGCGCAGTTCGGTGACTTCGCCAACGGTGCGCAGGTCGTCATCGACCAGTTCATCTCCTCCGGTGAGCAGAAGTGGGGCCGTATGTGTGGTCTGGTGATGTTGCTGCCGCACGGCTATGAAGGACAAGGGCCGGAGCACTCCTCCGCGCGTCTGGAGCGTTATCTGCAACTCTGCGCCGAGCAGAACATGCAGGTCTGCGTGCCGTCCACCCCGGCTCAGGTGTACCACATGTTGCGTCGTCAGGCGCTGCGCGGTATGCGCCGTCCGCTGGTGGTCATGTCGCCAAAATCCCTGCTGCGTCATCCGCTGGCGGTTTCGAGCCTGGATGAACTGGCTAATGGCACCTTCCTGCCAGCCATCGGTGAAATTGACGAGCTGGATCCGCAGGCCGTTAAGCGTGTCGTAATGTGTTCTGGTAAGGTTTATTACGACCTGCTGGAACAGCGCCGTAAGAACGATCAGAAAGATGTCGCCATCGTGCGTATCGAGCAGCTTTATCCGTTCCCGCATCAGGCGATGCAGGAAGTACTGAAACAGTACGCTCACGTTCATGATTTTGTCTGGTGCCAGGAAGAGCCGCTCAACCAGGGCGCATGGTATTGCAGCCAGCATCATTTCCGTGAAGTGATTCCATTTGGGTCTGCCCTGCGTTATGCAGGTCGCCCGGCCTCCGCCTCTCCGGCGGTAGGGTATATGTCCGTTCACCAGAAGCAGCAACAAGATCTGGTCAATGACGCGCTGAACGTCGATTAATTAAAGGATACATAATGAGTAGCGTAGATATTCTTGTTCCCGACCTGCCTGAGTCCGTAGCAGATGCAACCGTCGCCACCTGGCACAAAAAACCAGGCGACGCGGTAACCCGTGACGAAGTGCTGGTAGAAATCGAAACTGACAAAGTGGTACTGGAAGTACCGGCTTCAGCGGATGGCATTCTGGATGCAGTCCTGGAAGACGAAGGTACGACCGTGACTTCTCGCCAGATCCTGGGTCGCCTGCGTGAAGGCAACAGCGCGGGCAAAGAGTCCAGCGCGAAATCTGAAGAGAAAGCGTCTACCCCAGCCCAGCGCCAGCAGGCGTCTCTGGAAGAGCAAACCAATGACGCGCTCAGCCCGGCGATCCGTCGCCTGCTGGCTGAGCACAGCCTCGATCCGGCAGCCATCAAAGGCACCGGCGTGGGTGGCCGTCTGACTCGCGAAGATATCGACAAGCATCTGGCAAAAGCGCCTTCAGAGGCGAAAGCGGAAGCGAAAGCCCCTGCGGCAGCACCAGCGGCACAGCCAGCTCTGGGCGCACGTAGCGAAAAACGCGTGCCGATGACCCGCCTGCGCAAGCGCGTGGCCGAGCGTCTGCTGGAAGCGAAAAACTCCACCGCGATGCTGACCACCTTCAACGAAGTCAACATGAAGCCAATCATGGACCTGCGCAAGCAGTACGGTGACGCGTTTGAAAAACGTCACGGTATCCGTCTGGGCTTCATGTCCTTCTACGTGAAAGCGGTAGTTGAAGCGCTGAAACGCTACCCGGAAGTGAACGCGTCTATCGATGGCGATGACGTGGTTTACCACAACTACTTCGACGTCAGCATGGCGGTTTCTACCCCACGCGGCCTGGTCACCCCGGTTCTGCGTGATGTGGACACCCTGGGTATGGCTGACATTGAGAAGAAAATCAAAGAGCTGGCCGTGAAAGGCCGCGACGGCAAGCTGACCGTTGAAGACCTGACTGGCGGTAACTTCACCATTACCAACGGTGGCGTGTTCGGCTCGCTGATGTCTACCCCGATCATCAACCCGCCGCAGAGCGCGATCCTGGGTATGCACGCCATTAAAGATCGTCCAATGGCGGTAGACGGTAAAGTTGAGATCCTGCCGATGATGTACCTGGCGCTCTCATACGATCACCGCCTGATCGACGGCCGCGAGTCCGTAGGCTTCCTGGTTGCCATTAAAGAGCTGCTGGAAGATCCAACGCGTCTGCTGCTGGACGTTTAGTAACTATTTAGCATCACCTGCCCTGTAGGCCGGATAAGCGTAGCGCCGGTCTACAGGTTTGAAGATAACGATTACCCTGAAGGATGGATAGAACACATGAACTTACATGAATATCAGGCCAAACAGCTGTTTGCCAGGTCAGGCTTACCGGCTCCGGTGGGTTATGCCTGTACTACCCCGCGTGAAGCAGAAGAAGCCGCATCTAAAATCGGTTCCGGCCCGTGGGTAGTTAAATGTCAGGTTCACGCTGGTGGCCGTGGTAAAGCGGGCGGTGTGAAGGTTGTTAAGAGCAAAGAAGAGATCCGTGCGTTTGCTGAACATTGGCTCGGCAAGCGTCTGGTAACCTACCAGACAGATGCGAATGGCCAGCCGGTCAACCAGATCCTGGTTGAAGCGGCAACCGACATCGCGAAAGAATTGTACCTCGGCGCAGTCGTAGACCGTAGCTCCCGTCGCGTGGTGTTCATGGCATCTACCGAAGGCGGCGTGGAAATCGAAAAAGTGGCGGAAGAGACCCCGCACCTGATCCACAAAGTGGCAATCGATCCGCTGGCGGGCCCAATGCCTTACCAGGGACGTGAGCTGGCGTTCAAACTGGGTCTGGAAGGCAAGCTGGTTCAGCAGTTCACCAAGATCTTCATGGGGCTGGCGACCATCTTCCTGGAGCGCGATCTGGCGCTGATCGAGATCAACCCGCTGGTGATCACCACCCAGGGCGACCTGATCTGCCTCGACGGCAAGCTGGGCGCTGACGGCAACGCGCTGTTCCGCCAGGCGGATCTGCGCGAAATGCGCGACCAGTCTCAGGAAGATCCGCGTGAAGCGCAGGCTGCCCAGTGGGAGCTGAACTACGTGGCGCTGGATGGCAACATCGGCTGCATGGTTAACGGTGCGGGCCTGGCAATGGGCACCATGGACATCGTTAAGCTGCACGGCGGTGAGCCAGCGAACTTCCTCGACGTGGGCGGTGGCGCAACCAAAGAGCGCGTAACCGAAGCGTTCAAAATCATTCTCTCTGACAGCAATGTAAAAGCGGTTCTGGTGAACATCTTCGGCGGTATCGTACGTTGCGACCTGATCGCCGACGGTATCATCGGCGCGGTAGGAGAAGTGGGCGTTAACGTTCCGGTTGTTGTACGTCTGGAAGGGAATAACGCTGAACTCGGCGCGAAAAAACTGGCTGACAGCGGCCTGAATATTATTGCAGCGAAAAGTCTGACGGATGCAGCTCAGCAGGTTGTTGCCGCAGTGGAGGGGAAATAATGTCCGTTTTAATTAATAAAGATACCAAGGTTATCTGCCAGGGCTTCACCGGTAGCCAGGGGACTTTCCACTCCGAACAGGCGATTGCCTACGGTACGCAGATGGTTGGCGGCGTAACGCCAGGTAAAGGCGGCACCACGCACCTGGGCCTGCCGGTGTTCAACACCGTGCGTGAAGCAGTAGAAGCGACGGGCGCAACCGCGACCGTGATCTACGTTCCAGCGCCGTTCTGCAAAGACTCTATTCTGGAAGCGATCGACGCAGGCATTAAGCTGATCATCACCATCACCGAAGGCATCCCGACGCTGGATATGCTGACCGTGAAGGTGAAGCTGGACGAAGCAGGCGTGCGCATGATCGGCCCGAACTGCCCAGGCGTTATCACCCCAGGCGAATGCAAAATCGGCATCATGCCGGGCCACATTCACAAACCGGGCAAAGTGGGCATCGTGTCCCGTTCCGGTACCCTGACCTATGAAGCAGTTAAGCAGACCACCGATTACGGCTTCGGCCAGTCCACCTGCGTGGGCATCGGCGGTGACCCGATCCCAGGCTCTAACTTTATCGACATCCTGAAGCTGTTCCAGGAAGATCCACAGACCGAAGCGATCGTGATGATCGGTGAGATCGGTGGTAGCGCGGAAGAAGAAGCGGCTGCTTACATCAAAGATCATGTGACCAAGCCGGTGGTGGGTTACATCGCGGGTGTGACCGCGCCGAAAGGCAAACGTATGGGTCACGCGGGTGCGATTATCGCTGGCGGTAAAGGTACGGCTGATGAGAAATTCGCAGCACTGGAAGCCGCAGGCGTGAAAACCGTTCGCAGCCTGGCGGATATCGGTGAAGCACTGAAATCCATCATTAAGTAAGTCCTCTCTGCTCCCCGAATGGGGCGCGTTGAAGTATAAAAAAATGTCCGTTTCGACATGGTTGGCCGCTGTAAAGCGGCCTTTTTTTATTGCCTGCGTTTAGCCACCAGAGTGAATTTATAGTCGTCGGTGTTAAACACGTTGCGACTGTATTCAAATACCTGGCCGTCTTTAAGGAAGCCGCGGGAAACTTTTTCAAGAATTGGTTTTGCCGGATCGAGCGCCAGGGCGGCAATCGCCTCGTCCGATGGCATGACTGGCACCAGCTCCTGCTCGCTGCGATCGATAACCAGCTTTTTGACCTGCTCAATGTAATGGTATTTCGACTGTTCCATTACTTCCCAGGTGAGGTCGGGGAACATCGCCAGCGGCATCCATGTCTCTTCCAGATTCACCGGCTTTTCCCTGATGAAGCGTACGCGCTTGACGTGCCAGACCTTATCATCCGGATTGAGCGCCAGTTTTGCCGCGAGCCGCTCATCGGCTTTCACCACTTCGAAGACGCTGACGTCGCTGTGCGTATCAACGTTGCGATCCGCCAGTTTTTCGTAAAAGCCGGTAAGCTGATAAATATCGTAATTCACCCGCTCCTCTTTTACATACGAGCCGCTGCCCTGAATGCTTTCGATGATCTGCTCGTCGGCGAGCAGCTTCAAAGCCTGCCGCACGGTGACACGGCTAACGTTAAATGCCTCCTGAAGGCTGGATTCCGTCGGCAGCGCGTCTCCGGGTTTTAATTCCCCGGCGTTAATCTTCTCGCGGAACGCATCGGCGATCTGCCGGTACATCGGTTTATTGCCCATTGTGTTACGCCTTTTTAATACCTTTTTAGGGGAATTATGCCTTCAGTGACTGATTTGTAAATAATACAAATTAAATACAAATATCGCTGTTAGTGAAAATGATCACATAAATGTATTATCCAGTCTGCCACAATCCTCCCCAGACAATAACTTTGGATAGGTGAGGATCTTATGAACCTGACGACTCTGACCGACCCCCGTGCTGTCTGCGTGCAGGCGCAGTTTACCAGCCGTGATGAGGCAATCCGTCAGCTTGCGACGCGGCTGGTAGCGTTGGGCAAAATAGCCGACGCCGATACGTTTCTGGCAGAGGTTTTCCATCGCGAATCGCTTGGCCCGACGGCGCTGGGCGAGGGGCTGGCCGTACCCCATGGTAAATCAGCGGCAGTAAAGGAAGCGGCTTTTGCCGTGGCAACACTGCGCGAGCCGCTGGCCTGGGAAGGCGTGGACGGACCGGAGGAGGTCGAGCTGATTTTTTTGCTCGCCATTCCTCCCGCACAAGCGGGATCAACGCATATTCAGGTGCTGACGGAACTGACGTCCCGCCTGGCGGATGACGATCTCAGGGCGCACGTGATGACGGCGACCAGCGCGGAAGCGGTGCTTGCTGCGCTGGAAACGGCGCCTGAGGCGCAAGAAACCGCCGTCGCAGAGAATGCCCCGACGATCGTCTGCGTTACCGCCTGTCCGGCCGGGATCGCCCATACCTACATGGCAGCGGAATATCTCGAAAAAGCGGGACGTAAGCTCGGCGTCAATGTAGTGGTCGAAAAGCAGGGGGCAAACGGTATTGAGGGGCGCATCACCGCGCAGCATTTGCAGGAGGCAAAAGCGTGTATCTTCGCGGCGGAAGTGGCGATCAAAGAGCGTGAGCGTTTTCAGGGGATCCCCGCCATTTCCGTGCCCGTCGCGGAACCCTTGCGCCATGCGGAAGCGCTCATTGAGCGTGCGCTGACGCTACAGCCTGTATCCGATGCGCGTCCTGCGCACGTCGACACGGACGCGAAAAAGTCCGTTAAAACCGAACTCAAGCAAGCGCTGCTCAGCGGTATCTCCTTTGCGGTGCCGCTGATTGTCGCTGGCGGCACGGTGCTGGCCGTGTCGGTACTCCTGGCGCAAATCCTTGGCTTGCAGCACCTGTTCGATCAGGAAAACTCGTGGCTGTGGATGTACCGTAAACTGGGCGGTGGGATGCTCGGCATTCTGATGGTCCCTGTTCTGGCGGCCTATACCGCTTACTCGCTGGCGGATAAACCTGCGCTTACGCCGGGATTTGCGGCGGGCCTTGCCGCCAATATGATCGGCTCCGGCTTTCTGGGGGCCATCGTCGGCGGGCTGATTGCGGGCTACCTGATGCGCTGGGTGAAAAACCACATCCGGCTGAGTAGCCGCTACAACGGCTTTCTGACCTTTTATCTCTATCCGGTGATTGGCGTACTGGGCGCAGGCAGCCTGATGCTGTTTGTGATCGGCGAACCGGTGGCCTGGATCAATAACGCCCTGACCGCCTGGCTTAATGGTCTCTCCGGTGCGAACGCGTTGCTGCTGGGGGCGATCCTGGGCTTTATGTGCTCGTTCGATCTGGGCGGTCCGGTCAACAAAGCCTCTTACGCGTTCTGTCTGGGCGCGATGGCCAACGGCGTATACGGGCCTTATGCGATCTTCGCCTCCGTCAAAATGGTTTCGGCCTTTACCGTGACGGCATCAACGATGCTGGCTCCGAATCTGTTTAAACAGTTCGAAATTGAGACCGGCAAATCCACCTGGCTGCTGGGGCTGGCGGGCATCACCGAAGGGGCAATTCCGATGGCTATCGAGGATCCGTTGCGAGTCATCGGCTCATTTGTTCTGGGGTCAATGGCGACCGGAGCGATTGTCGGAGCGATGGGGATTGGGCTATCCACCCCGGGCGCGGGCATTTTCTCTCTCTTCTTACTGCATGATGCCGGGCTGGGCGGCGTGCTGGCAGCTGCCGGCTGGTTTGGCGCCGCGCTGGTGGGCGCCGCAATCTCTACGCTCATTTTACTGCTCTGGCGACGCCAGGCCGTGAAGAGCGGTACCTACGTGACTGAAGACATACCATCCTAAACACGCACTGACAGGAAACGAAGATGAAAGCTGTATCTCGCGTTCATATCACGCCACATATGCACTGGGACCGGGAGTGGTATTTCACCACCGAAGCGTCACGTATTCTTCTGGTCAATAATATGGAAGAGATCCTCACCCGTCTTGAGCAGGACGCAGAGTATAAATACTACGTTCTCGACGGCCAGACGGCGGTGCTGGAAGATTATTTTGCCGTGAAACCGGAAAACAGGCCACGCGTGAAGGCGCTGGTGGCGGCCGGGAAGCTGATTATCGGGCCGTGGTATACCCAGACGGACACCACCCTTGTCTCCGGCGAGTCGATTGTCCGAAATCTGATGTACGGCATTCGCGACTGTCTGGCCTTTGGCGAGCCGATGAAAATTGGCTATCTGCCGGACTCCTTCGGCATGTCTTCCCAACTGCCACACATTTACAACGGTTTTGGCATCACGCGCACCATGTTCTGGCGCGGGTGTTCCGAGCGGCATGGTACCGATAAAACCGAATTTCTCTGGCAAAGTCAGGACGGCAGTGAAGTGACGGCACAGGTGCTACCGCTGGGCTACGCGATTGGTAAGTACTTACCGGAGGATGAGGCCGGGCTGCGCAAACGGCTCGACACGTACTTCGAGGTGCTGGAAAAAGCCTCCGTGACGAAAGAAATTTTACTGCCTAACGGCCATGATCAGATGCCGCTCCAGCAGAACATCTTTGCGGTGATGGATAAGCTGCGCGAAATCTATCCGCAGCGTCAGTTTGTGATGAGCCGCTTCGAGGAGGTGTTTGACCACATTGACGCGCACCGCGATGAACTGGCGACGCTGAAAGGGGAGTTTATTGACGGTAAATATATGCGGGTGCACCGGACGATAGGCTCCACGCGGATGGACATTAAAATCGCCCACGCCCGGATAGAGAATAAAATCGTCAACGTCCTTGAGCCGCTGGCCACGCTTGCCTGGACGTTGGGCTTTGAATATCACCACGGCTTGCTGGAAAAAATGTGGAAAGAGATCCTCAAGAATCACGCCCACGACAGTATCGGCTGCTGCTGTAGTGACAAAGTGCATCGCGAGGTCATGTCCCGCTTCGAGCTGGCGGAAGACATGGCCGATAACCTGACATGCTTCTATATGCGCAAGATTGTCGACAACATGCCGCAGTGCGAGGAAGACAAACTGGTGATGTTTAACCTCACGCCCTGGCCGCGTGAGGAAGTGATTAACACTACGATACGTCTGCGCGCCAGCCAGTTCCGCCTGCTGGACGAAAAGGGAAATGAAATCCCTTATTATCTCCGCAGCGCGCGTGAAATCGACCCCGGCTTAATAGACCGGCAGATTGTGCATTACGGCAACTACGATCCCTTTATGGAGTTTGATATCCAGCTCAACCAGATCCTGCCATCAATGGGTTACCGCACGCTCTATATCGAGCCGCACGTGGCTGGCAAGCTGCTGGCGCCAGAAACAACGTCGGAGGCATTACTGGAAAATGCTTTCTGGGAAATAACGTTAAACGACGACGGCACCCTGCGTCTGCTCGATAAAGCGTCCGGGCTTATCTATGACCGCGCGCTGGAAATAGAAGAGAGCTCGGATGATGGCGATGAGTACGACTACTCGCCTTCACGGGAAGAGTGGAGACTCACTTCCGCGCAGGGCGAGCATGAGGTTAAGGTGATCCACGAGGCCTGGCAGAGCAGGGCGGTGATCCGCCACCGCATGGCGGTGCCGGCGGATCTCGCTGAACGTTCTGCGCGTCAGCAGACGGGAACGCTTGAGGCAGAGCTCACGGTCACGCTCAGCCATAACAGCCGACGTATCGACGTCGAGGCACGTCTCGGAAATCACGCGGATGACCACCGTGTTCGGGTGTTGATCCCGACGCCCTTCACCGCAGACACGGTGTTAGCTGATACCCAGTTCGGTTCGCTGACGCGACCTGTAAAGGATGAAGCGATGGCGAACTGGCAGGAGGAGGGCTGGAAGGAAGCGCCGCTGCCGGTGTGGAATCTGCTTAACTACGCGGTGCTCCAGGAACGGCGTAACGGGATGGCGCTGTTTACCGAAGGGTTACGCGAATTTGAAGTGACTGGCGAGCGTCAAAAAACGTTTGCCCTGACGTTGCTTCGCGGCGTGGGGGTGCTTGGGAAGGAAGATTTACTGCTGCGCCCCGGCAGACCGTCCGGGATCAAAATGCCGGTGCCTGATTCGCAGATGCGGGGCCAGTTAACCTGTCGCTTTAGCCTGTTCAGTTTTAATGGTACGCCCGTCAGTGCTGGTGTTGCGCAGCAGGCGAAGTCGTGGTTAACGCCAGTGCACTGTTATAACAAAATTCCGTGGGATGCGATGAAGCTTAACCGTGCCTCTTTCACCACACCCTGTAGCTATAGCCTGCTAACGCTGGCGCCTAACGGATGTGTACTCAGTGCGCTGAAAAAAGCGGAGGATCGTGACGAGATGATTCTTCGTCTGTACAACCCTTCGGAGACCCGCTCCTGTGACGTGGCTTTGTCTGTGAACCGTGAGGTCCAGGCCTGTTGCGAAACGGACATGAATGAGGTGTGCAAAGCGCAAGGGGAGGAGGGCTCAGCCATTACGGGGCCTTTCAGGCCAGGCCAGTCACGGACCTTCAGCATAAAAATTGAAAGGTAATCTCAAGAACAATATCAAGGCCGCATCCCCTGCGGCCTTTATTTCATCAAATAGTCACTAAAGGGTGTTAATTTTAAGATTAGCGAAGGTGAATGAAATGTAATCTTTTAGGCGGGTAGTAAAACGAAAGAAAAATACTGTGAAGCGGATAACATTATATGTTTCTCTCCCTGCAAAAAGGTCTTTTTTCACACGCGTTAATAAAAATCACAAATGTTTATATTATCTTCTGGCTTTTATAACCATTAATGCCTTTAAATATACATGTTATTAACAAGGTTTTTACTATCCATGTCACAAAGAAACATCATTAACAGTACCGGCTGTTTTTGATTTAAATCAATGTTTAATCCTTGGAAAAAGGCTCCAAAAGGCGTTAAATTGTTCCCGATCAAAATGGCCGAAAAGTGGTAATTTTGCTATAAATTGATCGCTGTCGAAAAACGTAAATCTGTTCGAATAAAAACCTGTTTATTGTAAGGGTTTTGCAGCGTATTATATTTACGGGATCAATTTGGTTTTTTCTTAACGTATTTGTAACCTTTCATCATTGCTTTTTCCTCCTGTAGAGAATAAGCAACGAAGAAGGGAAGCAGATAACTTTGTATTGGGGCATGCGTGTGGATCCTTATCTAACGGGGTTCACTCTCGGAGTCTTCATGCGATGAGCAAGGAGTCATAATGTTAGACGTAGTCGAACTGTCGCGCTTACAGTTTGCCTTGACCGCGATGTACCACTTCCTTTTTGTGCCGCTGACGCTCGGTATGGCGTTCCTGCTGGCCATCATGGAAACGGTTTACGTCCTCTCCGGCAAACAGATTTATAAAGATATGACCAAGTTCTGGGGCAAGTTGTTTGGTATCAACTTTGCGCTGGGCGTGGCAACCGGTCTGACCATGGAGTTCCAGTTCGGGACAAACTGGTCTTACTATTCCCACTATGTAGGGGATATTTTCGGTGCGCCGCTGGCCATTGAAGGTCTGATGGCCTTCTTCCTCGAATCCACCTTTGTAGGTCTGTTCTTCTTCGGTTGGGACCGTCTGGGTAAAGTCCAGCATATGGCGGTAACCTGGCTGGTGGCATTAGGCTCCAACTTGTCCGCACTGTGGATCCTGGTGGCGAACGGCTGGATGCAAAACCCAATCGCATCTGATTTCAACTTCGAAACCATGCGTATGGAGATGGTCAGCTTCGCTGAGCTAGTCCTGAACCCGGTTGCCCAGGTTAAATTCGTGCACACCGTGGCGTCTGGCTATGTGTGCGGCGCGATGTTCGTGCTGGGCATCAGCTCCTACTATATGCTGCGCGGCCGTGACTTCGCGTTCGCCAAGCGTTCTTTCGCTATCGCAGCAAGCTTCGGTATGGCCGCGATTCTGTCCGTTATTGTTCTGGGTGATGAATCCGGTTACGAAATGGGTGACGTGCAGAAAACCAAACTCGCCGCAATTGAAGCTGAATGGGAAACCCAGCCGGCACCGGCAGCGTTTACCCTGTTCGGCGTGCCTGACCAGGACGCGCAGGAAAACCGCTTCGCCATTCAAATTCCTTACGCTCTGGGTATTATCGCCACGCGCTCCGTCGACAAACAGGTGACTGGCCTGAAAGATCTGATGGTGCAGCATGAAGAGCGTATCCGTAACGGGATGAAAGCCTACTCGCTGCTGGAACAGCTGCGCGCCGGCTCTACCGACCAGGCCGTTCGCGATCAATTTAACGACGTGAAGAAAGACCTCGGTTACGGTCTGCTGCTGAAACGCTATACCCCGAACGTCTCCGACGCGACGGAAGCGCAGATTCAGATGGCAACCAAAGACTCTATTCCACGCGTTGCGCCGCTGTACTTCGCGTTCCGCATCATGGTGGGTTGCGGCATTATCATGCTGCTGATCATCGCGGCCTCGTTCTGGTCAGTCATTCGTAACCGTATCGGTGAGAAAAAATGGCTGCTGCGCACCGCGCTGTACGGTATCCCACTGCCATGGATTGCTATCGAGTCCGGCTGGTTTGTTGCGGAATATGGCCGTCAGCCATGGGCGATCGGTGAGGTGCTGCCAACAGCGGTAGCGAACTCCTCCCTGACCGCAGGCGACCTGATCTTCTCCATGCTGCTGATTTGCGGTCTGTACACCCTGTTCCTGGTGGCTGAACTGTTCCTGATGTTCAAGTTCGCGCGCCTTGGCCCAAGCAGCCTGAAAACCGGTCGCTACCACTACGAGCAGTCTGTTACGACTACTCAGCCGGCACGCTAAGACAGGAGTCATCAAATGATCGATTATGAAGTATTGCGTTTTATCTGGTGGCTGTTGATCGGCGTTCTGCTGATTGGTTTTGCGGTCACCGATGGTTTCGATATGGGCGTGGGCATGCTCACCCGTTTCCTCGGTCGTAATGACACCGAGCGTCGAATCATGATCAACTCCATCGCCCCGCACTGGGACGGTAACCAGGTGTGGCTGATCACCGCAGGCGGCGCGCTGTTCGCTGCCTGGCCGATGGTTTACGCGGCTGCGTTCTCCGGCTTCTATGTGGCGATGATTCTGGTGCTGGCCTCTTTATTCTTCCGTCCGGTAGGTTTTGACTACCGCTCCAAGATTGAAGACACCCGCTGGCGTAACATGTGGGACTGGGGCATCTTCATTGGTAGCTTCGTTCCACCGCTGGTCATTGGTGTGGCGTTCGGTAACCTGTTACAGGGCGTACCGTTCCACGTCGACGAATATATGCGTCTGTTCTACACCGGTAACTTCTTCCAGCTGCTGAATCCGTTTGGTCTGCTGGCGGGCGTGGTGAGCGTGGCGATGATCATCACCCAGGGCGCAACCTATCTCCAGATGCGTACCGTGGGTGAACTGCACCTGCGTTCCCGTGCGACCGCTCAGGTGGCGGCGCTGGTGACGCTGGTCTGCTTCGCGCTGGCAGGCGTGTGGGTCGTGTACGGTATTGATGGCTACGTGGTGACCTCCGCCATTAACCATACCGCACCGTCTAACCCGTTGACCAAAGAGGTGGCGCGTCAGGCTGGCGCATGGCTGGTGAACTTCAACAATATGCCTGCGCTGTGGGCTATCCCTGCTCTGGGTGTGCTGCTGCCACTGCTGACAGTGTTAATGTCTCGTCTGGAGAAAGGCGCTATGGCGTTCGTGTTCTCTTCCCTGACGCTGGCGTGCATTATCCTGACGGCAGGTATTGCTATGTTCCCATTCGTGATGCCATCCAGCACCATGATGAATGCTAGCCTGACCATGTGGGATGCAACGTCCAGCCAGTTGACGTTGAACCTGATGACGTACGTTGCTTGCGTGTTCGTGCCGATTATCCTGCTCTACACCGCCTGGTGTTACTGGAAAATGTTCGGTCGCATCACTAAAGAACATATCGAAAGCAACACCCACTCTATGTATTAAGTAAGGAGCTGAATATGTGGTATTTCGCATGGATTTTAGGGACGCTTCTTGCCTGTGCATTTGGTGTCATCACTGCCCTGGCGCTTGAGCATGTAGAAGCGTCTAAAGCAGGTGAAGATAAGCACTAATGAATATTATCGCAACGTTATATGCGGTAATGGACAAGCGCCCCCTGCGGGCGCTTTCCCTCATTATGGCATTACTGCTGGCGGGCTGTATCTTCTGGGACCCGTCGCGCTTCGCGGCTAAAACCAGCGAGCTTGAGATCTGGCACGGCTTCCTGATTATGTGGGCGGTGTGTGCAGGTGTGATTCACGGTGTCGGCTTTCGTCCGAAAGCGCTTCACTGGCAGGGCATCTTCTGCCCGCTGATTGCCGATCTGGTTCTTCTCGCCGGTTTGATTTTCTTCTTCTTCTGAATAAGAAATGTCCGTTAATGATATGGGCTTACCCGAGCCCATAAAAATTTACTCTCCGTTTACTTTCCCCCATTCCAAACCATCATTCCCGCGCGTATAGTAGCGAAGTTTGAAAGCTCCAACTTTTCTTGTATTACCGGGATGTAAAGTGAATACAACGCTGTTTCGATGGCCGGTACGTGTCTATTACGAAGATACCGATGCCGGTGGTGTGGTCTACCACGCCAGCTACGTTGCTTTTTATGAACGGGCACGCACAGAGATGCTGCGCCATCATCACTTTAGTCAACAGGTGCTGTTGGCTGAGCGAGTTGCCTTCGTGGTACGCAAGATGACGCTTGAGTATTTTGCGCCTGCCAGACTCGACGATATGCTCGAAGTCCAAACAGAAATTACATCAATGCGCGGAACTTCACTGGTTTTCACGCAGCGGATAGTCAATGCAGAGAACACGGTACTGAACTCAGCTGAAGTCCTGATTGTCTGTGTTGATCCAACCATAATGAAGCCTCGTGCGCTTCCTAAGTCTATTGTCGCGGAGTTTAAGCAGTGACTGACATGAATATCCTTGATTTGTTCCTGAAGGCAAGCCTTCTGGTTAAACTTATCATGTTGATTTTGATTGGTTTTTCAATCGCATCCTGGGCCATCATCATCCAGAGAACGCGTATCCTCAATGCCGCTGGCCGCGAAGCCGAAGCGTTTGAAGATAAGTTCTGGTCGGGTATAGAGCTTTCTCGTCTCTATCAGGAAAGCCAGGGACGCCGTGATAACCTTTCAGGCTCCGAACAAATTTTTTATAGTGGTTTCAAAGAGTTCGCTCGCTTACACCGTGCTAACAACCATGCGCCGGAAGCCGTGGTAGAAGGTGCGTCGCGTGCGATGCGCATTTCCATGAATCGCGAACTGGAAAATCTTGAAACGCATATTCCTTTCCTCGGTACCGTTGGCTCCATCAGCCCGTATATCGGCCTGTTTGGTACGGTGTGGGGGATCATGCACGCCTTTATCGCCCTGGGGGCGGTGAAGCAGGCAACCTTGCAGATGGTGGCACCGGGTATCGCAGAAGCACTGATCGCGACCGCAATCGGTCTGTTCGCGGCAATTCCGGCGGTAATGGCGTACAACCGTCTGAACCAGCGAGTGAATAAACTGGAACTGAACTACGACAACTTTATGGAAGAGTTCACCGCGATTCTGCATCGTCAGGCGTTTACCAGCACCGAGAGCAACAAGGGGTAAACCATGGCCAGATCGCGTGGACGAGGTCGTCGCGAGCTCAAGTCCGAAATCAATATCGTTCCGTTACTGGACGTGCTGCTGGTGCTGCTGCTGATCTTTATGGCGACAGCGCCCATCATCACCCAGAGTGTGGAAGTGGATCTGCCGGATGCGACAGAATCACAGGCGGTAAGCACCAATGACGATCCTCCGGTCATCATTGAGGTTTCCGGCGTAGGGCAGTACAGCGTGGTGGTAGAGAAAGATCGTATGGATCAGCTTCCGCCCGAGCAGGTTATTGCTGAAGCGCAACGACGCCTGGAGTCAAATCCGAAGACGGTCTTCTTAATCGGTGGTGCGAAAGACGTACCATATGATGAAATTATCAAAGCGCTGAACTTGCTACATAGTGCGGGCGTTAAGTCAGTTGGCTTAATGACTCAGCCTATTTGATCATCTGCGTAGTTTTTGGGAACCGATAGTGTCAAAGGCAACCGAACAGAACGACAAGCTTAAGCGAGCGATAATCGTCTCCGCAGTGCTGCACGTGATTCTTTTTGCAGCGCTGATCTGGAGTTCGTTCGATGAGCACCTTGATGCATCAGGCGGCGGTGGGGGCTCGTCCATCGACGCCGTCATGGTGGATCCCGGTGCGGTAGTGCAGAACTATAATCGCCAGCAACAGCAGCAGGCGAGTGCAAAACGTGCGGAAGAACAGCGTGAAAAACAGGCGCAACAGCAGGCGGAAGAGCTACGTGAAAAGCAGGCCGCCGAGCAGGAGCGTCTGAAGCAGCTTGAGAAAGAGCGTTTGCAGGCACAGGAAGCGGCGAAAGAGCAGGCGGAGCAGCAGAAACAGGCTGAAGCCGCCGCGAAGAAAGCTCAGGAACAGCAGAAGCAAGCGGAAGAGGCGGCAGCCAAGGCCGCAGCAGATGCGAAGGCGCAGGCAGATGCTCAGGCTAAGTTAGCCGCAGAAGCGGCGAAGAAAGCGGCTGCTGATGCTCAGCAGAAAGCGGAAGCCGAGGCGGCGAAGAAAGCGGCTGCTGATGCGAAGAAGAAAGCAGAAGCGGAAGCGGCGAAAAAAGCTGCTGCCGACGCACAGAAGAAAGCCGAAGCGGAAGCCGCTAAAAAAGCTGCGCAGGAAGCCGAGAAGAAAGCGGCTGCTGATGCTGCGAAAAAAGCGGCCGCCGCTGAGAAAGCTGCGGCAGAAAAAGCCGCCGCTGCGGAAAAAGCCGCTGCTGATAAAAAAGCCGCCGCTGATAAAAAAGCAGCCGCTGAGAAAGCCGCTGCCGATAAGAAAGCAGCAGCCGAAAAAGCCGCTGCTAAAAAGGCCGCTGCCGCTGAGAAAGCTGCCGCAGCCGCAGGAGTTGACGATCTGCTGGGCGACCTGAGTTCCGGTAAGAATGCACCGAAAACGGGCGGTGGGGCGAAAGGAAATGGACAGCCGTCAAAAGACAGCGGTACCTCCGGAGCCAACGGTGGGGCAACAGGTGCAGATATCAGTGCTTATGCCAAACAGATCCAGGTTGCGATTCAGAGCCGACTCTTTGATGCAGGCCTGTATCAGGGCAAGCAATGCGTACTGCACATCAATCTTGCGCCAGACGGCAGGTTGAAAAGCGTGACGTCTGAAGGGGGCGATCCTGCGCTCTGTCAGGCTGCGCTGGCCGCAGCCAGATCGGCGAACATTCCTAAACCGCCTAGCGAGGCTGTTTATGAAAGGATAAAAGATGCCAAACTGGACTTTAAGCTGTAATCAACTCTTCTAACGGAAGTATGAAAAACAGTCTATGGTCGTAAACAGGATAAGTAGTTTTGTCTATTTGGGTTTGTTAACATTCTGCTAAATTATCGTGGGTAAGGTTACCCAGATAAGGGAGATATGATGAAGCAGGCATTACGTGTAGCAGTTAGTTTTTTAATGCTGTGGGCAGCTGTACTGCACGCAGAAGTACGTATCGAGATCACCCAGGGGGTGGACTCGGCGCGTCCGATTGGTGTCGTTCCGTTCCAGTGGGCAGGCCCGGGCGCTGCGCCTGAAGATATTGGCGGCATTGTTGCAGCTGACCTGCGTAACAGCGGTAAATTTAACCCATTAGATCGTTCCCGCCTGCCTCAGCAGCCGGGTACTGCGCAGGACGTTCAGCCTGCTGCATGGTCTGCGCTGGGTATTGATGCGGTAGTTGTCGGTCAGGTTACGCCTGCACCAGACGGCGGCTATAACGTTGCGTATCAGCTGGTTGATACCGGCGGTGCGCCGGGTACCGTTCTGGCTCAGAACACGTATAAAGTGAACAAGCAGTGGCTGCGCTACGCTGGCCATACGGCGAGTGACGAAGTGTTCGAGAAGCTGACCGGTATTAAAGGTGCGTTCCGTACCCGTATCGCGTACGTGGTACAGACCAACGGCGGCCAGTTCCCTTATGAGCTGCGCGTCTCTGACTACGATGGTTACAACCAGTTCACCGTACACCGTTCACCGCAGCCGCTGATGTCTCCGGCATGGTCTCCGGACGGCTCAAAGCTGGCGTATGTGACCTTCGAAAGCGGCCGCTCCGCGCTGGTCATCCAGACGCTCTCTAACGGTGCTGTTCGTCAGGTTGCGTCATTCCCACGTCACAACGGTGCACCTGCGTTCTCTCCGGACGGTACCAAACTGGCGTTTGCCCTGTCTAAAACCGGTAGCCTGAACCTGTACGTAATGGATATTGGTTCTGGTCAGATCCGTCAGGTCACGGATGGTCGTAGCAATAACACTGAACCAACCTGGTTCCCGGACAGCCAGAATCTGGCCTTTACGTCCGACCAGGCGGGTCGTCCACAAGTTTATAAAGTGAATATCAACGGCGGAGCAGCGCAGCGTATTACCTGGGAAGGTTCTCAGAACCAGGATGCTGACGTCAGTGCCGATGGTAAAACAATGGTAATGGTCAGCACTGCGGGTGGTCAGCAGCACATTGCCAAACAAGATCTGGTAACGGGAGGCGTACAAATACTGTCGTCAACGTTCCTGGATGAAACGCCAAGTCTGGCACCTAACGGCACCATGGTAATCTACAGCTCTTCTCAGGGGATGGGATCCGTGCTGAATCTGGTTTCTACAGATGGGCGTTTCAAAGCGCGTCTTCCGGCAACTGATGGACAGGTAAAATCACCTGCCTGGTCGCCGTATCTGTAATAATAATTAATTGATTACTAAAGGAATCTTAGAAATGCAACTGAACAAAGTGCTGAAGGGGCTGATGATCGCTCTGCCTGTTATGGCAATCGCAGCGTGTTCTTCTAACAAGAACGCAAGCAATGACCAGAGCGGCGAAGGCATGATGGGTGCCGGCACCGGTATGGACGCTAACGGCAATGGCAATATGTCTTCTGAAGAGCAAGCGCGTCTTCAGATGCAGCAGTTACAGCAGAACAACATCGTTTACTTCGATCTGGATAAATACGACATCCGTTCTGACTTCGCTGCGATGCTGGATGCGCACGCAAACTTCCTGCGTAGCAACCCGTCTTACAAAGTCACCGTAGAAGGTCACGCGGACGAACGTGGTACTCCGGAGTACAACATCTCCCTGGGTGAACGTCGTGCAAACGCTGTTAAAATGTATTTGCAGGGTAAAGGCGTTTCTGCTGACCAGATCTCCATCGTTTCTTACGGTAAAGAAAAACCAGCAGTACTGGGTCACGACGAAGCGGCTTACTCCAAAAACCGTCGTGCCGTACTCGTTTACTAAGAGAATTGCATGAGCAGTAACTTCAGACATCATCTGATGAGTCTGTCGTTACTGGTTGGAATAGCGGCCCCCTGGGCCGCTTTTGCTCAGGCACCAATCAGTAGTGTCGGCTCAGGCTCGGTAGAAGACCGGGTCACTCAACTCGAGCGTATTTCTAACGCTCACAGCCAGCTTTTAACTCAACTCCAGCAGCAGCTTTCCGATAACCAGAATGATATTGATTCCCTTCGTGGTCAGATCCAGGAGAGTCAGTATCAGCTTAATCAGGTTGTGGAGCGCCAGAAGCAAATTTTGTTGCAGATGGATAGCCTGAACAGCGGCGGAGCAGCAGCACAGCCAGCAGCAGGCGATCAAAGCGGTGCGGCGACGCCTGCACCTGCGGCAGATGCCTCCGCGTCGTCTGGAGCGCCTGTACAAAGCGGTGACGCGAATACGGACTATAACGCGGCCATTGCCCTGGTACAGGACAAATCGCGCCAGGACGATGCTATCGTTGCGTTTCAGAACTTCGTTAAGAAGTACCCTGATTCTACTTACCAGCCAAATGCGAACTACTGGCTGGGTCAGTTGAATTACAACAAGGGTAAAAAGGATGATGCGGCGTTTTATTTTGCCTCTGTGGTGAAAAATTACCCGAAATCACCGAAAGCACCTGATGCGATGTATAAAGTCGGCGTGATCATGCAGGACAAAGGCGACACTGCAAAAGCCAAAGCGGTTTATCAGCAGGTGGTTGCGAAATTCCCGGGTACAGACGGCGCCAAACAAGCGCAAAAACGTTTGAGTTCGATGGGTTGATTATCGCATGACCAGAAATCGCGTTATTTCTGGTCGTGCAGCATGATTCCTAAGCAGTTAAGTGATCTTCATCGAAATTTTTGTTGCGCAGAATTCTTAAATCAGTAATATATGCCGCCGTTGCCACGGGATATCAAACAACGTGAAAGCAGCGCAAAAGTGGGTCGTTAGCTCAGTTGGTAGAGCAGTTGACTTTTAATCAATTGGTCGCAGGTTCGAATCCTGCACGACCCACCACTTAAAGCAGTTCCGGCAGTACAGAGTGGGTGATTAGCTCAGTTGGTAGAGCATCTCCTTTACACGGAGGGGGTCGGCGGTTCGAGCCCGTCATCACCCACCACTCGGGTCGTTAGCTCAGTTGGTAGAGCAGTTGACTTTTAATCAATTGGTCGCAGGTTCGAATCCTGCACGACCCACCAATTTTATTGGTTCCGAGTGATAATTCAGGCAACACCCGAATGGGTCGTTAGCTCAGTTGGTAGAGCAGTTGACTTTTAATCAATTGGTCGCAGGTTCGAATCCTGCACGACCCACCAGCCTGAATAGATTTGAAGTACATCCCGCAAGGGGTCGTTAGCTCAGTTGGTAGAGCAGTTGACTTTTAATCAATTGGTCGCAGGTTCGAATCCTGCACGACCCACCAATTTTAATGTCTTACTCAGATATTACACGTGAAGGATAACGTTGCTTTAGCAACGGCCCGAAGGGCGAGGCGAAGCCGAGTCATCCTGCACGGCCCACCAGTGTAGAAAGGCGCCCTAAAGGCGCCTTTTTGCTATCTGTCTTTCGCCAGTACCTTGTTGGTCGGGTAAGGCGAAGCCACCAGCCGACAAATGCTACCGGCATCAATTCCCGATGACATTCCCCCTCAAATTCGCTATCTTGTTTAGTATATAAAACACCATTGCCTCATTTTTGTTAGCTCATGCAAAACAAAGGCAATATTGTTAAGCCAGTAAAACGAGAAGCCATAATGAGTGTGATGTTTGATCCCGAAACCGCAATCTATCCCTTCCCGCCGAAGCCAGCTCCGCTAAGCCGGGATGAGAAGCAGTTCTATCGTGAAAAAATCAAGCGCCTCCTTAAAGAGCGTGATGCGGTGATGGTGGCGCATTACTACACCGACCCGGAAATTCAGCAGCTGGCGGAAGAGACGGGTGGCTGTATCTCAGACTCCCTGGAGATGGCGCGTTTCGGTGCTAAGCATTCAGCCTCCACGCTGCTGGTCGCGGGGGTTCGTTTTATGGGTGAAACGGCAAAAATCCTCAACCCGGAAAAAACGATTCTGATGCCTACGCTGAATGCCGAATGTTCTCTTGACCTCGGTTGCCCGATTGATGAGTTCACCGCCTTCTGTGATGCCCACCCTGACCGTACCGTGGTGGTCTATGCCAATACGTCTGCGGCGGTGAAAGCCCGGTCAGACTGGGTAGTAACGTCCAGTATTGCCGTTGAGCTGATTGAACATCTGGACAGCCTGGGGGAGAAAATCATCTGGGCGCCCGATCGTCACCTGGGAAACTACGTACAAAAACAGACCGGTGCGGATGTACTGTGCTGGCAGGGCGCCTGTATCGTTCACGACGAGTTTAAGACCCAGGCACTGACCAGGATGAAACGCTTATACCCGCAGGCCGCAATTCTGGTGCATCCGGAGTCGCCGCAGTCGATTGTTGAGATGGCGGACGCCGTCGGCTCAACCAGCCAGTTGATAAACGCGGCAAAAACCCTGCCGCACAAGCAGCTCATCGTGGCGACCGATCGCGGTATCTTCTATAAAATGCAGCAGGCCGTACCAGAAAAAGAGCTGCTCGAAGCGCCAACCGCCGGAGAAGGGGCGACCTGTCGAAGCTGCGCGCACTGCCCGTGGATGGCGATGAATGGACTTAAGGCGATAGCGGAGGGGCTGGAGATCGGTGGCGCAGCGCATGAGATCCACGTAGACGCCGCCCTGCGCGAAGGCGCGTTAATTCCGCTTAACCGTATGCTGGATTTTGCGGCTACACTACGTACTTAACTTATTACGCCCCGGAGAAAAAATGGATTTTTTTAGCACACAGAACATCCTGGTTCATATCCCGATTGGTGCGGGCGGCTATGACCTGTCGTGGATTGAAGCGGTAGGTACGCTGGCCGGTTTACTCTGTATCTGGCTGGCCAGCCTTGAGAAGATCAGTAACTATGCGTTCGGGCTGATAAACGTCACGCTGTTTGCGATCATCTTCTTCCAGATCCAGCTCTACGCCAGCCTGCTTCTGCAGCTGTTCTTCTTCGCGGCCAATATCTATGGCTGGTACGCCTGGTCGCGGCAAAACAGTCAGCAGGAGGCGGAGCTGCAAATCCGCTGGCTGCCGTTGCCAAAAGCCATTGCCTGGCTCGCGGCCTGCGTGGTGGCAATCGGCTTTATGACCATCTTTATTGACCCGGTATTTGCCTTCCTGACGCGCGTGGCGGTCTCGGTCATGTCGGGTCTGGGATTAAACGTGACGATGCCTGAGCTTCAGCCTGATGCCTTCCCGTTCTGGGATTCCTGCATGATGGTGCTGTCGATTGCCGCAATGATCCTGATGACCCGTAAATACGTTGAAAACTGGCTGCTGTGGGTGGTCATCAACGTGATTAGCGTGGTGATTTTTGCCCGTCAGGGCGTTTATGCCATGTCGCTGGAGTATATGCTGCTGACCGTCATTGCCCTGAACGGTAGCCGCATGTGGATCAACAGCGCGCGTGAGCGTGGCTCTCGCGCGCTTTCCCACTAATGGTGATGCTCGTGTGAGTGGCCGGACTGCGCCTCGTTCAGGTGACAGTCTGGCCCGTTACAGGGCTGATACTCCATCTGGATGGTGGAGTGCGCAATTTCGTAGTGATGCTCAAGGAAGTGCCGAATACGTTCAAGCAACGCATCGTGATCGTGGGGCGGAATAACCTGAACGTGCAGCGTCATAAGCGGTTTCTCACCCACCAGCCAGACGTGAACGTGGTGAACGTTACGGACTTCAGGAATGGAACGACACAGATTGCGTTTTAGCTCGCCAATATCCAGCGACGTGGGAGCGCCTTCCAGCAGTTCATTCACGCTCTCTTTCAACAGCCGCCAGGCACTGCGTAATACAAGGCACGATACCAGCACGGAAAGAATCGGGTCGATGGGGGTCCAGCCCGTACCCATAATGATCAGCGCGGCGACGATGGCACCTACGGAACCCAGCAGATCGCCCAGCACGTGAAGCGCCGCGGCCCGTACGTTCAGATTTTTTTCGCTGCTGCCGCGGTGCAATATCCAGAATGCCAGAATATTGGCGACCAACCCGGCAATAGCAATCACCATCATCGTCGTTCCGGCTACCGGTTGTGGATGACGAAAGCGCTGAAACGCCTCCCAGACGATAAGAATGGTAATAACCACCAGTGCAATCGCATTCACGAACGCAGCAAGTGTGGTCAGTCTGAGCCAGCCAAAGGTGTGGCGGGCATTGGGAGGGCGACGGGCAAACTGCACGGCCAGCAGAGCAAACAGGAGCGCGGCAGCGTCGGTCAGCATATGCCCGGCATCGGCCAGCAGCGCCAGCGATCCGGAGATCAGTCCGCCTGTCACCTCAATAATCATAAAGGTGGCAGTGACGCCAAAAGCCAGCAGAAGCCGTTTGGCATTTTCATCGCCAGTGGAGTGGGAATGGGAGTGGGAGTGCGCCATGGTATCGTTCCTGATTTATTATTATTTTTAGTGTAGCGTTTTTAAGAGCTTAAATAAAAAAGGAGAGCATTCGCTCTCCCTCTTTTACCTTACGGAAGGTTACTGGGTAGTACCGTCCGTTTTGGTATTGGCATCGCTGCCCACTTTGTCATTCGGGTCCGGGCATTTCCCGTCTTTACACATTGAGTTTTTGTGAACTTCGTCAGTGCTCATACCGTCATGGTTCATCGTGCCGGTATTCGTACCGCCGGTGTTGGTATTGCCCGTGTTGATATTACTGTTATCAACATTATTTGGCGCGATATTCTGTTTTGCATCCGGCGCAACCTGGCCCGCTTCGGCAGCGGCATTCGCGTCGCCGTTGCTGCCGGAGGAGCCTGTATCGGCTGCCAGTACGCTACCGCTTGCCAGGGTAAGGGTTGCCGTCAGGAAAAGCGTAGTCAGTTTCGTCATTTTCATCATGGTGCTCCTGTTCTTATCGTTACGCTGGATAACATTCTCCAACAGTGCATCTTGTTCAGTGGCGAAAGATCCCAGATTCCTGAATTATGTCAGGATGGAATCGCGTATAAATATTTAAAAACAGTCGTTACAAGTAAAAAGCTTAGGCGAGATCTCATTTTTCGCTATTTTGTTGCGTATTTTAGGCGAATTCCAGGAATTATCTGCGCGAAGTGTAAAAGCCCGTTTACACTTCGTGACCGACAAGTTAGATTGAAAGCATTGCTTTCATTACTAAAGATATGGCAGAGCCGGAAAGAAGATGAATTATCAGAACGACGATTTACGCATTAAAGAGATCAATGAGTTATTACCTCCCGTAGCGCTCCTTGAAAAATTCCCCGCCACCGAAAATGCCGCCAACACGGTGTCTCATGCCCGCAAGGCGATCCACAAGATCCTGAAAGGTAGCGACGATCGTCTTCTGGTGGTCATCGGACCGTGCTCCATTCACGATCCTGCTGCGGCCAAAGAGTACGCGTCACGTCTGCTCACCCTGCGCGAAGAGCTGAAGGGCGAACTGGAAATTGTGATGCGCGTTTATTTCGAAAAACCGCGTACCACCGTGGGCTGGAAAGGGTTGATCAACGATCCGCACATGGACAACAGTTTCCAGATCAACGACGGCCTGCGTATTGCGCGTAAGCTGCTGCTGGAGATTAACGACAGCGGGCTGCCTGCTGCCGGAGAATTCCTCGATATGATCACCCCGCAGTATCTGGCTGACCTGATGAGCTGGGGCGCTATTGGTGCGCGTACGACTGAATCGCAGGTTCACCGTGAGCTGGCGTCTGGCCTGTCATGCCCGGTGGGTTTCAAAAACGGCACTGATGGCACCATCAAAGTCGCTATTGATGCCATCAATGCGGCTGGCGCGCCGCACTGCTTCCTGTCGGTGACTAAGTGGGGCCACTCGGCTATCGTGAATACCAGCGGTAATGGCGATTGCCATATCATTCTGCGCGGCGGTAAAGAGCCTAACTACAGCGCTAAACACGTAGCGGAAGTGAAGGCGGGTCTGGAGAAAGCGGGACTGGCGCCGCAGATCATGATCGATTTCAGCCATGCGAACTCAAGCAAACAGTTCAAAAAGCAGATGGAAGTTGGTGCAGACGTTTGTCAGCAAATAGCCAACGGTGAACGCGCAGTGATTGGGGTGATGATTGAGAGCCATCTGGTGGAAGGCAATCAGAACCTGGAGGGCAGCGAGCCGCTGGTCTACGGTAAGAGCGTGACGGATGCCTGCATTGGCTGGGATGATACCGATGCGATCCTGCGTCAGCTGGCGGATGCGGTAAAAGCGCGTCGCGGTTAAGTTTATCGCGGGCAATAAAAAAGCGTGGATTGCTCCACGCTTTTTTTATGTCCGGCGAAAATTACTTCGCTTTACCCTGGTTCGCCACGGCCGCCGCTTTTGCAGCGATTTCGTCGGCGTTACCCAGGTAGTAATGTTTAACTGGCTTGAAGTTTTCGTCGAACTCGTACACCAGCGGCACGCCGGTAGGGATGTTCAGCTCAAGGATTTCATCTTCACCCATGTTGTCCAGGTATTTCACCAGCGCACGCAGGGAGTTACCGTGAGCAGCGATAATGACGCGCTCGCCGCTTTTCAGGCGTGGCAGAATGGTTTCGTTCCAGTAAGGCACAACGCGGTCGATGGTCAGCGCCAGGCTTTCGGTCTGCGGCAGTTCAGCCTCAGTCAGCTTCGCGTAACGCGGATCGTGGCCCGGGTAGCGCTCGTCATCTTTGCTCAGCTCTGGAGGCGTGACCGCAAAACCACGACGCCACTGCTTAACCTGCTCGTCACCGTATTTTTCTGCGGTTTCTGCTTTGTTCAGACCTTGCAGCGCACCGTAGTGACGCTCGTTCAGTTTCCAGGATTTCTCAACCGGCAGCCAGGCCTGATCCAGCTCGTCCAGGATGTTCCACAGGGTATGGATGGCACGTTTCAGCACAGAGGTGTAAGCAAAGTCAAAGGTGAAGCCTTCTTCTTTCAGCAGCTTACCTGCCGCTTTTGCTTCGCTCACGCCTTTCTCGGACAGATCAACGTCATACCAACCGGTGAAGCGGTTTTCGTTGTTCCACTGGCTTTCGCCGTGGCGCACCAGGACAAGCTTAGTATTAGCCATTTCTTACTCCTCAAGCATTTTGAATGATAACAATTCTCATTATATTGCCGTGACTGTGCCAGCAGCAACGCTTAACCCTAACCATAGCGAAAATAGTTCGAGAGTGTAAGATGCATGTGAATCCAGGGTTATGATTTTGTCTGCGATCGCCGCTATTTTCAGCAAGCTGAGCGGAAAAAAGCCCTCGCGGTGAGGGCCAGGCTTTTTGCCGGATGGCGCTTTGCTTATCCGGCCTACATTCGTAGGCCCGTGCACGCGTAGCGCCGCCGGACATTATGCGCGCGGAATGAAATGATACTCTGTGACGCTTACGTACTCTTCACCCGGACGCAGCACGCAGTCAGGCTGCGGCCATTCAGGATGGTTAGGACTGTCCGGCAGGAACTCGCTCTCCAGCGCCAGACCTTGCCAGGCGGCGTAGTCGTTATGTTCACGCGCCGTGGTCCCCTCCAGGTAGTTACCGGAGTAGAACTGCAGGGCAGGGGCGGTGGTGTAGACCGTCATCTGTAACTTCTCATCCGCAGACCAGACCTGTGCGGCAGGTTGAGAAAGATCGCCTTTCGCCTGCAACAGGAAAGCGTGGTCGTAGCCTTTCACCTTGCGCTGATCGTCATCACTCAGGAAATCCTGGGCGATGGTTTTCGGCTGACGGAAATCAAAGCTATTACCGCTTACCGGTTTCAGCCCCTGATAAGGGATACCCATCTCATCGACCGGCAGATACGCGTCCGCCAGGATCTGGAGTTTGTGGCTGCGGACATCGGTCTGATTGCCGTCAAGGTTGAAATAGGCGTGGTTAGTCAGGTTGACCGGGCACGGCTTGTCGACGGTCGCGCGGTACTCAATGGCGATACGATTATCTTCGGTCAGGGTAAAGCGTGCGGTTGCGGTGAGATTGCCCGGGAAGCCCTGGTCTCCGTCGAGGGAGTCCAGAGAGAACCAGACCTCACCGTCATTTTGCTGCACAATCTTCCAGCGACGTTTATCAAACCCTTCCGGGCCGCCGTGCAGCTGATTTTCACCCTGGCTGGCAAGCAGGGAATAGGTTACGCCGTCCAGCGTAAACCGGCTTCTGGCGATGCGGTTGGCGTAGCGGCCTATGGATGCGCCCAGAAAAGCGGTCTGCTCGATATACTGCTCGGGCGATGCGCAGCCGAGCAGGGTTTCGCGCACGCTGCCGTCAGGCATTGGTACGCGGGCAGAAAGTAACGTTGCGCCCCAGTCCATCAGCGTAACCACCATCCCGGCGCTGTTGCGCAGGGTCAACAGGCGATACGGCAGACCATCCGGTGCGAGAGTAGGTGTTTCGTTTAGCACTGTCCGGCTCCTTGTGATGCTTTGCAGACATAGAAAGTTTCTTTGATGCCCGTTTTGGCTTCGTACTGTTTAGCCACCGCGTCCTGAATGGCAGGGACCATCTCTTCCGGCACCAGGGCGACGACACAGCCGCCAAATCCCCCCCCGGTCATACGCACGCCGCCTTTGTCGCCAATCGTGGCTTTCACAATTTCAACCAGGGTGTCGATTTGTGGCACGGTGATTTCGAAATCGTCGCGCATGGAGGCATGCGATTCGGCCATCAGCTCGCCCATCCGTTTCAGGTCACCTTTCGCCAGCGCGGAGGCGGCTTCTACGGTACGGGCATTTTCCGTCAGCACGTGACGCACGCGCTTAGTGACAACCGGATCCAGTTCGTGGGCAACCTTGTTAAATTCGTCAAGTGAGACATCACGCAGGGCTGGCTGCTGGAAGAAGCGCGCGCCGGTTTCACACTGCTCGCGGCGGGTGTTGTACTCGCTCCCCACCAGGGTGCGTTTGAAGTTGCTGTTGATGATCACCACAGCCGCACCTTTTGGCAGTGGAACCGCTTTGGTCCCGAGGGAGCGGCAGTCAATCAGCAAAGCATGTTCTTTCTTGCCCAGCGCGGAAATCAGCTGATCCATAATGCCGCAGTTGCAGCCCACGAACTGGTTTTCCGCTTCCTGACCGTTGAGGGCGATCTGCGCCCCGTCCAGCGGCAGATGATAAAGCTGCTGGAACACGGTGCCGACCGCCACTTCCAGCGATGCGGAAGAGCTTAATCCCGCCCCCTGCGGCACGTTGCCGCTGATCACCAGATCGGCCCCGCCGAAATTCTTGTTACGCTTCAGAAGATGCTTCACCACGCCGCGAACATAGTTCGACCACTGCTGGCTGTCGTGGGTCACGATCGGCGCATCGAGGGAAAATTCGTCAATTTCGTTGCCGTAATCCGCGGCGATCACTCGCACGTTACGATCTGAACGTTTCGTGCAGGCGATCACCGTCTGGTAGTCGATGGCACACGGCAGGACAAAACCGTCGTTATAGTCGGTGTGCTCGCCTATCAGATTAACGCGGCCTGGCGCCTGGATAATATGGGTGGCAGGGTAGCCAAATTTTTCAGCAAACAGGGATTGTGTTTTATCTTTCAGACTCATTTTTAAACTCCTGATTCGCGGTAATGGACGTCGCTAACGGCACGCAGGCGTTCTGCCGCCTGTTCCGCCGTCAGGTCGCGCTGGGTTTCCGCCAGCATTTCATAGCCCACCATGAATTTACGTACCGTCGCAGAACGCAGCAGCGGCGGATAGAAGTGTGCATGTAACTGCCAGTGTTGATTCTCTTCGCCGTTAAACGGCGCACCGTGCCAGCCCATGGAGTAGGGGAAGGAACACTGGAACAGGTTGTCGTAGCGGCTGGTCAATTTTTTCAGCGCCAGGGCAAGGTCGTCTCGCTGGGCGTCGCTGAGGTCCGTAATACGCTGAACATGGGCCTTTGGCAGCAGCAGCGTTTCAAACGGCCACGCCGCCCAGTAAGGGACTACCGCAAGCCAGTGCTCGGTTTCCACCACAGTGCGGCTGCCGTCCGCCAGTTCACGCTGGGTGTAATCCACCAGCATCGGCGAACCGTTCTGGGCGAAATAGGCTTTTTGCAGCCGGTCTTCACGTTCGGCTTCGTTCGGCAGGAAGCTGTTCGCCCAGATCTGGCCGTGCGGATGCGGGTTAGAGCAGCCCATCGCCGCGCCTTTATTTTCAAATACCTGCACCCACGGATAGGTCTGGCCCAGCTCCGCCGTTTGCGCCTGCCAGGTGCTGACCACCTCTTTCAGCGCCTCAACGCTCAGCTCCGGCAGCGTTTTGCTGTGATCGGGAGAGAAGCAGATCACGCGGCTGGTGCCGCGGGCGCTTTCGCAGCGCATCAGCGGGTCATGGCTTTCCGGCGCGTCCGGCGTGTCGGTCATCAGCGCCGCAAAATCGTTAGTGAAAACGAAGGTGCCTTTGTAGTTCGGGTTTGTATCGCCCGTCACGCGCGTGTTGCCCGGACAGAGGAAGCAGTCCGGATCGTGCTGTGGCAGCGACTGTTTTGCAGGCGTCTCTTGCGCCCCCTGCCAGGGGCGCTTGGCGCGATGCGGTGAAACTAAAATCCATTGCCCGCTGAGCGGGTTAAAACGACGATGCGGGTGATCAACGGGATTGAATTGTGTCATGACAAATCCTTAATCCGGATAACCCTGCGGATGGCGTGACTGCCAGTGCCAGGTATCCTGTGCCATTTCATCAAGCGTGCGGGTAACACGCCAGTTAAGCTCTTTATCCGCTTTGGTGGCATCGGCCCAGTAAGCCGGGAGGTCGCCATCACGACGCGGCGCGAAGTGATACTTCACTGGCTTGCCGCAGGCTTTACTGAAGGCATTCACCACATCCAGCACGCTGCTGCCGACGCCGGCGCCGAGGTTGTAAATATGCACGCCCGGTTTATCCGCCAGCTGCTGCATCGCCGCCACGTGGCCGTCGGCCAGATCCATCACGTGAATGTAATCGCGCACGCCGGTGCCGTCTTCGGTGGGATAATCGTTACCAAAAATCGCCAGGGAGTCGCGACGCCCTACGGCAACCTGCGCGATATACGGCATCAGGTTATTTGGAATGCCCTGCGGATCTTCACCCATGTCGCCTGACGGATGCGCGCCAACCGGGTTGAAGTAGCGCAGCAGCGCGATGCTCCACTCAGGCTGGGCTTTTTGCAGGTCGGTCAGGATCTGCTCGACCATCAGCTTGCTTTTGCCATACGGGCTTTGTGGCGTTCCGGTCGGGAAGCTTTCAACGTAAGGAATTTTTGGCTGATCGCCGTAGACGGTCGCGGAAGAGCTGAAGATAAAGTTTTTAACGTTCGCCGCACGCATGGCGGAGATCAGACGCAGGGTACCGTTGACGTTGTTGTCGTAGTACTCAAGCGGTTTTGCTACCGATTCGCCCACCGCTTTCAGGCCCGCGAAGTGGATAACGGTTTCAATCGCGTGATCGTGAAGGATTTCAGTCATCAATGCTTCATTGCGGATATCGCCTTCCACGAAAGTCGGCTGTTTACCCGCAAGGCGTTCAATGACCGGCAGCACGCTGCGCTTACTGTTGCACAGGTTATCAAAAATGACGACATCGTGGCCGCTTTGCAGAAGTTGTACGCAGGTATGACTTCCTATGTAACCGCTACCACCTGTTACCAGAACTCGCATATTTCGCTCCATTAGGCTTATGGTATGAATTAACCATAGCATATCAGAGACGCGAAAAGTGTGACATGGGATAAAATAGTGGTATCGTTTACACTGGTTTTCACAGGCGCTTTTTCACAGACTGAGTGCATTGTAGATCAAAGAGATAGAGATGTATTGTTGCAGGTTGTCTGAAAAGCGGAGGGCAGCGCCCTCCACGCGTTAATCGATTTTGCTCAGCAGGTAGCGGTAATGCTCGCCGTCAGGTACAAATTCCAGCCGATGGGTGATGCAGGACGGGGCATCCTCAGCATGGTGGGAGACAAACAGCAGCTGGGTTTCACCTTCGCTAATCAGGACATCCACAAAGCGGCGGATCAGCTGACGGTTGAGGGGATCCAGCCCCTGCAACGGTTCATCAAGAATCAGCAGCGTAGGATGCTTAACCAGCGCGCGGACGATCAATGCCAGCCGCTGCTGCCCCCACGACAGGCTGTGGAATGGCGCATCGGCTACCCGGTTGTCCATACCCAGAATATCCAGCCACTGCTGCGCCAGCTTGTGCTGCTTGTCGGATACCGCCTGATAAATACCAATGGAGTCGAAGAAGCCAGAGAGGATCACGTTTCGCACCGTAGTGCTCACCCGGTAGTCCAGATGCAGGCTGCTGCTGACATAACCGATATGCTTTTTGATATCCCAGATGGTTTCCCCGCTGCCGCGGCGGCGGCCGAAGAGGGTCAAATCGTTGCTGTAACCCTGCGGGTGATCGCCAGTGATCAGGCTGAGCAGCGTGGATTTACCCGCCCCGTTGGGGCCGACGATCTGCCAGTGCTCACCAGGATTAACCGTCCAGCTGAGATGATTAAGAATAGGGCGATCGTCGTAAGCAACCACCCCATCGCGCAGCACAATGCGCGGCTGGTCAGGATCCAGCCCGTGGCGTGCCGAAGGGGCATCCGGCTCCGGCAGCGCAATACCGTCCAGTTTCTCGCTGTGGGCCAGCTGTGCAATTAGCGCCTGCCGGAGCAGTACGGCTTTCTCGCCGGTTTCGGTCAGGCTACAGTCCGCCAGCACGCCCGCGTAATGTACGAAATCCGGGATCTCATCAAAGCGGTTAAGGACCAGCACAAGGGTGTATCCCTGCTGGTTAAGCGACGCCAGCAACGCTGCCAGCTGCGCGCGGGACTGCACATCCAGTCCGTCAAACGGTTCATCCAGAATCAGGAGTTCCGGCTCGCTCATCAGCGCCTGACACAGCAGCGTTTTGCGCGTCTCGCCGGTAGAGAGATATTTAAAGCGGCGGTTAAGCAGGGCGGTAATGCCAAATTGCTCCGCCAGCTGCTGACAGCGGGCAGGATCTTTTATCTCATCCTGGATAATGTCCGCCGTCGTGCGGCCGGTATCTTCTTCGCCGGGGCTGAGCAAATCGGTATTGTTACGCTGCCACTCATCGCTGACCAGCTTTTGCAGCTGTTCAAAGGAAAGGCGCGTCAGCCGGGTAAAGGTGCACTGACGCTCCCCCTTCAGCTGGGTTAATTCGCCAGCCAGGGCGCGGGCCAGCGCCGATTTTCCGCTGCCGTTCGTGCCCACAAACGCCCAGCTTTCTCCGGCGCGAAGGGTTAACTCTGGCAGCGATAAGGTACGGGTATCGCTAAGACGAAACGTGCCTTGCGAAATATGCAATGATGACATGTGTTATCCCATTTTTTGCAGCAACAGATGTCAGGGATACTCAGTGTTGGTGGGGTTGTCAATGCGCTTAGCACAATGTGGCGATAATTACCCGGTCTGCATTGAAATATGCGGTCACCACAGCACCTTCATCTAATTCGGTCGCGTCGTTCACCGGAACGGTGGCGCAGAGCGACTGCCCATCCGGCAGGGTCATCAGCACTTCACACTGTTCTGCGCCGCGCTCGATGTGGCTGATACGCCCGCGTAGCTGGTTGTCGGCCTCGGCGGCCTGCTCAGGGTTAAGCGTGATGCTGATCCAGGGCGCTTTGAGTAATACCAGCACTTCCTGACCTTCGTTCAGCCCGAGGCGTTGACCGCTTTGCGCGGTGATGGCGGCTTTAAGGCGCGTTGTGCCGTCCGCGAGCAGGATCTCAATATGCTCCTGCACCTGCGAATGATCGCGCCCCGTCACCGTACCAAACCATTGGTTGCGGGCGCTGGTCTGCAAAGAGAAACGGGAGATGGCGCCCAGCAGGCTGTCCAGCGGCAGGTTGTCGTCATCGCTCAGCACATCAAATGCTTTTTGCTGGATCTGCGCCAGTAAGTCATAGAGCTGGATCAGGCGTTGCCCGTAACGCGTCAACACGGCGCCGCCGCCGCCTTTTCCGCCGGTGGCGCGCTCTACCAGCGTTTGTTCGCTCAGGGTGTTCATGTCGTTAATCGCATCCCAGGCGCTTTTATAGCTGATGCCGGCGTTTTTGGCTCCCTGGCTAATCGAGCCAGTTTGTTCTATTTGTTTTAACAGGGCGATGCGTCGCGGATCGGCGAAAAGCTTCTGCTGAAGTCGTAGGGTGAGGAGAATTTCGGCCTGCATAACAATGTCCCGGCAAAAAGGTTATTGTGACCCAAATGTCCGGGTGCGGAAAGCGCACCGCACAAAAGGGGATGTTTTTCTTACTTTTCAGGGTAGAATAAGCCGTTCACAAGATCTGGAGAAAACCATGTTAGAGTTGTTGAAAAGTCTGGTATTCGCGGTAATCATGGTGCCAGTAGTGATGGCTATCATCCTCGGTGCCATCTACGGCCTGGGTGAAGTGTTCAACGTCTTTTCGAATATTGGTCATCGTCGTGACCAGCCTAAAAAGCAGTAATGATTTCCTCCAAAACGCCCGGCCAGCCCGGGCGTTTTGCTCTCAAGTTTATTCCTCTCCCGCCGATATCTTTTACAACGTTCCTTGAGTTTACGCATTAATGGGTACGATTTAGCGCTAGGAACGCCTGCGATATGTCGTTATATTTGTTTGTATATAACGATACGCACAGGAGCTTCAAATGGCACGTTCATGGGTACGCCTTTTCGCAGGGGCAACGCTGACTCTCTCACTCACCGGCCACGCGCTGGCGGATGAAGGAAAAATCACGGTCTTTGCGGCGGCGTCGCTGACTAACGCGATGCAGGATATTGCTGCGGTATACAAAAAAGAGAAAAACGTCGAGGTCGTTTCGTCGTTTGCCTCCTCGTCGACGCTGGCCCGCCAGATCGAAGCGGGGGCTCCGGCTGATCTGTTCATCTCTGCCGATCAGAAATGGATGGACTACGCGGTGGAGAAAAAATCTGTTGATACGGCTAGCCGCGAAACCCTGCTGGGAAATAGCCTGGTGGTGGTCGCGCCCGCAAACAGCAAGCAGGGCGACATCGCCATCAACAAACAGACGGACTGGACCCGTCTGCTCAACGGTGGCCGTCTGGCGGTGGGCGATCCGGAGCATGTTCCTGCCGGGATTTATGCGAAAGAAGCGCTACAAAAACTGGGCGCATGGGAGACCTTATCGCCGAAGCTGGCTCCCGCAGAAGATGTGCGCGGCGCGCTGGCGCTGGTGGAGCGTAACGAAGCGCCACTCGGGATCGTTTACGGCTCCGATGCCGTCGCCAGTAAAGGTGTGAAGGTGGTCGGTACCTTCCCGGAAGACTCGCATAAGAAAGTAGAATATCCTGTTGCGATAGTTGATGGACATAAAAATGCGACCGTGACGGCCTTCGTTGACTACCTGAAGGGGCCTGAAGCGTCCGCTATCTTTAAACGTTACGGATTTACGACTCACGAATGATATTGACCGAACCTGAATGGCAGGCCGTGCTGCTGAGCCTGAAAGTCTCTTCCCTGGCGGTTGCACTGAGTTTGCCCTTTGGGGTGTTCTTTGCCTGGTTACTGGTTCGCGTGAAGTTTCCAGGCAAAGCCCTGCTCGACAGTGTTCTCCATCTTCCGCTCGTGTTACCGCCTGTGGTGGTCGGCTATCTGCTGCTGATCTCTATGGGGCGACGCGGTTTTATCGGCGAATGGCTGTACGACTGGTTCGGCCTGACCTTTGCTTTCAGCTGGCGCGGCGCGGTTCTGGCCGCGGCAGTAATGTCCTTCCCGCTAATGGTGCGCGCTATCCGCCTGGCGCTGGAAGGGGTGGATATCCGGCTAGAGCAGGCCGCCCGTACGCTGGGCGCAGGCCGCTGGCGGGTATTCCTGACCATTACGCTTCCGCTCACCTTACCGGGCATTATCGTCGGAACGGTGTTAGCCTTCGCCCGCTCACTGGGTGAGTTCGGCGCGACCATCACCTTTGTGTCCAACATTCCCGGCGAGACGCGGACCATCCCGTCGGCCATGTATACCCTGATTCAAACCCCGGGTGGCGAAAGTGCGGCGGCCCGGCTGTGTATTATTTCGATTGTACTCGCCCTGGTCTCGCTGCTGGTGTCTGAATGGCTGGCGCGCCTCAGCCGTGAACGGATGGGGAAACCGTGATGCTGGAACTCAACTTTACGCAAACCCTGGGCAGCCACACTCTGACGCTTAACGAAACGCTGCCTGCCAGCGGTATCACCGCCATTTTTGGCGTTTCCGGGGCAGGGAAAACGTCGCTGATTAATGCGATTAGCGGCCTGACGCGTCCCCAGTCTGGCAGAATTGTGTTAAATAACCGCGTCTTAAACGACGCGGAGAAGAAGGTCTGCCTGTCACCGGATAAGCGCCGCATCGGCTATGTGTTTCAGGATGCGCGCCTGTTTCCGCACTACAGCGTGCGCGGAAATCTGCGCTATGGCATGGCAAAAAGCATGGCCGGACAGTTCGATAAGCTGGTGGCGCTGCTGGGCATCGAACCGCTGCTCGATCGTCTCCCTTCTTCGCTGTCGGGTGGTGAAAAACAGCGCGTGGCAATTGGCCGCGCCCTGTTAACCGCGCCGGAATTGTTGCTGCTGGATGAGCCGCTGGCCTCGCTGGATATTCCGCGCAAGCGCGAGTTGCTGCCGTATCTGCAACGTCTGGCGCGGGAAATCAACGTGCCCATGCTGTACGTCAGCCATTCGCTGGATGAGATCTTACATCTGGCCGACAAAGTGCTGGTGCTGGAGGCGGGCAGGGTGAAGGCATTCGGCAATCTGGAAGAGGTATGGGGCAGCAGCGTTATGCATCCGTGGCTGCCAAAGGAGCAGCAGAGCAGCATTCTGAAGGTGAGCGTGCTGGAGCACCATCCACATTATGCGATGACCGCGCTGGCGCTGGGTGACCAGCATTTGTGGGTGAATAAAATCGATACGCCGATTCAGTCCACGTTACGGATCCGCATTCAGGCGTCGGATGTCTCCCTGGTGCTGCAACCGCCGCTGCAAACCAGTATCCGCAATATTTTGCGCGCAAAAGTGGCGCAGTGTTTTGATGATAACGGCCAGGTGGAAGTGCAACTGGAAGTGGGCAACAGAACGCTGTGGGCGCGCATCAGCCCGTGGGCCAGGGATGAGTTAGGCATCAAGCCTGGCCTGTGGCTTTACGCGCAAATCAAGAGCGTCTCTATCACCGCCTGATTACAGCAGGTGGGTATAAATATACTGCGCGATGCTGTCGGTGGTGTTATCGCCAATCACCACGTTAGCACGCGCTTTCACCGCATCATCGGCGTTGCCCATCGCCACGCCCGTTCCGGCCGCTTCCAGCATGCTGATGTCGTTATAGTTATCGCCGAAGGCAATCACGTCCTGCATTGACCAGCCCTGTGACTCAACGAACTGGGTCAGACGCTTTCCTTTGCTGTTGCCTTTACGGGCGATATCCACCTGATCGTGCCAGGACCATTCACATTCCAGACCCAGCGTATGCTCGACATGTTTTGCGAAAGTATTCAGTTTGGCGGTGTCTTCATCGGTCAGGGCAAATTTCCAGATTGCCTGGACGTCTTCCGCCGCCTGGCGCAGGGAGGAAACCTGAGTGAACACCGGACGCTGCGCTTCCGGCAGAGACAGGGCCCAGTTGCTGGTGCGGATCACATGGCCGGTAGGGCGTTCATACAGCATGGCGTTATCCACATACATCAGGCCGTGAATCGCGTGCTCATCCAGTAAATCAATCAATTGCAGCGCCTGCGGAACGGGAAGCGGATCAGAGGTTAAAACCTTTTTTGCCTGATAATCATACAAATAAGTGCCATTACAACAAATTGCAGGTGTATCTAAGCCCAGTGCCTGATAAAAAGGATGAATGGCTACGTGATGTCGACCCGTTACGATGAGAAGTTGATACCCCGCTTCCCGGGCTCGTTTGAGGGCCTCAAGAGAAGAGGGGAGCAGGGTTTTCTGAGGGGTAAGCAGTGTTCCGTCTAAATCCAGGGCAATCACTCGCGAGGTCATTTTTTCTTCCGGGTTAATGTTGAATTTAAGGTCTGTCGGGATGGTACACCGAGAGCGGAACCCTGCAAAATCCCGGACTACAATTCAGCATTCACCGTTAAAAATAATCAGGAGTATTCATGAAACAAACCGTTTATACCGCCAGTCCTGAAAGTCAGCAGATCCATGTCTGGCGTTTGAATACAGAAGGTTCGCTTACGCTGGTTCAGGTTGTTGATGTGCCAGGCCAGGTGCAGCCGATGGTCGTCAGCCCGGATAAACGTTTTCTTTATGTCGGGGTACGCCCGGAATTCCGCGTACTCGCATACCGCATCTCCCCGGATGACGGCGCGCTGACCTATACCGCAGAAGCGCCGCTGCCGGGCAGCCCGACCCATATTTCTACCGACCATAAAGGCAACTTTATCTTCAGCGGCTCCTACAATGCAGGCTGCGTGAGCGTCACCCGCCTGGAAGACGGTATTCCCGTTGAAACCGTCGACGTGGTAGAAGGGCTTGAGGGTTGCCACTCCGCCAACATTTCGCCGGATAACCGCACGCTGTGGGTGCCAGCGCTGAAGCAGGATCGCATCTGCCTGTTTACCCTGAGCGATGACGGTCATCTGGTCGCGCAGAGCCCGGCGGAAGTCACCACCGTGGAAGGCGCAGGCCCGCGCCATATGGTCTTCCACCCGAATCAGCAGTATGCCTATGTCGTTAACGAGCTGAACAGCTCGGTAGATGTCTGGGAGCTGAACGATCCTAACGGGCAGATCGAGTGCGTACAGACGCTGGACATGATGCCAGCTGATTTCTCCGACACACGCTGGGCGGCAGACATTCACATCACGCCGGATGGCCGCCACCTGTATGCCTGTGACCGTACCTCCAGTCTGATCACCGTCTTCAGCGTCTCTGAAGACGGCAGCGTTCTGGCAGTTGAGGGCTTCCAGCCGACAGAAACCCAGCCGCGCGGCTTTAATGTCGACCACAGCGGCAAATACCTGATTGCGGCGGGGCAGAAATCCCACCACATCGCGCTCTATGAAATCAAAGGCGTGCAGGGTCTACTGGAAGAGAAAGGACGCTATGCGGTCGGACAAGGGCCGATGTGGGTTGTGATTAACGCTCACTGATCCGTAGACGAAATAAAACCTCGCACATGCGAGGTTTTTTTATGCGTGGTTAATGCATGAGGTAGGCCGGGTAAGGCGTAGCCGCCACCCGGCAGCAGGCATTTTACTGCTTCGGTTCAGCAACCACTTTGCTACCCAGACCGCGGTTGTTGTATTCCCACATGCGGTTGAAGTTAGCGTCGTTCAGGTTACGCTGCACGTTGTCTTTATCATCCACCGTGCCGGTGTTGCCGGAGAAAGGACGTTTCGAGATCGCCGCATCCGCCCACGGTTTCGCCATGTTAAAGCCTTCGTTAATCACGCTGTCGCGGATCACGACCTGGCCGTTAGTGGCGGAGTCCACGTCCAGAGAGCGGCCAAGCTGCGCCACGCCATCGCCAGCAGCAGTAAAGCGGCTATTCACGGCCAGGAAGCCATAGAACAGGTTGGACTGCGTGGCCGGGGCAAAGACGTAACCTTCCTGCTGCGTACGTGAATTCACCACGCGGAAGTCGGTGTTATCAAACACCACCGCGCCGCGACCGGAGACCATATCCACCTCGCCTTCAATGTAGCTGTTGGTGACCAGAGTACGCGTCAGACGGTTGTTCTTAAGGGTATTCTGTACGCCGCTGTTGGTCACGAAGAAGGTATTCTGGCGGCCCAGGATATTGACGTTGTTAATCTGTACCTTGTCGCCATCGCTACGCAGCGCCACGGCCTGGTGATTACCTGCGTCAACGCTGTCGCCCAGGGTGTTCTGAATGGTCAGGTTCTGCAATTGCAGGCCATTGTTCTGTGACCAGAATACCGCCGAGCACATCACGCCAATGGTGGCGGCACGTTTGCGCTGGCAGTTATCAAACATATACCACGCCGGTTTACCTGGCATGTATTTACCGGCCGGGTTCACCAGATGGCGCCAGGTGGTGCTGTCGATCTCTGAATCAATCGCCAGGCCAATTTTCACGTCGACCGCTTTTTCGCCAAGTCCGTAAAGCGTAATGCTTCCCGGTGCAGCCGGAACATAAACGGTTCCTTCGTATTCACCCGGCAGGATGGCAATGTACTGACGAGATGCGCTGTGTTTGGTGATTGCGGCATCAACAGCTGCCTGAATAGAGGTGTGCGTAACGCCCTGCGCCCCGGCCGGGCCGACAACGAAGTCTGGCTGTTTCGGCAGGTTAATAGAAGAAGGCGTCCATGGGGCTGCATTGGGATCCATCGCCGAGAAATAGTGCGCACGGGTGAAGTTCTTCGCTTCAGCCGCTGACAGGATCGGACGGGAAGCGGTGCCCGGAGCAACCTGCTCAGAAGGTTGCTGATCCGGTGGTGTTGTACTGCAAGCGGATAAAGTCACGCCAAAGGCGAGTGCCAACGCCAGACGGGAAATCCTGGAAATATTCAAGGTAATGCTCCTGGGTATGCAAGTCTTATCTGAATAGACGAAATAGCCTGCTTTTTTATACTAAGTTGAGCGAAACGGGAAGATAAAAACGGGAAAAGTTGCATTTTTGCCCGCAGGCGACGGGAAAGTCATCACAAATAAATAACATTTTCCTGCAAGGCGGTTGACAGCAGGTGACAGATGAAAATAAATGTCTATACAACCCATGACAAGCGGAAGGCACATGCAGCAGCTTCATCCCGATGATGTGATATGGCGAAATGCGCGACTGGCGACCCTGGCGACAGGTGAGCCGGAACCCTACGGCCTGAAAGAACAACATGCCCTCGTCGTGCGCGGCCAGACGATTGCGGCCGTTATTCCTGAAGCCGAGATCCCCTCCGGGCATCGTCAGTGTGTCGATCTCGACGGGCGTCTGGTTACTCCCGGCCTGATCGATTGCCACACCCATCTGGTGTTCGGCGGCGATCGCGCAGCGGAATGGGAGCAACGGCTTAACGGCGTGTCGTATCAGACCATTAGCGCGCAGGGCGGCGGTATTAACGCCACGGTCACGGCGACCCGCAACAGTTCGCCGGAAATGCTCCTGACGGTGGCACAGCAGCGGCTCCAGCGGCTGATGAATGAAGGCGTAACGACCGTTGAAATCAAATCGGGATACGGACTGAACGTCCAGGCCGAAGAGAAAATGCTGCTGGTTGCCCGCCAGCTCAGCCTGAACAATCTGGTCGATATCAGCCCGACGCTGCTGGCCGCGCACGCCGTTCCTGCCGAGTACCGACAGGATCCGGATGCCTATCTCACGCTGGTCTGTGAGCAGATCATGCCCACGCTGTGGCAAAAAGAGTTATTTGAAGCGGTGGACGTGTTTTGTGAAAACGTCGGCTTTACCCCGGCGCAAACCGAGCGCCTGTTCCAGGCCGCCGCCGCGCTCGGGATACCGGTTAAAGGGCATGTAGAGCAGCTGTCGAATCTGGGCGGCGCGGCGCTGGTCAGCCAGTATAAGGGGCTGTCGGCCGATCATATTGAGTATCTCGATGATTCAGGTATTCAGGCGATGGCGCAAAGCGGCACGGTGGCGGTATTGCTCCCCGGCGCGTTCTATTTTCTTCAGGAGCGCCAGCGTCCACCGGTGGCGCAGCTCAGAGAACAGGGCGTGCCGATGGCGGTGGCTACCGACTACAACCCGGGCACCAGCCCGTTTGCCAGCCTGCATCTGGCAATGAACATGGCCTGCGTCCAGTTTGGCCTCACGCCGGAAGAGGCCTGGGCTGGCGTGACGCGGCATGCGGCGCAGGCGCTAGGTCGTGGCGCGACGCACGGGCAGTTAAAGCCCGGTTATGTGGCTGATTTCGTCGTCTGGGAGGCGAATCATCCGGTTGAGATGGTTTACGAGCCGGGGCGGAATCCTTTATATCAACGCGTGTTTCGGGGGCAGGTAGCATGAAATTGTGGCATCCCGTTTCCCCGCAGGTCTGGCAGGGTCGTGACGACAGCGCCGAATCCAGCACCGCGAAACGTCTCTTCCAGACCATACAGCAGCGCGTACACTTTGCACCCGTGCCGTCAGGCATCGCCCTGCTGGGCTTTGAATGTGATGAAGGGGTTAAGCGTAACCAGGGCAGGCCCGGTGCTGCACAGGCTCCCGATGTGCTGCGCGGCGCGCTGGCGAATATGGCGAGCCATCAGGGGCATGCGCGCCTCGTGGATATGGGCTCCATTTTTGTTGAAGGCAATGCGCTGGAGGCGGCACAGCAGGCGCTGAGCGAGGCCATAACCGCGTGCCAGCAATCCGGGATGCGTACTCTGGTTTTTGGCGGTGGACATGAAACCGCCTGGGCGCACGGGCGCGGCGTGCTGGACGCCTTTCCGAACGATCGCATTGCGGTGATCAACCTGGATGCGCACCTCGATTTACGTAAGGCTGAACGGGCTACGTCCGGCACGCCGTTCCGCCAGCTGGCGCTCTACTGCGCGTCGCAGTCGCGGTCGTTTCACTACGCCTGCCTGGGGGTAAGCCGTGCGGCGAATACCCAGGCGCTGTGGGAGGAAGCTGAACGGTTGAACGTGATGCTGGTTGAAGATCTCGATTTTCGCCGGGATGCGCTATCCGCGCTGGATAGCGTGCTTGCGCAGGCAGACCGGGTTTATCTCACCATTGACCTCGATGTGCTGCCCGCCGCAGAAATGCCCGCCGTATCCGCCCCTGCGGCGTTGGGGATCCCGGCGCTGGATCTGTTCCCGGTGATTGAGCGTATCTGCCGAAGCGGTAAACTACAGGCGGCGGATCTGGTGGAATATAATCCGCACTACGACCGGGACGGTCAGGGGGCGAAGCTTGCCGCCCGACTGGCCTGGCAAATTGCTCACTGGTGGGCATAACCACATTACAGGAGTCAGCATGTTTTCACGCTCACCGCAGCAACCCTCCAGCCCACCCGCACCTTTTTATGAGAAGGTGAAAAAGGCGATCAGCGAAAAAATTGCTGCCGGCGTCTGGCGTCCGCACGACCGTATTCCCTCCGAAGCTGAACTGGTCGCGCAGTATGGCTTTAGTCGAATGACCATTAACCGGGCGCTGCGGGAACTGACCGATGAAGGGTTGCTGGTGCGTTTGCAGGGTGTCGGAACCTTTGTCGCCGAGCCAAAAGGACAGTCGGCGCTGTTTGAAATCCGCAGCATTGCCGATGAAATTGCCGCCCGCAACCATCAGCACCACTGCGAAGTGCTGGTGCTTGAAGAGACGCAGGCCAGCGCCGAACAGGCCATCGAGCTGAACGTTAAAGAGGGCACCCGGATCTTCCATTCGGTGATGGTGCATTATGAGAACGATATTCCGGTCCAGATTGAAGATCGCTGCGTCAACGCGGAGCGGATCCCGGACTACCTGAACCAGGATTACACCCAAACCACACCGCATGCGTATCTCTCGCTCGTCGCCCCGCTGACGGAAGGGGAGCATATCGTGGAGGCCGTGCGCGCCACGCCTCAGGAGTGCGAGTTGTTACGTATTAAAGAGCACGATCCCTGCCTGCTGATCCGCCGTCGTACCTGGTCGTCCTCGCAAATTGTGTCGCATGCGAAGCTGCTGTTCCCGGGGAATCGTTACCGGTTGCAGGGCCACTTTATGTCATAAGTTTTATAAGCGTGATCGCTAACGCAATATAGCAAAATTGTATCTTTTTTGTTAAATCCGACCTTGTGTGTGCTTGTCTATACAAGTATATCTAAATGCATCACCTGTCCCTTATGAGGAACACACAATGTCGTCAGATAAATACCGCAAGCAGGATGTCCGCGCCGCGCGCGGCACCACGCTCACCGCAAAAAGCTGGCTTACCGAAGCACCGCTGCGCATGTTGATGAACAACCTTGATCCTGAGGTAGCAGAGAATCCCCATGAGCTGGTGGTCTACGGCGGCATTGGCCGCGCCGCGCGCAACTGGGCGTGCTATGACGCGATTGTTGAGTCTTTGACGAATCTCGAAAACGACGAAACGCTGCTGGTGCAATCCGGCAAACCGGTTGGCGTATTCAAAACCCATAAAAATGCGCCCCGTGTGCTGATTGCCAACTCCAACCTGGTGCCGCACTGGGCGACGTGGGAACACTTCAACGAGCTGGACGCAAAAGGGCTGGCCATGTATGGCCAGATGACCGCGGGCAGCTGGATCTACATCGGCAGCCAGGGGATTGTGCAGGGCACCTATGAAACCTTCGTGGAAGCGGGCCGACAGCACTATAACGGCTCACTGAAAGGCCGCTGGGTGCTAACCGCCGGACTGGGCGGCATGGGCGGCGCGCAGCCGCTGGCCGCGACGCTGGCCGGCGCGTGCTCCCTGAACATTGAGTGCCAGCAGAGCCGCATCGATTTCCGTCTGCGTACCCGCTATGTTGATGAACAGGCCGACAACCTCGATGACGCGCTGGCGCGCATCAAAAAGTACACCGCTGAAGGCAAAGCCGTGTCGGTTGCCCTGTGCGGCAACGCGGCGGATATTCTGCCGGAACTGGTGGCGCGCGGCGTGCGTCCGGATCTGGTCACCGACCAGACCAGCGCTCACGATCCGCTCCACGGCTATCTGCCAAAAGGCTGGACGTGGGAAGACTACCAGCAAAAAGCGGAAACCGATCCTGAGGGCACGGTACTGGCGGCTAAACGCGCCATGGCGGAACACGTCTCCGCGATGCTCGCCTTCAGTAAGATGGGGATTCCGACCTTTGATTACGGGAATAACATCCGCCAGATGGCGAAAGAGATGGGGGTGAATAACGCCTTTGACTTCCCCGGCTTCGTGCCCGCCTATATTCGTCCGCTGTTCTGCCGCGGCATCGGGCCGTTCCGCTGGGTTGCCCTGTCCGGCGACCCGGAGGATATCTACAAAACCGACGCCAGAGTGAAAGAGATTGTCGCCGACGACGAACACCTGCATCGCTGGCTGGATATGGCGCGCGAGCGCATTAACTTCCAGGGCCTGCCGGCGCGTATCTGCTGGGTCGGGCTGGAGTGGCGGCAAAAACTCGGCCTCGCCTTTAACGAAATGGTGCGCAGCGGCGAAGTCTCCGCGCCGATCGTCATTGGCCGCGACCACCTGGACTCCGGCTCTGTCGCCAGTCCGAACCGTGAAACCGAAGCCATGCGCGACGGCTCGGATGCGGTCTCCGACTGGCCGCTGCTGAATGCCCTGCTGAACACCGCCAGTGGCGCAACCTGGGTGTCGCTGCACCACGGCGGCGGCGTCGGGATGGGCTTCTCCCAGCACTCCGGGATGGTCATCGTCTGTGACGGTACCGACGAAGCGGCGGCACGTATTGCTCGCGTGCTGCATAACGACCCGGCAACCGGCGTGATGCGCCACGCGGATGCGGGTTACGAGATTGCCATTGATTGTGCCAAAGAGCAGGGCCTGAACCTGCCGATGATCCCCGCCACACAAGGAAAGCCTGCATGAACGCGTTAACACTTACTCCCGGCTCTTTGTCGCTCAAACAGCTGCGTCACGTCTGGCGTCAGCCGGTGACACTCGCCCTTGATGAAAGCGCCCACCGTGCCATTAATGACAGCGTGGCCTGCGTGGAGGCGATTGTAGCGGAGGGGCGCACCGCCTACGGCATCAATACCGGGTTTGGCCTGCTGGCGCAGACCCGCATTGCCACGCACGATCTGGAGAATTTACAACGTTCGCTGGTGTTGTCGCACGCGGCGGGGGTTGGCCAGCCGCTGGACGATGAGATCGTCCGCCTGATGATGGTGTTGAAAATCAACAGCCTGGCGCGTGGGTTTTCCGGCATTCGTCTGAGCGTGATCCAGGCGCTGATGGCGCTGGTGAATGCTGAAGTTTATCCGTGGATCCCGGCGAAGGGCTCCGTCGGAGCTTCCGGCGATCTGGCACCGCTGGCGCATATGTCGCTGCTCCTGCTGGGTGAAGGCAAGGCGCGCTGGCAAGGGGAGTGGCTGCCTGCGAAAGAGGCGCTGAAAAAAGCCGGCTTAGCGCCGATCACCCTCGCGGCAAAAGAAGGGCTGGCGCTGCTCAACGGTACGCAGGCGTCGACGGCCTTTGCGCTGCGCGGCCTGTTTGAAGCGGAAGATCTGTTCGCCTCCGCGGTGGTGTGTGGTGCGCTGACCACTGAAGCGGTGCTCGGCTCGCGTCGTCCGTTCGATGCCCGCATCCACGAGGTGCGCGGCCAGCGTGGTCAGATTGATGCCGCAGCCATGTACCGCCACGTACTTACCGATACCAGCGACATTGCCGATTCGCATCATAACTGCGAGAAGGTGCAGGATCCGTATTCTCTGCGCTGCCAGCCGCAGGTGATGGGCGCATGCCTGACGCAGCTTCGCCAGGCGGCAGAAGTGCTGCTGGTGGAGGCCAATGCGGTGTCCGACAACCCACTGGTGTTTGCTCAGGAAAACGAGGTGGTCTCCGGCGGCAACTTCCACGCCGAGCCGGTGGCGATGGCCGCAGATAATATCGCGCTGGCGATTGCCGAAATCGGAGCCTTGTCCGAGCGTCGAATCGCACTAATGATGGATAAACACATGTCCCAGCTGCCGCCATTCCTGGTGCGCAACGGCGGCGTGAACTCGGGCTTTATGATCGCCCAGGTCACCGCCGCAGCACTGGCAAGCGAAAACAAAGCCCTGTCGCATCCGCACAGCGTGGACAGCCTGCCAACGTCAGCAAATCAGGAAGATCACGTTTCGATGGCCCCGGCTGCCGGGCGTCGACTGTGGGAGATGGCCTCCAACACCCGCGGCGTGCTGGCGGTGGAATGGCTGGCGGCGTGTCAGGGTATTGATTTACGCGAAGGGCTAAAATCCAGCCCGCTGCTGGAGCAGGCGCGTCATACGCTGCGCGAGCACGTTACGCACTACGATGAGGACCGCTTCTTTGCGCCGGATATTGATAAGGCGATACAGCTTCTGGAAGAAGAAACCCTTGCAGGACTGCTACCTTCCGTGCTGTGATTTTTTTGCCCGGTGGCGCTGCGCTTACCGGGCCTACGAATACGAAATGTAGTCCGGGTAAGGCGTAGCCGCCACCCGGCTTTTTTTATGAATACATCGCCGTAATCGACGCGCTGCCCAGCGAATGGAAATGGACGTTAAAGCCTACCATTGCCCCGCTCGCCCCTTCGTCAACCTCAATCTTGTCCACATCCAGCGCGTGCACCGTGAAGATATAGCGGTGCGTTTCCCCTTTTGGCGGCGCCGCGCCGCCGTAGCCCGCTTTGCCAAAGTCCGTGCGGGTCTGAATCGCACCGTCGGGCAGGGCAACCAGATCGGAACCGGAACCCTGCGGCAGCACGCGGGTGTCGGCGGGCAGGTTTGCCACGATCCAGTGCCACCAGCCCGAGCCGGTTGGCGCATCCGGATCGTAGCAGGTCACGACAAAACTTTTGGTTCCCGCTGGTACATCGTCCCACGCCAGATGGGGAGAGATATTATCTCCCTGATAACCCATCCCGTTAAACACGTGACGTTCCGGCAGCTTTTCGCCGTCGCGCAAATCTTTACTGATGATTTTCATCCTATTTCCCTCGTTACTCACTCATTCAGAAAGTGTAACGCATGGGGTTAAATCGTGAAATGCGCTGATATGTTAACGGCTTTAACCACTGCCCCGGTCAGCTTGTGGAGCTGATCCGGAGAAATGCTGTACGGCGGCATGAGGTAAATCAGCTTACCGAAAGGTCGCACCCAAACGCCCTGGTCAACGAAGAAGCGCTGCAACGCGGCCATGTTCACCGGATGCGTTGTCTCGATCACCCCGATGGCGCCCAGCACGCGGACGTCCGCGACGTATTCCGCATCCGCCGCCACGCTTAGCTGCTGCTTCAGCTGCGCCTCAATCGCCGCCACCTGCGTCTGCCACTCGCCGCTCTCCAGAATGGCGAGGCTTTCGCTTGCCACTGCGCAGGCCAGCGGGTTGCCCATAAACGTCGGGCCGTGCATAAAGCAGCCCGCGTCGCCGTCGCTGATGGTGTCGGCAACCTGGCGGGTGGTGAGCGTGGCGGAGAGCGTCATGGTGCCGCCGGTGAGCGCTTTCCCCAGGCACAGAATATCCGGCGCGATCCCCGCATGCTCGCAGGCAAACAGCTTCCCGGTACGACCAAAGCCGGTGGCGATCTCATCGGCAATCAGCAAAATCCCTTCGCGGTCGCACATCTTCCGAATGCGCTTCAGCCACTCGGGGTGATACATCCGCATTCCGCCCGCGCCCTGCACAATCGGTTCGAGAATAACGGCGGCAATCTCGTGGCGATGGGCCGCCATCAACCGCGCGAAGCCCACCATGTCCATCTCGTCCCATTCGCCGTCGAAGCGGCTCTGCGGGGCTGGCGCAAACAGGTTTTCCGGCAGGTAGCCTTTCCACAGGCTGTGCATGGAGTTGTCCGGATCGCACACCGACATCGCCCCGAAGGTGTCGCCGTGATAGCCGTTGCGGAAGGTGAGGAACCGCTGGCGCGTTTCGCCCTTCGCATGCCAGTACTGCAACGCCATTTTCATCGCCACTTCCACGGCCACCGAGCCGGAATCAGCCAGGAAAACACACTCCAGCGATTCAGGCGTCATCGCTACCAGGCGACGGCATAAATCCACCGCGGGCTGATGCGTGATCCCGCCAAACATCACGTGTGACATCTGGTCAATCTGCGCTTTCATCGCCGCGTTCAGACGCGGGTGGTTGTAGCCATGGATCGCCGCCCACCAGGAGGACATCCCGTCAACAAGCCGCTCGCCGCTGGCGAGATGCAGCTCGCAGCCGTGGGCCGAGGCTACCGGATAGACGGGAAGGGGGCGGGTCGTGGAGGTGTAAGGGTGCCAGATATGCTGCTTGTCGAAGGCGAGATCGTCCTGGGTCATAATCGACTTGTAAACCATTTTGAAAAGTTTTAGGTTTACAAGTATAAACCGAACCGACAATTAACAAAACCCTTTGGAGAAGCCCGATGGCTCACCACGCACGCTGGACGATGTCGCAAGTCACTGAATTATTCAACAAACCTTTCCTGGAGCTCATGTTTGAAGCGCAACAGGTGCACCGCCAGCACTTCGATCCGCGTCATGTTCAGGTCAGCACGCTGCTGTCGATTAAAACCGGGGCTTGCCCGGAAGACTGCAAATATTGCCCGCAAAGCGCGCGCTATAAAACCGGTCTCGAATCCGAGCGCCTGATGGAAGTCGAGCAGGTGCTCGACTCCGCGCGCAAGGCCAAAAACGCTGGCTCAACCCGCTTCTGCATGGGCGCGGCGTGGAAAAACCCCCATGACCGCGACATGCCCTATCTGGAGCAGATGGTGAAGGGGGTGAAGGAGATGGGGCTTGAAGCCTGCATGACCCTGGGTACGCTAAACGAGGAGCAGGCGCAGCGCCTCTCGGCGGCAGGGCTGGATTACTACAATCACAACCTCGATACCTCGCCGGAATTCTACGGCAACATCATCACCACGCGCACCTATCAGGAGCGTCTGGACACGCTGGATAAAGTGCGTGATGCGGGGATCAAGGTCTGTTCCGGCGGGATCGTGGGACTGGGCGAAACGGTAAAAGATCGTGCCGGCCTGCTGTTACAGCTGGCGAACCTGCCGACCCCGCCGGAAAGCGTGCCCATCAACATGCTGGTGAAGGTAAAAGGTACGCCGCTGGCGGATAATGAGGACGTGGATGCCTTCGATTTCATCCGCACCATCGCGGTGGCGCGCATCATGATGCCAACCTCTTACGTTCGCCTCTCTGCCGGTCGCGAGCAGATGAGCGAGCAGACCCAGGCGATGTGCTTTATGGCCGGGGCCAACTCCATCTTCTACGGTTGCAAACTGCTGACCACACCAAACCCGGAAGAGGACAAAGACGTTCAGCTGTTCCGCAAGCTGGGGCTGAACCCACACCAGACCGGGGTACAGGCGGGGGATAACGAGCAACAGCAGCAGCTGGAGCAGCAGATTTTCAACGCCGACACTGACCAGTTCTACAACGCGGCAGCCGTATGACCTGGCAGGCACGTATCAGGACCGCGCTCGACGAGCGGCGGGCGGCGGATGCATTTCGGGTACGCAGGGTAGTGGAAAACGGTGCAGGCCGTTTTCTCACCCGGGAAGGAGAGCGGTTCTGTAATTTCTCCAGCAACGATTATCTGGGCCTGAGCCAGCACCCACAGATCGTTCGTGCCTGGCAGCAGGGCGCGGATCGTTACGGCGTGGGCAGCGGTGGCTCCGGGCACGTCAGCGGCTACACCACGGCCCATCAGGCGCTGGAGGAAGCGTTGGCCGACTGGCTGGGCTACCCGCGGGCGCTGCTGTTTATCTCCGGTTTTGCCGCGAATCAGGCGGTGATTGCCGCCCTGATGGGCAAAGACGACCGCATCATCGCGGACCGCCTGAGCCACGCCTCCCTGCTTGAAGCCGCCAGTCTCAGCCCGGCACAGCTGCGGCGTTTTGCCCATAACGATGCCTCTCAGCTGAACGTCCTGCTGGGTAAACCCTGTTCAGGGCTTCAGCTGGCGGTCACGGAAGGGGTATTCAGCATGGACGGCGACAGCGCGCCCCTGGCCGCGTTGCACGACGCCGCAAAACAGCAAAACGCCTGGCTGCTGGTCGACGATGCCCACGGCATTGGCGTCACCGGCGAGGAGGGGCGCGGAAGCGCTTATCAGCAGGGCGTCAGGCCGGAACTGCTGGTGGTCACCTTCGGCAAAGGCTTCGGCGTCAGCGGTGCCGCGGTGTTGTGCAGCGAGCCGGTGGCCGACTACCTGGTGCAGTTCGCCCGGCACCTGATCTACAGCACCAGCATGCCCCCGGCGCAGGCCGTGGCACTCTCAGCGTCGCTTGCGGTGATCCGCGGCGAAGACGGCGCTGAACGCCGGGCTCGCCTGGGCGACCATATACAGCGTTTTCGCCGGGGGGTAAGCGAACTGCCTTACCGGCTTACCGACTCGCACAGCGCCATTCAGCCCGTGATTGTGGGTGAAAACCATCGGGCGCTGATGCTGGCACAGGCGCTACGAGAACGCGGGCAGTGGGTCACGGCGATCCGCCCACCCACCGTGCCGCCAGGCACCGCGCGCTTGCGTCTGACGCTTACGGCAGCGCACGAGCCGCAGGATATCGATACGCTTCTGGAGGCACTATATGTCTCCCGTCAATAAACAGGCCGTTGCCGCCGCGTTTGGCCGGGCAGCGCAAAGCTATTCACAGCACGATGAGCTGCAACGCCTGAGCGCGCGCGGGCTGCTGGCCGCGCTCGGTGAGGGGCGTTTTGCGCAGGTGCTCGACGCTGGCTGCGGGCCAGGCGGCAATAGCCGCTACTGGCGCGCAACGGGTAGCCACGTCACGGCGCTGGATTTATCCGCGCAGATGCTGGATGAGGCCCGCCAACAGCAGTCAGCAGACCGTTATCTGGTGGCCGATATCGAGGCCATCCCGCTGGAGGATGCGCTGTTTGACCTCGTCTGGAGCCATCTGGCGGTGCAGTGGTGCGCCAGCCTGCCGCAGGCCTTACGCGAGCTATACCGCGTGGCGCGGCCCGGCGGAGCAGTGGCCTTTACCACCCTGCTGGAAAGTTCGTTGCCGGAGCTGAATCAGGCGTGGAGGGCGGTGGATGCGCAGCCGCATGCCAACCGGTTTCTCTCGCACGAACAGGTCACTCAGGCGCTGGCAGGCTGGCGCTATCGCAGCGTAGTCCAGACCGTCACCCTCGAATTTAGCGATGCGTTAAGCGCCATGCGTTCTCTTAAGGGCATAGGCGCGACGCACCTGCACGCCGGTCGGGAGAAGAAACCCCTTACCCGCGGACAACTCCAGCGTCTCGGGCTGGCCTGGCCGCAGGATCGGGGCCGGTTCCCGCTCTCTTATCATCTTTTTCATGGGATTATTGAACGTGACTGAACGTTATTTTGTTACCGGTACGGACACCGAAGTCGGTAAAACGGTTGCCAGCGCCGCGCTGTTGCAGGCGGCGCGTCTGCTGGGGAAAACAACGGCCGGGTATAAGCCCGTAGCCTCCGGCAGCGAGATGACGCCGGAAGGCTTACGCAATACTGATGCGCTGGCGCTACAGCGTAACAGCAGCCTTGCGCTGGCCTATTCTGCGGTGAACCCCTATACCTTTGCTGAACCCACCTCGCCGCACATCGTCAGCGCCGATGAAGATCGTCCGATTGATTTTTCGGTGCTCTCTTCCGGATTACGCGACCTGGAAACGCAGGCCGACTGGGTGCTGGTGGAGGGGGCTGGCGGCTGGTTTACCCCGCTGTCCGACGAGCAGACATTTGCTGACTGGGTGCGGGCCGAACAGCTTCCGGTCATTCTGGTGGTGGGGGTGAAGCTTGGCTGTATCAATCACGCCATGCTGACCGCTCAGGCCGTGCAGCAGGCCGGGTTGCGTCTGGCAGGGTGGATTGCCAATGACGTGGTTGCGCCGGGTAAACGTCATGCTGAGTATCTGGCGACGCTGAAGCGGGTGCTGCCTGCGCCGTTTCTCGGTGAGATCCCGTGGCTTGCCGACGGCGCAGAGCAGGCGGAAACCGGACGCTATCTTGACCTCAGCGCCTTATGTCCCGCGCCATCCAGTGCGCAATAAGGTCGTCATCCAGCTCGTTAACGTGGCCCTGTGCCACGTTACGCCCGCGATAGAGCATGCAGAAACGATCCGCTACCCGGCGGATAAACGACAGCTGTTGCTCCGCTAACAGCACCGTCATTCCCAGCTCCCGATTCAACCGTACCAGCAGTTGACCCAGCCTGCGGGCGAAGCCTTGCCCTGCGCCATACATGGGCTCATCCAGAATCAACACGCGCGGGCGATTAACCAGCGCACTGGCGAGGGCCAGCTGATACTGGTCGTCGGGGGACAGCGCAGAGGCACGGCTCTGTCGCAGCGGATAGAGTTCCGGAAACAGGGCGTACACGTCATTTTTTGATGTCGGGTCGGATTTCCCCGTCGCCCGCATAGCGATATGCAGATTTTCATCGACGGTCAGCTGGGAAAATATCCGCCGATCCTGCGGGACGTAGCCTATCGTTGGCGGCGCCGTGAATGCTGACGCAGGGCTGAGCAAATTACGCGGTGGCGCGCCAGCCTCATGCCATATGATGGTGCCGCTCTCAACGGGCACCTTTCCGGTAATGCAGTTCATGAGCGTGGATTTACCCATGCCAGGCAGGCCAACAATGCCCGTACAGATGCCTTGCGGGAAATCGATATTCACGTTCCATAGCGTATGTTGGCTTCCGTAAAACTGATTTACAGCACGCAGACTCAACATCTTTCTCTCCTTAAAAATGTGTGGGGTAATGCTCAGGCTGATATCTGCAAAACGCCTGCCAGAAACAAAATAATGATTAAAAAAGAGCCATTTTTAGGAATAACCCACTGCTAAAAGCTTAACGTTTGTTCGAATTGCACGCTCCCGGTGCCGTGCGTGTCGAATCGTGGTGCAGGGAAAATGACGGAATTGTGATTAAGATCTCGCCGGTTACTTATGAAAAAATGAACGTTTTCCAGGCAAAAAAGAGTGATAAAAATTTTTTACTGCCGCTTCGTGGGAAAAACCGGGAATTTGCTGGAGTGCATGCTGTACGGGCTGGAGGCAGTTATCCACTATTCCTGTGGATAACCTTGTGCATTAGAGTTAGAAAACACGCGATAAGCGAGAGAATACGCGGGTTACGCCCAAATTGATGCGAAACGCGGCTTTAGGAAATAGTCTATATTTTTTAACGAATTAGATAAAAGCAATTCCCTCAGCGCCAGCGACACCTGTTGCCATAAAACTTTCATAACCGCCCTTGACAAATGTTAAAAAAGTAATAGTTCTGGGGATAACCCCCTGAGGCTGGTGTTTTATATTGTCACAGTCGAAATTTAGCTCGCGAACGCACTAATCCTCTCTGCGCTACGCTAAATATCCTGACACGCTACTGGTTTTCCATCCAGTGTTTTTTACTGGCAATCCTGGCCACAACGAGTAAAATTACTCACCTGCCGCTTATTCTGTCATCAGGTCGTCGCCCATGAGTAAACCGTTCAAATTGAATTCTGCTTTCCGTCCTTCCGGGGATCAGCCCGAGGCCATTCGTCGCCTGGAAGAGGGGCTGGAAGACGGGCTGGCGCACCAGACCCTGCTGGGGGTAACCGGTTCGGGTAAAACCTTCACTATTGCCAACGTCATTGCCGATCTTCAGCGTCCTACGATGGTTCTCGCGCCGAACAAAACGCTGGCGGCGCAGCTGTATGGTGAGATGAAAGAGTTCTTCCCGGAAAACGCGGTGGAGTATTTCGTCTCCTACTACGACTACTACCAGCCGGAAGCCTACGTTCCCAGCTCCGACACGTTTATCGAGAAAGATGCCTCGGTGAACGAACATATCGAGCAGATGCGTTTGTCGGCGACCAAGGCGCTGCTGGAGCGGCGTGATGTGGTGGTGGTGGCCTCGGTGTCGGCGATCTACGGCCTGGGCGATCCGGATCTCTATCTCAAGATGATGCTGCACCTGACGCAGGGGATGATCATCGATCAGCGTGCAATTTTGCGCCGTCTGGCGGAGCTGCAGTACACCCGTAACGATCAGGCGTTCCAGCGCGGGACCTTCCGCGTACGTGGTGAGGTGATTGATATCTTCCCGGCGGAATCGGACGACATGGCGCTGCGCGTAGAGCTGTTCGATGAAGAGGTTGAACGCCTGTCGCTGTTCGACCCGCTGACCGGTCATGTGGAGTCGGTGATCCAGCGCTTCACCATCTACCCAAAAACGCACTACGTGACGCCACGCGAGCGTATCGTACAGGCGATGGAAGAGATTAAAATTGAGCTGGCAGACCGCCGCAAGGTGCTGCTGGCGAACAACAAGCTGCTGGAAGAGCAGCGCCTGAGCCAGCGTACCCAGTTCGATCTGGAGATGATGAACGAGCTGGGCTACTGCTCCGGCATTGAAAACTACTCACGCTACCTCTCCGGGCGCGGACCGGGCGAAGCGCCGCCGACGCTGTTTGACTACCTTCCGGCGGACGGCCTGCTGGTGATCGACGAATCCCACGTTACGATCCCCCAGATCGGCGGGATGTACCGCGGTGACCGCGCGCGTAAAGAGACGCTGGTGGAGTACGGATTCCGACTGCCGTCAGCGCTGGACAACCGTCCGATGAAGTTTGAAGAATTTGAGGCGCTTGCTCCGCAGACCATCTACGTATCGGCGACGCCGGGCAACTACGAGCTGGAGAAATCCGGTGATGACGTGGTGGACCAGGTTGTGCGTCCGACCGGGCTGCTGGATCCGATTATCGAGGTGCGTCCGGTGGCGACGCAGGTGGACGATCTGCTCTCGGAAATACGTGCCCGTTCCGCTATCAACGAGCGTGTACTGGTGACCACGCTCACCAAACGTATGGCGGAGGATTTGACGGAGTATCTGGAAGAACACGGCGAGAAGGTGCGGTATCTGCACTCGGATATTGATACCGTGGAGCGTATGGAGATCATCCGCGACCTGCGCCTGGGCGAGTTCGACGTGCTGGTGGGTATCAACCTTCTGCGAGAAGGTCTGGATATGCCGGAAGTGTCGCTGGTGGCGATTCTGGACGCGGACAAAGAGGGCTTCCTGCGTTCCGAGCGCTCGCTGATCCAGACCATTGGCCGTGCCGCGCGTAACGTCAACGGGAAGGCGATTCTGTACGGGGATAAAATCACCCCGTCGATGGCCAAAGCGATTGGCGAAACGGAACGTCGTCGCGAGAAGCAGCAGCGCTATAACGAAGAGCACGGCATCACGCCGCAGGGGCTGAACAAGAAAGTGGTGGATATCCTGGCGCTGGGTCAGAACATTGCGAAGACCAAAGCGAAAGGGCGCGGCAAGGCCCGTTCAGTGGTGGAAGAGGATACCGTCGCGCTGACCCCGAAAGCGTTGCAGCAAAAGATCCACGAGCTGGAAGGGCAGATGATGCAGCACGCGCAGAATCTGGAGTTCGAAGAGGCTGCGCAAATCCGCGATCAGCTTCATCAACTGCGGGATCTGTTTATTGCGGCATCGTAGTTTTTTGCCCGGTGGGGTTTTCTCCCTCTCCCTGTGGGCTGAGGGATCCCCAGTAATTTTTTTATGCAGAAGCAATAAAGTTGCTTTCTAAATGACTGAGGGCTGTCAGCGATGCCCTGGTCC
>NZ_JBMKHQ010000003.1:321947-512233 GCF_049237385.1 Enterobacter cloacae complex sp. IR5412 | reverse complement strand
ACGTCCGGGGTCAGGTCTTTATAATCCTTGCAGGCCAGCTCGCAGGTTTTACACCCGGTGCAGCGGCTGGAATCAATAAAAAATCCATACTGGGTTGTCATCGGTTAATCCTTATGCCTTCTCGATCTGCACCAGGTTCGTGTGCTGCGGATTGCCTTTCGCCAGCGGTGACGGGCGGTGTGTGGTCAGGGTATTGATGCAGGAGCCGTGATCGACACGATCGCCGTTCATGTTGGCGTCATGCCAGGCGCCCTGGCCCATCGCGCTCACACCAGGCATGATGCGCGGGGTGACTTTGGCGGCAATGCGCACTTCGCCGCGATCGTTAAACACGCGCACCGTGTCACCGTTTTTAATGCCGCGCTTCTCGGCGTCTACAGGGTTAAGCCACACCTCCTGGCGACAGGCGGCCTGGAGCACATCCACGTTGCCGTAGCTGGAGTGGGTACGGGCTTTAAAGTGGAAACCGAACAGTTGCAGCGGGAATTTGCTGCGCTCGGGCGCGTCCCAGCCTTCAAAGGTTGAGGTATAGACCGGTAGCGGGGTGATGGTTTCGTCTTTTTGCAGTTCCCAGGTTGCTGCAATATTCGCCAGCTTGCTGGAGTAGATCTCGATTTTCCCCGACGGGGTTTTCAGCGGATTGGCATCCGGATCGTCACGGAATTTTTTATAGGCCACAAAATGTCCATTTGGATCTTTGCGCTTATAAATACCCATTTTTTTCAGCGCGTCGTAGGACGGCAGCAGCGGATCTTTGGCAACCATTTTGGCGTAAAGGTAGCGCAGCCACTGCTCCTGCGTACGGCCTTCGGTGAATTTCTGATAGACATCCGGTCCGAGACGTTTCGCTACTTCGCTCATGATCCAGTAGATGGGTTTGCGCTCAAACTTCGGGGCGGTTACCGGCTGGAGGAAAATCAGGTATCCCATGTTGCCGGCGTAATCGTTTGGGATGATATCTTCTTGCTCAACGGTCATCAGGTCCGGCAGGACAATATCGGCATACTTCGCGGACGAGGTCATGAAGTTGTCGATAACGACGATCGTTTCGCACTTACTCTCATCCTGCAAAATGTCGTGAGTTTTGTTGATATCAGAGTGCTGGTTGATGATGGTATTACCCGCATAGTTCCAGATGAACTTGATCGGCACATCCAGCTTATCCTTACCGCGTACGCCGTCGCGCAGGGCGGTCATCTCCGGTCCACGCACGATGGCATCCGTCCAGCTGAAGCAGGAGATTTGCGTTTTCACAGGATTTTCCGGCAGCGGCATACGTTCGATGGTGATGGCGCGGGATGTCTGCTCGCCGTTGGCCTGACGCTGCGGGCCCCAACCCTGGCAAATGTAGGCCGGTTTTGCCGAACCGATTTCACGGGCCAGCTTAATAATGCGATCGGCAGGAATGCCTGTAATGCGCGACGCCCATTCCGGGGTTTTCGCGGTTTTGTCATCACCCTGGCCGAGAATATAGGCTTTGTAATGACCGTTAACAGGTGCGCCTTCCGGCAGGGTTTTTTCGTCATAACCTACGCAGTATTTATCGAGGAAGGGCTGGTCGACGAGGTTTTCATTAATCAGCACCCACGCAATACCTGCCACCAGTGCGGCATCGGTGCCCGGACGAATCGGGATCCACTCGTCTTCGCGGCCTGCGGCGGTGTCGGTGTAGCGCGGATCGATAACGATCATCCGTGCGTTAGAGCGTTCGCGTGCCTGTTCAAGGTAGTAAGTGATCCCGCCGCCGCTCATGCGCGTTTCTGCCGGATTATTGCCGAACATCACCACCAGTTTGGTGTTTTCGATATCTGATGTACTGTTGCCGTCGTTGCTGCCGTAGGTGTAGGGCATTGCGCAGGCGATCTGCGCGGTGCTGTAGGTGCCGTAGTGGCTGAGGAAGCCGCCGTAGCAGTTCATCAGGCGTGCCACCAGCGAGGCGTAAGGGGAGGAGCGGGTGATATTGCCGCCGACAATTCCGGAGGAGTAGTTAATGTAGACCGCTTCGTTGCCGTATTTTTCGACCACGCTTTTCAGGCTCGCGGCGATGGTGTCCAGCGCTTCTTCCCAGGTGATACGTTCAAACTTGCCTTCTCCGCGTTTGCCCACGCGTTTCATCGGATAGTTCAGACGGTCTGGATGATTAATGCGACGGCGAATTGAACGGCCTCGCAGGCAGGCGCGAACCTGATGGTTGCCGTAAACATCCTCGCCGGTATTATCCGTTTCAACCCAATAGACTTCGTCATCGCGAACGTGCAGACGTAGCGCGCAGCGGCTACCGCAGTTTACCGAGCAGGCGCCCCAGACGACTTTATCTTCCGCTGGCTGAATAGCGGTCTGCACTGCGGCGGCGGCGCTTTTCAGACCAAAAGGCAATGCGATCCCACCGGCGGCAAGCGCCAGAGATCCTATGGCAGCAGATTTAACCAGAGTTCGACGGCTTATCCCGTCGTGATGTTCAACTTCGGACATAACTCACCCCATCATTGTTAATAATTATTTTCACCCGTGACTACAACCGGGCTAATGATGGGGGGAGTGTTACTTATTTAGAGGTATTAAATATTAATCCTCGTCAACTCAGGGGAATTGAGTGGGAAAATCATTGCGGCTCAGCGGGTGCATTCTCCTGCGTACCTGTACCGCTTACCGGGTAGTTTCCGCTACTGGTGCGAGTGTACAAAATTTTGAAAGTATCGTTGGCGCAATGCCCAACGACCTGCGCATCCGGCTGGTCGGCCTGATCGTTCGGCACGATGTTCAGGGTAAAGCCAGACTCCGGTACGCCGTTGTTGATAATTTTCTGCTGAATGTCGCTTTTCACGCGCTCGCAGGAGTCCGGGGCCGCAAGAATAGCAGGTGAAGCACTCATTAACAGCAGGGCGGTAATCCAGGGTAACCGTTTCATCTGTAGCTCCTTTTCACTGTGTAGACTGTAAGCATAGCAGGGTTAGGGTAAGCTTTTGTTTTTGTGTCTCTCTTTCTGAATTGTCCTGGAGCCCCGCCTGCGTCATAAAATAAATTGCGAATAATGGTGCTGATTGTCTACCAGATAAGAAGGCTGGGTGCGTTTTGATACCTCTTGCCTGACCAGTTTTCGGTCTCGTCCCCAGATATCTTCGGCGTTGGTGATAACCTTCATAATATGTTCCGGGTTATTAAATTCCGGCAGATCGTATTCGGTATGAGAAATGGTAGACATTTTTTCGGAAATTCTTTCTGGGGTCATTACCCAGGAGAAATGCCAGCCGCCATCTTTCACTACCTTATTATTGATTTTTAGCCAGTTCCATTTAAACCATGACCAGTTTTTATCTTTGCGTGCACGCTTCCAGTTTCTGAAAGATTCAGGCTCACCGTGGAAGAAATGCTTAAGGTTGTAATAGGACGTCGCGCGGGGCAAGGTACATTTTCTCGGCGTACCATCCATGTTGTGAACCTGAAGATTAAACTGATAGTTGAACACGTTTTGATGAATAGTCGTGCAGAGCGCGCGTGGATTAATGGCCCTGACCGTCTCGGGAGAGAAAATTTCATCAACGTCTGACACCAGAATCAGATCGTCGTCTGCCGCGTCTTTTAACCCATTCATAATGGAGTTGCGAAGCGCTGCTTCATTTGCCCAGGCATCAACCTGGTTATTGTCAGCACTGTTTAAAATAGGCTGCGCGTCAAAAGGCACGTAAATAATTTTGTCTCTGAATTTGGCAAACTTCGTAATATCGAAATGTAATTCTCGCGGTATGCCCGTAAAAGAGTGTGTTGCTTCTACAATGACAAAACGGTCAACGACATCAGCGAGCGTATGTAATCTGATGTCGAGCAACATATCTTCGTCATAGTACAAAAAACAGTCGTAAATCATGATGTTAACCCGAAAATTTAAGAATCTAATTTTATAATAATGTGGAATTTTCCGCGCCCAAAGTAGCCACTTTGGCAGGTCTCGTCAATGCAAATGACGGATTTATACAGCGTAAAGAGTCAAATGAAGTGCTGTTATGTAAGTTGCTGTATTTGCTAATATGATTGTATCTCTCTCTGAACGGTAAATGATGTGAATAAATACGCAGCGATAACGCTACTGGCAACGGTACTGGTGGGATGTGACAACAACACCGCGCCGCTGTCATTTACGCCGGAGATGGCGAGCTTTTCGAACGAGTTTGACTTTGACCCTCTGCGCGGGCCGGTGAAAGATTTTACCCAGACGCTGTTCAACGATAAGGGTGAAGTCTCTAAACGTGTGACCGGCACGATGTCAACGGAAGGATGTTTCGATACGCTTGAACTGCACGATCTCGACGCTAATACGGGCGTTGCGCTGGTGCTGGATGCTAACTACTACGTCGATGCGGAAACCCAGCAGCAGAAGGTGAAGTTGCAGGGAAAATGTCAGCTGGCGGAACTGCCGTCTGCCGGCCTGACGTGGGACACCGACGATAACGGGTTTGTGGTTGCCGCGCACAGCAAAGAGATGGAAGTGAAGTACCAGTATGACGCCGACGGCTACCCGCTGGGTAAAACCACGGTCTCCGGCGACCAGCGATTATCGGTCAAAGCGATGCCGTCGAAAGATCTGCGTAAGCGCATGGATTATACGGCGGTAAGCCTGTTGAACGATAAACCGATGGGCAATGTAAAGCAGAGTTGCGATTACGATCGCCACAACAACCCGGTGAGCTGTGAGCTGGTTATCGTCGATGACAGCGTTAAACCTGCCATTGAGCGCAAGTACACCATCAAAAACAGCATTGAATATTATTAAGAATAAAACCGCGCAGGTTACTGCGCGGTGGGTTTAAGCAGGTTGGCGGAGGAGGATTTATGCCCGGCCAGATGCTGATGCTGGAAAATGCACATGCGGATGGTGTTACGGTATTCGCCATTAATAAAGAACTCATGGATCAGTTCACCTTCCACCATAAAGCCGAGCTTACGGTAGATATGAATCGCTTTTTCGTTCTCTTTATCGACGATGAGGTAAAGCTTGTAGAGATTCAGGACGTTAAACCCATAATCCATCGCCAGCTTTGCCGCCCGCGACGCAAGACCTTTCCCCTGGTGCTCCGGTGAAATAATGATCTGAAATTCCGCCCGACGGTGAACATGGTTGATCTCAACCAGCTCAACCAGCCCGGCTTTCTCACCTTCGCACTCCACCACAAACCGGCGTTCACTTTGATCGTGGATATGCTTATCGTAGAGATCGGACAGCTCGACGAAGGCCTCGTAAGGCTCTTCAAACCAGTAGCGCATCACGCTGGCATTGTTGTCGAGCTGGTGGACAAAGCGTAAATCTTCGCGCTCCAGCGGACGGAGCTTTACGTCACACGGCATCGACATTACGGTGCTACCGTGCGGCCAGTGCGACGATCCAGACAGCGCAGGGTGTTAGGCTCCCAGTAAGCGTTGACGTTGGCACTTTGCTGGCATTTGTCGCGGGCATCAAACGCGACGTCTTCTTTATCCCACTCTTTTTCCACGCGCTTATTCACTTTCTGACGCAGGCTGCGGGTGTCATTCCATTGTTCTTTGTCCATGGCGGCGTTCTGGCGGCTTTGCGCGCTGTCACCAGACTCAATGATGAGTTTGCTGGTTTCGGCTGATGCCGTTGCGGCGAAGGCGAACGAGGACAGCGCCAGTGCGGCTGTCAGACAAAGGCGTTTGCTTAATGTAGTCATAGCGTTTCCTTTAAACGGGTGCAGACAATCGGATTACCCCGTTGGATTCTACACCAATCCGAAAGGGTGTCATACCCGCGCGGCAGGTATGGGAACGATGAGAGCATTATCGCGTATGATGTCTAAATCAATCCTCACGAAACGAGAGAAATGTTCAAAACGACGCTGCTTTTTTTCGCGACCGCGCTGTGTGAAATCATCGGATGCTTTTTGCCGTGGCTCTGGCTAAAGCGGGGCGCTTCCGCGCTGCTGCTGATCCCGGCGGGTGTGTCCCTGGTCTTTTTCGTCTGGCTGCTCACCCTGCATCCGGCCGCTAGCGGGCGTGTTTATGCGGCCTACGGAGGGGTGTACGTCTGTACTGCGCTGCTGTGGCTGCGCTTTGTCGATGGCATCAGGCTAAGCCTGTATGACTGGGCAGGCGCGCTGGTTGCCCTGTGCGGCATGTTGATCATCGTGGCCGGCTGGGGACGCGCATAGTCGTCCTCATAGTGTGATCGCCCACTGATTTTTCGATCGTTATACTTGTATGGTAGTAGTGTAGTTGCGTAAATTTCCTGCATCACAACGAGCGATGTAAGGAAATGGATTATGAAGATTGTCGGGGCTGAAGTATTTGTCACCTGCCCGGGGCGTAACTTTGTCACCCTTAAAATCACCACCGATGAGGGCATTGTCGGCCTGGGTGATGCCACGCTTAACGGACGTGAACTTTCCGTTGCCTCCTACCTGAAAGATCACCTGTGCCCTCAGCTGATTGGCCGCGATGCGCACCGCATCGAAGATATCTGGCAGTTCTTCTATAAAGGCGCGTACTGGCGTCGTGGCCCGGTCACCATGTCAGCGATTTCTGCCGTGGATATGGCGCTGTGGGACATCAAAGCGAAAGCCGCGAACATGCCGCTCTATCAACTTCTGGGCGGAGCCTCCCGGGAAGGGGTGATGGTTTATTGTCATACCACCGGGCACACCATTGACGACGTACTGGAAGATTATGCCCGTCATAAAGAGATGGGCTTCAAGGCTATTCGCGTGCAGTGCGGTGTGCCGGGGATGAAAACCACCTATGGTATGTCTAAAGGAAAAGGGCTGGCGTATGAGCCTGCAACCAAGGGCGACTGGCCGGACGAGCAGCTTTGGTCCACCGAGAAATACCTCGACTTTACGCCGAAACTGTTCGACGCAGTGCGCAGTCAGTTCGGCTTCAACGAACATCTCCTTCACGACATGCACCACCGTCTGACGCCCATCGAAGCGGCGCGATTCGGCAAAAGCATTGAAGAGTACCGCCTGTTCTGGATGGAAGACCCGACTCCCGCTGAAAACCAGGAGTGTTTCCGCCTGATCCGCCAGCACACCGTCACGCCCATTGCGGTGGGGGAAGTGTTCAACAGCATCTGGGACTGCAAGCAGCTGATTGAAGAGCAGCTCATTGACTATATTCGCGCCACCATAACCCATGCGGGCGGCATTACCGGGATGCGTCGCATTGCTGACTTTGCCTCACTCTACCAGGTGCGCACCGGCTCACACGGCCCGTCGGATCTGTCGCCGATTTGCCACGCTGCGGCGCTGCATTTTGACCTGTGGGTACCGAACTTTGGCGTGCAGGAGTATATGGGGTATTCAGAGCAGATGCTGGAAGTGTTCCCGCACAGCTGGCGCTTCGATAACGGCTATATGCACCCGGGCGACAAGCCAGGGCTGGGCATTGAGTTTGATGAGAAGCTGGCAGCGAAATACCCGTACGAACCGGCCTGTCTGCCGGTGGCCCGTCTGGAAGACGGCACCCTCTGGAACTGGTAAACGAGGAGCGAATGATGAAAAGCGTAGTGATCCAACAGCCGAATGCGCTGGTGATTGAGGAGCGTCCTCTCCCGTTGCCGGGCGCAGGCGACGTCCGCGTCAGAATTAAACTCGCCGGTATCTGCGGTTCAGACAGCCATATCTATCGCGGGCATAACCCGTTTGCGAAATACCCGCGGGTAATCGGTCACGAGTTCTTTGGCGAAATAGACGCGGTTGGCGAAGGCGTGGAGAGCACCCGACTGGGCCAGCGCGTGTCTGTTGATCCGGTGATCAACTGCGGACACTGCTACCCGTGTTCCGTCGGAAAACCGAACGTTTGTACCTCGCTGGTGGTGCTGGGCGTCCACCGTGACGGCGGCTTCAGCGAATACGCCGTCGTGCCGGCGAAAAATGCCTGGCACATTCCGGATGCGATCCCTGACAAACACGCGGTGATGGTTGAGCCTTTCACCATTGCCGCCAACGTGACGGGGCAGGCGAAACCCACCGAACAGGACGTGGCGCTGATCTACGGCGCAGGCCCGATGGGGCTGGTCACCGTGCAGGCGCTAAAGGGCGTTTACAAGGTGAAGCAGGTCATCGTGGTGGATCGCATTAATGAGCGGCTGGGGATGGCGCAACGCAGCGGCGCAGACTGGGTCTTCAACAACAGCGAGCACTCATTACAGGCCGCGCTGGATGAAAAAGGCATCAAGCCGACGTTAATCATCGATGCTGCCTGTCATCCGTCCATTTTGCAGGAAGCGATTACGCTGGCGTCTCCGGCGGCGCGCATCGTGCTGATGGGCTTCTCCAGCGACCCGAGCCAGATCGTGCAGCAGGGGATCACCGGCAAAGAGCTGTCGATCTTCTCTTCGCGCCTGAATGCCAACAAATTTCCGGTGGTCATTGACTGGCTGGAAAAAGGGCTGATCGACCCTGAAAAACTGGTCACCCATACATTTGACTATCACCACGTTACAGACGCCATCGAACTGTTTGAAAAAGACCAGCGGCAGTGCTGCAAAGTCTTGCTCACGTTCGACCAATAATAATTCACGCGGTTAAGAGCCTGCGAAGACAGGCTCTCAGTGGTACGCATCTTACCTTGCAGAGATAGCCATTATGACTCAAGCACAACCTCAAAGAAGTACGTCAGACCTGGTGAAAGCCGCCGTATCCGGCTGGCTGGGCACCGCCCTGGAGTTTATGGATTTCCAGCTCTACTCCCTTGGCGCCGCGCTGGTATTCCATGAAATCTTCTTCCCTGAACAGTCCGCGGCCATGGCGTTGATCCTGGCGATGGGGACCTATGGGGCAGGCTACATCGCGCGTATCGTCGGGGCATTTATCTTCGGCAGAATGGGCGACAGAATTGGCCGCAAAAAGGTGCTGTTTATCACCATCACCATGATGGGGATCTGCACCACCTTAATCGGCGTCCTGCCAACCTACGCGCAGATCGGGATTTTCGCACCGGTGCTGCTGGTGACGCTGCGCATTATTCAGGGGCTGGGCGCGGGGGCAGAAATCTCCGGCGCAGGTACCATGCTGGCGGAGTACGCGCCGAAGGGTAAACGCGGCGTCATCTCCTCGCTGGTGGCCATGGGAACCAACTGCGGGACGCTGAGCGCCACGGCGATCTGGGCCGTGATGTTCTTTGCCCTCGATCGTGAAGAACTTATTGCCTGGGGCTGGCGCGTGCCATTCCTCGCCAGCGTGGTGGTGATGATCTTCGCCATCTGGCTGCGTATGAACCTTAAAGAGAGCCCGGTGTTTGAGAAGGTTAACGACGCTGAAACCATTGCGCCGGTTGCTGCGCAGGATACCTCATTAGGTGCGATGTTTAAGAGCAAATCGTTCTGGCTGGCGACGGGGCTGCGCTTTGGTCAGGCCGGCAACTCAGGTTTGATTCAGACTTTCCTTGCCGGATATCTGGTGCAGACGCTGTTGTTTGATAAGGCGATCCCAACCGATGCGCTGATGATCAGTTCGATTCTCGGCTTCCTCTCCATCCCGCTGCTGGGCTGGCTGTCCGATAAAGTGGGGCGCCGTCTGCCGTATATCCTCCTTAACATTTCAGCCATTATTCTGGCTTACCCGATGCTGTCGATTATCGTCGATAAGAGTTACGCGCCGGGCGTGATTATGCTCTCTATCATCGTTATTCATAACTTTGCGGTGCTCGGGCTGTTCGCGCTGGAAAACATCACCATGGCAGAGATGTTTGGTTCGCGGAACCGCTTTACCCGCATGGCCATTTCGAAAGAGGCGGGCGGGCTGGTAGCCGTAGGCTTTGGTCCGGTGCTGGCGGGGATCTTCTGCAACATGACCGGGTCCTGGTGGCCGATTGTGGTGATGCTGGTGGCGTACTCGCTGATTGGGCTGGTCTCCGCGTTGCTGATGCCGGAAGTGCGCGACCGCGATTTGAGTGAAGCCGAAGATGCTGCGGAGGCTCCTCATAAGGAATCGGTAGCCTACGGCGCGCTCTCTTCACGCCGCTAGTGGTTTACATCTTGCGTTACCTGTCACACAACTTTTTACTGATGTCACACCACATGGCGAAAAGTTAATGTAAATCAAGATCTGAAAACGATGTATCAGTATGGTTAATGGCAGCGTTTTTTGACTCCGACTGCCATTCTAGTTGGTGTAGTCAGCAGGCGCTGCCGCTCTTAAAAGGAAGCGGCAGTGGATCACAGCTTTCATTAATTAACGAGTCTCAATCATGGAAAACCGGTTATTACAGGCGAAGGCAACGCATCCTCAATACGATCGCGACAGCCTCAAGGCACGCATTGTTCATTTAGGGTTTGGCGCGTTTCACCGTGCGCACCAGGCGGTGTACACCGATATACTCGCCGCAGAACAGGGCAGCGACTGGGGTTACTGCGAAGTTAACCTGATTGGCGGCGAACAGCAGATCGCCGATCTGAAGGCACAGGATAACCTTTATACCGTGGCAGAGATGTCTGCCGATGCGTGGACGGCGCGCGTGGTCGGCGTCGTCAAAAACGCGCTGCATGCGCAGATCGACGGGCTGGAAACCGTGCTGGCGGCGCTGTGCGAGCCGCAGGTCGCCATTGTTTCCCTGACCATCACCGAGAAAGGATATTGCCACTCCCCGGCAACCGGACAACTGATGTTCGATCATCCGTTAATCGTTGCAGACCTGCAAAACCCGCATCAGCCTAAATCTGCGCCAGGCGTGGTGGTTGAGGCGCTGGCGCGTCGCAAGGCGGCGGGGCTACCGGCATTCAGCGTGATGTCATGCGATAACATGCCGGAGAACGGCCACGTGATGCGCAATGTGACCTGTGCCTACGCGCGCGCCGTAGACGGCGATCTGGCCGACTGGATCGAAGCGAACGTCACCTTCCCGTCAACCATGGTGGACCGCATTGTGCCCGCCGTCACGGCTGATACGCTGGATAAAATCGAACAGCTGACTGGCGTACGCGATCCGGCAGGTGTCGCCTGCGAGCCGTTCCGCCAGTGGGTGGTGGAAGATAATTTTGTTGCCGGACGCCCCCAGTGGGAAAAGGCCGGTGCGGAGCTGGTTTCTGATGTCATTCCGTATGAAGAGATGAAGCTGCGAATGCTTAACGGCAGCCACTCGTTCCTGGCCTATCTCGGCTATCTTGCCGGTTATCAGCACATTAACGACTGCATGGAAGATGAACATTATCGCGCAGTCGCGCATGCGCTGATGCTGATAGAGCAGGCGCCGACGCTGAAAGTGCGGGGCGTGGATTTGGGGCGTTATGCCGACCAGCTGATTGCGCGCTACAGCAATCCGGCCCTGCGTCACCGCACCTGGCAAATCGCCATGGACGGTAGCCAGAAATTGCCGCAGCGCATGCTCGATTCCGTGCGCTGGCACCTTGTCCACCAGAAACCCTTCCCGCTGCTGGCCCTCGGCGTGGCGGGCTGGATGCGTTATGTCGGCGGTGTGGATGATCAGGGTAACGCGATTGAGGTGAGCGATCCGCAGCTGGCGGTGATTCAGGCGGCGGTAAACGGTAGCGCTGAAGGTGAAAGCCGCGTTAGCGCGCTGTTGGGCATTGAGGCTATTTTCGGTAACGAGCTGCCGAAGGACACGGTATTCGTGGCTGCCGTCATGCAGGCCTATCAAACGTTGCTGCAAAAAGGCGCGAAGGCCACGGTTGCTGAGTACGCAGCCCGGCTTTAACGCTTTGACATGCCGCCGTTCGCGGCGGCATGTCGGGGCACAGCTTAGTGCATCCCCAGGCGAATCAGCTCAATCGGTTCGAACTTACCTTCGCATCCTTCCACTTCAACCGTTTTACCACGACGCACCTGCTCGGCATTAAGGCCGTCGCTGTGGATCGCTTTAATCACGCCGAACTGACCTGTGCCGCTAATCATGACGCGGCTGCCAGTGGTGATTGCATTTCGGTTACGGTCGTATGTCATCATGGTATTTTCTCCTCTCGCACTTATCCGTTACGGCGCTAATTCAACGGCTGCCGTTCACGGGGCACTATTAATACGCCTCTCTTAAACGAAATTATTTGCTTTTGATCAAGCTCACACTTTTTTCTTATTTCCTGATGGCGTTGACGGTTCAGGACACCGCTTTACAAAGCGGACAGTTATTTTCCTTAATTGATAGTCTCCAGACGCAAGTGTTTAGGCTTTGTTTATATCCACAATGCCATTCTGGAGGCAGAAAATAACCCTTCATCGGAAAAGGAGTCAGGCTTATGTATAAGAAAATTTTGATGCCTGTTGACGTGTTTGAAATGGATCTAAGCGATAAAGCGGTACGCCACGCGGTCAACCTCGCGAAATCGGAAGGCGCGACGATCACCCTGGTCAACATTCTCCCTAACAGCAGCCGTTCGTTACTGCGGGGGTTCAATGCCGATATTAAGAAGTTCGAAGAGTATATGACCGCCGAGTCGGATAAGAAGATGAAGGCACTGAAACGGCTCTTTGATATGTCCCCGGAAAATATTGATTGTGAAGTACGTTTCGGCAACGTACGCGATGAAATCATCCAGCTCAGCAAAGAGGGGAAATATGACGTTATTGTTATCGGATCAAGAAACCCGAGCATGACAACACATCTGCTGGGCTCGAATGCTGAAACTATCCTGCGCTACGCCACTATTCCGGTATTAGTGGTCCGCTAATCACTTCGCCGCAACCGAAAGGGGGCGGCGAGGTTTTATTCTTCGCTGAACCACTCGCGGTTTTCCTGACGAATTAACTGAACTGACTCGCTAATTTCCTGAAGGTGAAGCGTCATCGCTTTATCTACGGCTTCCACGTCGCGTTTTTCCAGTGCGCTGAAAATATCGTGATGCTGGCGCAGCAACATCTCTGGCGGAGAAACATGGTCGAGGCTCATGTAGCGCACGCGGTCGATGGTCGCTTTGATGTTTTCAACGGTATCCCACGCGAGCTGGCACTCGGCGATCTGCGCCAGTTTCTGGTGAAATTCGTCGTCCAGCTGGAAAAAGTCGTTTAACTGTTTGCGGTCGATGGCAATGCGTTGCTGATGCAGGTTTTGCTCCAGCAGGTAGCACTGGTTATCGTTGATGAGCGACGCGGCGCGACGCACAACGGCGCACTCAATGGCCTGGCGAACAAAACAGCCATTCCGTACCTGCGAAAGCGAAATTTTATTTACATAGCTGCCGCGCTGAGGGCGGATCTGGATAAGGCCGTTTTCTGCGAGCTTAATAAACGCCTCGCGCACGGGCTGACGGGAAACGTCAAAACGTACCGAAACCTCTTTTTCTGAGAGTGGCGTTCCCGGTGGGATCAGGCAGCGAACGATATCACGGCGTAAGATGCGATAAATTTGCTGATTTACAGGCTGGGTAGGATTAAGTTGCGATTCAGCGGCCATGGGTTGTGATTTCTCAGAGAGTTAACCTGAACATACTACCATTCTTTTACCCGTCATCACATACCCGGCCCGCAGGCCGGGAAGGGTGAATTACCCGCGATGCACGCTGAGTCCGGCATAGGTCTGGCTGACGGGCATCATCTCAACCGTGTTGATGTTGACATGCTTCGGCAGCGTCGCGACCCACCAGACGGTTTCGGTGATATCTTCCGGCGTCAGCGCATTCGCATTTTCATAGGTTTTATCCGCTTTCGCGTCGTCACCCTTGAAGCGCACGTTGGAGAATTCCGTTCCACCGACCAGACCCGGCTCAACATCGGTCACGCGGATCGCGGTACCGTGCAGGTCGGTGCGCAGGTTCAGGCTGAACTGGCGTACAAAGGCCTTGGTTGCGCCATAGACGTTGCCGCCCGCGTAAGGCCAGCTGCCTGCGGTGGAACCGATATTAATGATATGACCACGGTTACGTTCAACCATGCCCGGCAGCACGGCGCGGGTCATGTACACCAGGCCTTTGTTGTTGGTGTCGATCATGTTCTCCCAGTCTTCCACGCTGGCTTTGTGGGCAGGCTCCATGCCCAGCGCCAGGCCAGCGTTATTGACCAGCACGTCGATTTCACGCCATTCGGCAGGCAGGTTGGCAATCATCTCTTCAATGGCGGCGCGGTTGCGCACGTCCAGCTGTGCGGTCAGGATGCTGTCGCCCAGCTCGTCTTTCAACTCCTGGAGACGCTCCTGACGACGACCCGTTGCAATCACCTTATGTCCGTTGGCGACGAAGCGACGCGTGATGCTTTCACCAAAACCTGCTGTCGCCCCGGTAACTAATATAATCATCTCACTGTTCCTCAACGCTTTTTGTGTTGTACTACCATAGCACGCACTCGGGCACATCGTTAAGGCAACATTTGTATGACGCCATTGCAGGCCGGAGCAGGCTGGCCTACTCTGGTGAGAAATACCGTGCTCAGGAGTAAACGATGTCGGTCAACAACCCTTTCTTTGACGTTAGCCTGCTGCCTTATCAGGCTCCGCGTTTTGATGTGATAGAAGACAGCCACTATCGCCCGGCGTTTGATGAAGCAATGCGCCTCAAGCGTGCAGACATTGACGCGATTATCGCGCAGAGCGCCGTGCCGGACTTCAACAACACCGTGCTGGCGCTGGAAAAGAGCGGGGCCATGCTGTCGCGCGTCAGCAGCGTGTTCTTCGCCATGACGTCCGCACACACCAACGATTATCTTCAGGCACTGGACGAGCAGTTCTCCACCGAACTGGCCGGGCTGGCGAACGATATCTGGCTAAACGATACGCTTTTCGCCCGCGTGGAAGCCGTCTGGCAGGATCGCGACACGCTGGATGCCGAATCCCGCCGACTGACGGAGGTGACGTATCAGCACTTTGTTCTTGCGGGCGCGCGTCTGAACGCCGATGAAAAAGCCGAGCTGAAAGCCCTGAATACCGAAGCCGCCACCCTGACCAGCCAGTTCAACCAGCGCCTGCTGGCGGCGAATAAGGCGGGAGGGCTGGTGGTGGATGATGTTCACCAGCTTGACGGACTCAGTGCGGAGGAGATGGCTGCCGCGGCTCATGCTGCCGCAGAAAAAGGGCTGACGGATCGCTGGCTGATCCCGCTTCTGAATACCACGCAACAGCCCGCGCTGGCGGCGCTGTCTCTGCGCGAGACCCGTAAAAAGTTGTTTAGCGCGGGCTGGGAACGCACTCAAAAAGGCGACGAAAACGATACGCGCGACCTGATCCTTCGGCTTACCGCGTTGCGGGCAAGACAGGCGCAGCTGCTCGGCTTTGACAACTATGCCAGCTGGAGCATTGCCGATCAAATGGCGAAAACGCCGGATGCCGCGCTCGAATTCATGCGCGGGATAGTTCCTGCGGCGCGCAGCAGGGCCGCGCTGGAGCAGGCGGATATTCAGAAGGTCATTGACGACGAGCAGGGCGGTTTTACGGTGCAGGCCTGGGACTGGGCGTTTTATGCCGAACGCGTGCGTTCAGCGAAATACGCGCTGGATGAGTCGCAGATCAAACCCTATTTCGCGCTCAATACCGTGCTGGAAGATGGCGTATTCTGGACCGCCACGCAGTTGTTCGGTATCCGCTTTGTCGAGCGTTTCGATATTCCGGTTTATCACCCGGACGTTCGCGTGTGGGAGATTTTCGACCACACGGGTGAAGGCATGGCGCTGTTCTACGGCGACTTTTTCGCGCGTGATTCCAAAGCGGGCGGGGCGTGGATGGGGAATTTTGTTGAGCAGTCTTACGAGTTTGCCGCGCGTCCGGTGATTTATAACGTCTGCAACTATCAAAAACCAGCGAACGGGCAGACCGCGCTGATCTCCTGGGATGACGTGATTACCCTGTTCCACGAGTTTGGCCATACGCTACATGGCCTGTTTGCCAGCCAGCGCTATGCCACGCTTTCAGGCACCAACACGCCACATGATTTCGTTGAATTCCCGTCGCAGATCAATGAACACTGGGCCAGCCATCCGCAGGTGTTTGCGCACTTTGCCCGCCATTATCAAACCGGCGAGCCGATGCCGGATGCGCTGCGGGAAAAAATGCTCAATGCGACCCAGTTTAATAAGGGTTATGACATGACGGAACTGCTGAGCGCCGCGCTGCTGGATATGAACTGGCACGGCATTCATGAGCCCATTGAAGACGTGGAAGCCTTTGAAGCCGCCGCGTTGAAAAAAGAAGGGCTGGATCTTCCAGCCGTACCGCCGCGCTATCGCAGCAGCTATTTTGCCCATATCTTCGGCGGCGGCTACGCGGCGGGCTATTACGCCTATCTCTGGACGCAGATGCTGGCGGACGATGGCTATCAGTGGTTTGTCGAGCAGGGCGGTTTGACACGCGAAAACGGACAGACATTCCGCGAGGCGATTTTGTCGCGCGGCAACAGCACTGATTTAGCTGAACTTTACCGGAACTGGCGCGGGCACGATCCGAGGATCGAACCGATGCTGGAGAATCGTGGATTGAGTGTTTAAGGGCTTTTTAGTGTGGAAACAGAACCGGGCGCGATGCCCGGTTTTTTGTTCGATTTTTTCTTCCCCGAAACTCCTCCAAATTCCTCCCCAAAATGAATCCTTAAATTCTGCGAAATTTGCAGGATAACTTTCTTATGGCTGACCCTATATATCAGGGCGAACGACTGGGCAGCTTCCTGCTGCGCCAATGGAGAGGGAATTAATTGTGGAACGTACCCGGGGCTGGAGTGGCGCTGCCTGCGAGGAAAGGTGAATAGGCTGCCCAGTAAATAAAGAGGTTATGGAAACTTGAATACATTACAGTTCATCAGGATTGTTCGATACGCTGATCCCGATCTTGATCAGACTTAAAATCATCAATGCCAGTACCATTGCCACGATAGTAGAGATGATAAGCGTTGTCATAAAGGCCCCCTTTGTGAGTATATCTTTTAGACTGTTTGAATCAAAAAATGTTCCGAGTCCTAAAAAATATATGACATTAGACAGGAATGTATCGTCTGCTAAATGAAAAAAAAAAGCCTACGCCAGGTAGGCAATACTGATAATTCCTAATTGTTTTAATAATGCTTGTTACTAAAGGTTATCTGCAGTGTTGGTAGAAGATATTGAAGCTTATAGATACTTCCTGGCTGCATCTAATATTTCCTGAGATGTAAGCTCTCGATCTGATGCAACATAGATAACTTCATGGTCACCTGTTAAAGAGGGAAAACCGGCTGACATTATCGGAAGGTTTATCCCTTCTCCATTAGGGTATTGTTCGCGTATTGATGTCACGCCCTTAAGTACGGTGATTACTTTACCTGGTTTACTATTAAAGAAAATAATTACTTTTTTCATGTATCACCATGTATTTCAGGGGGTTTTATGGCCCGGGGTTGTTCGAAAGGGGTTGATATATTGACGTTTAGTTACCTCTTTCGAAATTAAAACAAGCAATATTCTGCCTTAACGTGTACTGTAGCAGTCCATTTGTACTGGAGAAGCTTATGTCTGCACGTAAAAACACGCAATTCCGCCGAAATTATTTAGTCAAATGCCCTTGTCCAAACTGCACAAGAGACTCGGAGCATAGTTACAATCGTGTACAAAAGGGAGCTCAACTGGTTTGCCCTTACTGCAACGCGTTGTTCAAATCCCCTCAACATTACTAAAAAATCTCATATAATAACTAAGAAGTGATGCTTTTGGAGGCTGCCTAACCTCTTACGCACTTTAATATTTTATAAGCAGTTAGTTTCTGCTTTGAGACTATTCATGCAGCAGTCCTGCATTTCATCACATCGGTCAGCAAATTTGACGGTGCTGTAAATATGCTGGCCTGTTGTAATGATATTCGCAAACGATAAATGACGCTTCTGATTATTTAATTCACAGAAGCTTAAGCGGTCATTGAGGGGGGTTATTTATCGCAAAGCGTAACATTTGCAGCTGTCGGACCTTTGGTACCGGCAATGACAGCAAATTTAACTTTTTGGCCTTCAAAAAGAGTTTTGAATGTCTCTCCCTGTAGAGAAGAAGAGTGAACAAGGATATCTTTACTTCCATCGAGTGGGGAGATGAAGCCAAAGCCCTTATCATCGTTAAACCACTTAACAAGACCTATCATTTTTGATGACATAAAAACTCCACTTGAACACTTAAAAGTTACAAGTTCATGAAAAGAAACGCATGATGGCATACGTATGGACTCAAGAGGAGGGGATATCAGAGATAGCACCTGGTTATGAGGACTACTTTGGAAAAGTCAGATTCACATTGCATCGAACCAACCGCATCATTAAGGCACGTGTAGATCTTTTAAGCAAATCTTATTTTAGCCATCTGGGAGGCCATACAGATTAGATTAGCCAATCCAAATTTTTCCTGTGTCGTCAAATTTGATTTATAGCAAGGAAATAATTTGTCCCGTAAAATGACAGGAGTTGTCAAAGGTTTTGACTTCAATAGAGGGAAGGGTTTTATTATCCCATCTAAAAAGTGCAGGTCTAACTAAGATCAGATTTGATTTCTATTTGCTCTATCAAATTCCTCCCCTGGTTTTTTACATTTCCTACTGTACGCGTTACCGCATGCCAGACGAACTTATCGGCGGGCACTGCACCATCTGAAGCTATCTCTTCAGCTTCTTTCCCGCCAACATGCTGTCGCATCCACTCGCGTGCCGCTTCTGGTGACAAAACCAGTGGCCTGCGGTCATGAATGTCGACGAGGCCTTTATCAGCCGCAGACGTCACAATCAGAAATCCCTCGGCTTCATCGCCGCGCTCAAACGGTGTGCTTCCGATCGCCGCCATAAAGATTGGCTGACCGTCGGCCCGGTGGATGAAGTAGGGTTGTTTCTTGTCACCTGACTTCTTCCATTCGAACCATCCATCGGCAAAACAGATCGCCCGGCCATGTTGCCACAGAGGTTTAAACATTCTGCTGGTGGCCGCGGTTTCTACACGTGCGTTAATCAGTGGTGCTTTGTCCCACCATCCAGGTGCGTAGCCCCAGAACACCGGATCGAGGTGCAGTAGTTCGTCGCGTTCGCTCAGCAGCAGGACTTTGGTACCGGGCGCGACGTTGTACCGGCCAATGGGGGCCGGGTCATACGCGATGTCGCGATCGCCTTCGTCGGCAAGGTAGGCCAGGTATTCTTCACGGGTTTGGGCTTGTGCAAAGCGTCCACACATAGAAACCTCCAGTCGGATGTCATACTCAAAGTATAGGGCAGGGATAAGATGACTTGATCGACATGCAAAAGCTGTATTTTGTGCAAGATAACGCGAGAAAATGGGCAGAAATTCCGGGAGGCGTTTTTATCTTGCGGGCACGATCCGAGAAATGAACCGATGCTGGAGAACCGCGGGTGAGTGATTAAAGGCATTACTGGCTGAAAACAGAACCGGGCATTGCGCCCGGTTTTTCCCCGGTGGGCTGGTATTTGTTAACCTTGTTACTCTTGCGTCAGCCACATGTCCGACTCTTCAAACATTTCCTCAAGCATACGGTTCAGCTTTTCCCGGTCGCTTTTGCTGGCATCGCTATTCAGGCCATTCGCCTGCATTGGCTTAACCGTCACGCTGGCATCAGGAAAAATCCGGTGCACACGTTTTGTCAGTTCAGCCAGAATTATCTCCCTGGCTCCCTCCAGCCCCTGTACGTTTCGCTTGTCATAAACCAGTTCAACAAACATTATTTTTTCCCTATGAATATTAATTGTGCGATTCTGTCTGCACGTAAAAATACTACTGTATATGGGTACAGTCAAACGGCATTCCGGCTAAAGAAATGCCATGCCGCCCTTCACCTTGTTTATGTTGATGACAATCTATTCATTTAGCCTTTAAAACGAGCAGTCGAAGCGTTTAATCGTAAAATTTACAAAAACCATAATTTGAAGCCAGAGAGAAACTTACAAACGAAACGGTGAAGGTTTAAACAGTCGCTACGGTTCAGCTGCCTTGCGCGTGCTTCAAAACAAAACTACTGTATATAAAAACAGTATTAGAGGTATGCGTAATGGAATTTATCAGACCTACAGAACTGCGTGAGATTATCGCGCTTCCACTTTTCAGCGATTTAGTTCAGTGCGGATTCCCAAGCCCGGCTGCCGATTATGTGGAGCAGCGCATTGATCTTAATGAACTTCTGGTTGCCCACCCCAGCTCGACGTATTTCGTTAAAGCCGCGGGTGATTCAATGATTGAAGGGGGAATAAGCGACGGCGATTTACTGGTGGTCGATAGTTCCCGAACGGCTGAGCACGGCGATATCGTCATCGCCGCGGTGGAAGGGGAATTCACCGTTAAGCGCCTGCAACTGCGGCCTAATGTTCAACTCAATCCGATGAACAGCGCTTATTCACCGATTATCGTTGGCAGTGAAGACACGCTGGACGTTTTTGGTGTGGTCACTTTTATTGTTAAATCGGCCAGCTGATATGTTTGCGCTCTGTGATGTGAATTCATTCTATGCATCATGCGAGACGGTATTCAGGCCAGATTTGAGAGGCCGACCGGTGGTTGTCCTCTCAAATAACGACGGTTGCGTGATAGCGCGCAGCGCAGAGGCCAAAGCCGCTGGCGTTACCATGGGGGCGCCATACTTTAAGCAGAAAGACCTGTTCCGGCGCGCCGGCGTGGTTTGCTTCAGCAGTAACTACGAACTTTACGCTGACATGTCCAGCCGGGTAATGACCACGCTGGAAGAAATAAGCCCTCGCGTCGAAATATATTCCATTGATGAGGCCTTTTGTGATCTCACCGGGGTTCGTAATTGCCGGGACCTGACTGATTTTGGCAAGGAGATCCGCGAAACGGTTTTGAAGCGTACGCACCTGAAGGTCGGCGTTGGCATAGCCCAGACGAAGACGCTGGCGAAGCTGGCAAATCACGCGGCGAAGAAATGGCAGCAGCAGACGGGTGGGGTGGTTGATTTATCCAATATCGACCGCCAGCGCCGGTTGTTGGCTATCGTGCCTGTAGAGGACGTATGGGGCGTGGGCAGGCGCATCAGCAAGAAGCTCAATGCGATGGGTATCAAAACGGCGCTGGATCTCTCAGAGCAGAGCACGTGGATTATCCGCAAGCACTTCAATGTAGTGCTGGAGCGAACGGTCCGGGAGCTGCGCGGCGAGCCGTGCCTCGATCTGGAAGAGTTTGCACCGACAAAGCAGGAGATCGTCTGTAGTCGGTCATTCGGTGAGCGCGTGACAGAATACGAGCAGGTGCGCCAGGCTATATGCAGCTATGCGGCCCGTGGCGCTGAGAAGTTACGTGGCGAGCACCAGTATTGCCGCTTTATCTCGGCGTTCGTAAAGACCTCTCCGTTCGCTCTGAACGAACCCTATTACGGCAACAGTGCCTCAATGACGCTTCTCACACCCACTCAGGACTCCCGCGACATTATCAACGCCGCGGTAAAGTGCCTCGACAAAATCTGGAAGGAGGGCCACCGCTACCAGAAAGCCGGCATTATGCTCGGGGACTTCTTCAGCCAGGGCGTTGCCCAGCTCAATTTGTTTGACAACAGCGCGCCGCGTGCCGGAAGTGAAAAGCTGATGGAAGTGCTGGATCGTCTGAACGCGAAAGATGGAAAGGGTACGCTTTATTTTGCCGGGCAGGGCATACAGCAGCAATGGCAGATGAAGCGTGAAATGCTTTCACCGCGGTATACGACCCGGTATTCAGATTTACTGAGAATTCGATGAATGTTAATGGCTGTTTTGTGCCAGAAGCGGGCACTGATATAAATGGCAATTGATCAAACGCCAGCCCCTTTACTTTGTCCTACAGGATCTCAACCACTTCAAACTCTTCTGCGATCAACTCCATATCTTCAGAAAAATGGCCTTCGCGGCTGAAAAATCTCTGATGCTCTTTCTGCCAGTATTTAAATGGTGTTCTTAAACGGAACGTACGCCAGTTTGCCGGATGGTTTAATAAAAACTCTCCTGGCGTGTCTGCGCGAATGTACTACTTTCAGTAAAGTGACTTTTACAGGGAGGGTCAATGAAACCATTATCGCTTTTATTATTGTCGAGCCTGACGTTAGTGGGTTGTGGCGCGAACAATACCCCTTCAAATACGCCTGTTCCGGGTGTAAAAACCTCCGTCGGGACGAGCACGCTTGAAGCCGGTGCTCAGCTTATCCAGTCCCGTCCGCCCATTGATGCAATGAGTGCCTACCTTGACGGTTTCCATTTTTATAGCGGGGATAAAAATGGCCAGATGGAAGCCCATCATTATGTAACCGTGTTGAATGAAGACGTGATGCAGGCGGTGATCTACGACGGTAACACCAAAGATGCCCGTTTAATGGGCGTTGAGTACATCATTAGTGAGCGTTTGTTTAACACACTGCCGCCGGAAGAAAAAAAATTGTGGCACAGCCATCAATATGAAGTGAAATCCGGCAGCCTGATTGCTCCAGGTTTACCTGCAGTGGCTGACAAAGCATTGATGAGCAAAATTGTGAATACCTACGGCAAGACCTGGCATACCTGGCACACCGACCGCGATAAAAAGCTGCCGCTCGGCATTCCGGCACTGATGATGGGCTTTACCGGGGAAGGGCAGTTAGACCCTAAACTTCTGGCGGACAGAGATCGACGCTTTGACGTGAGCACGCAAGCCATCAAAGAAGAACGTAAGGATATTGTGGCGCACCCAGTTGCTAAGGGAGCGGATGCCTGGCAACGTGGTGAAGAGATCCAGCTTAAGCGGGTTAAAGGTTCAGGTGAGCATGGCCAGGGCGACACAAGCCATTTTTGATATCAAAAGCCTTCAGGAATACCCCGGCAACGCCGGGGACAGGGCCAGTCCTATTATTTTCTCGTCCTCAGACATCAGAAACGCCAGGTGGCTGAAAGATTACCTGCAATCGAGTCATAGCCAGAACGAAACATTTCGCTTTCAACCCCGATGCCCAATTCGACATCAGCGTTGATTTTATAGCTCATACCTGCCTTAACACCCAGAGTGTCACGACCAGTCACCTGATTCCTGGAACTAAACCCTGTGCTTCGATAGTTGGCGAAAGAGGCTTGTTGCACTACGTTGCCATCAAGCAGTTCATGATCCCAGGTGAGCTGCAGCTCAGCTGCGAACGATGCCCCTGAAGCGAGGGGTACATTCCAGTTACCATTCACCCCGATACTTGATCTCAGAGAATCGAAGGTCTGCGAACCCAGCATCAGTCGGCTGCCGTCATTGCCGCTTTCCTTCATGCCGGGACGATGTAATGTGGTGTAATTCAATGACGTTACCGGTCCGGCGTTCACATTATTATTCAGCGCCCATCGATAGCCTCCGCCGGCCGTAACAGAACCTGACAATCCGGTCCAGGTGGCATGGTGGCTTGCTCCGTAAGTTTCTACATTAATGTTTCTGTCCAGCCAGCTGTCTTCAATACCCAATCGGCCAGTGCCGAATAAATACATTCCTTCGGACCTTTCAGCGCCGTAACGAGCATGAATACCCAGATCGAAAGCAGTGGTTTTCCCGGTTGCGGTTTCTGGTGATTTCACCGTCACCGACTGACCGCTGACCGCACCATGAAAGCCATACATCCAGTTGTGATTCTCATCGTTTTGTTTTTCAGCACCGAATACAATGCCATAACTGCTGGCGTCGTACCCTACACTGTCACCCTGACGCTGTTGCCAGAAGCCGCCGCCAAAGGGTATGGCAAAGCTGCGCCATTCGCCTTCCGTCAGTTGCTTCGGCATAACCACAGGATTTGGCCCGCCAACGATCCGCGCTATCTGCTGTTCACGCTGCAGGGAACTTGCGAACATGGCGCTGTAGGCGCCCGCAGAAAGTTGCGGCAAGGCATTGCTGATACTCCCGCCATCAGTGGCTGAGAAATCCAGAGTACGGTACAGCGGTTGTATATCCGACTTAGCTTCCGCCACAATTTTATCCAGCGCTTGCCCTACCTGACGCGCATTAGCGTCCTGCGCATACCGGCTGTATGCGTTTGAAGCGCGCAGCATTGAGAGCTGCCAGCCATTCTTTCCCTGTGGCGTTGTTTGCAGCGTTAGCGTGGGTGAACGGAGCACGCTGTTCACCGCACTGAAATTGCCGTCGGAAGCGTCCGTTTTTAGCAAATCTTGCGTATTCAGACGCCAGTTTGTTGCGTACCAGTCCGGCTGCGGCGCAAACGTCAGTTGACCGTCAAATTGTGCGTGACCGTCCACTCGCAGAGTATCATGCCTGCCGCGCCCGTCGACTTCCAACAACAACTGCCCGGTATTCCCCTGTTGATAAGCACCGGATATATTGATTTGCCCAAGTGAATTACCCGGCGCAAGGATCCCGTTATTTACAAAGCGGCCTTCCTCATTAAGCGTATAGCTGGCGTTGCCGGACAGGCTGGCACCTGGCGCGATAGTCATGCTGTAAATCTGGAAATCGCCATTAAGCGAGGTTTTCCCTCCGTGCGCGTCCAGTGCCAGATTATTGATACCTTCAATGTTTCCGCGGTACGTAAAGCTGAAATCAGCATCGGCAGCTTCCGTCGCTTGCCCGTACGCATTGGCCTTCCGACCGAAGGTAAGCAGCGTTAACCGCTGTTGGCCATAGTCATCCCGCTGGGCGTAGTCCGAATAAATATCACCCTCCAGCCGGGCACCCGTTAATATATTTATATTACCGACCAGCGCGTTCGGTGATATATAAATCGCCGCGCCTTTACCGGCAACCCGTCCGCTGATGTCGGCATTGTCTACCAGCGCTCCCTGCAACTCGGGTAATAACGCATCGTAATAGCCGTCCACGATATGAAGCCAGGATCCGCGATAGTCCACCTCGTTACCCAGGAGGTTATTGCCAAAATCAAAACTGATACCGACGCCACTGGCTCCCAGTGCCTGAACGTCGCCACGTTGAATAAGGCTGTGCTGTTTACCGTAGGCAAACATCACCCCACGGCCATTAACGCCATCGGCGTATATCCGTACACCGGGATCGATGCTCAGGGTGTTATTTTGCCCATCTATACGGATGCCCGCGCCGCCAGCCCCTGACGTCAACAGGTCCGCTTGTTGAAAGATATGGTTATTACTGCCATACACATGCAGGCCAACTCCCAGATTAGCGGTATTGTATTGACCAGCCAGATAGCCATCCGCCTGCTGATTACGCTGAAAATAGCCATTGCGGTTAACGAGCGTTTGCCCGTTGCCATATAGCGAAAAACCGAAAAAGTTACGCCGGTCAATCTGATATCCCATATCCTGCAGCAACGCCAGTTCCGCTTCCATAAACGTGGTGTAATTGCGGTAGTTCTGATGGCTCATCATGCTGTTTTTCAGCTCGATATGGCTCATGTAGTTATCATCGACCGAGCCGTCGTCTGCTAACATTTTCACCGGCACGCCAGGCATGGCGCCTGCAAGGACTTCATCCACATGCCTGCCGGTGAAATAGCCTTTATCAAGCCGTACATCAAAGCCTTGTGGATCCCATCTGTTATTGCATCCATTACACAATATTACTTGCCCTGTCCGGGCAGGATTGCCACGGTCATCGCGCAGATGGCTGGTCCAGGAGCCAAAAGGCACGGTATCGAAAGCGGGCGTGAATGTGCCACTTCCTTGCAGATCGGTAACCATATTGGATATTCCCAGTCCATGGGCCAGCTCATGAACAGCGACGCTGACCAGATCGGCCTTTCCAGTGCGCGGCAATTGCGCGGGCACATAGGGAACGTTATCAAAATCCAGTTTGCCCATGATGAACTGGGCGTGGGAGCCAAAGGTCAGCTCTCCGGTATCAATACCGTTCAATGCGCCTTGCAACTGCGTCAGACTTATAATGCCGTCGGTAACTGAATCGCTGGAACCTGCGGCATTCTCGTCGTTAAACGTCCCCACATTGATAATGGCAGGCAGTTGCCCTGGGCTGGGGGTAATAACCTCAGCCCAGTAACGCATAGCATCGAGTATTTTTTCTTTTTGTTGCTGGCCAAGATCCCAGGTTGACTCAGACGCATTCGGCCAGTCCGGCATAAAGGGGCCATCGCCAACATTAAAGAAACGCACTTCAAATACCGCAATATTATGTGGGTTATAGACCAGATAGCTTTCTCCTGCATACGGATTATTACTGACAAATAAACCCGTTAATGCAGCCGTCATAAAAACCCTTTTCATATTAACCATCCTTGTGTGAAAAAATAATGTTTACGTCCGTCAATATAAATTCACATCTGAGCTCAATGAATCATAAACAAATATAATAATTATCGATGTGGTTTGATAATTTAGAATAACGAGTGACCTTGCCCTGTGATAGCCTCGTTTTTCAGGATTTTATAAACGGTGGAGCGGGCGATCCCAGATTGAGAAACCGGGTCCCGGTGAACAGGAATGTACCGACATATGCAGGGGAAATAACGGATAGGGTATGGTGTCGTGGCATAATCGACATAAGCGTGAGGCTTTACTGTACTTCACGACACCAAAAACTATCAGATCGCTTATCAATCAAAGCCAGCGAGAGCGTTTGAGCCGAAGCCACAGTAATACACAGGCTCCCAGCGTGACAGCGACCGTAGCCGGATAACCAAAGAGCGTCTTCAGTTCCGGCATATGGTCGAAGTTCATACCATACATGCTAAAGACTACCGTCGGGATCACGAGGATGGCCCCCCAACCGGCCAGTTTCTTCACGACTTCGTTTTGCTGCACTGAAACCAGTGCCAGGTTAACGTGCATCGCGCTGCTTAGCAGCTCACGCATGTCATTTACATCCGTTACTACATGGCTTGCGTGATCCTGAATATCTCTGAAATACGCCCTGAGGGGTTTTGGAATAAGTTCTTCATGAATGCGGATAAGCTCTGTACAGATTTCTTCTACTGGCTGAGCGGCGTTGCGAAGCCCGAGTAGATTACGGCGGAGGGAATACACGTCCTGAATAGCTTCACGGTCAAATTCACTGTGAAAAAGTGTCGCTTCTATATCACCAATTTTGGTGTTGAGGCGCGCAGTCAGCTCTGCATAACTGTCAACAATAAAATCCAGAATACAGTAAAGAGGATAAGCCGGACCGTACGAAAGCATGTCCGGGGCCTCAGCAGCACGGGCGCGTATAGGTGCATAGCTCACTGAAGCACCATGGCGCACCGTAATAAGGAAGTTTCGGCCCACAAACAAATGCGTTTCGCCAAACTCAATATTGTCGTCCTGTCCACTGACGGTTTTTACAACGATAAATGCCGAGCTGCCATAACGCTCTATTTTAGGCCGCTGATGTGCATTAAGCGCATCCTCAACGGCCAGATCGTGCAGACCGAACTCCTCCTGGACTTTGTACATAAAAGCAGGTTCAGGCTGCCAAAGCCCCAGCCAGATAAACGCATCGGTATCCTGGATGATTTCGCTGATATCCTCAATATCTACGGTTTCGGCGGGGTGGCCTGAACGGTAGACCATACAGTTAACAATCATTTCCTGACTATCCCTTAAGCATGTGTCTAAGAAGCTTAACCATTTCCGTTAAATTTCCAAATTTTTATGCCGGCAGGTTTTAATATGTTGAATACTCAGAAAGGTCATGTTCACGCGTCGTTCAATCCGGGCACTGACTCTCCAGCCATTGACCGACGACGGGCCATAATTTCTCCGCACATCGCGTACGAAAAAATCCCATATGCCCAATGGACGAAAGACCAAACTCTGCGTGCCGTATCTCGCAGCGTTCTATTTTTGCTTGTTGCACCGGCTCCATCAGCCGCGCAATAGCTTCACGGTTAGCCCAGGGATCGTCATCAAATCCCATTACCAGCACGGGTAGGGTGATCTCACTAGCCCGTTGGCGTGCATTCCAGTGTGGATCATCGTAAAAATATCCAGGCATTGCGCTCCAGCGCCCCCATTGAAGCATGACTGGCGCCGGTAAATCTTCACCCAGCCCCAGGCGCCTGGCAGGCATGTAACCGAAAATACGGCACAGAATCGGAGCCAGAACACGTAATACGCACCAGACACGCACCTTTTCTGTGGTGCGTTTGATGGTGCTCGTCACCCCGGCATGTGAGGCTACAATGACCGCAGCTTGCAGGGCGTGGGTGGCTGTTGAAAGCAGAACGGCATGCCCGCCCACACTGTGTCCTACCGCCAACAGGCTAAGCCCTGGAAAATGTGCTTTAGCCCAGGCGGTTATACATCCGACGTCCTGGTCGATCCAGTCAGACATAGAAACGCGGTAAGTACGGACCAGCCCGGATTTAGAGAGGCCGGTGCCGCGATAATCGTATGTGAGGACGTTGAATCCTCTGTTAAAAAGATATTCTGCGAATCCCTTATAAAACCCCTGTACAACCGCCGTTGCCGGATGAAGGAGCACTATCGCTTTGGCATCGCTTCTTTCCCAAATTGTGGCTGCCAGAAATCCACCTCCATTTACGGGTATTATGACTGAACGCATTCATAGAGCCTTATTTATGTGGTCATACCAGTTATGCCTGAATTAAATCTAGCCTTTACTACCCCATCTGGCGATTTTTTTTACACCCCAGCGTTTGTCCCTCGCTCAAAGCAGACAATAAACCTCGCCCGTGCGTTTTTAGCGAAACACACTGCCTTATGGGCTCAACGTGAGGAAGGGGACTCGCCGGATAAACGCCCCTTTAAAAAATCCTCTTCTATACTCAGTTACGTTTAGGGAAATATGCCGCCGTTTTTCACGTCGCGTTGTTTTAATAGCCATTGCACGCGCGAACAGCAGGGACATATATCCACGAAAACGCCTTAATGTTGGTCCATTTTGCATTTTTTAGAGGGGGATTCCTGGTATGTTGCATTCTCAATCTTCGCGCGTCGGCACTATTTTGCTGCTGTTGGCCGCGGTTATAGGCTTCGCGGTGGCGCTATACGCCTGGTGGACGCCGCTTACCGGCGTCACAGACACCATTGGCGCACTGGGCGTGGCCATTGCCAGCGCGGTGCTGGCGATACTGATCTTTGTGTTACGTGCGGCATCGGGGCGCGGGGCGCGTGTTTTCCTGATTATTGTCACCCTGGTGGTGTTGGCGGGTATTGGTTTTGCCGCCGCGCTGCTGCACCAGTACATCATAACGGCAGCCATGGTGGTCGGCCTGATTGGTCTGATTATGCTGAGCAGCCATTCCGCCCGTTACAACCATTCCGTCAGAACCTGAGGAGCCGCCCGTGCATAACGATAAGCATTATCCCTTCATAAAAGTCAGCATGACGGCGCTGGCGCTGCTGGTCACCCCGTTCGCGCTGCAGGCGCAGGATAAAGCCGCTGAGGCCTCTCAGGGGACCCAGGAATCACTGAATATTGATGCGGCCGATCAGCAGGCGCCTGGAACCACAAAAACCACAGACGATGCCTCAACCGGTAGCGGTGACGGAAAGAAAGTCGCCTCGGCCAGCCAGCCAGCGACGCCGCTGGTGCCCGGCACGCCAACCTGGGACAGCTTCCACGGCCAGCTTAACGCGCAGAAATACAGCCCGCTTACCCAGATCACGGCGGATAACGTCAGTAAATTAACGAAAGTCTGGGAGTTCCATACCGGCGACGTCTCGGATGGTAAAGGTGATACGCCAGCGACCGTGTGGTCCGCAACGCCCATTTTCGCTAACGACACGCTCTACATCGGTACCCCTTTCGATCGCCTGATTGCGCTGGATCCGGGCACGGGTAAAGAGAAGTGGCACTATGACACCAAATCGTCGCGCAAGGCACTGACCCAGCCGGTGCTGAAAAACCGCGGCGTTTCCTACTGGCAGGCCAAAAATCCGGTGAAGGGAGAGGCGTGCCAGAAGATGGTCTATATGGGCACCGTTGACGGCAAGCTCTTTGCGCTGGACGCCGATTCAGGCAAACCGTGCAGCGGCTTTGCGGACAACGGGGTGCTGGATCTGAATCAGTGGAACACCGTTAACGCCAAGTATCCGCTCTCTGTCCTGCAACCGCCAACCGTCGTCGGCAACCATCTGCTGGTGGGTTGGGCCGGGAAAGACTGGGCCTATGCCGAAGCGCCTCCGGGTACCGTATTTTCTGTCAACGCCCAGACCGGCAAGCTTGAATGGACCTTTGAGGCGATACCGGCAGAGATCCGCAAGCGTACCGGTACCGCTAACGTCTGGACGCACATGTCCGCCGATGAGGCCAATGGGCTGGTCTATCTCCCGGTCTCATCGCCGTCTCCCAACTATTGGGGCGGCAACCGCGTCGACGCAATTCCGCTTGGCACCTCCACCACCGCGCTGGACATCAACACCGGTAAAGTGGTCTGGTCCCGTCAGTGGGTACACCACGACGTCTGGGATTACGACATCAACTCTGCCCCGACGCTGATGGATATCACCGTAGACGGCAAGCAGATCCCGGCGCTGGTTCAGGCCACCAAGCAGGGCTTCCTGTTTGTGGTTAACCGCCTGACCGGGGAGGACGTCTGGCCAATTGAAGAGCGTCCGGTTCCGCAGGGTGATGGTTCGGTCCAGGGCGAAGTTCTCTCGCCTACACAGCCGTTCCCGACCAAACCTGCGCCGCTGCTCGACCAGTCGAAAAAGCCGGAAATCTGGAAGCTGGCGGATATCGTCGGTGGCGGCCAGTGCTCTCGCCTGTGGGATAACCTGACCTATGAGGGAATGTATACTCCGCCTACCACCAAAGGCGAAGGCACGCTCACCTATCCCGATAGCGCCGGCGGCGTGCAGTGGGGCGGGGTGGCGTTCGATCCGCAAAAACAGATCGCCATCGTCAACACCTCGCATATCGTTCAGTACGTGAAGCTCTACAGCCGTGAGGATTACGATAACGCGGACAAAGACTCCGGCAACGAAAGCGGCTTTGCCCCACAGGAAGGCGCCCCGTACGGTATGCGTCTGCTGGTGGCGAGCAACTGGCTGGGCATGCCGTGCTGGCAGCCGCCATTTGGTGAAATCGTGGCGATAGACATGCACACGGGCGATGTGAAATGGCGTCGTCCGGTTGGCGCCTCACAGCAGTATGGCTTCTTCATGCCGGAAAGCTGGGGTTCGCCTACCATTGGTGGCCCGGCAGTGACGGCGGGTGGCGTGATCTTCATCGGTGCTTCAATGGATGCCAAAGTGCGTGCCTACTCGGTAGAGAGCGGTGAAGAGCTGTGGTCCGATCAGGCAGAAGCTCCAGCGGTAGCGAACCCGTCCGTGTATGAATATAAGGGTCGGCAGTATGTGGCCTTCGTGGCTGGCGGGAACACGATCCTGAAGGATCAGGTAGGCGATCAGGTGGTTGTCTACGCGTTGCCGGAATAATTCATCAGGAAGGTGAAATAAGCGTGGGGCCTGCGGGCCCCACTTTATTTTGCAGTAGTCGTTTCACCGACGCGTTATTTATCGGCTGATGCGCCAGCACGCGTTGACATCTGCTCGGCGGACTTCAGATGCTGCTCAACGACCGGCGTGTGCTCGTTGGCCAGAGCCTTCACATCCGGATCGTCGATTTTACTGGCGTCGCTCTTAAGCTTCGACAGCACCTTCTCGTGGTCCTTCACGCCAGCATATTCCATATACATTTTGTCAAAAGCGTCACCGCGCTGGTTTTCAAGCCTTGAGTTCAGGGCTTTATGGGCGGCGTCTGGCTCGGTCGGCAGCTCTACGCCCTTTTTCTGGGCAACGGCCTGCACTTTGGTCAGGGCGGCGCCGTGGTCGTCGACCATTTTCTGGGCGAATGTTTTCACTTCACTGGTCTGGGCCTTGTCCAGGGCGAGCCTGGCGGCGGCGACTTCGTTGATATTGGCCTGCGCCATGTCCTTCAACGCTTTCTCGTCGCCGGAGCTGAGTCTGGCGTCCGGTTGAGCCTGGCCCGCAGCGTTAGTTTGCGCGGCGCTTGTCGTCTGGGCTTGTACGCCAACGGTGCTGAACATTGCTGCAACTGCTGATACGGCTAGCAGCCTTTTCAGGGTTTTACTCGTGTGCATATTGTTCTCCTGATGGTCATGGTACAGGTAAGTTTCGGTTACCTTACGCGCAACCGGGCAGATAAATGCTAACTGCACAGGTCAGTATAGTAGATGAACCTGCTGTAATCGCAGGTTGCGTCAGAGAGGGCAGGTAATAATGCTCAACTGGCGACGCTTATCGCTCAGTCTCTCTACGACATTGGCACGGATCATTCCCATATTTGATGCTAATGTTAAATAGATAGATTTATTAACAGGAGGAATGATATGAAAAAAGCACTATTAGGGAGTGTATTGGCTTTAACAGTTGCAAGCTTTGGCGCATCTGCGGCAGATATGATTTCCAAAGATGAAGCGCACCACTTCAAACTTGAATACCTGGGCAATGTATCTGTAGGGGCTTCAGGTGGACAAGTTTCTTCACCTTCAGATCTTCATCAAAAACTCTCGAAACTGGCAGATGAGAAGGGCGGGAAATACTATGTCATCATCGCTGCTCGAGAGCATGGCCCTAACTTCCAGGCCGTAGCAGAAGTCTTCAAATAATCTTTCCGAATAACGCAGAAACCCGCTCATGGCGGGTTTTTTGCTTATAGAGAGCAAAAAAAATGCCCCTGGTGCGGGGCGAGTTTGAGTCAAATCTTTTCTTATGTTTATGTGCTCTAAGGCGTTGGCACAATAACAGCTTATTCAAATAATGCAATCTAAATGCATATTTAAATGCAATGGCCCCATCTGCCCCTCATCTCAAGGTGAAGGCAGCATACGTAACGCAGATAGTCTACGCTTTACATAGGGTTATGGTTAAAACCAGTTAGATACTGGAAACAGTAAACGGCCGCAAGAGGTAAATATGAAAGTTGACGCAATGACGCAAAAGGCAGAGGAAGAAATTTCAGCGCTTATAGCCAAAAAAATTGCAGAATTACGAAAAAAAACAGGGCAGGAAGTCTCTGAAATTGAGTTTATCGCTCATGAGGCCATGACAGGCCTGGAGGGGTATGAAGTAAAAATCAAACTCCTGTAAGCGTTTCTTCCTGAAATGGTCGCTCAATTCTTGCCGCAAAAGAGAACCGGGCGTGGTGCCCGGTTGTTTTATGGATAATCAACGTCTTTATGAGCGAATAAACGTCAGGATATCGGCATTTATGGTATCTGCATGCGTGGTATGCATCCCATGCGGGAAGCCTGGATAGATTTTAAGCTCGCTGTTTGCGAGCAGCTTATCCTGAAGAAGGGAGGCATTTTTATACGGGACGACCTGATCGTCATCACCCTGCAACACCAGGACGGGAACCGTGATGGCTTTGAGATCGTCCGTCTGGTCGGTTTCTGAAAATGCCTTAATGCCATCATAGTGGGCTTTGGCGCTACCGATCATACCCTGACGCCACCAGTTCTGGATTGTTCCCTGCGAAACCTCTGCTCCGTCTCGGTTAAATCCATAGAAAGGACCGCTGGCGACGTCGAGGTAAAACTGGGCGCGGTTAGCGGCCAGCGCCTGGCGGAAGCCGTCGAACACTTCAATGGGCGTACCGCCGGGGTTCGTGTCTGATTTTACCATCAGCGGAGGAACGGCGCTGACAAGTACCGCTTTGGCCACTCGCCCCTGAGGCTGGCCGTACTTCGCAACGTATCTGGCGACCTGGCCTCCGCCGGTGGAGTGGCCGACGTGCACGGCATTACGCAAATCAAGGCTTTCGACCACGGCTGATGCGTCGGAGGCATAATGATCCATATCATGACCTTCACTCACCTGATCGGAACGACCATGACCACGACGGTCGAGGGCGATGACGCGGAAGCCTTCTGCAAGGAAAAAGAGCATCTGGTTATCCCAGTCATCGGCGCTCAGCGGCCAGCCGTGATGGAAAACGATCGGCTGCGCATCCTTCGGACCCCAGTCTTTGTAATAAATACTGACACCATCTTTCGTTGTTACGAATGCCATATTTCAGACTCCTCTGCTAATGGCAACATGTGTGAAGGCTAAGTAAATAGCCCAGCATTTAGGGACGTAATAAAACTGACTTATATTAATCTTATTACTGATATATCCGCTTAAAGTGTAGAAGGGTTCCTGAAAACAGTTATAGATTAATTTTGTATGGTCATTATTTATTTTTAAACGAAATATCCCCTAAACCAGCCGGGGCACTGTGTTATTTTTCTCGCGTGGTGAATCCCCCTGTGCGGTGGGGCTAAACAGCATGTGTAGCTTAGGTAATCAGTAGCGAGTCAAGGTGGCTGACCAACGACTCACCGGGAGGCACCCGGCACCACACATACGTTAAAGCTTGTATCTCGCTGAATTTATTAGGGATGGTGTATGAAGTTGGGCTTTTTGGCTGGAGCAGTGCTGGCAACCTGGTTGTCTTTAACCTACCCGACGCAAATGAGAGCTGTTTTTGAACAACTGGTTACGATAGTGCAGCAAATCACGCAGCCTTCAGCAGAGCCTCATTCTGATATGGTCACACCGGAACAGTCATATCCTTGATTGTTATATTTACGATGAACGTTAGCCATCTTAATAGTTAACCTGTGCTTATTTTTCTGATGGGCTTATTATTGGCCGGGCAGAGGTTACCGCCACCCGGCCTGACGGTCTTAAACGATCGCGTTAGGGCACGCTTCGCCCTTATCAAGCTGCTGTAAATTCCCCAGCGTGGTTTCCGAAATACTGATCAGCGCTTCGGCGGTCAGAAACGCCTGGTGGCCGGTGAACAACACGTTGTGGCAGGCCGACAGGCGACGGAACACGTCGTCCTGAATCACGTCGTTAGATTTATCTTCAAAGAACAGATCGCGTTCGTTCTCATACACGTCCATACCCAACGCGCCGATTTTTTGCGTTTTCAACGCTTCGATAGCGGCCTGAGAGTCGATCAGTCCGCCGCGGCTGGTATTGATGATCATCACGCCGTCTTTCATCTGGTCGAACGCCGACTGGTTAAGCAGGTGATAGTTTTCAGGAGTCAGCGGGCAGTGCAGGGAGATAACATCAGACTGCGAGAAGAGCGTTTTCAGATCGACATACTCCAAGCCCAGCTCCAGCGCAGCGGCGCTTGGGTACGGATCAAACGCCAGCAGGCGCATGCCAAATCCTTTCAGGATGCGTAGGGCGGCCACACCAATTTTACCGGTACCGATCACGCCTGCGGTTTTACCGTACATAGTAAAGCCGGTCAGCCCTTCCAGAGAGAAGTTGGCATCACGGGTACGCTGATAGGCACGGTGAATACGACGGTTGAGCGACATCATCATCCCGACCGCATGTTCTGCCACGGCTTCCGGAGAATAGGCCGGAACGCGAACAACCTTCAGACCCAGCTCTTTGGCGGCATCGAGATCGACGTTGTTAAAGCCCGCGCAGCGCAGGGCAATGTATTTCACGCCCTGTTTTTTCAACTCTTCCAGTACCGGTCGGCTACCGTCATCGTTAACGAAGATACACACGCCTTCGCAGCCGTGGGCGGTTTTAGCCGTCTTTTCAGTCAGCAGAAAGTCGAAAAATTCAAGATCGAAACCGTACGTCTCGTTAACATGTTGCAGATACTTTTTGTCGTACTGCTTTGTGCTATATACCGCGAGTTTCATAAGACTTTCTCCAGTGATTTTGGAACCACGTTAGCATGTTTAAAATTATCTTACAATTTTTCAAAATTCATTGAAATCAATAAGTTCTATGAATTATTGTAGAGCATCTACTCTTAAAAATGGCATTACCTTCAACTGACTGGCTAAACATGCGACAATGAGCGGCAAGAACGGCTTATTTATTTCGCAAAATCAGGATATTAACTGCCCATGAAGGGTAAATACAAAGCCGCAATCGCGCTATTACTGCTGCTATTTCTTGTGCCGCTGACGCTGCTGATGACGCTCGCCCAGTGGGTGCCCACGCTCGCCGGGATCTGGCTTCCCGTTGGAACACGCATCGCGTTTGAAAAAAGCCCACGGCTCACGCGCCACGCCCTGATCATCCCCGATCTCCGTTATCTGGTAGAAGAGTGCGAAATTGCCCGCGTGGAAAACGTGACCCTGTCACACCCCAGCCGCTGGGATCTGGATATTGGCGCACTTGAACTTAACTCTGTCTGCCTGAGCAAATTACCGCAATCGGCGCCGTCTACGGTGGCGCCGAAAACGCTGGCGCAGTGGCAGGCCGTCCTGCCCAACACCTGGCTGACCATCCACCGTTTTACCCTTTCTCCCTGGCAGCAGTGGGAGGGTGAGCTACATGCCTCACTCACGCCAGCCCGCCAGGACATCACCTATAAAGGCGAGCAGGTGAGCATTAAGGGGCAGTTGCGCGGCCAGACGCTCTCCTTCAGCCAGTTCGATGTGCAGCTGCCGGACCAGTCGCAGCCCGTGAAGCTGGTCGGTGAATTTACCCTGCCGCTGGTGCCGGACGGCGTACCGGTGAAAGGGCATACGGTCGCGACCTTTAACGTGCCACAGTTATCCTCGCTGGTCGATGCCGATCTGGACTGGGAGGATAATCAGGGCCAGCTGGTGGTTATGGCGCGGGACAACCCCGATCCGCTGCTCGATTTACCGTGGCAGATCACCGCTCAGCAGTTGACCATCAGCGACGGGCGCTGGAACTGGTCAGCCTCCGGTATGCCGATGAGCGGTCGCATCGGCCTGAAGGTGGATAACTGGCAGCAGGGGCTGGAGAAAGCCACCTTCACGGGGCGGCTCAACGTGCTGACCCAGGGGGACGCGGGTAAGGGCAACGCGGTGCTGAATATCGGTCCCGGCTCGCTCAGTATGGAAAACAGCGCTATGCCGCTGCACCTGAGCGGGGAAGCCAAGCAAAACGATCTGATCCTGTATGCCAGACTCCCGGCGAAGCTGACCGGCAGCCTTTACGATCCGCAGCTTACGTTTGAACCCGGCGCACTATTGCGCTCGCGCGGACGCATCATTGACTCGCTGGATATCGATGAGATCCGCTGGCCGCTGGCGGGCGTGAAGCTCACGCAAAAGGGCGTGGACGGCCGCCTGCAAGCCATTCTGCGGGCGCATGAAAACGAGATGGGCAATTTTGAGCTGCATCTGGACGGCCAGGCTAACGACTTTTTACCGGACAACGGTTTGTGGCAGTGGCGCTACTGGGGTAAAGGGAACTTCACGCCGATGAACGCGCGCTGGGATGTCCGGGGAACCGGGGAGTGGCGCGACAACGTTATCGAACTGACCGATCTTTCTACGGGGTTCGACAAACTGCAGTACGGCACGATGCTGGTCAGCAAACCGCGCCTGGTGCTGGATCACCCGGTGCGCTGGTCGCGGGACCCGGATAACCCCACCTTTAGCGGTGCGCTCGCGCTCAATGCCGGGCAAACAAGCTTTTCAGGCGGAAGCGTGCTGCCGCCGTCCGTTTTGACCTTCAGCGTTGACGGGACAGACCCGACGGTGTTCCAGTTTAAAGGGAACCTTCATGCGGATGACATCGGCCCGGTCCAGGTGAATGGACGCTGGGACGGCGAACGCCTCCGCGGTCAGGCCTGGTGGCCAAAACAGTCTCTTACAGTGTTCCAGCCGCTGATCCCGCCAGACTGGAAAATGACCCTGCGCGGCGGCGAAATGTACGCGCAGGTGGCTTTCTCGGCGGCCCCCGACCAGGGGTTTGAGGCCGGGGGGCACGGCGTGCTGAAAGCGGGCAGCGCGTGGATGCCGGATAACGAAATCAACGGCGTTGATTTTGTTCTGCCGTTCCGCTTAAGCCAGGGCACCTGGTCACTGGGCACGCGCGGACCGGTAACGTTACGAATCGACGAGGTGAAAAACCTGGTCACAGCCCGAAATCTCACCGCGGATCTCCAGGGCGATTATCCCTGGACCGAAGCGAACCCGCTCCTGCTCACCAACGTGAAGGTGGAAGCGCTCGGCGGGAAAATCACCATGCAGCAGTTGAGAATGCCGCAGCACGATCCGGCTTTACTGCGCGTGGATAATATTTCCTCCAGCGAACTGATAAGCGCGGTAAATCCGAAGCAGTTTGCCATGTCCGGCCCGGTGAGCGGCGCGCTGCCGTTCTGGCTGGACAATGAGAAATGGATCATTAAAGATGGCTGGCTGACCAACCCGGGGCCGATGACGCTGCGCATCGACCAGGACACGGCGGATGCCATTGTGAAAGACAACGTGGTTGCCGGGGCGGCGATCAACTGGCTCCGCTATATGGAAATTTCGCAGTCGTGGACAAAACTCAATGTGGATAATCTGGGTGTGTTAACCATGCAGGCGGCCATTAAAGGCACCAGCCGCGTCGAGGGCAAAAGCAGTTTCGTTAACCTGAATTACACCCATGAAGAGAACATTTTTACCCTCTGGCGCAGCCTGCGCTTTGGGGACAATCTGCAAACATGGTTTGAGCAACATGCGGCGATACCCCTTCTCCGCAGTTCGACAGGCAAGGAAAGTGAGGAACAACAATGAAAAAGAGGGCAGGTGTACTCACCGTGGCCGTCGTCGCGCTGCTGTCAGGCTGCACGCCGCGCATTGAAGTGGCGGCGCCCAAAGAGCCGATCACCATCAACATGAACGTGAAAATCGAGCATGAAATCCATATCAAGGTGGATAAAGACGTCGAAGCCCTGCTGAAATCCCGCAGCGATCTGTTCTGAGGATGCCATGAAACGATTAGCTCTGATGTTACTGGCGCTGGGGATGAACGTTCACGCCGCCACGCTTACGCTCAACGATGCGCGCACCCAGGGGCGCGTAGGGGAAACCCTGAGCGGCTATCTTGCGCCCGTTCAGCACGACGCTGAAACCCTGGCGCTGGTGAACCGTATCAACGCCGCACGCACGGAAAGTTACCAGCAGCTTGCTGACAGCAATAATTTGCCCGTCGACGAGGTGGCGAAAATGGCGGGGCAAAAGCTGGTGGCCCGCGCGCAGCCGGGTGAGTACGTGAAGGGGATTAACGGCAAATGGCTGAAAAAGTAACTAGCGGTAACGCTTACGGTATTCGCCCGGCGAAACCCCGAAACGCTGCTTAAAGGCGGTGGAAAAATGGCTATGGTCGGTAAAGCCCCAGCTGTAGCCAATGCCCGCCAGCTTTTCGTCATCGCCGATGGAACGCAGCGCCTGAGCGCATAAATCGAGGCGACGGTTCTTAATATACTGCGCCACCACCAGCCCTTTCCCGGCAAACATGCGGTACAAGCTACGCACGGACATGCCGCTCTCTGAGGCTATCCACTCCGGTCTTAACGCCTCCGACTGAATATGATCGTCAATCAGGGACAGAACGTGGCGGAACTGACGCTCCTTGCGCGGCAGCACCTCGTCATGCTGCTGGAAGGCCGGACGCAGCAGACACACCATCGCCTCCAGCGCCGCTTCGCTTTCACTGGCGCTGAGATCGGCATTGCCCATGCTCTCCTGTAATAGTCGGTAGCTCAGCTGTACGGTAGGCAGACTGCGGGAGAGGGGCAACGCGCACCTCACTTCCTGAAAACGCGCGTGTTGCTCAATGATTTGTCGCGGGAGCAACAGAGAAATCTGGCGGGAACGCTCCTGCCAGTAAATGGAGCACGGGCGGGAGGCATCAATCAGCGTGATATCCCCGGCTTTCAGCAGCGCGCGCTGGTCGTCCTGTTCGATTCCGGCGCTGCCTTCCAGCTGAAACACGGTGTAGAACCAGGCGTCGTTGCCGTTTTTGATCTCCTGACGGGTGCGAAACAGGTTAACGCCTGCGGCGGTCACCGTGCTCAGCTTCAGACTTTGGGTATAGCTGGTTTCCAGTTCGCCGAGAAACGCCCCCTCTAATGGACGTGCCGCAAAGCGCCCACAAACCTGGTTAATTTGCGCCAGCCACTGCTGAAAATTGTCCTGTTCGCTTGCACATGCCATTGATTTTCTCGCTGCACCGTCACTGTTTTCGCATTGTTGCATTTATGTTGCATTTTGTCAGGGTTACGAGGCTGACTATAGGAAAGAACACTCAACGGTTACAGCGATATAAGCGGGAATTATCGCGATTTGCGGAGCCTGTCACAGCTGGCAAAGCGAATGTCACACAGACAAAAGCAGGAATGCGAATCCCCTCTTAGACTGCATACACACCCTGCGAAGCATAACGAAGGAGTATCCTATGTCCGAATCACACGTCGCCGTCCTGCCTGGCGTGCAGCAGTTTTTAGATCGCCAGCACGGCCTGTGGATCGAAGGGCGTCAGGCGGCATCCGATAGCGAAAAGCGTCTGAACGTCTACAACCCGGCGACCGGAGAGGTCATTGCCTCCACCGCCGATGCCAGCGTTGATGATGTCGATCGTGCGGTGATGTCTGGCTGGCGCGCCTTTGTCGCCCGAAGCTGGGCCGGGCGGCTTCCGGCAGAGCGGGAACGCATCCTGCTGCGGTTTGCGGATCTGGTGGAACAGCATGGCGAAGAGCTGGCACAGCTCGAAACCCTGGAGCAGGGGAAATCGATTAACATTTCCCGCGCCTTCGAGGTGGGCTGCACCCTGAACTGGATGCGCTACACGGCAGGGCTGACCACCAAAATTGCCGGTAAAACCCTCGATCTCTCGATTCCACTGCCGCAGGGCGCGCGTTATCAGGCGTGGACGCGTAAAGAGCCGGTTGGGGTCGTGGCGGGGATTGTGCCATGGAACTTCCCGCTGATGATTGGCATGTGGAAAGTGATGCCCGCGCTGGCGGCAGGTTGCTCCATCGTGATCAAACCCTCGGAAACCACGCCGCTCACCCTGTTACGGGTGGCGGAACTGGCGAGCGAGGCGGGGATCCCGGATGGCGTATTCAACGTGGTGACCGGTAGTGGCGCCGTCTGTGGCGCGGCACTGACCTCGCACCCGCGCATTGCCAAAGTGAGCTTTACCGGATCGACGGCGACGGGCAAGCAGATTGCCCGCGCGGCGGCGGATACGCTAACGGGCGTGACGCTGGAACTGGGCGGCAAAAACCCGGCCATCGTGCTGAAAGATGCCGATCCGGCGTGGGTGATTGAAGGGCTGATGACCGGCAGCTTCCTGAATCAGGGGCAGGTCTGCGCGGCCAGTTCACGTATATATATTGAAGCTCCGCTGTTCGACACGCTGGTCAGCGGCTTTGAACAGGCCGTGAAATCCCTGAGCGTCGGGCCGGGCATGTCGCCGGATGCGTTTATCAACCCGCTGGTGTCGCGCGCCCACTGCGATAAGGTCCAGGCGTTTCTGGATGAGGCGAAGGCGCACAATGCGGAGCTGATCGCCGGGAACCGGGGGCCAGACGGCAAAGGCTATTACGTTTCGCCAACGCTGGTGGTCAACCCGGATAATCATCTGCGACTGACGCGTGAAGAGGTCTTCGGGCCGGTGGTGAATCTGGTCCGTGTAGCTGACGGGGAAGAGGCGCTTCAGCTGGCGAACGACACTGAATACGGCTTAACGGCCAGCGTCTGGACGCAGAACATCAGTAAAGCGCTGGAGTACACCGACAGGCTACAGGCCGGAACCGTGTGGGTGAACAGCCACACGCTGATAGATGCCAACCTGCCGTTCGGCGGCATGAAGCAGTCTGGCACCGGGCGCGATTTCGGCCCCGACTGGCTGGACGGCTGGTGTGAAACCAAGTCGGTGTGTGTGCGGTATTAAAAAAACGCCGGGTGGCGGCTACGCCTTACCCGGCCTACGGGATCGAGGAAAAAGGTTGGTTTTGTAGGCAGGGTAAGCGCAGCGCCACCCGGCGTAACTTACAGCGACCACCGATTCCGCCCGGCCTCCTTCGCCCTGTACAGCGCCGCATCGGCGCGGGCGATGATTTCCNGGTAAGCGCAGCGCCACCCGGCGTAACTTACAGCGACCACCGATTCCGCCCGGCCTCCTTCGCCCTGTACAGCGCCGCATCGGCGCGGGCAATGATTTCCGCCCCGACTGGCTGGACGGCTGGTGCGAAACCAAGTCGGTGTGTGTGCGGTATTAAAAAAACGCCGGGTGGCGGCTACGCCTTACCCGGCCTACGGGATCGAGGAAAAAGGTTGGTTTTGTAGGCAGGGTAAGCGCAGCGCCACCCGGCGTAACTTACAGCGACCACCTATCCCGCCCGGACTCCTTCGCCCGATACAACGCCGCATCGGCGCGGGCGATGATTTCCGGGCCGGCCAGTCCTGGGGTATAGCCGGCAATGCCCATACTCACCGTCACACATTCACTCACCTTCGACGCGCTGTGCGCAATGGCTGCGGTGCGCAGGCCAGCCTGGATCCGCGCGGCGACTTTCTCAGCAACGCTTTCTTCACAGTCAAAGAGGATCACGACGAACTCCTCACCACCGTAGCGCGAAACCACATCCTCTGGCGTGCGCACCGAGGAGTTCAGCACCTCCGCGACCCGCGCGAGACACGCGTCCCCCGCCTGGTGACCATAGGTGTCGTTATACAGTTTGAAGTAGTCGACATCCAGCATCAGGACCGTGAAGCGTTTGCCTTGCTCCACCGCGTTTTCCAGCACCAGCTCCATCGCCCTGCGGTTGGCCGTTTTCGTCAGCGGATCCTGATGGGCCAGCGCATCCAGCCGCGAAATTAAACGCTGATTCTGCTGGTTGCGACGCCAGGCCTCTTCAAACCAGCTCAAGAGGATGTAGCGTCCGCAAACGAGAATGAACGTGAACACCACCCACAGCCCGGCAAAGCGAAGGTTCATCTCCTGATTCAGCAGCATGCTGGCAACGGGCATGGTGATCCACAGCGGCGCGATAAAGCACACCAGCCCCACCGGATGAAAATAGAGCGCGGTCATACCGGCCATCAGCAGGGTAACGAATATCGGCCAGGGATGAGGAAGCTGTATCACGTTGATAAACCAGTAACAACTTATCGACCATAGCAGGCTACTCATTAACAGCACGGCGCTGACGCCGCGGATGTGGCGCCAGGCCATTATTACCAGCGCCACGGAAAGGATGACTACCCCCAGCATGGAAGCGTCAATCATCTGTGTGAGAGGTGGGCTGACGTGTAAGAGGGTATCAATTTGGCCGAACAGGGAATTGCGCAGCAGGATCATGAGCGCAAAGCTCGCGTTGACGAAGGCGAGCCACGGCAGGTTCATGGCCAGCCCGTGGACAACCATGGCGTTACGGGTCGGCCAGGTCGCGGGCTCCGGAGTGGCGTTGTGTCTTTTTTCCATGAGAGAGAATGTCCCTGTGGCGGGCGGAAAGACCGCCCGCGAGTGCATGCCTTTACGGGGTCACAATGTTAAACCAGAATTCAAATTTATCCATGTAACCGAGCATGGCATCGAGTTTTGCGGCATCGCCCGTCACTTTGATATCGCCATTATCCTGAGCCTGTTTAAGCGTCACTTCTTTCAGGATGATTTTATTCAGCGTATCGCGGTTGAGGGTCACGGTCGCGTCAGCATCCTTCGCTTCGGCGTTCGCCGTGTGGTTCAGCACGCCATTTTCCAGCTCCAGCTTGTATTTGCCGCCGTCGCTGCCGAGGTCGATGTTAAACACCGATTTTGCATCTGCTGCTTTTTCACCGTTGATATGCACCGCCAGATAGTCAAAGAACATTTCTGGCGTCATTGCGCGCACGGTATCCGGGCTGGCGGTATTCGGGGTCGGACCTTTCACCACGCCGTTACGCAACTCCTGCGCGCCGGTCAGGTAGAAGTTACGCCATGGGCCGGATTCAGCCTGATAACCCAACTGCTCCAGGGCATCCGCTTCAAGGTTACGTGCGGCCTGGTTGTTTGGATCGGCGAACACCACTTTGCTGACCACCTGAGCCACCCAGCGATAGTTGCCCTGGTCAAAATCGGTTTTAGCTTTACTCAGGATGGCATCCGCGCCTCCCATATACTCCACAAATTTCTTCGCGGCTTCTTCAGGCGGCAGTTCATCCAGGGTCGCGGGGTTGCCGTCAAACCAGCCTAAATAGAGCACGTAGGTGGCTTTGACGTCATGGCTGACTGAACCGTAATAGCCTCGGTTGGCCCAGGTATTGGCCAGGGAGTTCGGCAGCTTGAAGTTGGCGGCGATCTCGTCACGCGTCAGCCCTTCATTCGCCATGCGCAGGGTCTGGTCGTTGATGTAGCGGTAGAGGTCGCGCTGGCTTTTCAGCAGGTTAACCACATTCTCGTTGCCCCAGGTCGGCCAGTGGTGCTGCGCCATGATAACTTCGGCCTTATCACCCCAGCGTACAATTGCCTGGTTGATGTATTTCGACCATGGCAGCGGTTCACGAATTTTCGCACCGCGCAGGGAGTAGGTGTTGTGCAGGGTATGGGTGACATCTTCCGCAGACTCGATCAGCTTTTTCTCTTCGATATACCAGAGCATCTCAGAAGGCGCTTCGGAGCCCGGCGCGAGCATAAAATCATAGGTCAGGCCATCGATCACCTCTTTCTGACCATCTTTCTCGATGATATTGGTCGGGGCAATCAGGGTCACCGTCCCGGCGGAGGTGGTGGTGCCGAGCCCTGCACCCACCTGGCCTTTCGCATCCGGCTTCAGCAGGTTGCCGTACATATAGCTGGCGCGGCGGCTCATGACGTTGCCCGCCATGATATTTTCCGCGACGGCGGCCTCCATAAATCCGGCTGGCGCGTAGACTTTAACCTTGCCGGACTTCACGTCGGCTTCGTCCACCACGCCGCGCACGCCGCCATAGTGGTCAACGTGGCTGTGGGTGTAAATAACAGCGACGACAGGTTTCTTGCCGCGATTTTTATAGTAAAGATCCATCCCGACTTTGGCCGTCTCCGCCGACACCAGCGGGTCGACCACGGTAATGCCTTCTTTACCTTCAATAATGGTCATGTTTGACAGGTCGAGGTTACGGATCTGGTACACGCCCTCGGTGACTTCAAACAGGCCGCTGATGTTAATCAGCTCGGACTGACGCCATAAGCTCGGGTTAACCGAATCGGGCGCTTTATCGCCTTCCTTGATAAAGGCGTACTGCTGTGGATCCCAGACGGTGTTGCCTTGCTCCCCTTTGATAATTTCCTGAGGTAGCGGGGCGATAAACCCTTTGTGGGCATTGGTAAAATCGGTGTTATCGGAGAAAGGAAGCTGGTTGAAGAGTGCGTTGTTGGCCTGCTGAGTTGCTGCGGTTGCATCCTTAGGGGCTTCTGCGGCCCAGGCTGAACTGGCGGAAATGAAAAAACCGGCCAGCGCAAGGCTTCTTACTATCTCATTGACTTTCATCCTAAAACCTCTCGGTTATGTATAGCGTTGTTCATGGATACTTCGATATCTACAAAATGTTTCAGATGTTGCAAAAGCATTAAGCGAAGTAACATTAACTATAATCGGGGAGTGGTATTCAGCAAGAAAGCGAATGAAAAACCGGGCATCGTGCCCGGTCAACGTGTTATTTCTGCTCTTTTTTCTTACCGAGCGTTGGCGTCTCGTCAAAGAAGTTCCACGGCTTGAGTAACGTGTGCACCCATTCCGTCGGCATTATCGGCCACTCCTCGGCGCGGGCGACATGGGTGGTGCCGGTGGTCATCCAGATGACGTTATCCTGGTCGTTCAGCGACTCGTTATCTTTGCTGTACTGGCCGAGGCCCGTATCATGCGTGGAACGGTTCGGGTATTTTCCCTCCGGGTACATCTCGTCGGGATGGTAACGCGTCACCCACAGCTGTTTATCCATAAAGCTCAGGCGGTGATAAATCCACTCGTCCGGGGCAAACCTCGCGCCCGTCGCCACCGGGTGTGTGCCCCCCGCGTAAGGGATGATCTGATACGAGACCGGGTTGCCCATGCGGTTCTCTTTGCTGGTGTTGCTCAACAGGCGGATGGTGCCCGGATCAAACTTCTGCGCCCCCTGCTGTTCGGTATCAATATCATACTGATTAACCTGCATGGTGCTGGTGCGCGGTCCGCCAGCGGTGTTCGGTTTGACGTCCGGATCCATGGCCACCAGCTTGTTGTTGATGCCGTCCACGTCCATATCCAGACGGAAGTTGTAGATGTGCTGGTGGGTGGTGCCGACAATATTATGGTCGATCAGCGTACCGTATCGGGTGTCATCTTTCGCGGTGGCATCATGCATGGTTTTCGTCTGCACGCCTTTCACCGCTTCAATGCCCGTGGCCCCTGCATCAATGCCGATGGTGCCGTTTTCGTGGAATACCCAGTCGAAGATATAATCGTAGTTACCCACGGTGCTGACCCAGCGCACCACCAGCTCGCGGCGCTCGGTGCTGACGTTGGGTTTACCTAACTCCTGATGCTTATACTCCGGCCCGGCGTAACGCTCGAAAATGGCGATCGCCCGGGGGATCTCCATTGGCGCACCGGTATAGTCCGGGATGGTTTCGTTGAGCATCACGGCGTTAGACGGAACATCCTTGCCGCGCACCAGCGGGGAGGTCAGGGTACCCATGCCGTAATCACCGGAGTCCAGGTAGGCCTTAAAGTACCAGCCGATATCCGGGTCGCCGTACGGCACAATCATGCCCCCGAGCGATCCCTGATACATCACCTGTCGCTTTTTGCCGTTGTCGTTATAGGTCACGGTGGAGATCATCGGGCCGACGCGCGAGTCCAGGCTCAGATGAAAATCCCAGTTCTGCCAGTGCACCATATCCCCGGTAATGGTGTAGTTCTTGCCTTCCGGCTCGATAATCTCCAGCGGTTTTTTCACCGTTTCAACGCGGTCACGGCCATCATAAGGACGCGGGGTGAGCGGCACCGGCACGACCGGGCCTTCCTCAATGTTCTGGATTTTCTTCTGCTCAAGATCCACCACCGCAACCAGGTTTTCGATCGGGTGCGCCCAGTAGTTACCGTCGCCCACGTCGAGATAGCTGATCACTTTCAGCAGGCGGTCTTCCTGTTTCAGCCCATCCTTGCCGTCAAAAAAGCCGACGGTAAGCGGGGTGGTGATCACTTTCTTCGGATCGGTAATGCCGCGCTTTTTCAGCACGGCGGCAAACTCCGGGCTTTCATTGATGATCTGCTGCACGGTATTGAAGTCATCCAGCAGCACCATGCCGTGCGCGTCTTTGATCGGCTCCCAGCGGAGGATCTTTTTGTCCTTCAGATCCACCCGGCTTTCGATGATGCGTTTGCCGTCAAGCATAATGATATTGGCCTGGCGGGGCGCATCCACCGCCGTGCCGTTAAGCACGAAGTCCCAGACTTTAGCTTTTTCTGGCTCCGCCAGCGCAATCTGGGTAAAGCGGGTATTGGGTTTAAAATCCGCAGAGGCTTTCACAATGGCTACGGCCTGGTTGATTTCATCAGCGGTCAGCGCGTTTAACGGGTGGGGGCGTTTTTCAACCTGGAATGTCTGATCAAGACCGGACTGAAAGACATCGTTGATAAAAGTCTCCGGGATATAGGCCTTATTGTTCTTCATCACCACGGGCACCTGGAGCGTCAGCGGTTTGCCGTTAACGATGGCGGTGTTGGCGCCGGGTTTGACCTTCACAAAGGCACCGTCTTTAGCGATGGTGAACATCTGGGCGTAATCATCCCACTGCACGTCCGCGCCAAACGCCTGAAGCGTTTTGTCCATCGGGACCATATGCGCCTCGCTGCCGTGAGCGTAAACAGGGGATTGCCAGGCGCAAAAGAGCGCAACGGCCATGGCCAGTGCCGTTCTACGGGCAAAAAAAGAAGAATTGCTTCCCATCGCAGACCTCATCTTGTTGTGTTTATTGTGTTGTGTCAGCCTTATCCTGACAGGCGCGCGCGAAAAGCGTTTGCCTGCATCTGCCAGGTTGTTTGTCAGTCTTGCCAGGTTAAAAAAAGACCGGGGGTGCATCACACCCCGTGAAAGTGAAAGTATGCTTCAGTAAGGTGAACTGTCGAGATGAATGCGGACATCGAAACCTACCGTCGTGAACGAATAAACCGTACCGCGAACGCGAAGATAAATGTCTCCATTTTTAATTGCCGCTGAAGCTTTATCATCATCGGTGATCATGACGGGATTGATATTCTTAATATTAGACATGAATTCTTCCGGACTTTTTTTCGCATCAAAGAGATAAATATGATACCTGTTTTTAGACAGTGAACCCGTCTCAACCTGGGTGATGTAAAGAGTTAAACGATCGTTAACCTTGATTTTTTCCTGCAAATTTTCATACACGGTAAAAAGATCGCGGAAAGGGTATGCAATGAATATGAGAAAAATAAAGATAATAATTCCAGCTCGCCAGTTAAAAACCCGAACGTCGCGCATAATCTATTCCTGCCCTTATCCATAACTGATCGACTGGATCATCACCGTAATTATTATTGTTCTGGAATTTTGCAAATTCGGCAGGATCGCTTGTCCCGGCAAGAATCTGTGCAGTGCCTGCCCCCTGGAGCAGAATTCCCTCAGGAATGCCTGCTGCCGCACCAACGGCACCGTAATGAAAATTGCCAAAATTGGCATACTCTGCACGGCCTTGTTTATAATCCCAGGGACCATGGTTTCTGACCATTTGATAAAACCATATGTAGGTCATTAATGAGGGGCCACCATGAAATCGCGCTATTATCATGTGGCTAACGACGTCCACGCCAGGTGGTGCAAAGGATGCAATATTATAGGGTGTTGAATAGGAAGGATTTCGCATATTTAACGCTCAGCCCAACAGTCTGCAAACTGTATATTACCATCGCAATATGTCCATGTTATTTTATCATAGCGTAGTTCCACGACTTCAAGATGATTATGTTTTTCTTTCGTCGGGTCTTTAATGTCATGCATCAATGGCGTAACGGAAACGACGCGAATATTATCGAGACGCATATTGTAATATTCTACTTCCTGTCCGGCGTCATTAATGCGATACCACCTGAACTCGGCCGTTTTAAGGGTTTGGCCAGTCGCAACGGCTTTCATCAGGTAAGGGGAGGAGGAATCGATTTCTTTTTGAAATACGACTGGGGCATGGTTACGTTTACTGGTAATTTTCCCGGTCAATGGATCGGTTGGGAGGCGAAGATTGTGTGTAAAGCCAGTGACTTCAATGCTTCCCTCACGGTAACAAACATCCACCGAGCCTGTAATTTTTGTACCACCATCGTCAGTCAAGAAAAGGTAAACAGGAATTGCCATAGTCTGTTAATCATCCATGTAATTTAACGCGGGAATATTCCCGGCGATAAATAATAACCATGCTAACTATACGGTCAATTTGCTTAGTGTTTCCGGTTGTAACTTATCCAAACCAGGCAGACTGGATGGTTCGATTAATCAAAGCCAACCAGTCCCTGTATTACCTTCCGTTTATTTTGATGCGCTCAAACACTCGAGGCAGCAAGGTTAATGCCATTGCTTTGATTAAAAGTCACCCTGCTGGCGCGCCACCAGCGTCAGAATGGAGTAAAGCGCCACGGCCTGCTGATGCTGGTTGAAGATCTCCACCGCCCATTCCACCACGCCCGTCGGTTTTTCCTCGGCAGTGCGCTGTTTCTTCAGCGTTTTACGTTTACAGGTCAGGCGCACCTGAATGGTATCGCCCGGCTTGACCGGCTCGATAAAGCGCAGGTTTTCCATGCCGTAGTTGGCAATGACCGGCCCAACCCCGGCATCGACAAACAGCCCCGCCGCGGCGGAAATCAGGAAATAACCGTGTACCACGCGCTCGCCAAAAATCGACTCCGCCGCGCCAATTTTGTCCATATGGGCATAGAAATGATCCCCGCTCAGGCAGGCAAAATTCACGATATCCGCTTCCGTCAGGGTACGACGCGGGGTCAGCAGGCTGTCGCCCGGCTGTAACTCCTCGAAGTATTTACGGAACGGATGAACGCGATCTTCCTGCACCTCCGCGCCACGGACCCACTGTTTGCCGATGGCGGCGAGCATGGACGGGCTGCCCTGAATGGCCGTGCGCTGGAGATAGTGCTTCACCGCACGCAGGCCGCCCAGCTCCTCGCCGCCGCCCGCACGTCCCGGGCCGCCGTGCACCAGCTGCGGCAGCGGTGAACCGTGGCCGGTGGATTCTTTCGAGGATTCCTGGTTGAGGATCTGAATGCGTCCGTGGGCGCGCGCGGCACCGGCAATAAATTGCCGCGCCACGTTTGAATCTGCCGTGATCAGCGTTCCCGCCAGGCTGCCGCCGCCCGCCCGCGCCAGCTGCATGGCGTGTTCACTGTTGCGGCAGGGCATCAGGGTGGCGACGGGGCCAAAGGCTTCGGTGGCGTGAACGGCCGGAGTTTCGTCCGGCTGCGGGCAGAACAGCAGGGTGGGCGGGAAGAATGCGCCAGCCGCCTGCATATCGGCTTTACCACCCAGACGGATCTGGCAGCCCGAGGCAAGCAGATGATCGACTTTTTCCTGCACGTCAGCACGTTGCTCACTGTTGACGAGAGCCCCCATCTTCACCCCTTCCTGGGCCGGATCGCCGACGACCACGTTCTCCAGCCGCGCAATCAGCGCCTGGCTGACGGCTTCAACCTGCGCTTCCGGCACGATGATGCGGCGGATGGCGGTACATTTTTGCCCGGCTTTGGCGGTCATCTCGCGCACCACTTCGCGAATAAACAGCGCAAACTCCGGCTGCTCCGGCGTCACGTCCTCACCCAGCACGCAGCAGTTAAGGGAATCTGCTTCCATGGTAAACGGAATGGAATGCGCGACGATATTCGGATGTACGCGCAGGCTCTGCCCGGTGCTGGCCGACCCGGTAAACGTCACCACGTCCTGGCTGTCGAGCTGGTTCAGCAGATCGCCCGCGCCACCACAGATCAGGCTGATGGCGCCGTCCGGCACCAGTCCGCTCTCGACGATCGCTTTCACCATTGCCTGAGTCACCTGCGCGGTGGCGGTGGCGGGCTTGATGATGGCGGGCATCCCGGCAAGCCAGGTGGGTGCGAGCTTTTCCAGCATCCCCCAGCACGGGAAGTTGAACGCGTTGATATGCACCGCCACGCCGGATTTCGACGTTAACACGTGACGTGCCGCAAAGCCGCCTTCCTTCGACAGCGGGATCAGCTCATCCTCCGGCCACAGGGTATCGTCCGGCAGCTCACGGCTGCCGAGGCTTGCGTAGGTGAAGAGGGTGCCGATACCGCCTTCAATATCCACCCAGCTGTCGGCCTTCGTCGCGCCGGTCTGGGCTGACAGGGCATAAAACCGATCCTTCTGGCTCAGCAGATGTTTGGCCACCGCCTTCAGCATGGCGGCGCGCTCGATAAAGCTCATTGCGCGGAGCGCTTCTCCGCCTTGTTCAATGGCGTAACGGCGTGCGGCCGCCATATCCAGCCCTTCGCTGGTGACTTCAAATAGCGTTTCCCCGCTGATGGCGTGGGTGATGGTGCGCTCGCGGCCCCGGCCTGATTGCCAGGTGCCGGACAAGAAGCTGGCTAACTGCTGCATTTCTTCTCTCCAGGTGTTTCGTGATTTCACTATAAATAGTTTGATCGCGAATCATAAAAATCAAGCTGAGTTTTAATGAATTGTTAACGTTGTGATCTCTATTGCTTAGCCTGACCACCCGAAAGCCTTGTGTCATCGGCCTTTCATGAAAAGGCTTGCGAGCGTCGTCACAAAATAATCAAACACTTCTTGGGGTTATATTTAACCTTTGTGTAACTTTTAAGAAACCAAATGATTCACCATTTTGCTGTTTGTGGTGATTTAACGAATCACAAAGGTGGTTATGTGACGCAAGAACAACGCTTTGAGCAACGCATCGCACAGGAGACGGCCATCGAGCCGCAGGACTGGATGCCGGATGCCTATCGCAAGACGCTGATCCGCCAGATTGGACAGCACGCCCACTCTGAGATTGTCGGCATGCTGCCGGAAGGAAACTGGATCACCCGCGCGCCGACGCTGCGCCGGAAAGCCATTCTGCTGGCGAAGGTTCAGGACGAAGCCGGACACGGCCTGTACCTCTACAGCGCGGCGGAAACGCTGGGCTGCGCCCGGGAGGACATCTATCAAAAGATGCTCGACGGCAAGATGAAATACTCCTCCATCTTCAACTATCCGACCCTGAGTTGGGCCGATATCGGCGTCATTGGCTGGCTGGTGGACGGGGCGGCCATCGTGAACCAGGTGGCGCTGTGCCGTACGTCTTACGGCCCGTACGCCCGGGCGATGGTGAAAATCTGTAAAGAAGAGAGCTTCCACCAGCGTCAGGGTTTTGAAGCCTGTATGGCGCTGGCGCAGGGCAGTGAAGCACAGCGGCAGATGTTGCAGGACGCCATCAACCGTTTCTGGTGGCCCGCGCTGATGATGTTCGGACCCAACGACGACAACTCCCCAAACAGCGCCCGCAGTCTTGCCTGGAAGATCAAACGCTTTGGCAACGATGAGCTTCGCCAGCGCTTCGTGGACAACACGGTGCCTCAGGTGGAGATGCTCGGCATGACCGTGCCGGATCCCGACCTGCGTTTCGATGAAGAGAGCGGCCACTACCGCTTCGGCGAAATCGACTGGCAGGAATTTGACGAGGTGATCAACGGGCGCGGGATCTGCAACCACGAACGTCTGGCCGCAAAACGTAAAGCCTGGGACGACGGCGCATGGGTGCGTGAAGCCGCTCTGGCCCACGCGGAAAAACAACGCGCCCGCCAGGCTGCATAAGAGGAATCAACCATGAGCAATGTTTACTGGCCGTTATACGAAGTTTTTGTCCGTTCGAAGCAGGGGCTGTCGCACCGCCATGTGGGCAGCCTTCACGCTGCCGACGACCGCATGGCGCTGGAAAACGCGCGCGATGCCTATACCCGCCGCAGCGAAGGCTGTTCCATCTGGGTGGTGAAGGCGAGTGAAATCGTCGCCTCCCAGCCGGAAGAGAGCGGGGAGTTTTTCGATCCGGCGGAAAGCAAGGTCTACCGCCATCCGACGTTTTACACCATCCCTGATGGCATTGAGCATATGTGAGGTTGGGGATGAACAACGTATCTGCTTATGCCCTGCGTCTGGGCGACAACGGTCTGGTGCTCTCACAGCGTCTGGGCGCCTGGTGCGGCCATGCGCCGGAGCTGGAAATTGACCTGGCGCTCGCCAATATCGGCCTTGATCTGCTCGGGCAGGCGCGCAATTTCCTGACCTACGCCGCTGAACGGGAGGGTAAGGGTGATGAAGACACCCTGGCCTATGGCCGCGATGAGCGTCAGTTCCGCAATTTGCTGCTGGTGGAACAGCCAAACGGCAGCTTCGCCGACACCATTGCCCGTCAGTATCTGATGGATGCGTGGAACGTAGCGCTGTACGAACGGTTGATCCACAGCAGCGACAGTCAGCTTGCCGCCATCGCGGCAAAAGCCATTAAAGAGGTGCGCTATCACCTGCGTTTTAGCCGCGGCTGGCTGGTGCGGCTGGGGGACGGGACAGAAACCTCCTCACAGAAAATGCAGCAGGCGGTGGATAGCCTGTGGCGCTTTACGGCTGAATTGTTTGACGCCGACGACGTCGAGCTGGCGCTGGTTGACACCGACGTGGCGGTTGATCCGCGCGCCCTGCGGGAACCGTGGGAGCGCGAAGTGTTTGCCGGGCTGGCGGAAGCTACCCTCCGCGTACCCGAGGAAGTGGCGTATCGCACGGGCGGCAAGAAGGGGCTACATACTGAACACCTCGGACCGATGCTGGCTGAGATGCAGTATCTCCAGCGCGTTTACCCCGACCAGCAGTGGTAAAGGAGAACGCTATGCAACGCCTCGTCGACATTGCGCCTGCCCAAATCCCGCAGATTTGGGCGCTGTTAAGCCAGATCCCCGACCCGGAAGTGCCGGTGCTGACCATCACCGACTTAGGCATGGTGCGCAGCGTGAAGGCGCAGGGGGAAGGCTGGGTTATAGGCTTCACGCCAACCTATTCGGGCTGTCCGGCAACGGAGCATCTGCTGGGGGCGATCCGCGAAACTCTGACCGGGAACGGCTTTTCCCCGATACATATTGTGCTGCAACTGGAGCCCGCCTGGACCACCGACTGGATGACCGACGATGCCCGCAGGCGCCTGCGGGAATATGGCATCAGCCCGCCTGTCGGCCATAGCTGCCATGCCCACGTTCCCGCGGAGGTGAGCTGCCCGCGCTGTGCGAGCACCGATACCTCGCTCATCAGTGAATTTGGTTCCACGGCCTGCAAAGCGCTCTACCGCTGCAATACCTGCCGTGAGCCCTTCGACTATTTCAAATGTATTTGAGGCTGCCATGACAACGTTTCATTCATTAACAGTGGCAAAAGTGGAACCCGAAACCCGCGACGCGGTGACCATTACCTTCGCGGTGCCGCAGGCGTTACAGGAGGCGTACCGCTTCCGTCCCGGTCAGCATTTGACCCTGAAAGCCAGTCCTGGCGGGGATGAACTGCGCCGCTGCTACTCCATCTGCCGGAGCACCGCGTGCGGGGAGATCAGCGTGGCGGTCAAAGCCATCGAGGGCGGACGTTTTTCCCGCTATGCCCGGGACGAAATCAAACCGGGCATGGCACTGGAGGTGATGGTGCCCCAGGGGCATTTTGGCTACCAGCCGCAGGCCGAACGCGAAGGCCACTATCTGGCGATTGCCGCCGGGTCCGGGATCACCCCGATGCTGGCGATTATGTCCGCTACGCTGGCCACTGAAGCCCACAGCCACTTCACCCTGATTTACGGCAACCGCAGCAGCCAGAGCATGATGTTCCGCCGGGCGCTGGCGGACCTGAAAGATAAATACCCGCAGCGTTTGCAGCTGATCTCCATCTTCAGCCAGGAGACGCTCGACAGCGATCTGCTCCATGGCCGTATTGACGGGGAAAAGCTCCAGGCGCTGGCAAAAACGCTGGTGAATTTCCGCCAGTACGATGAAGCCTTCATCTGCGGCCCGTCGGCGATGATGGACGAGGCTGAGGCGGCGCTGAAAGCGCTGGGTATGCCGGAAAAAGCGATCCATCTTGAGCGCTTTAACACGCCGGGAACCCCCGTTAAACGGACAGTCAGCGTGCAGGCCGACGGGCAGAAGGTCACCGTCCGTCAGGACGGGCGCGACAGGGAGATCACCCTGACGGCGGACGACGAGAGCATTCTTGACGCGGCCCTGCGTCAGGGGGCGGATCTGCCTTACGCCTGCAAGGGCGGCGTGTGCGCCACCTGCAAATGCAAAGTGCTTCGCGGGAAGGTGGACATGGCGACCAACTACAGCCTGGAGCCGGACGAGCTGGCCGCAGGCTATGTGCTGAGCTGTCAGGCGCTGCCGATAACCGCTGACGTTATCGTCGATTTTGATGCGAAGGGGATGGCATGAGCGAACTGATTGTCACCCGTCATGGCCGCGTGTTGCAGCTGACGCTTAACCGTCCGGCGGCGCGCAACGCGCTCAACAATGCGCTGCTCACGCAAATCGCGGAGCAGCTTGAAGCCGCCGCCGCGGATGCGGAGATCGCCGTCTGTGTGATTTACGGCAACGAACGCTGCTTTGCCGCCGGGGCCGATCTCAACGAAATGGCGGAGAAAGACCTGCCCGCAACCCTGAACGATATCCGCCCGCAGCTGTGGGCGCGAATAAACGCCTTCACCAAACCGCTGATTGCCGCCGTGAACGGCTACGCGCTGGGGGCAGGCTGTGAGCTGGCGCTGCTCTGCGACGTGGTGATTGCCGGTGATAACGCCCGCTTTGGCCTGCCGGAAATCACCCTCGGGATCATGCCGGGCGCAGGCGGCACACAGCGGCTAATCCGTAGCGTGGGCAAATCGCTGGCCAGCAAAATGGTGCTGACGGGCGAAAGCATCACGGCGGTTCAGGCGCACAGCGCCGGGCTGGTCAGCGACGTCTACCCGGCCTCGCTGACGCTGGAATATGCCCTGAAGCAGGCGGGGCTGATGGCGCGCCACTCGCCGCTGGCGTTACAGGCGGCGAAGCAGGCGCTTCGCCAGTCGCAGGAAGTGCCGCTTCAGGCCGGGCTGGCGCAGGAGCGTCAGCTGTTTGCGCTACTCGCGGCCACCGACGATCGCCGGGAAGGCATCAACGCCTTTTTACAGAAACGCACCCCAGACTTTAAAGGACGCTAATTGTGGAATTTATTCTGAGCCATGTTGAGCAGGGCGTAATGACCATTACGCTGAACCGCCCGGAGCGCCTGAACAGCTTTAACGACGTCATGCACCAGCAGCTTTCCGAATGCCTGAAGCAGGCCGAGCGCGATGACGCCATCCGCTGCCTGCTGATCACCGGGGCAGGACGCGGTTTCTGCGCCGGGCAGGATCTCAACGACCGTAACGTGGACCCGAACGGCCCTGCGCCGGATCTGGGCATGTCCGTTGAGACTTTTTACAACCCGCTGGTGCGCCGCCTGGCAAAACTGCCGAAGCCGGTGATTTGCGCGGTTAACGGCGTGGCGGCGGGGGCAGGTGCCACGCTGGCCCTCGGCTGTGACATGGTGATTGCGGCCCGTTCAGCCAGCTTTGTGATGGCCTTCAGCAAGCTCGGGCTGGTACCGGACTGCGGCGGAACCTGGCTGCTGCCGCGCGTGACCGGACGCGCCCGCGCCATGGGGCTGGCATTGCTGGGCGACAAGCTCAGCGCCGAGCAGGCACAGGCCTGGGGAATGATCTGGCAGGTGGTGGACGACGAGCAGCTCTCCGCCACCGCACAGCGGATGGCGCTGCATTTTGCCTCGCAGCCGACCTATGGCCTGGGCTTGATCAAGCAGGCAATCAACGCCGCCGAAACCAACACCCTCGACGCCCAGCTTGATCTGGAGCGCGACTATCAACGTCTGGCCGGACGCAGCGACGACTACCGGGAAGGCGTCAGCGCGTTCCTGGCAAAACGCGCGCCGAACTTTACGGGGAAATAAGATGGTGAATATCCATACGGTCGCCGTCATTGGCAGCGGCACCATGGGCGCCGGGATTGCCGAAGTGGCAGCCAGCCACGGTCATCCGGTTCTGGTGTACGACATTGACGCTGCGGCGATTTCCCGCGCCGTCGACGGCATTCGCCAGCGGCTGTCCTCTCGCGTTGCGCGCGGAAAACTCTCTGCCGACGCCGGGGAACAGGTCCTTGCCCGCCTGACGCCGGTGACGAATATCAGTGCTCTGGCGAAAGCCGATCTGGTGATCGAGGCGGCCTCCGAGCGGCTTGAAGTGAAAAAGGCGCTGTTTACCCAGCTGGCAGAGGTTTGTCCGCCGCAGACGCTACTCGCCAGCAATACCTCGTCCATTTCCGTTACCGCGATTGCGGCGGAGGTAAACCACCCTGAACGCGTCGCCGGGCTGCACTTCTTCAATCCTGCCCCGGTGATGAAGCTGGTGGAGGTGGTCAGCGGGCTGGCGACCTCACCCGAAGTGGCCGATGCGCTGTGCGAGCTGGCGCTGAGCTGGGGAAAGCAGCCGGTACGCTGCCAGTCCACACCGGGGTTTATCGTTAACCGCGTAGCGCGTCCTTTCTACTCGGAAGCCTGGCGCGCGCTGGAAGAGCAGGTGGCAGCGCCCGAGGTGATCGACGCCGCCCTGCGAGACGGCGGGGGTTTCCCGATGGGGCCGCTTGAGCTGACGGACATGATTGGTCAGGACGTCAACTTTGCCGTGACCTGCTCCGTATTTAACGCCTTCTGGCAGGAGCGTCGTTTTTTGCCGTCGCTGGTGCAGCAGGAGCTGGTGCTGGCGGGGCGTCTGGGTAAGAAAAGCGGGCAGGGCGTTTACCGCTGGCAGGGGGACAAAACCGCCGTCAGCTGGCTCGCCCCGGTCAGCCACAGCTTCAGCCCGATGCGCGCACAGCGAAGAAGTGACGGTGTCACGGAAATTGACGATATGTTGCTGATCGAAACGCAGGGTGAAACCGCGCAGTCGCTGGCGCTGCGCCACGGCTGTCCGGTGGTGGTGGTCGACCGCATCGAGCGGGATGTGGCCGTTATAGCCGCCGCGCCCGGCAACCCGCACGCCGCCACGCAGAAAGCCATTTACTGGTTGCAGCACCAGGAGAAACGGGTGGTCCAGATTGCGGATTACCCCGGCCTGCTGATCTGGCGCACGGTGGCGATGATTGCCAACGAAGCGCTGGATGCCCTGCAAAAAGGGGTCGCCAGTGAGCAAGACATCGATACCGCCATGCGCTTAGGGGTCAACTATCCCTGCGGCCCCATCGCCTGGGGCGAGCGCCTTGGCTGGCAGCGTCTGTTAACGCTGCTGGAGAACCTGCAACGTCACTACGGCGAGGAACGTTATCGCCCCTGTTCACTGCTGCGCCAGCGTGCGCTTCTGGAGAGTAGTTATGAGTCATAACGCCTGGCATAACGCCCGCGCGATGTACGAACGGGACGCCTGCGCGCAGGCGATGGGGATGGACATTATCGAGATGGGCGAGGGCTACGCGGTGGTGACCATGACCATCACCCCGCAGATGCTTAACGGGCATAAAACCTGCCACGGCGGACAGCTATTCTCGCTGGCCGATACCGCCTTTGCCTACGCCTGCAACAGTCAGGGGCTGGCGGCGGTGGCCTCAGGCTGCGCCATCGATTTTCTGCGTCCGGGCTTTGCTGGCGATAAGCTGACCGCTACCGCGCGGGTGAAGCATCAGGGCAAACTGACCGGCGTCTACGACATCGAAATTCAGAATCAACAACAGAAAACCGTCGCTCTTTTTCGCGGGAAATCCCACCGCACCGGCGGCAGTGTGACAGGAGAAGCCTGATGCGTAACGCATTTATTTGTGAGGGTGTGCGTACCCCGGTCGGTCGCTACGGTGGAGGATTATCCAGCCTGCGTGCCGATGACTTAGGGGCCGTTCCGCTGCGTGCGCTGCTGGCGCGTTACCCGCAGCTCGATCTGGAGCGCATAGATGACGTGATCTTCGGCTGCGCAAATCAGGCCGGAGAGGATAATCGCAACGTGGCGCGCATGTCTTCGCTGCTGGCCGGGCTGCCGCAGACCGTTTCCGGTACCACCATTAACCGCCTGTGCGGCTCCGGTCTGGATGCCCTTGGCTTTGCGGCACGCGCCATTAAGGCCGGGGATGGCGATCTGCTGATCGCCGGTGGCGTCGAATCCATGTCCCGTGCGCCGTTCGTGATGGGTAAAGCCACCGCGGCGTTTCAGCGTCAGGCGGAGATCTTCGATACCACCATCGGCTGGCGATTTGTGAATCCGCTCATGCATCAGCAATACGGAACTGACAGCATGCCGGAAACGGCAGAGAATGTAGCGGAATTGTTAAATATAAGCCGTGCCGATCAGGACGCATTTGCCTTGCGCAGCCAGCAGCGCACCGCGCTGGCGCAGCAGAATGGCGTTCTGGCGCAGGAGATAATCCCGGTACAGGTAACGGGTAAAAAAGGCGCGGTAACGGAAGTGAGCGTAGACGAGCATCCGCGCGCCGAAACCACCCTTGAACAGCTTGCCGCGCTGAAAGCCCCGTTTCGCAAGAACGGTGTGGTGACGGCGGGGAACGCCTCTGGCGTCAACGACGGGGCGGCGGCGCTGATTATCGCCAGCGAGCCGATGGCGCTTGCCCAGGGGTTAACCCCGCGCACCCGCATTGTGGCCATGTCGACCGCGGGCGTCGAGCCGCGTCTGATGGGATTAGGCCCGGTTCCCGCCACCCGTAAGGTGCTGGAACGTGCCGGACTCAGTATCACCGATATGGACGTCATTGAGCTTAACGAAGCCTTCGCCGCACAGGCGCTGGGGGTGCTGCGTCAGCTGGGCTTGCCGGATGACGCGGAGCATGTCAACCCGAACGGCGGAGCGATCGCGCTAGGTCATCCGCTGGGAATGAGCGGTGCCAGACTGGCGCTGGCCGCGAGCAATGAATTGCACCGACGCGGCGGGCGCTACGCGCTGTGTACGATGTGCATCGGTGTGGGTCAGGGCATTGCCATGATCCTTGAGCGTGTTTGAGCGAACAATAATGTGAGTACCCTGCGATGATAAATACAACAAAGCTTGATCCGATCGAAACCGCGTCCATTGATGAATTGCAGGCGTTGCAGACCGCGCGCCTGAAGTGGACGCTGAACCACGCCTACAACAACGTTCCGATGTACAAACGCAAGTTTGATGCCGCGGGCGTTCACCCTGACGATTTCAACGAGCTGGCGGACCTGCAAAAATTCCCGTGCACCACCAAGCAGGATCTGCGCGACAACTACCCGTTCGATACCTTTGCGGTGCCGATGGAGCAGGTGGTGCGTATTCACGCCTCGTCGGGCACCACCGGAAAGCCGACCGTGGTGGGGTATACCCAGAATGATATCGACAACTGGGCCAATATCGTCGCCCGTTCCCTGCGCGCCGCCGGAGGCAGCGCGAAGGATAAAATTCACGTCGCCTACGGTTACGGGCTCTTCACCGGCGGGCTGGGGGCGCACTACGGTGCAGAGCGTCTGGGGGCGACGGTGATCCCGATGTCCGGCGGCCAGACGGAGAAGCAGGCGCAGCTGATCCGCGATTTCCAGCCGGATATGATCATGGTGACGCCCTCTTACTGCCTGAACCTGATCGAAGAGCTGGAGCGTCAGATGGGCGGTGATGCCAGCGCCTGTTCCCTGCGCGTCGGCGTGTTTGGCGCCGAGCCGTGGACGCAGGCGATGCGCCGCGAAATCGAGAAACGGCTGGGCATTACCGCGCTGGATATCTATGGTCTCTCCGAGGTGATGGGGCCGGGCGTGGCGATGGAGTGTCTTGAAACCGCTGACGGTCCGACCATCTGGGAAGATCACTTCTTCCCGGAGATCGTCAACCCGAATGACGGCACGCCGCTGGCCGACGGCGAGCAGGGCGAACTGCTGTTCACCACGCTGACCAAAGAGGCGCTCCCGGTGATCCGCTACCGCACCCGCGACCTGACGCGCCTGCTGCCGGGTACCGCACGCACCATGCGCCGGATGGATCGCATCAGCGGGCGTAGCGACGACATGCTCATCATTCGCGGCGTTAACGTCTTCCCGTCACAGCTGGAAGAGGAGATCGTCAAGTTCGAACATCTTTCGCCGCACTATCAGCTGGAGGTGAACCGCCGCGGGCATCTTGATTCACTTTCGGTGAAGGTCGAGCTGAAACAGAGTAGCTTAACGCTGACGCATGAACAGCGTTGTCAGGTCTGCCATCAGCTGCGTCATCGGATTAAATCGATGGTGGGGATTTCAACCGATGTGATGATCGTTAACTGCGGCAGCATACCGCGATCCGAGGGTAAAGCCTGCCGGGTGTTTGATTTGCGTAAGGTTGCGGCTAACGGATGAGGGATCTACACAAAATAATGTCTGCATCGACGGCCCCCTCTCCCTTGAGGGAGAGGGCTGGGGTGAGGGGGAAACCCCAGATTCCTATGCTATGATTCATCCAGGAAAAAAATAACAACAGAATGAATCACATGAATAAACTTGATGCCTTTATCCAGCACGCAGTCAGCTCTGTTCCCGTCAGCGGAACGTCGCTTATCTCCTCGCTGTATGGCGACGCGCTTTCCCATCGCGGCGGAGAGATCTGGCTCGGCAGTCTGGCGGCCCTGCTGGAAGGGATGGGATTCGGGGAGCGCTTTGTGCGCACCGCGCTGTTTCGCCTCAACAAAGAGGGCTGGCTGGACGTGTCCCGCATTGGCCGCCGCAGCTTTTACCGTCTCAGCGACAAGGGGCTGCGTTTGACCCGACGCGCGGAAAATAAAATCTACCGTGCAGAACTGCCGGCATGGGATGGTAAATGGCTGCTACTGCTTTCCGAGGGGCTGGATAAAACCACGCTCGCGGACGTGAAAAAACAGCTCATCTGGCAAGGGTTCGGCACGCTGGCGCCGAGCCTGATGGCCTCGCCGTCGCAGAACCTCGCGGACGTGCAGTCGCTGTTGCATGACGCGGGCGTGGCGGAAAACGTCATTTTCTTTGAAGCTCATTCGCCGCTGGCTTTGTCACGCGCGGCGTTACGATCCCGCGTGGAAGAGTGCTGGCAGCTGACCGAACAAAACGCGATGTATGAAACGTTTATCAACTCGTTCCGTCCGCTGCTGCCGCTGCTTAAAGAGGCGTCGCCCGAGGATTTAACCCCGGAACGCTGCTTCCAGATCCAGCTGTTACTCATTCATTTTTATCGTCGCGTGGTGCTGAAAGATCCGCTGTTGCCGGAGGAGTTACTCCCGGCGCACTGGGCGGGACAGAGCGCGCGACAGCTGTGCATTAACATCTACCAGCGCGTGGCAGCGGGAGCCCTGGCGTTTGTCAGTGAGAAGGGGGAAACCTCCGTCGGCGAGCTGCCCGCGCCCGGCACGCTTTATCACCAGCGTTTTGGTGGTCTTAATATCACATAAGGAGAGGGTATGCCTGTTTATCAAATTGATGGTCTGACGCCGGTCGTGCCTGAAGAGAGCTATGTTCACCCGACCGCGGTGCTGATTGGCGACGTGATCCTCGGCAAAGGTGTTTACGTAGGCCCCAACGCCAGCCTGCGCGGTGATTTTGGCCGGATCGTGGTGAAAGACGGCGCGAACATTCAGGATAACTGCGTGATGCACGGTTTTCCGGAGCAGGACACGGTGGTGGAAGAGGACGGGCATATCGGCCACAGCGCGATCCTGCACGGCTGCATTATCCGCCGTAATGCGCTGGTGGGGATGAATGCGGTGGTGATGGACGGAGCGACGATCGGCGAAAACAGCATCGTCGGGGCGGCGGCGTTTGTGAAGGCCAAAGCGGAAATGCCTGCGAATCACTTAATTCTTGGCAGTCCGGCGAAAGCGATTCGTGAGCTAAGCGCGCAGGAAATAGAGTGGAAAAAGCAGGGCACGCGGGAGTATCAGGTGCTGGTGGATCGCTGTAAGCAGACGCTGCATCAGGTAGAGCCGCTGCGGGAAGAAGAGCCCGGCCGCAAACGGCTGGTATTCGATGAGAACTTACGGCCCAAGTCGGCTGGCCGGGATAATTAACCATTTCTTGCCTGCGAAATAATGCAATGGCATAGGGATGCGTTAACGCGCAACAAATACCCTTAGGGGATAGTGTATAATTGAACGTTTCAGACCTGCATTCATAAAGGGATTTTGTTACCCTGACGCAGATCACGCCTCTCATTCAGAGCGGTCAATGCGTTTATGGAAGACACTATATGAGTGAAAACGACACTATCCCAAAGCAGTCCAAAAGCCAGATTAACAAAGCGGTATTTTACACATCTGCTTTGTTAATTTTCCTTCTTGTCGCCTTTGCCGCGATTTTCCCTGACGTTGCCGATAAAAACTTTAAGCTACTGCAACAGCAAATATTCACCAACGCCAGCTGGTTTTACATTCTTGCCGTCGCGCTGATTTTAATGAGCGTGACGTTCCTCGGCTTGTCCCGCTACGGCGATATTAAACTCGGGCCCGACCACTCCCAGCCTGACTTCAGCTACCACTCGTGGTTCGCGATGCTGTTCTCGGCGGGGATGGGGATCGGCCTGATGTTCTTCGGCGTGGCGGAGCCGGTCATGCACTACCTTTCCCCGCCGGTGGGGACACCTGAAACGGTCGCTGCGGCCAAAGAGGCCATGCGGCTGACATTCTTCCACTGGGGGCTGCACGCCTGGGCTATCTACGCCATCGTTGCGTTGATTCTGGCGTTCTTCAGCTACCGCCACGGCCTGCCTTTGACGCTTCGTTCGGCGCTTTATCCGATTATCGGCGACCGTATTTACGGCCCGATAGGTCATGCGGTGGATATCTTCGCGGTAATCGGCACCGTATTTGGCGTGGCGACCTCGTTAGGCTACGGCGTTTTACAGGTCAATGCCGGGCTGAACCACCTTTTTGGCGTACCCATCAACGATACCGTGCAGGTGATCCTGATCGTCCTGATTACCGGGCTGGCGACCATTTCTGTGGTGTCCGGTCTGGATAAAGGCATTCGCATTTTATCAGAGCTCAATCTGGGGCTGGCGGTACTGCTGCTGGTGCTGGTGTTGTGCCTGGGGCCAACCGTACTCCTGCTGAAATCCTTTGTGGAAAATACCGGCGGATACCTGTCCGAGCTGGTGAGCAAGACGTTTAACCTGTACGCTTATGAACCGAAATCCAGCAACTGGCTGGGAGGCTGGACGCTGCTGTACTGGGGCTGGTGGCTGTCCTGGTCGCCGTTTGTCGGGATGTTCATTGCCCGTGTGTCCCGCGGCAGAACCATCCGCGAGTTCGTGACCGGCGTGCTGTTTGTCCCGGCGGGCTTTACCCTGATGTGGATGACGGTGTTCGGCAATAGCGCCATTTACCTCATCATGAACAAGGGAGCGTCCGATCTGGCGAATACCGTCCAGCAGGACGTGGCACTGGCGCTGTTTAATTTCCTTGAGCATTTCCCGTTCTCTTCCGTGCTGTCATTTATTGCCATGGCGATGGTCATCGTCTTCTTTGTGACCTCAGCCGACTCCGGGGCGATGGTGGTGGATACCCTCGCGTCCGGCGGCGAGGCCAATACCCCCGTCTGGCAGCGCATCTTCTGGGCCGCGCTGATGGGCGTAGTCGCTATCGCGCTGCTGCTCGCGGGCGGACTGAGTGCGCTGCAAACCGTGACCATCGCCAGCGCGCTACCGTTCTCGATGATCCTGCTGGTGTCGATCTATGGCCTGCTGAAGGCGCTCCGACGCGATTTGACCAAACGCGAGAGCCTGAGTATGGCCACGATCGCGCCGACAGCGGCCCGTAACCCCATTCCGTGGCAGCGCAGACTGCGTAACATCGCCTACTTACCTAAACGCTCCCTGGTGAAACGCTTTATGGAGGAGGTGATCAAACCGGCCATGGTGCTGGTGCAGGATGAACTGAATAAGCAGGGAACGCAGAGCCATATCAGCGACGCGTCGGACGATCGTATTCGCCTTGAGGTGGATTTAGGCAATGAGCTGAATTTCATTTATGAAGTCAGGCTGCGTGGCTATAACTCGCCGACCTTCGCGCTAGCGGCCATGGAGAATGATGAGATTCAGGCAGAACAGCACCGGTACTATCGGGCAGAAATCTACCTCAAGGAAGGTGGGCAAAATTACGATGTGATGGGCTGGAACCAGGAGCAGTTAATTAACGATATTCTGGACCAGTATGAAAAACATCTGCACTTCCTGCACCTGGTGCGTTAATCAGCCAGCCCCTGAAGCATTCGCTTCAGGGGCGTAATTTAATACGCCTCCGGCAGCGGACGGTCTATCGACACCAGCTTTCCGCGCTTCATGGTGATATAGCCCCCGGCTTTAAGATCCGCCAGCACGCGAAAGACATGCGTTCGCGACAGGTTAGTGCGCTTGATGATAAACAGCGCCAGACCCTCATTCTCTCCCGTGTGGGTTTCCTGCCGATAAAGATAGCGATAGAGCATGGGTTTAATGGTCTGGTAGCTGGTGACCTGCCTGCGTTCGTTATGCAGGTCGATGGTGAATATCGACATATAGGTCAGTATGGTGGCCAGCGCCTGCATGCGCTCAGGCCCACCCTGGAAAAATATCTGGTCGAAGGCGGCCCAGGATATTCTCACCAGTTTCACCCTGGCACTGCTGCGATATTCATACTTCGCGAGTGGACAATACCTTTCCATTAACCCGATCGGCATATACTCAATAGTATTGCCAATATTCAGCCCATCATCAGGCATTAATATCGTCAGCGACCCTTCAGTACAGAAATAAATATAGCCAGGTTCAACGGTGAGTTTTTTATTTGCGGCAACGGTTAAGACCTCGCCTTCACAAAGCATTTGCGGAAAAAATTGCCCAATATTGAGTTGCTGATAATAGGTATGGATATCCTGAAAATTCACGCTAAGCCTCTCCCCGCAACGTCTGCTATGGTAGCGAGTATAGCAGCAATAGCCCACGGATTACGAATCGATAAATAACCAGTCCCATATGGGACTATGAAGGGAAGGTATTCTGGTTAGAATGGTCCTCAATGAGTTCGCATTAAAATTATCCGCCACAATTAAATATCGCTGGCGGCGCAATTAATCTATGAGGCCATTTAATGAAATTAACGATAATCGCTAAACATCTGGCGCTGGCCGGTGTGTTGACGTCGCTGTCGCTTTCCGCGTTTGCGGAAGTACAGCCGCAGGATGCCACTCCTACAACCCAGCAGGCTAATAACGCCCTGTATAACAAATTACCGTTTGCCGATAAAACCGACTTTGAAAATGCCCATAAAGGCTTTATCGCCCCGCTGCCGCAAAACATGATCAAAGGCGAGCAGGGGAACGTTATCTGGAACCCGGCGAAATATGATTTCGTCAAAGAGGGTGAAAAAGCCCCGGATACGGTTAACCCGAGCCTGTGGCGTCAGTCACAGCTGATCAACATTGGCGGGCTGTTTAAGGTCACCGACGGCGTGTATCAGATCCGTAATCTCGATCTCTCCAACATGACCATCATTGAGGGCGAGAAGGGCATTACCGTTATCGACCCGCTGTTAAGCGCTGAACCGGCGAAAGAAGCGCTGGATCTCTACTATGCAAACCGCGGCAAGAAACCGGTCGTCGCTGTGGTGATCACCCACAGCCACGTTGACCACTATGGCGGCCTGCGCGGCGTGGTTGACGAAGCTGACGTCAAGTCTGGCAAAGTGAAAATCTACGCGCCGGATGGCTTTATGAAAGAGGCGGTTTCCGAAAACATTATGGCCGGAAACGCGATGAGCCGCCGTGCGAGCTATATGTACGGCAACCTGCTGAAGCCGGATGCAAAAGGCCAGGTGGGTGCAGGCCTTGGCACCACCACCTCTGCGGGTACTGTCACCCTCATCCCGCCGACCGACTACATTACCCATACCGGTCAGGAAGAAGTGATCGACGGCTTGACCTACGACTTTATGATGGCGCCGGGTTCAGAAGCTCCGTCGGAGATGCTGTGGTACGTCAAAGAGAAGAAAATGATCGAGGCCGCAGAGGACGTGACCCATACTCTGCACAACACCTACTCCCTGCGCGGCGCGAAAATCCGCGACCCGCTGGCCTGGTCTAAGTACATTAACGCCGCCATTGAGCGCTGGGGCGCAGACGCGGAAGTGATTATTGCGCAGCACCACTGGCCGACCTGGGGTAACGAGAATATCGTCAAGCTGATGAAAGGCCAGCGCGATATGTACCGCTACATCAACGACCAGACCCTGCGTATGGCCAACAAAGGCCTGACTCGCGATGAGATCGCCGCAGAATTTAAGCTGCCGGAATCGCTCGAGAAACAGTGGGCAAGCCGCGGTTACTACGGCTCCGTTAGCCACGACGTCAAAGCCACTTACGTGTTTTATCTCGGCTGGTTCGACGGCAACCCGGCAACCCTCGACGAGCTGCCGCCTGAACAGGCTGCGAAGAAGTTCGTGCAGTACATGGGCGGCGCTGATGCCATCATGCAGAAAGCCAAAGCGGATTATCAGCAGGGTAATTACCGTTGGGTTGCTCAGGTGGTCAGCAAAGTGGTCTTTGCCGATCCTAACAACCAGGCTGCCCGTAATCTGGAAGCCGACGCGCTTGAGCAGTTAGGTTACCAGGCGGAGGCGGGCACCTGGCGTAACTTCTACCTGACCGGCGCGCAAGAACTGCGTAATGGCGTGAAGAAGCTGCCGACGCCGAACACCGCCAGCCCGGATACCGTGCGGGCGATGACCCCGGAAATGTTCTTCGACTACCTGGGTGTGCACATCAATGGGGTGCGGGCCGGTAACGCGAAGGCGGTCTTCAATGTCGATCTCGGTAAGGATGGCGGAAAATACAAGCTGGAGCTGGAAAACGGCGTGCTGAACCATACCGCCAACGCGCAGGCGAAGGATGCCGACGCAACTATCGCGCTTGACCGCACCACGCTGAACAACATCATCCTTAAGAAAGAGACGCTGAAGCAGGCGATGGATAAAGGTGACGTGAAGGTGAGTGGAAACGGGGCGAAGCTGGAAGAGATGCTGAGCTACATGGACAAATTTGACTTCTGGTTCAATATCGTAACGCCATAAGTTCAGGTTTCGTCCACATAATCCTGGCGCCTTAGAAATAAGGCGCCATTTTTTTATTCACGCATCGCCAGCGCGCTGGCACTTGCCGGATCGAACAGTGAAATACTCTCGATCTGATCAAGCATGATCACCTTACGGAAATCCATAGCGCTTTTTGGCTCTGAGTCGAGCGTAACCTCATGCTCGGCGTACCATTTGCTGTAGTTGTGCTCAATACACAGCTGCATGTTCTCCCCGTCGCGGTAGCCGCTCAGCATCGGGATAAGCACGATATTGGCGGTTTTTTCATACTCCAGCGTGGCGGTATGGATCATGCCAATATAAATCCGCCGCGACTTCAGCGTGACGTGCGCAAGTTCACCTTCCTCCATGCACTGATAGAGCAGTTGTTCAATCCCGCTCGATTGCGCCAGCCGCTTGTAGAGCTTTTTCCGGCCTTCGCCGTCCAGCCGCGCGCTGCCGGCCCAGTTAGAACGATAGAGACAAAACAGGATCGCAAAGGCCAGCATCACCACGACCGGAGCCTGAATCCCTAAAAAGCTCCAGTTCATAAAATCAATTTGCCAGTCGGCGTATTTTGCGGACGTGAAATGGAACGTGTTGTCGGCGGCGGAGAGGGCGAACAACAGCAGCCAGAGCAGGCCGGTGGCGATCACGCCCTGTAAAACGAAAATGCAGCCATACAGCGCCACAAGGAAATAGACATCCCAGCCGAATGAACGCTTAATTTTGAACCGGGTTGAGAGATCGCGGCTGGTGTACCAGTAGCCGCATACCATCAATACCATGAATATTGCCGTTCCCATTTCAGGCCCTCTTCAGCGCGTTGACATGGCGCAGAAAGTCCTGCCGAACCTCGTTACTTTTGTAGTTAACCGAGGCGTTTCCATCCTGATCGATGATGATGCGGTCGCCATCCTCTACGGCTTCGATAATTTCCTGGTGACTCATAACCTGCAACAAGGATTCCGGGCTGGAAAAGAGCGCCATCAGTAAATTTTTCATCGCGTGACATCCTTATGAATTAAAAGGATAAGTCTGGAAGATAAATGGCACCTTTGCCTTAAGGTTATCCCTAAAAAATAACGGCACGGCGGTGAGAATCTGCTTTTGACTCAAATTGGCACCTCAGGGAAAGTTTTTAAAATACTGAATTAAAAGAGGTATAAAAAATATATCTGCACAAACTTGGACAAATAACGATAATTGTGTAAGTTTTAATTATGCGATTTCGCTACGTTGTTTACAGCCAGGATGTGACCCATGAGCACGTTGCCGTCCGTCATCAGTCGATTCGTTGATTATTACGCCACGCTGGATACCCAGCCACCTTCGGCGCTGGCAAAGATTTATCGCGCCGATGCCACGCTTATCGATCCCTTTGGCGAACACAGCGGGTTGTTCGCGATTCAGCGCTATTTCACTCACCTGCTGGCTAACGTCCAGCGGTGCCGCTTTACCGTCGATGCACCGTTGCAGCAGGGCGATCGCTTTGTTGTTACCTGGATGATGCACTGGTCGCACCCGCGTATTGCCCGGGGGGCAATGCGCCAGCTGCCGGGCTGCTCTGTGGTAGACATGCGCGACGATCGCATAGTTCGCCAGCGGGATTACTACGATGCCGGAGAGATGATTTACGAACATCTTCCGGTGCTCGGCTGGGCCGTACGCGGCGTGAAGCGGAGAGTGAAATCATGAAAACGGTTCTGATCACCGGCGCAAGCTCGGGCATAGGGGCCGGGCTGGCGAAATCTTTTGCCGACGATGGTTACCGGGTGATTGCCTGCGGGCGCGATGCGAAACGTCTGGCAGCTGTGCATCAGCACAGCCCCAACATTACGGTGCGCCTGTTCGATATGACAGACAGGGACGCCTGTCGCCAGGCGCTGGCGGACTGTGCTGCCGACACGGTGATTCTTTGCGCCGGAACCTGCGAGTATCTCGATCGCGGCGAGGTGGATGCCGCGTTGGTGGCGCGGGTCATGACCACCAATTTCATGGGGCCGGTAAACTGCCTTGCGGCGTTGCAGCCGCAGCTGATATCCGGCAACCGCGTGGTGCTGATCAGTTCGATGGCGCACTGGCTTCACTTCCCGCGAGCCGAAGCCTATGGCGCCTCTAAAGCGGCGTTAACCTGGTTTGCCGACACGCTGCGCCTCGACTGGGAGCCGAAAGGGATCGCCGTCACGGTCGTTTCACCTGGTTTTGTCGACACGCCGCTGACCCGAAAAAATGATTTCCCGATGCCGGGCCGGGTCAGCGTGGAGGACGCCGTCCATGCCATTCGTCGCGGTCTGGCAAAAGGGAAGGATCATATCGCGTTTCCCGCCGGGTTTAGCCTGGCGCTGCGCCTGCTCTCCGGTCTGCCCGATAAACTTCAGCGCGCACTGCTGCGCAGGATGGTGCGACCATGAAGATCGCGATTATCGGCAGCGGTATCGCCGGGTTAACCTGTGCCTGGCGGCTCGCCGGACATCATCAGGTCACGCTGTTTGAAGCGCAGGCCACGCCGGGCGGTCATACCGCAACGGTGGATGTCGACACGCCGCAGGGCAACTTTGCCATCGACACCGGTTTTATTGTCTACAACGACCGCACCTATCCGCGCTTCATGGGGCTGCTGAGCGAACTGGGCATCAGCGGGCAAAAAACGCAGATGAGTTTTTCGGTGCATAACCCGCAGAGCGGGCTGGAGTACAACGGCCACACGCTGACGTCGCTGTTCGCCCAGCGTCGTAATCTGTTAAACCCTGCCTTCTGGACGCTGCTGAAGGAGATCGTGCGCTTTAACCGGCTGGCGAAACAGACGCTCCGGGGTGACGTCAGCGAGTCCGCCACGCTGGAGACGTTCCTGCACCAGCACCGCTTCACGCCTTTTTTTGCGCGTCACTACATTCTGCCAATGGGGGCGGCTATCTGGTCATCCTCGCTACAGGAGATGAAACGCTTTCCGCTGCCGCTCTTTTTACGCTTTTTTGAAAACCACGGTCTGCTGGACATTACCCATCGTCCGCAGTGGTACGTGGTGCCGGGCGGCTCCCGGGAGTACATCCGCGCGATGATGGACAAGCTTGGCAATCGCCTGACGCTGCACCTCAATGCGCCGGTGCAGCAGGTTATTCGCCACGATCGCGGGGTTGATATAACGCGTGAGGGCGTAACAGACAACTTTGATCAGGTGATCTTCGCCTGCCACTCCGCTCAGGCGCTGGCGATGCTCGCCAGCCCTACGCAGGCTGAACGTGAGGTGCTGGGTGATATCGGCTGGCAGCGTAACGAGGTGGTGCTTCACAGCGATCCGCGCTGGCTGCCGGTGCGCAAGCGCGCGTGGGCGAGCTGGAACTACCGCCTCAGCGAGCAGGATCGGGCCAGCGCCTGTGTCACCTACAACATGAATATCTTGCAGGGACTGCCGCCGGGTAGCCCGCTGTTTTGCGTCACCCTCAACCCGGAAACGCCGGTGGAAGAACGCTATGTGCTGCGCCGCTTTGTCTATGAGCATCCGCTTTTTAACCCGCAAAGCTGGCAAGCCCAGGCCCGGCGTGGCGAAATAAACGGTCGCCAGCGGAGCTGGTTCTGCGGCGCGTACTGGTACAACGGCTTCCACGAAGATGGGGTACGCAGTGCGCTGGATGTGGTAAACGCTATCGCGGCCGGGGAGGGCAACTGAGATGAACAGCTGCCTTTACCACGGCACATTGCGCCATCGCCGTCTTTCGCCAAAAGCGCACCACTTTACCTACAGCGTCTTTATGGCCTGGCTCGATCTCGATGAGCTGGACGCGCTGCCCTCCGTCGGTGTGCGCCGTAACCGCGTTGCGCCCGCGGCATTTTATGATGCGGACTACCCGCTGGGCACCCCGCTCAAAGAGTGCGTCCTTGAGCGTCTGGAAAATCTGACCGGCGAACGCCCGGCGGGGCGGGTCATGCTTCTAACCCAACTGCGTTATTTCGGCTTTCATTTTAACCCAGTCAATTTTTACTACTGCTATGACGGGGAAGACACCCTGCGCTGGGTTCTCGCCGAAGTCCGCAACACGCCGTGGAATGAACGACACTACTACGCGGTAGCGGGGCGGGACGCCCCGCCGACGGAAAAAGCGTTTCACGTCTCGCCCTTTAATCCGATGGACATGGTCTACCACTGGCGCTTCAACAGTCCGGCCAGCACGCTGCGCATGCATATCGAAAACCATCAGGAGACGAAGGTGTTTGATGCCACTCTGACGCTGCGCCGGGAGCCGCTGACGCGCGCAGCGCTGCGGTCGCTGCTGGCGCGGATCCCGTTGATGACCCTCAAAACCGTTTTCGCCATTTACTGGCAGGCGCTCAGGCTGTGGCTGAAGCGCGTGCCGCTGCATAACCATCCCCTAAGCAGGAGTGAACGCTCATGACCGATCCCGTCTTTGCGCTTGAACCCGATATCCCGCGCAACGTCCGCGTCGCGCGATGGCTGCTTTTTCGCCTGCTGAACGGGCTGCGCGGCGGCTCGCTGACGCTGCGTGAAGGCGCGCAGACATTCCAGTTCGGCGACGCCTCCGCCGCGCTTCACGCTGAGGTGCAGGTACTCGCTCCGGGCGTCTACTGGCGCATTCTAACCGGGGGCAGCCTCGCCGCGGCACAAGCGTGGATAGATGGCGACTGGGAGACGGCCCACCTGACGCCGCTGCTGGAGCTGATAGCGCGCAATAGCCAGATCCTCGGGCAACTGGAAAAAGGGTTTCGCCTGCTCGGGAAACCGGTAGAGCGGCTACGGCACTGGATGCGGCGCAACTCCCGCGCGCAGGCACGGGAAAATATTGCCGCCCATTACGATTTGGGCAACGCCTTTTACGCCCATTTCCTTGATGAACAACTCCTTTACTCCAGCGCGCTGTTTACCGGGGAAGAGCAGGATCTGGCAGCGGCTCAGCAGGCAAAAATGGCCAGGCTGTGCGACCAACTGGCGCTCACCGCAAACGATCATCTGCTGGAGATTGGCACCGGCTGGGGGGCGATGGCGGAATATGTCGCCCGTCATTACGGCTGCCGGGTGACCACCACCACGCTGTCTCAGGAGCAGTACCACTGGGCCACCGCGCGGATCGCCCGGGCAGGGTTGCAGGATCGCGTTGAGGTGCTGCTCTGTGACTACCGCGATCTGACCGGAGTGTACGATAAGCTGGTGTCGGTTGAGATGATTGAAGCCGTCGGCCAACGCTACCTGCCAACGTTTTTCCGCACCTGCCAGGCGCGTCTGCGTCCGGGCGGGCGGATGGCGATTCAGGCCATCACCATTCAGGATCAGCGCTATCGCGACTACAGCAAAAGCGTCGATTTTATTCAGCGCTACATCTTCCCCGGCGGCTTTTTGCCCAGCATCACCGCCATGAATGAACTGATGACCCGCCATACCGATTTTGTCGTGCGTAACCTCTTCGATATGGGGCCGGACTACGCCCGCACGCTGGCGCACTGGCGTCAGCGCTTCGTTCACGCCTGGCAGGAGATTGAAAAGCTCGGATTTGATGACCGTTTCCGTAGGATGTGGCTGTACTACCTCGGCTACTGTGAAGCCGGGTTTAACGCCCGCACCATCAGCGTGGTGCAACTGACTGCGGAACGCGTATGAAGCGCTACGGGCAGGTCTTTCTGCTGGCCATCGGGTTTGATCTCTACTGGACGCTGGTGGTGCTGTTTCGCGAGCAGGGGCTGGTCATCTGGATCGCGCTGGCGCTGATTGCCTGGCTGTTGTTACCGCCATCACACCGGGTATACGCCCTTGTGCTGGCGGCGTCGGGCGCGATGCTGGACGCCCTCTGGGCGCTGACGGGGTTGATTTCATTCACTGGCACGTCTCTGATGCCGCTATGGATGGTGGCGCTGTGGCTGATGTTTGCCACCGTCTGGACGCAACTGACCCGCACGACCACCTTGCCGGGCTGGCTGCTGACGGCGCTGGCGACCCTGGGCGGGCCGCTGGCCTACCTGTTTGGCGAGCGTTTGGGGGCCATCACGTTCCTGGAGCCGACTTTTATCGTCGTCAGCTGGATGATCCCGGGCTGGCTGGTGCTGATGCTGTTTTTCCACCTGCTGATGGGGAGACAACAATGAGACATCTGTTACTCGCGCTCGCGCTAACCGTTATGGCCTGTAACGCGCAGGCGACTGACTGGCTGAGCTGGCGCAAGGTAGGCGATGCCACCCTCACCTGGGGGCTGTTTACCGTTTATACCTCTCAGCTGCTGACGCCCGACGGCAGATATACAGGAACAAACAGCGATAACGCGCTGATTATCACCTATGCCCGGGATATCGATGGCGACGACCTGGTCGAGGCGACCCGCGACCAGTGGCAGGCGCAGGGCATTTTGCAGCAGGAGCCGCAGAGTGAAGCCTGGCTGCGGATGCTAAAAGCGCTCTGGCCCGACGTCACGCCCGGCACGCAGCTCGCGTTTGTGGTTAATAACGGTCAGGGGCAATTCTGGTATCGCCCCACGGCGTCGCAGAAAAAATTTACGCCCCTCGGGCCGCGCCAGTCGGCAGCGTTTAGCTCGCGCTTTCTGGCGATCTGGCTCGATCCCCGCACCGAGTATCCTGAACTGCGTCAGCAGTTAATCGGAGGACCACAATGAAACGATTCCTGTTAATGGCGCTTACACTGACAATGCTGGTGGCCGGGTGCAGCACAGAAGTGACCGAGTATCGTCAGCAGCAGCCAAGGCTTGATATTTTCCACTACTTCCAGGGCAAAACCGAGGCGTGGGGGATGGTGCAGGACCGCAGCGGTAAGCAGATCCGCCGTTTTCACGTCGAGATCGCCGGAGATGTTATCGGCGATACGCTGACGCTGAACGAGCATTTTGTCTATGACGACGGCGAGAAGCAAAAGCGCGTCTGGCATATCCGCCGCATTGGCCACGATCGTTACGAAGGCACGGCGGGTGACATAGAAGGTGTCGCGACAGGTCAGGTTTCGGGCAACGCCCTTAACTGGCGCTACAGCATGAACGTGAAGGCGGACGGCAAAACCTGGCTGCTGCACTTTGATGACTGGATGTATTTGCAGGACAGCACCCGCCTATTCAATAAAACCGAGATGAAGAAATTTGGCGTCACCGTCGCCACGGTGACGCTGTTCTTTACCCGCAAAGAGGGCGGTTAATCCTCTTCGGGCTGAGGTTTACTGCTTGAGTAGATGAAGAAGAGCGCGATACTCAGGCAGACCACGGCCCCGAAACGGCTCGCTGAAAACGGAATGGCTTCATTGTTCAGCCAGCCAAAGTTATCAATCAGCATGCTCATGGCCAGCTGACCCAGGATCACCGCTACCGTGGCAACGGCGGTGCCGATACGCTGCACCGCGAGCACCATAATTACTATATAGGGCACGCCGCACAGGGCGCCCAGAAGCTGCCACTTGGGCACATCCATCAGGCTGACCGCCTGTTTCGGCTCAAAAAAGAAAATGAGCAGGGCGGTTACCAGCGCGCCGACGGAAAAGGTCAGAAACGCGCTTTTGAATACCCCCACGCTGCTGCCTAATTGCCCGTTAATGGCAGCCTGAATGCTCAGCGTCGCGCCGCCAATCACCGCCAGAATAATCATAATCACTGTCATAACGTTACCCCTGCGCCACGAGAATGAGCGCGGCGATGATAAATCCCAGCGCAATAATGCGTTTTGTATCAATCCTGCGGTGCGGCGTACCCAGCAGGCCATAGTGGTCAATAATCAGGCTTTTAAAGACCTGGCCTGCCAGAATGCCGATCATCGTCATGGCAATACCGATCGCTGGCGTGGCAATGGTGAGAATGATGACGTAGACCGGGCCGAGCACGCCGCCCAGCAGGTGCCATGACGGCTGCGCAAAAAATGAGGGACTGTTGCGGGGGCTGAAAAACAGCATCAGCAGAAACGTCAGCCCGGTTCCCACGCTAAATATGCTGAACGCCGCCCACAGGTCGCCCACCTCCGCGCCCAGCGGCCCCAGCAGCCCGGCTTCCACGGACAACCCCATGCCGCCGGCAATCACCAGTAAAATTAAAATAATGTGCATAACGCTTTTTCTCCTTTTTCCAGGCGGAGAAGATTACGTCTGAACATCATTGAGAAAAATGCCATAATGCAGGAAACACCTGTGCAGGAAATGCATTAATGATGGATGCCGGACATATCAGCGTTCGCGCGCTGCTGATCTTCATCGACGTTTATGAAACGCAGAATTTTTCCGTGGTGGCGAGGCGGGAAGGGATTTCTGCGTCGCAGGTTTCCCGCATGATCCACCAGCTTGAGGATGCCCTCGGGCAACAGCTTTTCTACCGCAACACGCGGGCGATTATGCCCACAGAGAGCGGGCATCTTTTTGTGCGCTATGCCCGGGCGATGGCCGGAAATCTGGAGGATGCGCGACGCGAGCTGGATGAACGCGCCCGCGAGCCGTCGGGCACGCTGCGTATCAATGGCCCGGTCTTTTTCGGACAACGGCACATCGCGCCGGGCCTGCCGGGGCTTCTGGCGCGTTATCCTCGTCTCTCCATTGAACTGACCCTCACCGACGATTTTATCGATCCGCACCGCGACGCCGCGGACGTTATCTTCCGCATCGGCGCGCTGACGGACTCCTCGTTTCACGCCCGGGTGTTCGGTCAGCAGTTCTACCATCTGGCGGCCTCGCCGGACTATCTGCAAAAACATGGCGCACCCGAGGGGCCGGACGATCTCAGCCGTCACCACTGTCTGGTTTACCGCGGCTCGTCCGGGCCTAACCGCTGGCTGATCCGGCAGTCGGGCGAGGCGTGGGTTCACTATCCCATCGTACCGCTGATGACTTCCAATAACGCGGAAACGCTCCTGATTGCGGCGCTGGGCGGCATGGGCGTTGTGCTATTCCCGGACTGGATGGTGAGCGAACGGCTCAAAAGCGGTGAGCTGGTGGCACTGCTGCCGGAAATGGAGTGTTCTATTAATACGGAGCCACTGACGATTGCGGCGATTTACCCGAACGCGCGTCATCCGCCCCTGAACGTCAGGGCGGTGATTGACTACTATATTGAGCGGTTCGGTACGCCACTGTACTGGCAAACCTGAAGGTTAGCGGGCAAGCTCGCGACGGATAATGTCAGCCCCGGCGCTTAATGCCTTCAGCTTACCGTTGGCGACCTGGCGGGAAAGGGGAGCCATGCCGCAGTTGGTGGACGGATAGAGCTTGTCTGCATCAACAAACTGCAACGCCTTGCGCAGCGTATCGGCCACCTCTTCCGGCGTTTCGATGGTCTGGGTGGCGACGTCAATTGCCCCGACCATCACTTTTTTACCGCGGATAAGCTCCAGCAGATCCATCGGCACGCGCGAGTTGTGGCACTCCAGCGAGATGATATCGATCTTTGAGGTCTGCAACTTTGGAAACGCCTCTTCATACTGGCGCCACTCGGAGCCGAGCGTTTTTTTCCAGTCCGTATTGGCTTTGATGCCGTACCCGTAGCAGATATGTACTGCGGTTTCGCATTTCAGCCCTTCAATGGCGCGCTCCAGCGCGGCGATGCCCCAGTCATTCACTTCGTCGAAAAAGACGTTAAAAGCAGGTTCGTCGAACTGAATAATGTCAACACCGGCCGCCTCCAGCTCGCGGGCTTCCTGATTAAGAATTTTTGCGAACTCCCAGGCCAGCTTTTCGCGGCTTTTATAGTGTGCATCGTATAGCGTGTCGATCATGGTCATCGGGCCGGGCAGCGCCCACTTGATCGGCTTATCCGTCAGCTGGCGAAGGTATTTCGCGTCGTCTACAAACACCGGTTTCTGGCGCGCCACCGCGTCTACCACGGTCGGCACGCTCGCATCGTAACGGTTACGGATGCGCACCGTCTGACGATTTTCAAAATCCACGCCGCTGAGATGTTCAATAAAGGTGGTGACGAAATGCTGGCGGGTTTGTTCCCCGTCGCTGACGATATCAATCCCGGCGCGAATCTGTTCATCCAGAGACAAACGCAGCGCATCCTGTTTCCCTGCCAGTAATTCCTCGTCCTGGAGTTTCCACGGCGACCAGAGCGTTTCCGGCTGCGCAAGCCAGGTGGGTTTCGGCAGGCTGCCAGCCGTCGATGTCGGGAGCAATGTTTTCATAAGAAGAACCTTTTATTCGTATTAAATTAAAGCGTGAAGTGATGAGACCACTGCTCAAGAAGGGTTTTATAGGGTTTGATGAACCGCTCTTCGGTATATTTACCCTGTTCAATGGCCAGCCGGCTGCGCTCTTCACGGTCATAGACGATTTTTGTTAATGAGTGATCCTGCTGATTCAGGTCGGGCTGATAGCACTGTCCCGCAGCGGAATTGGCATTGTAAATTTCTGGTCGATAGATCTTCTGGAACGTCTCCATGGTGCTGATGGTGCCGATCAGTTCCAGATTGGTGTAATCACGCAGTAAATCGCCGGTGAAGAAGAAGGCAAATGGCGCGACGCTGTTTTCCGGCATGAAATAGCGAACCTTGAGGCCCATCTTCGCGAAGTACTGTTCCGTTAGCGACTCGCCGTCCGGCTGGTACTCATACCCCAGCACCGGGTGGTGGTTACCGGTACGACGATAGGTGTCTTTGCTGGAGACGCTCAGGCAGATCACCGGCGCTTTTTTAAAGTTCGCCTGATATTCCGCAGAATGAATGAAGCTTTTAAAGATATTGCCGTGCAGCTCGCCAAAATTCTCGGGAAGGGTAAAACGGGGCTGATCTTTATTATGTTCCAGCAGCAGGACGCTGAAATCATAGTCACGAACATAGGATGAGAAGTTATTCCCGACGATGCCTTCGATGCGCTCGTGGGTCTTTTTATCCACAATCGTCGTTTGCAGAATTTCGATGGCCGGGAAAGTAAAATCGCCGCCGATATTCATATCGACTGAAATAATCTCCAGCTCGACGGCATAGCGGTCGGCTTTCGGGTTATCCCAGCTCGCCAGCGCGTTAAAGCGGTTGTTGATCATCACCAGCGTATTGCGCAGGTTCTCCTGACGCTTCTCGCCACGCGCCAGGTTGGCGAAGTTGGTGGTGGTGCGCGTGTTTTCTGACGGGTTATAATTTTCATCAAAGCAACTGCGCTTAAGGGTAAATGTGAAAGCCTGACTCATTTGGTTATGCATCCTAAGTTCATGTTGCCTAAACGTTATCAATGCATAATTTATGCCTGAGCCACTGGCGCAGGGGAAGTGACTTAATTTCACTGCGTCATGAGGGTTCTTCATGAACTGCGCGATTCAGGTATAATCCCCCGACATTTCCAACCGGTTTAAACGATCATGACAAAACTCACCCTACAAGAGCAGATGCTGAAAGCGGGCTTAGTCAGCAGTAAAAAGATGGCGAAGGTTCAGCGCACGGCGAAAAAATCCCGCGTCCAGGCTCGCGAGGCGAGAGAGGCTGTTGAAGAGAACAAGAAAGCCCAGCTGGAGCGTGATAAGCAGCTGAGCGAACAGCAAAAACAGGCGGTGCTGGCAAAAGAGTTCAGGGCGCAGGTGAAGCAGCTGATTGAGATGAACCGCATCACCGTGGCGAAGGGCAACATTACCTTTAACTTTACCGATGGCAGCCTGATCAAAAAAATCGACGTCGATAAGCAGACGCAAACCCAACTGATCAACGGTCGTCTGGCGATTGCCCGACTGGTGATTAACGCGAATGGCGACTGTGATTACGCGATTATCCCGGCGGTGGTGGCGGATAAAATTGCCCAGCGCGATGCGGACAGCATTGTGCTAAACAGCGCGCTGAGTCAGGAAGAGCAGGACGAAGACGATCCGTACGCAGACTTCAAAATCCCTGACGATTTAATGTGGTAAACCTCGTTCAGAATGGCGCGGCGTGACGGGCATTCATGGTCTCGCCGCTCAGCGGATGAATAAAACTCAGAACGCTTGCATGCAGCATCAGCCGGGGCGTTTCTTCCGCCCCCGGCCATTCCAGACCCCCATACAGATCGCACCCCAGAATAGGGTGGCCTAACTGCTGACAGTGAATGCGCAGCTGGTGGGTGCGCCCGGTCTCCGGGGTAAGCTCAACCCGCGTCAACGGCATTGTCGTATCCTGATAAATACGTTCCATCACCCGATAGCGGGAGCGAGCGGGCTTACCGGTGCGGGCACAGATCGTCATCAGCGGAAACAGCGCCGGATCTTTGGCAATCGGGGCATCCACGGTCCCTTCGTCCTGTTCCACATGTCCGCACAACAGGGCGGTGTAAACCTTGGTCACGGCGCGCTGGCTGAACTGGTGGCAAAGCGCGGCGTTAATCGCTTTGTTACGTGCAATGACCATCAGACCCGAAGTGCCAAAATCAAGACGATGCACCAGCGTGCAGCCGGGAAAGCTTTGCACCAGACGGTGGTGGACGGAATCGCGGTTTTGCGGATTTTTCCCGGACAGGCTGAGCAGACCTGAGGGTTTGTTGATCAGCAGCAGATGCTCGTCCTGCCAGAGGATCTCAATGTCGTCGTGACAGGGTGGTGCAATAAACGTATCGATAATGACAGACATCAGGCCGCCGGGCTGGAGAGTGGGTGCGGATGATAACGAAATACGGGGGAAAGAAAAACCCTCCCACCGGGCGGTGAGAGGGGGAAAATTTAGGCTGCGACCAGGCTGTCGATAGCGGCTTTCGCGTCGGTCTGCGCTTTGGTGGCCACTTCCGGGCCGTAAGCGATACCTTCAGCGAACACGAAGTTCACGTCGGTAATGCCGATGAAGCCCAGGAACAACGTCATGTACGGTGCGACCAGATCGGTAGGGGTATCTTTGTGAATACCGCCGCGGCTGGTCAGGACGATAGCGCGTTTACCTTTCACCAGACCTTCCGGGCCGTTCTCGGTGTAACGGAAGGTTACGCCAGCGCGCGCCACCAGGTCGAAGTAGTTCTTCAGCTGCGTAGGAATGTTGAAGTTATACATTGGGGCGTTGATCACGATAACGTCGTGGGCCTGCAACTCAGCAATCAGCTCGTCGGAGAGCGCCAGGGCTTCCTGCTGACGTGGGGTGAGAGGCGCATCGCTCGGACGCAGCGCGCCAACCAGCTCGCCGTCCAGCACAGGAATCGGGTTTGCCGCCAGGTCACGCACGGTGATTTCATCCGCGCTGTGCTGTTCACGCCACTGTTCAACGAAATAGTCAGCCAGCTGACCAGACTGTGAATACCCTGCCAGAATACTGGATTTCAACACTAATACTTTGCTCATGGGAATTTCCTGTTTTGTATTTGATTGAGGGGGTTGCCCCGTTGCTTGTTGACACTTTATTCACAATCCTGCCACAGGGATAGCGCAATATATCGAAGCCTATGTTCGAATTTTTTGAATAAGGCGCGAAAAGCACTGATGTGGTACTCTATAGCAATCATTAAAAAGAGATTTTATCCGGCAGTGCACTGCCCGTTAACGCTATGACAGAACAACAGAAATTATCCTTCCCGGTGCTGATGCAACAGCTTGATTCGCTGATGCTGCGCGATAAACAGCGGTTTGCGCGCCGTCTGCACGGCGTTAAGAAGGTTAAAAATCCTGATGCACAACAGGCCATTTACCAGGAGATGGCCAAAGAGATTGAACAGGCGGCAGGGAAAGTTGTGCTGCGTGAAGCCGCACGCCCGGAGATTACCTATCCGGAAAACCTGCCCGTCAGCCAGAAAAAACAGGACATTCTTGAGGCCGTGCGCGACCACCAGGTGGTGATCGTCGCGGGGGAAACCGGTTCAGGTAAAACCACTCAGCTGCCGAAGATCTGCATGGAATTAGGCCGCGGGGTGAAAGGGTTGATCGGTCACACCCAGCCGCGTCGTCTGGCGGCGCGCACCGTGGCGAACCGTATTGCCGACGAGCTGCAAACGGAGCCGGGCGGCTGCATCGGCTACAAGGTGCGATTCAGCGACCACGTCAGCGATAACACCATGGTTAAGCTGATGACCGACGGTATCCTGCTGGCGGAAATCCAGCAGGATCGTCTGCTGATGCAGTACGACACCATCATCATCGATGAAGCGCACGAGCGCAGCCTGAACATCGACTTCCTGCTCGGCTACCTGAAAGAGCTGCTGCCCCGGCGTCCGGATCTGAAAATCATCATCACCTCCGCGACCATCGACCCGGAGCGCTTCTCAAAACATTTCAATAATGCGCCGATCATTGAAGTCTCAGGCCGAACCTACCCGGTTGAAGTGCGCTATCGCCCGATTGTAGAAGAGGCGGACGATACCGAGCGCGACCAGCTTCAGGCCATCTTCGATGCCGTCGACGAGCTGGGCAACGAGAGTTCTGGCGACATTCTGATCTTCATGAGCGGCGAGCGTGAGATCCGCGATACCGCCGATGCGCTCAGCAAGCGCGATCTGCGCCATACCGAGATCCTGCCGCTGTACGCGCGCCTGTCCAACAGCGAGCAGAACCGCGTGTTCCAGCCGCACAGCGGGCGCCGCATCGTGCTGGCGACCAACGTGGCCGAAACCTCGCTGACCGTACCGGGCATTAAATACGTGATCGACCCGGGTACGGCGCGCATCAGCCGCTACAGCTACCGAACCAAAGTTCAGCGTCTGCCGATCGAGCCGGTTTCGCAGGCGTCAGCTAATCAGCGTAAGGGCCGCTGCGGCCGCGTGTCGGAAGGGATCTGTATTCGTCTCTATTCGGAAGATGATTTCCTGTCGCGCCCGGAGTTTACCGATCCGGAGATCCTGCGAACCAACCTGGCATCCGTTATCCTGCAAATGACCGCGCTGGGGCTGGGCGATATCGCCGCCTTCCCGTTTGTGGAAGCGCCGGATAAGCGCAATATTCAGGACGGGGTGCGGCTGCTGGAAGAGCTGGGGGCCATTACTACCGACGAGCAGGCGACGGCCTACAAGCTAACGCCGTTGGGCCGCCAGCTTAGCCAGCTGCCGGTCGACCCGCGGCTGGCGCGCATGGTGCTGGAGGCGCAAAAACACGGCTGCGTGCGCGAGGCGATGATCATCACCTCGGCGCTCTCCATTCAGGATCCGCGCGAGCGTCCGATGGACAAACAGCAGGCGTCGGATGAAAAACACCGTCGCTTCCACGATAAAGAATCCGATTTCCTCGCATTCGTCAACCTGTGGAACTACCTCGGCGAGCAGCAAAAAGCGCTCTCTTCGAATCAGTTCCGCCGTCAGTGCCGGGTGGATTTCCTCAACTACCTGCGCGTGCGCGAGTGGCAGGATATCTACACCCAACTGCGCCAGGTGGTGAAAGAGCTGGGCATCCCGGTGAACAGTGAACCGGCGGAGTACCGCGAAATTCATATCGCCCTGCTGACCGGCCTGCTGTCTCATATCGGGATGAAGGATGCGGATAAACAGGAATTTACCGGCGCACGCAACGCGCGTTTCTCCATCTTCCCGGGCTCCGGTTTGTTCAAGAAGCCGCCGAAGTGGACCATGGTCGCCGAGCTGGTGGAAACCAGCCGTCTGTGGGGGCGTATCGCCGCGCGTATCGATCCAGAGTGGGTTGAGCCGGTGGCGCAGCACCTGCTGAAACGCTCGTACAGTGAGCCGCACTGGGAGCGCGGGCAGGGCGCGGTGATGGCGACGGAAAAAGTCACCGTTTACGGCCTGCCGGTGGTTGCAGCGCGTAAGGTTAACTACAGCCAGATTGACCCGGCGCTGAGTCGCGAGCTGTTTATCCGCCATGCGCTGGTGGAAGGCGACTGGCAGACGCGCCATGCGTTCTTCCGCGAAAACCTCAAGCTGCGCGCCGAGGTGGAAGAGCTTGAGCACAAGTCCCGCCGTCGCGACATTCTGGTGGACGACGAGACGCTGTTTGAGTTTTACGACCAGCGCATCAGCCACGATGTGATCTCGGCGCGCCATTTCGACAGCTGGTGGAAGAAAGCCAGCAAAGAGACCCCGGACCTGCTCAACTTTGAAAAGAGCATGCTGATCAAAGAGGGCGCGGAGTCGGTCAGCAAGCTCGACTACCCGAACTTCTGGCATCAGGGCAACCTCAAGCTGCGTCTGACCTATCAGTTTGAGCCGGGCGCGGATGCCGATGGCGTGACGGTGCACATTCCGTTGCCGCTGTTAAACCAGGTGGATGAGAGCGGGTTTGAGTGGCAAATTCCCGGCCTGCGCCGCGAACTGGTCATTGCATTAATCAAATCCCTGCCTAAACCAGTGCGGCGCAACTTTGTACCGGCACCGAACTACGCCGAAGCGTTTTTAGGCCGCGTCACGCCGCTGGAACTGCCGCTGCTGGACGCACTGGAGCGTGAGTTCCGACGCATGACCGGGACCACCATTGACCGCGACGACTGGAACTGGGATCAGGTGCCCGATCACCTGAAAATCACATTCCGCGTAGTGGACGATAAAAACAAAAAGCTGCTCGAAGGCCGTTCTCTGACGGAGCTGAAAGAAGCGCTGAAAGGTAAAGTCCAGGAGACGCTCTCTGCGGTGGCCGATGACGGTATTGAGCAGAGCGGGCTGCACATCTGGAGCTTTGGTCAGCTTCCGGAAAGCTATGAGCAGAAGCGCGGGAACTACAAGGTGAAAGCCTGGCCCGCGCTGGTGGATGAGCGCGACAGCGTGGCGATTAAGCTCTTTGACAATCCGCAGGAGCAACAGCAGATGATGTGGCGCGGGCTGCGTCGCCTGCTGCTGCTTAACATCCCGTCGCCGATTAAGTATCTGCACGAGAAGCTGCCGAACAAAGCCAAGCTGGGGCTCTACTTTAACCCGTACGGTAAGGTGCTGGATCTGATCGACGACTGCATCTCCTGCGGTGTGGACAAACTGATCCACGAGGCGGGCGGTCCGGTCTGGACGGAAGAGGGCTTTGCTCAGCTTCATGAAAAGGTGCGCGCGGAGCTGAACGACACCGTGGTGGAGATTGCCAAACAGGTCGAGCAGATCCTCACCGCCGTGTTCAATATCAACAAGCGTCTGAAGGGGCGGGTGGATATGACCATGGCCCTGGGTCTGTCGGACGTGAAGGCGCAGATGGCGGGGCTGGTGTATCGCGGCTTTGTCACCGGCAACGGCTTTAAGCGTCTGGGTGATACGCTGCGTTATTTGCAGGCGATTGAGAAGCGTCTGGAGAAAATGGCGGTCGATCCGCATCGCGATCGAGCGCAGATGCTGAAAGTCGAAAACGTGCAGCAGGCGTGGCAGCAGTGGCTCAACAAACTGCCGCCAGCGCGTCGCGATGACGACGACGTGCGGGAGATCCGCTGGATGATCGAGGAGCTGCGCGTCAGCTTCTTCGCCCAGCAGCTCGGTACGCCGTATCCCATTTCGGATAAGCGTATCTTGCAGGCGATGGAGCAGATCTCCGGCTAAAACCATTGCCCGGTGGCGCTGCGCTTACCGGGCATACGGGAGAACATGTAGGCCGGGTAAGGCGTAGCCGCCACCCGGCTTTTTATCGTTCCACCATCGCTAGCGTAAACCCATCCCACCCCTTAACGCCCACCGTTTGCAGCGCGGTGGCGGTTAAGCGTGGGTTATCTCCAGTCATCTCGATAAACTTCCGTACCCCCTGCACGCGTGCATCGTCGCTTTGCCCGTTAACCACCTCGCCGTCGCGCACCACGTTATCGCCGATTATGACCGTGCCGGGACGGGAGTAGTGCAGCGCCCACTCCAGGTAGCCGGGATTGTTTGGCTTATCGGCATCAATAAAGATCAGGTCAAAGGGCGGGACGTCACCGAAATTCTCGAGCGACTTTAGCGCCGGGCCTGTAATCAGTTCGATACGATCGCTGAGTCCCGCAAGGTGAATGTTCTGGCGTGCAACAGCGGCATGTTTCGGGTCCGCTTCAAGCGTAATCAGCTTTCCATCCGGCGGCAGGGCGCGCGCCATGGGGGTATCGCCAGAGGCGAAATGTAGGCCGGGTAAGGCGTAGCCGCCACCCGGCATGTTTTCACGCACTGACCCAACCGCCGCCCAGCGCTTTATACAAATCAATTTGCGCCAGCAGCAGGTTGTTTTTCACCTGTACCACGCTGGTCTGCACCGAGAACAGCGTGCGCTGTGCATCGAGCACATCCAGATAAGAAGAGTACCCGTTGCGGTAGCGGTTTTGCGCTATCCGCAGCGTCTCCTGCGCGACCGCCTGCTGAGCCAGCAGCTCGTTAAGCTGTTCCTGATAACGGGTGATGGCATCAAGGCTGTCATTCACCTCGGCAAACGCATTACGTACGGTTTTTTCGTAGCTGTACAACGCCTGATTACGCTGAGACTGAGAGATATCCACCTGTGCATTCAGCGCCTGTCGGTTCAGCAGCGGCGCAAGAATACTGCCGCCCACGCTCCAGAGCTGGAGGGGGTTATCCAGCAATCCCGACAGCGTGCGATCCTGCACCGATCCTGTGGCCGTGAGGTTGATCGACGGCAGCAGGCTGGCACGCGATGCCGCCAGCGTCGCGTCCGCCGCAATCAGCTGACGTTCAGCCTGGACGATATCCGGACGCCGGTTCAGTAACGTCGACGGCAGCTGGGAGGGCAGTTTCAGCGGCATCAGGGCATCAAAGCTTTCACCGCGCGCAACGTCACCCGGGTTGTTGCCCAGCAGCAGGCTGAGCGCATTCTCCTGCTGCGCAATCTGGTGCTGAAGCAGTGGAACCTGAGCGCGGGTGGCGCGCAGCTCAGAATCCGATTGCATCAGCTCAAGGCGAGAGCTGTATCCCGTCTCAAACTGTCGTTTAGCAAGATTGAACGCCTCTTCACGCGATTTCAGCGTGGACTGGGTAACGCGAAGCTGTTCATCCAGCGACAGGAGAGTGACGTACCCGGAGGCCACCGACGTTGCGACCGTGAGATCTGCCGCCGCGGCCGCCGCCTTTTGTGCCTCCAGCGACGCTTCGGCGGCACGGGAGGTGCTACGGTTTACCCCCCAGATATCCACGTCGTAGCTGGCGGTCAGGCTGCCTTTGTACAACGTACCGTATACCGGAAGGCCTGTGGCGGCGGACTGCGAGCGCGCGCGCGTCCCGGTCACGCCCGCGTCAAGCGACGGGAACAGGCTGCCGTCGGCGGCGTATACCCGGGCCTGATACTCATTAATCCGCTCGCGGGCAATCAGCACGTCGCTGTTGTTCTTCAGCGCCTGATCCACATAGTGATTCAGATTGCTGTCGTGGAAATTACGCCACCAGAGCTGCTCTGTCGGGCTGGTTGGCCCCGACGTCGCGCGCCACTGGGCCGGGATGTGCAGGGACGATTTGGCGGGCTCAACGTCAACCGACTGGCAACCCGCAAGGATAGCCATCATCAGCAGGCCGGCTATCGGGCGAAGCGTCATTGTTTCGCCTCCCGCGTGTCGATGGTGACCTGCACCGACATGCCAGGGCGCAGCAGCCGGTACGCCTCCGGCTCACCGAGTACCTCAATGCGTACCGGGATGCGCTGGGCGATTTTAACAAAGTTGCCCGTGGCGTTATCCGGGGTAATAGCGCTGAACTCGACGCCTGTGGCCGGGGATATGCTCTCCACGCGGCCCTGATAGGCTTTATCGTTTAACGCATCGACGGTGAATTTCACTGGCTGTCCGACGCGTAAATTCGCCAGCTGCGTCTCTTTGATATTGGCGATCACCCAGTGCTGCGGCGGGACCAGCGTGGTAAGGTGCGTCCCGGCGGTGACGTACGCTCCAAGACGCACCGCAATCTGCCCGAGCTGACCGTCACGCGGCGCGACAATGCGGGTGTTTTGCAGATCGATCTGCGCAAGCTCCAGCGCGGCTTTTGCATTTTCAACGTCCGCTTCCAGCGAAGCGCGATTGACGATAACCGTTTGTAGATCCTGGCGCGACATCTCAAGCGTTGCTTTCGCCTGGTCGATATCGGCGCTCCCCTGAGCGGCACTGGCCAGCGCCGCATCGCGCTCGCGAATGGACAGGGAGCCGTCTGCGGTCAGATCCTTCACGCGTTTCAGATCCGCCTGGGTTTTCAGACTTTGGGCACGGGCGTTTTTCAGTGCCGCTTCGTTTTTGGCAATCACCGCTTCCGCGCTTTTACGCTGTTGCAGGTTGTTGTTCAGCGCAGCAATTTTCATTGCCAGCTGCGCCTCGGCCTGATGGACGCGCTGGCGATAGATCCGGTCATCAATCTGCAACAGCAGGTCGCCTTTTTTAACCTGCACAAAATCCTGAACATGGACCTCAGTAATGTAGCCGTTGACTTGCGGACTGATGAACGTGGTCTGGCCGCGCACGTAGGCGTTATCAGTAAACTGGGTATGACGCGTGAACGGGGGCAACTGCCAGGCATAAAGGATCACCAGCACCCCGACAATGCCGATAGCCGCGGCGGTGAAAATGGAAACGACGCGTACATTTTTGCGGGTGTTGGCCTGCTCTTTGGCGGCATCCTGCTGACTCATAACTTCTCCTGAAAAATAGTCATTACTTATTGCCAGTGGCGTTCTTAAGGGCCATACGGGCGGTGATGCGCAGGCGCAGCAAGCGCCATAAAATCCAGACCAGCGTGGCTGTGGCAATGCTCGCCGTCAGGAGATAAGTATCGTTGTAAGCCAGAATGTTTGCCTCAAGCGTCGTCACCGTCTGAAGCTGAATAATGGCCTGGGTTCCCAACAGGGAACTGTCGCCAACCAGGCTTTTATACATCTGGGTGTAAAGCTGAATGCGTTCGTTCACCAGCGGGTTGAGGGTGGTGAGCTGGTCAGCCAGCAGGCTGGAATGGTACTTCTCGCGCCAGGTCTGGAAGGTACCAAGGATTGCAGAACCCAGCAGGCCACCAAGGTTCTGACTCATGCCAAACATTACGGAAAAGCTGACCAGATTGCGTGGTTCGGCGATCACCCCGCCAATGGCGGCCAGCATCGCAGGGGCGAGGAAGAAAGCGCTGCCGAAACCAAGCAGGAACTGGCTGAACATCAGCTGATCCGGCCGGGTCAGGTTGTTGGACTGGCTGTCCAGCAGCGAAGCAACAATCATCAGCGCCAGCGAGGTGATAATCGGCCAGGCCAGCTTAGTGGGTTTGATCGTCAGACAGCTGGTGACGATACCGCAGACGATTCCGGCGAAAATAGACCACGCCAGATGGGTCATCTGTTCATTCTGTAGGCCCGCATATTGCAGCCAGCCGATGACGCCGGTGTTCTGTTCCGCCAGTACGATGCGGATCAGCAGCATAATCAACCCCAGGCGTACGATGCTGCCGCTGGACAGCCAGCGGGTATTGAGCAGCGGGTTGCTGCGGTTATGTTCAAAGACGATTGCACAGACAATTAGCACCAGCGAGAGAGCCAACGCCCAGCCGATCCACGGTGTTTCAAACCACCATTCCAGACGCCCTAGCGACAGAACCGCGCACAACAGCGCCATACCGGGCGCAAGCAAAAAGAAGGTGATGAAATCTTTCTTCTCGAAAACTTTGCGTCGATCGCCCGGGGGCAGTTTCAGCACCATCACGCAGGCCAGTGAGATCAGGGCCAAACCCAGCTCGAAGAAGTACAGCCCACGCCACTCATCAAGCTGCAACAGCTCGGTGGAGAACAGCCGCGCCAGCGGTATCGCCAGCGACGAACCGGTAATGCCGATGGTCAGCGCCTTCAGTCGGTGCTTCGCGGGCCAGGCCTGTATCTGGTAATAAATGCCGAGCGAGCTGAGCGCGGCGGCGACCATCCCGTGTGCCGCCCGTACCATCAGCGCCGAGCTGAGATCGTTCACAAACAGGTGGAAAAAGGTGACCAGCACATACAGCACCAGGAAGCCTTCCGTAAACGCGCGCAAACCGTACTGCTGGCGAAACTTTACCAGCAGCAGGTTGATGGAGACGTTGGTCATGACATAGACGGCAGGCAGCCAGGCGATTTCAGTCGACCAGGCGCCGAAGGTGCCTTGCAGATTTTGCAGATTGGCGGTGACGACCGCGTTACCCAGCGCCCCGGTCAGGCACACCAGCAGGCCGACCACGCCATAGGCGATCCTTTTCGACGTCGGATGTTCCGGGGTGGAAGGGGAACCCAGCAGAGCGGGTTTCTCGTGTGGCTGCCACTCGCGAGGAGCATAAGGATCGCGTTGGGGCAGGCGCATAACGGGGTTTACCTTTAAAAATGTTGAATTGTGAGCGGGCTAATGATTCTACGGCTGACGCAAATCATAATTCAAGTGAATACGAATATTGTATGTTAATCAAATGTAGAGGGAATGATGAAGAAAAAGTGCGGCTCGCGAACGGAGCCGCAATAATATTATCGCTGTTCCGGCTGCGCCTGAAGGTGGCGTTCACGGTTGATGCGGCTGGCACAAAAAATTGCAATGAGGGAGATAGCGACCGTCACGCCCAGATACCAGGCCACGGGTACCCAGTCGCCGTCGTATTTCGCCAGCAGTCCGGTAGCTATTAGCGGTGCCGTTCCGCCCGCCAGCGCGGCCCCAAGTTGATAACCCAGCGTGATACCGGTGTAGCGAACGTTGGCACTGAAAATTTCAGAGCAGAGCGTGCCGAGAACCGCCGTCACCGGTGCCCACAGTACGCCAAAAGCGATAACGGTCGCGAGCACAATTCCCCAGGTGGTACCGGTATTCAGCAGCATAAACCAGGGCACGATAAACAGGCCGAGCACGAAGACACTGACGGCGTACATACGCTGGCGGCCAACCCTGTCGGAGAGCAGCCCCATCAGCGGGATCATGATAGTGGCGACCAGTGCGCCAAGAGTTACTGCCTCCAGCGCCTGGGATTTCTGATAGGTCAGGGTGGTAGTGGCGTAGCTCACCACAAACGTGGAGAAAATATAGAACGGTGCTGTCTCCACAACCTTAAGCCCGGCGGCAATTAGCACTTCACGCCAGTGGTGTTTTATGGTGTCGCGCAGCGGAGCTTTCGCAACCTGGCCGGATTTTTTCACTTTCTGGAAATCAGGCGTTTCGTCAATATCTTTCCGAATCCAAAGCCCCAATATTACCAGCACGGAACTGAGCAGGAACGGAATGCGCCAGCCCCAGGAGAGAAAATCCTCTTCGCTGAACAGCGTCATTAGCGAGACGATAAATGTCGCCATCAACATGCCGATGGTAACGCCCGCCTGCGGAATACTGCCGAAGAAGCCTTTGCGTTTTTCTGGCGCATACTCGTAAGCCAGCAGTAGCGCGCCACCCCATTCACCGCCGATACCCATCCCCTGAATAATACGCATCAGGATCAGCAACGCGGGCGCCCACATCCCGATCATGTCGTAGGTGGGCAGCAGGCCAATCATCACGGTTGCACCTCCCATCAATGAAAGGGTGAGGACAAGCGTTTTTTTGCGACCGATACGATCCCCGATATGTGCAAAGAGAACGCCGCCAATGGGGCGAATAAAGAAGGTCAACGAGAAGGAGAGATAGGAGAGGATCAGCCCGATAACCGGGTCGACCATCGGAAAGAAAATCTTGTTAAACACCAGCGCGGCAGCGGTGCCATAGAGAAAATAATCAAACCATTCAATAGAACTTCCCGTAAGACTGGCAATTAATACCTTTTTGTTTTTCCGTAATACCGTTGCCGTGCTCTCATGTTGTGTCATGACTCAAAACTCCGCCACGTGGATGATAATAGAGGTGTTACCTGGCGCGCTTCAGGTGCAACCTGTCGGTGTGTAATGGTTGTGAAATTGTTAAGCAACTTAGGGTTGGATGTTACGTTTGGCAAGTCAGCCAGAACTAAAACGGGTCAGATCACGATGGATTAAGCAGCAACTGGTGCTTTTTCAGCACGCTGTTGTGGCAGGATGTGTTGAAGGGCAGATAATCAAAAGCACAAACTCAGGGTGCAACCCAATTGTTTTTGGATGTTTCTGGTTATTTCATCAAAATGACAAATATGCAGCGTAATGAGCACCTCGGCTTTCAGAGTGATCTCCTTTTCACCCCCGTTGTGTGAAGTACTCTAAAGATTAATGCTGTAAGGAGGTAACGATGACAATGGCACTTTTCCCCTGTCTGCCTGGCACAACACTCGACGCCGTGAATACCGTTGGGGCGTGGCTTGCTCAGGACGACTATCAGGACAACCAGCCCGTTGATCTGGTGATTCTGGCGGGTAACGCGGTGATCCCCGCGATTGATGCTGCCTGTAAAATCGCGGCTGAACAGGGGGTTCCTCTGATCATCAGCGGCGGGATCGGTCACTCGACGACCTTCCTCTACGCCGCGATTGCAAAGCACCCCCGCTATAACAGGATACCCACCACCGGGCGGGCTGAGGCGGCTATTCTGGCCGACATCGCCCGTGAATTCTGGAACATTCCGGCTGAGCATCTTCACGTTGAGGATCAGTCGACCAACTGTGGCGAAAACGCCCGCTTCAGCCGGGCGTTGATGAAACAGTCCGGACTGAACGCCGCCCGGGTGCTGGTAGTGCAGGACCCGACGATGCAGCGTCGCACAATGGCTACGTTTGCCCGCGTTTGCCGCGACGAGGCTGCATCGCCCGCATGGATGAGTCATCCCGGCCTGACGCCCGTGCTGCAAAACAGTGACGACGGTCTGGCGTTCAGCGGCCCGGTCGAGGGGTTATGGCCGGTAGAACGTTACCTGTCGCTGGTGCTGGGTGAATTTCCGCGACTCAGGGACGACATCAACGGCTACGGTCCGGCGGGACGTGATTTCATTGCCCATGTCGATATCCCTGCCGACGTGGACGCCGCGTGGCAGATCCTGCGAAACGACGTCATTCTCACCGACGCGCTGGTGAGCCGTTCTCTGCTGTAATGCTCTTGCCCGTTTGCGCCATCTTTTACGCAAACGGGCAGCCTTTGTTGCCGATTTGTGATTTTTGAAACGGGCTGACCCGTTTCTTTTATGAGATATCTCACAAAAACAGACTCATAGAGTAGGCAATTGCCCCGGTAATTATAGTTTTTAACATTAAGTTTACTTGTTAAAAACAGTGTGATTACAGGAGCAGGTTATGACAGTACCCGTACAACATCCTATGTATATTGATGGACAGTTTGTTGCCTGGCAGGGTGATGCCTGGATTGACGTGATCAATCCGGCCACGGAAGAGGTCATTTCCCGTATTCCCGACGGCACCGCCGAGGACGCCCGCAAGGCCATTGACGCGGCAGAGCGCGCGCAGGCTGGCTGGGAGGCGCTGCCTGCCATTGAACGCGCCAGCTGGCTACGCAAAATTTCCGCCGGGATCCGCGAGCGCGTCAGCGAAATCAGCGCGCTGATTGTGGCCGAAGGGGGCAAGATCCAGCAGCTGGCGGAAGTGGAAGTTAACTTTACAGCTGACTATATCGACTATATGGCCGAGTGGGCGCGCCGTTATGAAGGGGAAATCATTCAGAGCGACCGTCCGGGCGAGAATATTCTGGTGTTTAAGCGCGCCCTTGGCGTCACCACCGGCATTCTGCCGTGGAACTTTCCCTTCTTCCTGATTGCCCGTAAGCTCGCTCCTGCGCTAATCACCGGCAACACCATCGTTATCAAACCGAGCGAATTTACCCCAAACAACGCCACTGCGTTTGCCAAAATCGTCGACGAGATTGGCCTGCCGAAAGGCGTCTTCAACCTGGTGCTGGGCCGCGGTGAAACCGTCGGACAGGAGCTGGCCGGGAACCCGAAAGTGGCGATGGTCAGCATGACCGGCAGCGTCGGGGCGGGTGAAAAGATCATGGCTGCGGCTGCGAAAAACATCACCAAAGTGGGGCTGGAGCTGGGTGGTAAAGCCCCGGCCATCGTGATGGACGATGCCGACCTCGAGCTGGCCGTGAAGGCCATTGTGGATTCACGCGTCATCAATACCGGACAGGTGTGTAACTGCGCGGAACGTGTCTATGTTCAGAAGGGGATCTACGACCGCTTTGTGAATCGTCTGGGCGAGGCAATGAAAGCCGTCCAGTTTGGCAATCCGGCTGAGCGAACGGATATCGGCATGGGGCCGCTGATCAACGCCGCCGCGCTGGAGCGTGTGGAGCAGAAGGTGGCGCGCGCGGTGCAGGAAGGGGCTAAAGTGGTCCTTGGCGGTAAAGCGGCAGAGGGCAAAGGGTATTTTTATCCCCCAACGCTGCTGCTGGACGTACATCAGGACATGGCCATCATGCACGAAGAGACCTTTGGCCCGGTACTGCCGGTAGTGGCTTTCGACACCCTGGAAGAGGCCCTGAAAATGGCCAACGACAGCGACTACGGTTTAACCTCGTCTGTATATACGCAGGATCTGAATGTCGCCATGAAAGCCATTAAAGGGCTTAAGTTCGGCGAGACCTACATTAACCGTGAAAACTTTGAAGCGATGCAGGGCTTCCATGCGGGCTGGCGGAAATCCGGGATCGGCGGGGCGGATGGCAAACACGGGCTGAATGAGTATTTGCAGACGCAGGTAGTCTATTTGCAGTCGTAATCAGGAGCCCCCTCCATGCGAGATAATGTGTGCACGGAGCAGTTCCCTCGCCCCTTTGGGGAGAGGGTTAGGGTGAGGGGAACATACGGCTCTGGTGGTCATTCCGTTCACTTTAGGTTCCTTGCTACTCTGTAACAAAATGACCGGTGAACGTGCCAGGGTGGCTCAGTCGCCACCACCCTGGCGACCCGGGCTCCCGGCGGTAAATCGCCGCTTCGCGGTCCCTTCGGCTTATTCCTTCCGGCTTATCGGGGACGGGCGGAGGTAACATCCCTGTAAAGCCCGCCCTCTCGGCGCATCCCTGCGCCACGCCCCGGCCGGAAGGCAAACGCCTCAGCGATTTACAGCAGGACCTGGGCATCGCTGTAATCCCTCCGTTATTCTGAAGGCACGTTAATGCTTCTGATTTCAGATAACTGGGAATACTCGGCCCTCCGTAAAAGGGGGTTCACATTTTCAGGAAAGGTGGTTATGTTGGCGCGATAACTGTTATTTATCGGGAAACAACATGCGCACAAAATATACGGGTCTGCAAATCAGCATTCACTGGCTGGTTTTTCTGTTAGTTATTATGGCCTATTGCGCCATGGAATTCAGAGGTTGGTTCCCGCGAACCGATCGTCCGCTTATTAATATGATCCACGTTTCCTGCGGGATCAGCATCCTGGTGCTGATGGTGGCGCGCCTGCTTATCCGCCTGAAGTTCCCTGCTCCGCCCATTCAACCGAAACCAAAAGCGATGATCACCGGGCTGTCCCATCTGGGGCATCTGGTTATCTACCTGCTGTTTATTGCGCTGCCGCTGATCGGCATGGTGATGATGTATAACCGGGGAAATGACTGGTTTGCGTTTGGCCTGACGATGCCGCATGCGGCGGAGGGGAATTTTGACCTGGTGGATACGCTAAAAGCGTGGCACGTAACGCTGGCGAATCTGGGGTATTTTGTGATTGGTTTGCACGCCTTTGCCGCGCTGATGCATCACTATTTCTGGAAAGACAATACGCTGCTGCGCATGATGCCGAAAAAGCGTCAGTGACCGATAATGCCCTGCCAACCCGCAGGGCATTTTTTTTGCGGCTTATTGCAGTTGCGCGCGCTCCTGCGCCGTTAAGTCCAGTTCCTGAGTTGTACCCGTTTCTGAAGATTTTACCGCCGCTTCCAGCACCGCCATCACCGCCAGGGCTTCCACCGGATGGACCGGATTGTCAATCTTGCCGTTCAGGGCATCGCGCACGTTTATATAGTACTGCCGCTGGTCGCCTTTTGGCGCAGGGATAGCGCTGGCTTCACCCTGGGCATTAAACAGCACCATAGCGTCGCTGTCCTCACCCCAGCTTTCGCTACCCGGAATGACGCCTGCCAGAAGCTGGGCTTCCTGCTGATCGATGCGCGCTTTCACCACGCTGGCCTTATCGCCGTGGACGGTAAAGCGGGCAACGCCGCCTGCCACTAGCATGCTGCAATGGAGGACCACTTTGTGTTCAGGATAGTTCAGCACCACGTGCGCCCAGTCGTTAATTTCCGCACCGTCACGCAGGGTGGCGATGTTGCCCTGTACCGACAGCGGCAGACCAAAAAGCTGTAGCGTCTGGTCAATCATGTGCGGGCCTAAGTCGAACCACAGGCCACTGCCGGGAACATTTTGCTCTCTCCAGCGCACGCGAACCTCCGGGCGGAAACGATCGATATGCGATTCAAAGTGTTTTACCTTGCCGATACTGCCTTGCTCAATCACCTGCTTAATGCCGAGAAAATCGCTGTCCCAGCGGCGGTTATGGAAGACAGAGAGCAGGCGTTGTTTTTCTTGCGCAAGCGCAATCAGATCTCGCGCTTCCTGCATATCCAGCGTAAATGGCTTATCCACCACTACGTGCTTGCCGGCGTTGAGCGCCAGGGTGGCCAGCGGCGCATGGGTCGCGTTAGGGGAGGCGATAACCACCAGGTCGATATCCGGGTGCTGAATAGCCTCTTCAGGGGTGGCAACAACGAGGACGTCCGGCAGATCGCGTTTGACCTTTTCTTCATCCCGGGATGAGACCACCGCCAGCTTCAGGCCGTCGACGGACTGGATCAGCGGGGCATGAAACGTCTTACCCACAAAACCATACCCGATCAGCGCAATATTCATTGTCTTCACTTTATTCATGACCTTCTCCACGTTAATGCGCGCAAACGGTAACCTGCACGGCGCTATGGTCCCCGAGCTCTGCCCAGGGACGATCTAAAAACAGTTGATGAATCTGGGATAACCCTGAAACCAGATAAGGTTCGCACTGGTTGAGTTTAAGATGGTCGGCGACTACCCAGTGCGCCTGGCTTGCGGCCAGCATGGCACGCTTCACCTCGGCATCCGCCTCCTGACTGGCGCTCAATCCGAGCTCGGCATGAATGGCGCATGCGCCAAGGATGGCGATATCCGCCCGGTAGCGAGAGAGCAGCGAAAGGGTGGCGCTTCCGGCAAACAGGCGCTGTTTCTGATCCCACTTTCCACCAAGCAGGATCAGATCGATATCTTCCCGATCGCTAACCTGCTGGGCGATATCAAGAGAAGGGGTGATGATGGTCAGCGGTCCCTGCAGGAAAGAGGCAACGGCCAGAAGTGTGCTTCCGGCGTCCAGAAAAAGCGTCGAGCCCGCAGGTACGCACTGCGCAACCTGTTTACCCAGCCGCTGCTTGATTTCAGGCAGTAAGGTATTCCTGCTAACTCGGTTCATCGTCGAGAGATTCAGCGCGATGGCGCCGCCATGGTTTTTTTGTGCCAGTCCCTGTTTTTCCAGATCGGTCAGATCGCGACGGATGGTATCCGCCGAAACCTGCAACTTTTCTGCCAGCTCAGTGATGCTGGCCTGGCCTTGTTCAGTAATAATTTCAAGTACATATTTTTGTCTGGCGGTTTTATGCATGGGTGCAGCATCCTGCAAAATGTCGCAATACTATGCAGTTTACAGCATTTTACAGGAAAGGGAATCGTAACAGGAGGGGGATGTTGTCCAAAAACAGATTAATAAGGTGAATATTGAATTAGCATTAATCAGTCATCAAAAACATGTATGTATCGTTTAGACCTGATGTTAACGCTATGTTTTACATAGAAATTTGGTTAAAGCTACCGAATAAGGAGTTCGAATAAGAATATAAAACCAGATTATAAATATAAATTGGTGCTTATATCTATTAGATATTCTTTTTAAAGTAAAATAATTTAATATTAATCAGCGAATGACTTAAATTGACAGTTCTTTGAAAATCTTTGTGTCTGATTCGAGATGAAATAAACGCAAAAATGTACATCAAGGTGTTTCAGGATTTTCCTTAAATTACAGAGGGTTTATATGATTCAGCGTAAACGCATCTAATAGCCATTTGTCCAGAAACCCCATCTTTTTTCTTATTTGTAACACCACATTAACATTACGGATGTGGTCGCTCATATCACATTTTGTTATGCTGCGAATCAATAAATATTTAAGTAAATTCTTAAAAGAAAAAAAGAGATTGTACGGCTCTCATCTCAATTGAAATGGGTGTGGGTGACTATTGGCGGAATTTATCAAACAGGAGTGGGGCAAATAGGGTGAATTATTTGTACCTCTTCCTGGTAATTATTTAGCCATCACCTGAAGTCGGGGGTATTATAAAGATGAAATGCAATAACAGGATGCTCAGATTATCTGCTTCCCTGACCTTAATTTCACTGGTGGTGACTGCGGCTCATGCAACTAACGGTCTGGTAGGGATATCTCCCGTTGCGGCAATGACGATGAAAGAAAGTATTCTTTTCGCTCTTGACCGCGACCCGTCGGTGAGTCAGCAGGCTGCACAGCTGGGGATTGGCCAGGCACAAATAGACGAAGCGCGTAGTGGCTGGATGCCACAAATAGCCTTGAACGGGAGTACGGGTCACAGCCAGACCACCGATTCGAGCGGCTCGTTGCGAAATTCCGCAGCCTGGGGTCTGAGCCTGACGCAGCTTGTGTACGATTTTGGCAAGACCAATAACAGCATCAGCCAGTCTTCAGCTCAGCGTGACAGCTATCGCTACCAGCTGATGAGCACGATGTCTGCCGTCGCGGAAAAAACGGCCCTCAGCTATGTGGAAGTGAAACGCTACAGCGATCTGTTACAGGCGGCAACAGAGAACGTGCAGGCGCTTAAAAACGTTGAGCAGCTGGCAAAACTCCGCGCCGATGCAGGGGTAAGCTCCACCTCTGATGAGCTTCAGACCCGCACCCGTATTGCCGGAATGCAGGCGACGGTAGAGCAGTACAATGCGTCCCTGAACAGCGCCCGCGCGCGGCTGGCGGTATTAACTGGCATACAGGCTGAACGCTATTCACCGGTTCCGGGAGGTCTGGCCGTGGAGTCGGATTCTCTCAATCGAATTGATTATTCACTGATTCCAACGGTGATGGCCGCGCAGAACATGGAGCGTTCAGCCCAGTACGGCGTAGAAACCGCGAAGTCACAGCACTGGCCAACCTTAAGCCTGAAAGGGGGCCGCACCCGGTACGAGTCTGATAATCGCGCGTACTGGGATGATCAGATCCAGCTCAATATTGATGCACCGCTTTATCAGGGCGGCGCGGTCTCGGCGCGCGTCCGTCAGGCCGAGGGCGCAAGGGCAATGGCATCGTCTCAGGTCGATCAGGCCCGTTTTGATGTCCTGCAAAAAGCCTCCGTCGCACAGGCCGACTGGACCGGGGCGCAAGGACGTATGGAGGCCGGAAAACGTCAGCTGGAAAATGCGTTGCGCGCCCGCGACGTCTACAAAAATGAATATACCCTGAGCAAGCGCAGCATTAACGATCTGCTCAGCGTGGAGCAGGATGTCTGGTCTGCCACCTCAGCGAAAATAATGGCTGAATACGATGGCTGGAGCGCGGCGATTAATTACGCCTCCGCGGTGGATAATCTCATGCCGCTTATCGGAATAGAGAAAAACGCTGCCGCGAAATTACCTGATTTGAGTTAAAAAAGGCGCGCCTTTCTGCGCGAAATAAGTCAGACAATAATGGGTGGTTTTTCCCAGGGATAGTTACATCCCTCTGGTGGACATAACCACAGGAATACGCGCACCTGCAAGGAGAAGAATATGAGTAACGCAAAAGTTGTTGATGTTATCATTCGAAAAACGGCAGAAAAAACGAAATTAACCGGTGAAGGGAATCTCTCGGTCTCTATTTCATCGCCGAGCGTGATTGAAATTCAGGGTTCTGCTCAGGACGTGGTGCGTTATGTCCGCCAGGGGAATGACCTCCTCATTTATATGAAAGATGGCAGCGTGATCCGCTGCAATAATTATTTTGTCGAAGACACGGAAACCCATAATCATTCCGAACTGGTATTTAACGATAACCAGGAGTTGACGCATATTTCATTTGCCGATGCCGGGGAAGCATCAGGCGTTGCCGCCACCGAATTAACCGCCCAGGCTGCACCCATTAGCAGCATTGAACCTTTTCTGGAGCAGGGAAGCGTCTTAAGCGATGCGCCGTGGGGCTGGATTGCCGGAGCGGCGTTGGGAGGCGGTGCGATTGGCGCACTGCTGGCTCACGGCGGTGACGGCGAAACCAAAACAAAAGTTATTGATAATACGAAAGAAGTCGAAAGCGCCACGCCAACATTTTTGCTGACGGATAACGCGGGTGACAAGCAGGGGGTGCTGAGTGCAAAAGAGGTCACGGATGATAACACCCCAACCTTCAGCGGTACCGGGCAGCCGGGCGCGACCATTCAGGTTAAAGACAGCAGCGGCAGCACCATCGCCAGCACCATGGTCGCAAAGGACGGCACCTGGACGGTAACACTTCCGACCCAGGCGGAGGGGGAACATACCTGGTCCGTCGTCCAGATCGACGGCAGTAAAACGACCTCTGCGGGCAGTATTACCGTAACCGTTTCTACAGCGGATACCAGCGTGACGCTCGCCACCACGGCGGGCGATAACGTGATCAACGCCAGCGAGCAGGCCGCTGGCTTTACGCTGTCCGGCAACAGCAAAAACCTGGCGCAGGGAACGGCGCTTACCGTCACGCTGAACGGTAAAACCTATTCCGCAGAAGTAGGGGCAAACGGCGCATGGAGCGTGAAGGTGCCTGCTGCTGACGCGCAGGCGCTGGGCGATGGTACCTGGACGGTCAACGTCAGCGGCAAAGACGCGGCGGGCAACACCGTTACCGGCAGCCAGACGATTGGCGTCGATACCGCTGCGCCAGCAATTTCTGTCGACACAATCGCCCAAAACAACATCATCAACGCGGCTGAACATAATCAGCCGCTGACGCTGACCGGAAAAACCGATGCGGAAGCGGGCCAGATTGTGACGGTCACGCTGAACGGCAAAAATCACACGGCGACCGTGGGCAGCGACGGCACCTGGTCCGTTACGCTTTCGGCCAGTGAAGTACAGGCGATGGCTAACGGCGAGCACACCCTGACGGCAAACGTCAGCGACAAAGCGGGTAACGGGGCCTCCACCACCGCCGATTTCACGGTCGATACCGCAGCGCCAGTGGTCACTATCAACACTGTCGCGGGCGACGACATTCTGAACACCAGCGAGCAGGGGCAGGCTCAGATTATTTCCGGCCAGGCGAACGGCGCGGCGGCGGGCGACGTTGTCACCGTGACCGTTGGCGGCAAGACCTTTACCGGTGTCGTCCAGGCGGACGGCAGCTGGAGCGTCGGCGTGCCTGCCTCTGTCATTGGCGCGCTGGGTGAAGGTAGCCACAGCATTTCGGTCTCCGTGACCGATGCGGCGGGCAACACCGGCAGCGCGACGCACGGCATTACGCTCAGCGGCAACCCGCCGGAATTCACCCTTGACCCCATCAGCCAGGATAACGTCCTGAATGCGCAGGAGGCCATGCAGCCTCTGAGCCTGAGCGGGACCAGTAATCTGCCGAACGGCAGCGCTGTCACCGTGACGTTGAACAACGTTAACTATCAGGCCACCGTTGAGAATGGTAGCTGGTCCGTTCAGGTGCCGGTTTCCGACGTGCTGGATCTGGCGAATACCCTTTACACCGTGAGCGTCAGCGGCACCGACAGCGTGGGTAACAGCGGCTCCGCCGAGGCGAATCTGCTGGTCGATACCGCGCTGCCGCAGGTGATCCTCAACTCCTTTGCCGGGGATAACCTGGTCAATAACGCCGAAGCGGCGGTTGACCAAACCCTCAGCGGACGCGTCACCGGCGCGGCGGCGGGCGATACCGTCTCTGTCACCGTGGGCGGCAAGAGCTACACCGCGACGGTTGGCAGCGACCTGAAATGGAGCGTGACCATCCCATCGGCCGACCTTCAGGCGTTTGGCGACGGCGATTTAACCTTCAGCGCCTCTGTCACCAATGCGCACGGCAACACCGGCACCGGCGAGCGTGATATCAACATCAACGCCGAACTGCCGGGCCTGCGCGTGAACACGATCTCTGGCGATGACGTGATTAACGCCATTGAACAGCAGCAGGATCTGGCCGTGACCGGCTCCAGCACTCATCTGGCCGAAGGCACACAGATCACCGTCACCATCAATAATGTTGAATACGTCACCACGGTTAACGCCAGCGGCAGCTGGCAGATTGGCGTGCCGTCAGCGGACCTGCAGGCATGGACGGCGGGAGGCATGACCGTCAGCGTCAGTGCGGAAGATGCCTGGGGCAACACCGTGGCGGCTGAACACCCGATCGAGCTTGACCTGAACGCGGTGGCCGTCACCATCGATACCGTAACCACTGACGATATGCTCAACGCGGCGGAAAAAGGCGCGGATGTCACGCTTTCCGGTCAGACGCAGGGCGTAGAGGCCGGGCAAACCGTGGTGGTGAAATTCGCGGATCAAACCTTTACCGCACAGGTGCAGCAGGACGGCTCCTGGCGCCTGACCGTTCCGGCGAGCGCGATGGAAACGCTGATCGACGGGCGGGCGCAGGTGAGCGTCAGCGTGACTAACGTCAACGGCAACAGCGCGGACGCCTCACGCGTGGTGACCGTCGATACGCAGCCGCCAGCCATTACGCTTGATAACCTGACCGACGACAACATCATTAATGCGGCAGAAGCGCAGCAGGATCTGGTGCTCAGCGGCAGCACAACCGCTGAAGCGGGCCAGACGGTCACCGTGACGCTGAACGGTAAATCTTACCAGACCACGGTCCAGGCGGACGGTCGCTGGCAGTTGAACGTGCCTGCCGCCGACGTTGGCGCGCTGACCGATGGCAATGTCACCGTCACGGCCACCGTCAGTGACGTGGCGGGCAACAGCAGCAGCGCGGACCGCGTTGGGCTGGTGGATGCCACCGTGCCGCAGGTGACCATCAACGATTTCGTCACCGACACCAACACCGTTAACCAGCTGGCCCATTCACAGGCGCAGATCCTGAGCGGCTCCGTCACCGGCGCGGCGGCGGGTGATTTGGTCATCATCACCATCAATAACGTGGACTACACCACCGTGGTGGATGCGGCGGGCAACTGGAGCCTCGGCCTGCCTGCGTCCGTCGTTCAGGGGCTGACGGACGGCACCTGGACCATTAACGTCTCCGTGACCGATCGGTCCGGCAACACCGGCAGCAGTTCAGTGGATGTGGTGGTCAATACAGTCACGCCTGTAATCGGTATTAATACGCTGGCAGCGGATGACGTGATCAATGCGGCAGAGAAGGGCGAAGATCTGCTGCTTTCCGGTACCAGCAACCAGCCGGAAGGAACCACCATCACCGTTAATCTGAACGGTATCAACTATGCAGCCACCACCGACGCCAGTGGCAACTGGAGCGTTACCGTACCCGCCTCTGCGGTGAGCGCGCTGGGTGAAGCCAATTACACCGTGACGGCGAGCGTCACCGATAATGTGGGCAACAGCGCCTCTGCCACGCACGATGTGCTGGTGGACAGCTCGCTGCCGGTTGTTACCCTCAACAACGTCGCGGGCGACAATATCGTTAACGCGGCGGAAGTGGCCGCAGGGCAAACCCTGACCGGGAAAGTATCGAACGCGGCATCGGGCGATACCGTCACCATTATCATCGGCGGGCAGACATACACGGCTACCGTACAGGACGATCTCACCTGGAGCCTGCCGTTAACCCAGAGTCAGTTAACCGCGCTCGGCAACGGCGACCTGACCGTCTCGGCCAGCGTGACGAACGCGCACGGTAATACCGGATCGTCTTCCCTGGATGTCACCATTGACGCCCAGTTGCCCGGCCTGCGCATTGATACCGTCGCTGGTGACGACGTCATTAACGTTATTGAACACGCGCAGAACCTGGTTATCTCCGGCACCAGCACCGACCTGGCGGCGGGTAGCACCGTCACCGTGAGCATCAACGGCAAGAGTTATTCCGCCTCGGTACTGGCGGACGGCACCTGGCAGGCTGCGGTTCCGGCCGCGGACGTCTCCCGGTGGGCGGATGGAGCGCTCACCATCAGCGCCAGCGCGCAGGATACCTCCGGCAACCCGGTGAACATCGGTACCGTGGTGGATGTCGATCTCGCCCCGGTGGCGATAAGCATCAACAGCGTGACGGACGACAACGTGCTGAACGCGGCAGAAAAAGGCCAGGATCTGGTGCTGTCCGGCTCCTCCTCGAACGTTGAAGCGGGCCAGACCGTTACCATTATCTTTGCGGGTAAAACCTGGACCACGATGGTCGATGCCAACGGCGACTGGACCTGCACCGTACCGGCTGCCGAACTGAGCGGCCTGAAGGATGGCGACGCCAGCGTACAGGTCAGCGTAACCAACATGAACGGCAACGCGGCCTCTTCCTCGCAGGCATTCAGCGTCGATACCGCCGCGCCAGCGGTCACCATCAACACCATCAGCGGCGACAACATGCTAAATGCGGCAGAGGCGGCGCAGGACCTGACCCTGAGCGGGACGTCTACTGCCGAAGCAGGCCAGACGGTCACCGTGACCTTCAACGGCAATCAGTACACCGCCCAGGTGCAGGCAAACGGCAGCTGGACGCTGGATGTACCGGCGGCGGATCTGGCGGGGATCGCAGACGGTAGCGCGGCGGTCACGGCGACCGTGTCCGATAAAGCGGGCAACCCGGCCAGCGCGGGGGCGTCCGTGCTGGTCGACACTACCGTGCCGCAGATTACCTTCAACATTGTGGCGGGCGACGACATTGTTAATATTGCCGAGCACGGCCAGGCGCTGATTGTCACCGGCAAGGTGACGGGCGCGCAGGCGGGCGATGTGATTACCCTGACCCTGAACGGCAAAGACTACACCGCCATGCTGGACGGTGCCGGTAACTGGAGCGTGGGCGTTCCGGCGGCGGACGTGGGCGCGCTGGCTAACGGCGATCAAACGATCTCCGCCACGCTCACCGATAAAGCGGGCAACAGCACCAGCGCGACGCACGCGTTTGACGTCTCCCTGACCGCGCCGATCACTACCCTGGCGGTTGACGACGTGATCAACGCGACCGAGAAAGGTCAGGATCTGCTGGTCTCCGGCACCAGCAACCAGCCGGACGGGACCCGCATCACCGTAACCCTGAACGGTATCAGTTACGCCGCTACCACCGATGCCAGCGGTAACTGGAGCGTCACCGTTCCGGCGGCAAACGTCTCGGCACTGGGCGAAGCGAGCTACAGCGTGACGGCCAGCGTGACCGATACCGCGGGTAATAGCGCGAACACCAGCCATAGCGTGCTGGTCGACAGCGCGCTGCCGCAGGTCACCATTAATGCAGTTGCCACCGACGACGTGATTAACGCAGCGGAAGTGGCTTCCGGACAAACCCTGAGCGGGAAAGTGAGCGGCGCGGCGAGCGGTGACACTGTCACGATCGGTATCGGGGGCAACACCTATACCGCGACGGTTCAGGACGATCTGAGCTGGTCGGTTAACGTGGCATCTGACGTCTTAACCGCTATCGGTAACGGCGATCTCACCGTAACAGCGAGCGTGACCAACGGCCACGGCAACACCGGCACCGGCGAGCGCGACATCACGATTGATGCCAGCCTGCCGGGCCTGCGCGTGGATACCGTGGCAGGCGACGATGTGATCAACAGCATCGAGCATACTCAAAACCTGATTATCACCGGCTCCAGCGACGGGCTGGCGAGCGGATCGGCGCTGACGGTCACCGTCAACGGCAAAACCTACGTGGCAACCGTGCTGGCGGACGGCACCTGGACGGCGGCTATTCCGGCGGCTGACGTCGGCGCGCTGAGCGCAGGTACAGTCACCGTGACCGTTGACGGCCAGAGCGCGGCGGGTAATCCGGTTTCCATCAGCCATGACGTGAAGGTGGATCTGGCGCCGGTCGCCATCAGCATCGACGCCATCGCTACCGACGACGTGATTAACGCAGCCGAGAAGGGTGCGGATCTGGTGCTGTCCGGCTCGACCACCAACGTGGAAGAAAACCAGACCGTTACTATCATTTTCGGCGGTAAGACCTATAGCGCGACGGTGGATGCCAGCGGCCACTGGACGGCGACCGTACCGTCTGCCGATTTGGGCGGACTGAAAGACGGCGACACCAGCGTGCAGGTCAGCGTCACCAACGTAAACGGCAACAGCGCCTCAGCGGGCCGCGAGTACAGCGTGGACGCCACCGCGCCGACGGTGTCCATCGAGATCGTCAGCGACAACAACATCATCAACGCGGCCGAAGCGCAGCAGGATCTGGTCGTTAACGGTGTCTCCAACGCCGAAGCGGGTCAGACCGTGACCGTGACGCTGAACAACGTGGACTACACCACCACCGTACAGGCGAACGGCAGCTGGAGCGTCACCGTACCGTCTGCGGATATCGGCGCGATTACCGACGGCGATTACACCATCACGGCAGCCGTCGCGGATAAGGCGGGTAACCCGGCCTTGGCGGACCGCGATGTGCTGGTGGATACCACGGTGCCACAGCTGACCATTAACACCGTTTCCGACGACGACGTGATCAACAGCGCCGAGCATGCGCAGGCGCTGATTGTCACCGGTTCCGTGACCGGTGCGGAGGCGAGCGACGTGGTGACCGTCACCATCAATAACAAAGATTACACGGCGACCCTGGACGCTTCCGGCAAGTGGAACGTGGGCGTGCCTGCGGCGGACGTGAGTGCTCTGACCGCCGGGGATCACACCATCACCGCGGCGCTGACCGATAAAGCCGGAAACAGCAACAGCACAACGCACGAGGTTGAAGTCAACCTCACCGCGCCGGTGCTGACCATTGACACCGTGTCCGGTGACGATGTGATCAACAACACCGAGAAAACCCAGGATCTGACGATCTCCGGTACGGCTTCCGGCCTGGCGACAGGCGCGGTGGTGACCGTGATACTGAACGGCAAAGCGTACAGCGCCACGGTAGCTACCAATGGCCAATGGACCACCACCGTTCCGGCGAGCGAGGTGGGGCAACTGGGTGAAGCGCTTTACACCGTGTCGGCCTCCGCGACGGACAGCGTCGGCAACAGCACCAGCACCTCGCACACCGTGAACGTGGAATCCGTTCTGCCGGGCGTGATTATCAACACCGTGGCAGGTGACGACGTCATTAACGCGGCGGAGCTGGCAACCGGCCAGATTATCAGCGGTAAGGTGGTGAATGCCGAAGCAGGCAACACCGTGACCGTGACCATTGGCGGCAACAGCTACACCGCAACGGTGCAGAGCGATCTCACCTGGTCCGTTAGCGTGCCGGAGTCTGTGCTGACCGCGCTGGGCAACGGCGATTTAACCGTGTCAGCCAGCGTCACCAACGGCGTGGGCAATAGCGGAACGGGCGAGCGCGAAATCGTGATAGACGCGAATCTGCCGGGCCTGCGCGTGGACACCGTGGCGGGCGATGACGTGATTAACAGCATCGAACACGGGCAGAATCTGATTATCACGGGTTCAAGCGACGGCCTGACGGCGGGTACGGCGCTGACCGTCACCGTAAACGGTAAAACCTATGCGGCTACCGTGCTGGCAGACGGCACCTGGAGTGCGGCGATCCCTTCTGCGGACGTGAGTGCCCTTGCCGCAGGCACGGTCACCGTGACCGTTGAAGGCCAGAGCAGCGCGGGCAATCCGGTGACTATCAACCATGATGTGACGGTGGATCTGGCAAACGTCGCCATCAGCATTGACGCCATCGCTTCCGATGACGTGATCAACGCCGCCGAGAAGGGCGCGGATCTGGTGCTCTCCGGCACCACTGCGAACGTGGAGGAAAATCAAACCGTCACCATCGCCTTCGGCGGCAAGAACTACACCGCCACGGTGGACGCTGAGGGTAAATGGACCGCCACTGTGCCATCTTCGGATCTGACCGGTCTGAAAGAGGGTGATGCCAGCGTGCAGGTAAGCGTCACCAACGTGAACGGCAACAGCGCCTCGGCGGGCCGCGAGTACAGCGTGGATGCTACCGCGCCGTCCGTGACCATCAACACGATTGCCACAGATGATATCCTCAACGCCTCAGAAGCGCAGTCAGACCTGGCAATTTCCGGCACCAGCACCGCCGAAGCGGGCCAGACGCTGACCGTATCGCTGAACGGCAAAGATTACACCACAACCGTCAGCGCCAACGGCAGCTGGACGCTGAACGTTCCGGCGGCGGATCTGGCAGGATTAACCGACGGCAGCGTGACGGTCACTGCCTCAGTCAGCGACAAGGCGGGTAACCCGGCATCGGTTGATCACACTCTGATGGTGGATGTGACCGTTCCGACTGTGACCATCCACACCGTGGCAGGCGACGACGTGATTAACGTGGCTGAACACAAGCAGGCACAGATTATCAGCGGCTCCGCCACCGGCGCGGCGGCGGGCGATAAGGTCACCGTCACGATCGGCGGCCAGACTTACACCACCGTGCTGGACGCGGCGGGTAACTGGAGCGTGGGCGTTCCGGCAAATGTGATTTCAGGCCTCAGCGACGGTACGGTGACCGTCACTGCGTCTGTCACCGACGCGGCGGGCAACACCGGCAGCGGCACGCATAATGTGACCGTCGATACCGGTCTGCCGTCGGTCAGCTTCAACGCCATCAGTGATGACAACGTCCTGAACGCCGTTGAAAAAGGCCAGGACCTGAGCGTCAGCGGCACCAGCGCCAACCTGGCGGAAGGCACCGTGGTGACCGTCATTCTGAACGGTAAAAACTACACGGCGACAACTGCGGCAGACGGCACCTGGAGCCTGACGGTTCCGGCGGCGGATCTGGCCGGTCTCGGTCAGGCCAGTTACACCCTTAACGCGACCGCCACCAACGGCGTGGGCAACAGCGTGAGCAATACCGCGAACCTGCTTGTCGACACCGCGCTGCCAACCGTCACCATCAACACCGTGGCGGGCGACAACGTGATTAACGCGGCGGAAGTGGCTGCGGGGCAGACCCTCAGCGGCAGGGTAACGAACGCTGAGGCGGGCAACACCGTGACGGTGACCATCGGCGGCAACAGCTACGCCGCGACGGTGCAGAGCGATCTGACCTGGTCCGTGAACGTGCCTGAGTCGGTTCTGACGGCGCTGGGCAACGGCGATTTAATGGTGTCAGCGACCGTCACTAATGACCATGGCAATACGGGAACGGGCGAGCGCGATATCACTATCGACGCCAGCCTGCCGGGGCTGCGCGTGGATACCGTGGCGGGCGATGACGTGATCAACAGCATTGAGCATGGTCAGAATCTTATCGTCACTGGCTCAAGCGATGGGCTGGCGGCGGGCACTACGCTCACCGTGACCCTGAATGGCAAGACCTATGCCGCGTCGGTACTGGCAGACGGCTCCTGGACCGCGGCGATCCCGGCGGCAGACGTGGGCGCTCTGGCCGCAGGCACGATGACCGTCACCGTAGCGGGCCAGAGCGCGGCGGGAAATCCGGTCTCCATCAGCCACGACGTCACCGTCGATCTGGCAGCCGTGGCGATCAGCATCGATGCCATCGCCACCGACGACGTGATTAATGCGGCGGAGAAAGGCGCGGATCTGGTGCTTTCCGGCAGCACATCCAATGTGGAAGAGAACCAGACCGTGACCATCACCTTTGGCGGCAAGTCTTACACCGCCAAAGTCGATGCCGACGGCAACTGGACGGCGAACGTGCCTTCCTCGGATCTTGCGGGTCTGAAAGACGGCGACGCCAGCGTGCAGGTGAGCATCACCAACGCGCACGGCAACAGCGCCTCTGCGGGCCGCGAATACAGTGTAGATGCCACCGCGCCAACCGTGACGATTGACACGGTCGCAGGCGACAACGTGATCAACGGCAGCGAAGCGGCTGCGGGCGTGGCCATTTCCGGCACCACCACGGCGGAAGTCGGTCAGACGGTAACCGTAACCTTCGGCGGGAACAGCTACACCGCGCAGGTTCAGCAGGGCGGCGTCTGGAGCGTTAACGTGCCGGGCACAGACCTGTCCGCCCTGGCGGATAACGGCTACACCGTGCAGGTGAGCGTGAGTGACGCCGCGGGTAACCCGGGCAGCGCGGGCAAAGCGATTACGCTTGATACCACGCCGCCGACCGTCAGCTTTAACGTCGTGGCGGGTGATGACGTCATCAACAGCGTGGAGCACGGGCAGGCGCAGATCGTCAGCGGCACCGCAACCGGCGCCAGCGTCGGCGATAAGCTGATTATCACCATCGGTTCGAATCAGTACACCACCACCGTTGACGCCAGCGGTTACTGGAGCGTGGGCGTTCCGGCCAGCGTGATTTCCGCACTGACCGACGGCACCGTAACCCTCAGCGCGACTATCACCGACAGCGCAGGCAACAGCAGCACTCAGACCCATGACGTGGTGGTAAATACCGCATCGGTCGCGCTGACCGTCAACACCCTCAGCGGTGATGACGTGATCAATGCGGCAGAAGCGGGCGCGTCGCTGGTTATCAACGGTTCCAGTGCGCAGTTCGCCAGCGGCACGCAGGTCACTATCACCCTGAATGGTAAGAGCTATACGGCCACCATTCAGAGCGACGGCGCCTGGCAGACCACCGTTCCAGCCGCCGACGTGGGCGCTCTGGCCGACGGCGCGAGCTACCAGGTTTCTGCTTCGGCGCAGGACAGCGCCGGGAACAGCGCCTCGGCGACGCATACCATCAGCGTGGACACCACCGCGCCGGTGATTAGCGTGAACACGTTGTCGGGCGACGACGTGCTGAATGCGGCGGAAGCTCAGCAGCCGCTCACCGTACACGGCTCTTCCAGCGCGGAAGCAGGCCAGACGGTGACCGTCACGCTGGGCGGAAAAACCTACACTGCGCTTGTCGGCAGCGATGGCACCTGGACGCTGGACGTTCCGGCGGCAGACCTGGTCGCACTGAGCCAGGGTGCGCTGACGGTGACCGCCGTGGTCAACGATAAAGCCGGTAACAGCGGCCAGACGACCCATACCTTAACGGTCGATACCGTCGCACCAGCCGTCACCATCAGCACCGTGGCCGATGACGATATCGTCAACAACGCCGAGCTGCTGGCGGGGCAGACTATTAGCGGGACCACCACCGCGGAGCAGGGCCAGACGGTGACCGTCTCCTTCAACGGGCACAGCTATCAGGCGACCGTTGGATCAGACGGTTCGTGGTCGGTCTTCGTGCCGGGCCGCGACTTCCTCGGCCTGAGCGATGGGGATTACACCATTACGGCTACGGTGAGCGATAAGGCGGGTAACCCGGGCAGCGCAACACACGACATGACGCTGAACGGCGACGTGCCGACCATCGTCATCAACACCTTTGCCCAGGACGATATCGTCAACGCCGCCGAGCACGGCACGCCGCTAATTGTCAGCGGTACCACCGACGCGCCTGCGGGCCAGACGGTGACCATTACGCTTAACGGTAAAACCTACACGGCTACCGTTCAAAATGACGGCACCTGGAGCTATACGGTCGGCAGCGCAGACGTGACCGCGCTGGCGGACGGCGGTTCGTACATGATCAATGCGCAGGTGAGCAACGCCATCGGCAACAGCGCCAGCGATAACCACAGCGTCACCGTGGATCTCACCGCACCGTCAATGGGGATCAGCATTGATTCCCTGCAAAACGATACCGGCCTGAGCGCGAGTGACTTCATCACCAACGATAAGCAGGTGGTGGTGAACGGTTCCCTGACCGCGCAGCTCGGTAATAACGAGAAGGCGCAGATCAGCCTCGACGGCGGCGTCACCTGGATTGACCTGACCGTGACCGGCACCACCTGGCGTTACACCGATGGCCGCACCCTGACGGACGGTACGTACCCGTACCAGGTGCGCGTCATTGATAACGCGGGCAACGTCGGGGCAACGGACAGCCAGGACGTGGTAATCGATCTGACGAAGCCTGCGGCGACGAGCATTACCGTGGATTCCGTCTCGCAGGATACCGGCCTGTCCGACAGCGACTTCATTACCAGCGACAACCAGATTAGCCTGAAAGGGACGCTCGGCGCGGCCCTGGGCAGCGGCGACCACGCGCAGATCAGCCTGGACGGTGGCGCGACCTGGACTGACGTGAGCGTCAGCGGACTGAGCTGGACCTACGTTGATGGCCGCACGCTGGCCGACGGAGACTACAACTACCAGCTGCGGGTGATTGACGACGCGGGGAATATCAGCGCCACCACCAGCCAGGTGGTGACCATTGATACCGTCGCGCCGGACGCCAGCAAAACGATCGCTATCGACAGCATCAGCGACGATACCGGCCTGAGCAGCAGCGACTTTATCACCAATGATACCTCCCTGACGCTGCACGGCTCGCTCGGCGCAACGCTGGCCGACGGCGAATATGCCCAGATTAGCATCGACGGCGGAGTCAGCTGGCAGAACGTGATCGTCACCGGCAACAGTTGGTACTACGTGGACGGCCGCACGCTGGGTAACCAGACCTATGACTACTACGTTCGCGTAGTGGATGCGGCGGGCAACGTGGGTGCCAGCGCTCATCAGCAGGTGACGGTCGATACGGTCGCGCCGGATGCGGCGATTACGGTGACCGTGGATAACATCACCGTCGATACCGGCTTCGACAATAACGACTTCCTGACCAGTTCGACCTCGTACACGCTCAACGGGACGCTCGGGGCCGAACTCGGGGCGGGTGAGTATGTGCAGGTGAGCATGGATGGCGGCACTACCTGGGTTTACGCCACGGTAAGCGGCACCCGGTGGAGTTATAACGACGCGCGCACCCTGGCCGACGGCGACTACCGCTATCAGGTGCGGGTTGTCGATCAGGCGGGCAACGTCGGGGCCACCACCACGCAGGACGTGACGGTGGATACCCAGGCGCCGCAGTACGGCATCACCATTGACAGCATCAGCGAAGATACCGGGCAGTCCGGGAGTGATTTCATCACCATGGACACCTCGCTGACGATCAACGGCTCGTTGGGCAGCGCGCTGGCCAGCGACGAGCGCGTACAGATCAGCCTCGACGGAGGCAATACCTGGATTGACACTGCCGTCACTAACCAGCGCTGGAGCTATACGGATACCCGCGATCTGGCGGACGGGGATTACACCTGGCAGGTGCGGATCATCGACCAGGCGGGCAACGTCGGCTCAACCTCTTCGCAGGTGGTAACGGTTGATACCACGCCGCCTGAAACGGTGGGAACGGTGGTCAGCTATACCGACGGGGAAGGTGAACGTACGGGCACGTACGGCGCATCAGTCGCGACGGACGATACCTCACCACTGATCAACGGTACGCTTAACCGTGCTCCGGAAGACGGCGAAATCGTGCAGCTTTACCGGGACGGGATCTTGCTGGGTCAGGTCACAATGAACGGCAGCGCAAGCTGGTCCTATCAGGACAACGGCCTGCTCGACGGGAATCACACTTACATTCTGCGCGTCACCGACAAAGCCGGTAACTACACGGAATCGGATGGCTTTGTGCTGAACGTCGATACCAGCATCCCGACCACCACGGCGGCGATTACTGCCCAGACCACCTCGGATACCACGCCGATTATTAATGGCACGGTGTCTGCGGACCTGGTGAATGGGGAGTACCTGGTGGTGATGGTGAACGGGAAAACCTATACGTCGCAGACCGGCGGCGCGGTGGTAGTCGACCCGGATCACAATACCTGGTATCTGCAGATCCCGGACAGCGATGCCCTGAGCGTGGCGAACTACGACGTAACCGCGCAGGTGAAGAGTAGCGCGGGCAACGGTAACACCACTGGTACGGCAACCGGCAGCCTGGTGATCGATACCACCTCGGTGAATACCGACTGGGCGACCACTGCGGGTAACCTGAATAACTCGACTATGACGGTCGGCACGAACAGCAGCGGCCTGTGGAATATCATTGCTAACGGCCAGTCTTACTCCAGCAGCGATAGCTCGACCTATGCCGGCAATACGCTGAGCAACACCCGTGGCTATTACGTGGTGAGTCAGACCGCCGCCGACTTTGACCGTAACGGCACCCAGGATATTTTCGCAACTGAGAACACCTACGCGGGTTCTACGCAGGTGATGTGGACCTACGATGGCAGCAGTTACACCGCCAGCCAGCTGGCAATGGGGACCACTATCTGGTACGGCGGCGTAATTGCCTACGATAAAACCGGGGATGGCTATCTGGATCTGGCCTACGGAGATGCCGGTATGGACTCCCTGACCTACCTGGTTAATACCAACGGCGTTCTGTCGCCGGACGGCACCGGCGGGGAAGGTGGATTCTACGGCCAGTTCGATTCCGGACGTGAAATCTCCGGCGTCGACCTGAACAACGACGGCACCGTGGACATCGTGCAGCACACCAACCGCAGCGGGGCGTACTCGCTCACCGTGATAAACAACAACGGGAACGGTACGCTCTCCATTGGCCAGAACCTGACCAACGTGTTTGTGGCCAACGCCTCGAATACCACCACGGCGGCGTCCATGACGTGGGCGGACTTTAACGGCGATGGCTACATGGACCTGTACCTGGGCAGCAGCTACAACAACAACGGCGGGGTGATTTACTACAACGACGGTACCGGGCAGCTATCCACCACCAGGAGCGCGGTGGAAGCCTCTAACGCCACGGCGGGCTATTTGTCGGTGGCGGTGGACTGGAACGGCGATGGGCAGATGGACATCATCAAGCTCAGCACCTACGGCGGCTCGCAGACGGCAACCTTGTTCACCAACAACGGCTACGGCTCAACCTGGACTTCAAGCCAGCTTGCGTCAGGGCTTGCTAACGTCACCGGCGTCGCCGCGGTGGACTACAACTGGGATGGTGCGCAGGATCTGCTGGTGTCTCAGCAGAATGGCAAGGTGGTGCTGGTGCAAAACAGCAAAACCATTGCTGACGGTACCGCGATGCATCTGCACATTGTCGATAGCGAGGGCATCAACGCCTACTACGGCAACACGGTCAATCTGTACAACGCCGCGGGCGTACTGGTGGCCTCGCAGATCATCAACGCCCAGTCCGGCATTGGCTCGAATGATACCTCTGCGCTGGTAAGTTTCTACGGGCTGGATCCGAACGAAACCTACTCGGCGGAGATCGTGAAGATCACCAACGGCGTGTCGGATAACGTCACCTGGACCGGCCTGGACGCGAGCAACGGCAAAGAGGGTTATGTTCTCACCGCCGAAGCGGCCACCGGCGGCCACAACGGAACCATTACCGGAACCGGGTATAACGACACCTTTATCGCAGAGGATGGGAGCTATACCTATAATGGCTCCGGCGGCTGGAATACCCATTCCGACTACGACACCTGGAGCAATACCGGCGGCATGGACGTGGTGGATTACCGCAATGCCACCTCTGAGATAACTGTTGATTTGCGCCTCTCAACGGCGCAGGACACCGGGTTCGGTACCACACGGTTGTTGAATATTGAAGGGATTAACGGCTCCGACTATGACGACGTGATCACCGGCAACAGCGGTGATAACCAGTTCGAAGGCCGCGGCGGTAACGACACCTTCAACATCGGCAGCGGCGGTCAGGACACGCTGCTCTATAAGCTGATCAACGCGTCTGACGCGACCGGCGGCAACGGTAGCGATGTGGTGAACGGCTTTACCGTCGGTACCTGGGAAGGGACGGCAGACACGGACCGCATCGATCTGCGTGACCTGCTTTCCGACAGCGGCTATACCGGCACCGGCTCGGCGAGCTACGTGAACGGCGTGGCGACGCTGGACAGTAGCGCGGGCAACATTGCTGACTACATCCGCGTGGTGCAGAACGGCAGCAACACCGAGATCCAGGTTGACCTCGACGGGACGGGCGGCCAGTTCTCGCCAACCACCCTGGTGACGCTGAACGGCGTGCAGACGGATCTGGCGACGCTGCTGGCAAATCATCAACTGTTAATTGCGTAAAACAACGCCGCGGGGAGCGATCCTCGCGGCTTTTTGCGTTTCTTTACATTAATAGCCATAACCCTCTATTTCACAAGATTATTTTGCGGGCTCGTTTAGGCAACGTTCGATTTCTAATCATCTCGCAAAGGTATCATTTCAGTGCGAAATCATCGCCCTGAACAGGACGTAGCATTATGAAGACACATCCACAGTACGAACCCTGGTTGCAGGGCATGCTCATCATCGCTAAGCACTATCGGCTGGATTTTTCGGCGGAGCATGTTCGGGTCACGATTAACCATGAAAGCCAGTCTTCGCGCCAGCTGGTGCTGGAGGAGATGGCGCGCCAGCTTGGGCTGGGGATGCGTTGGGTAGCGGCGGAAGCCGTATCGCTCGACCCGTGGCGCTTACCGCTGCTGGCGGAGTTCACCGGCGGGCAAATCGCGGTCATCAACCGTATGGACAACGAAGGGAACATCAGCGTGCAGTTCAGCGGCGACGGCGGCCTGGAGACGACGCTGACGCGTGACGAACTCGGTTCGCGGTTAAAAGGGCTGATGGTGCTGCGTCCCCTGGAGTCCACGCCGGATGCGCGCGTGGATGATTACATCAAACCCTATGAGAAAAACTGGTTCTGGCAGCTGGCGCTGAAAGACTGGCGTCGTTACAGCGATATTATGCTGGTGGCGCTGGTCGCCAACGTGCTGGCGCTCTCCGGCATGGTCTTTTCCATGCAGGTGTATGACAGGGTGGTGCCGTCCCAGTCGGAGGCCACGCTGTGGGTGCTGTTTGGCGGCGTGATGATCGCTATCGTGTTTGAATTCATTATGCGCATGCTGCGGGTGCATATTTCGGATGTGGTAGGGAAACGCGCCGACCTGCGTATTTCCGAGCGCGTGTTTGCCCACGCCCTGCGGATTAAAAACGGCGCACGGTCGAAATCGACCGGGTCGTTTATCGCCCAGATCCGCGAGCTGGAGTCGGTGCGGGAGCTGATCACCTCCACCACCATTGCAGCCATCTCCGATCTGCCGTTCTTCCTGCTGTTCGTCTTCATTCTGTGGATGATTGGCGGCCCGCTGGTGCTGGTGGTGCTGCTGGCCGTGCCGCTGCTGCTCATTCCCGGCCTGCTGGTGCAGCGCCCGCTGGGAAAACTCTCCAGCGAAGGGATGCGTGAATCGGCGATTCGTAACGCCACGCTGGTGGAAGCGGTGCAGGGGCTTGAGGACATCAAGCTGATGCGCGCCGAGCAGCGGTTCCAGAACCAGTGGAATAACACCAATGACGTTGCCGCCAGCGTCGGCATGAAACAGCGCTGGCTGACGGGGCTGCTGCTGACCTGGACCCAGGAGGTGCAATCTATCGTCTACGCCGTGGTGCTGCTGGTGGGCTGTTACCTGGTCATCAGCGGCGACATGACCACCGGTGCGCTGGTGGGCACCTCGATTCTGGCGTCCCGCACCATTGCGCCGCTGTCGCAGATTTCCGGCGTGCTCTCCCGCTGGCAGTCAGCAAAGGTGGCCCGCAAGGGACTGGATGACCTGATGCAGCGTCCGATTGACGATCCCCAGCACGGCAAAAAAGTGCATAAAGCCCACCTGCGCGGTGATTATCAGCTGGACGACGTCGGGTTTTATTACGACGAAGAAGAGAAGCTCACCGTGCTGAACGTCAGCAAACTGCGCATTCGCGCCGGGGAGCGCGTGGCGGTGCTCGGGCGGAATGGCTCGGGGAAAAGCACTTTGCTGCACCTGCTGGCGGGAATGCAGGAGCCACAGCAGGGCAGCATTTTGCTGGACGATATTGCTCTCAATCATCTTGACCCGGCTGACGTACGCCGCGATATGCAGCTGCTCAGTCAGCAGGCGAGGCTGTTCTTCGGCTCCGTACGCGACAACATCCTGATGGGTAATCCGCTGGCGACAGACGAGGAAATCCATCAGGCGCTGGTCAATAGCGGCGCGCTGGAGTTTGTGCGCAAGCAGAAAATGGGGCTGAACACCATCATCAACGAGGGCGGAATGGGGCTTTCCGGCGGGCAACGTCAGGCGCTGCTGCTGGCCCGCGCGCTGATCACCTCGCCGAATATTCTGCTGCTGGATGAACCCACCGCCTGGCTGGATGAGGTCAGCGAGAAGCAGTTTATCCAGCATCTGCACCAGTGGCTCGGTAAGCGCCGGACGCTGGTGGTGGCGACGCATCGTCTGCCGATTCTGGACCTGGTTGACCGCATCATCGTGCTGGAAAACGGCAAAGTGGTGATGGATGGCCCTCGTGATGCCATTTTACGCCAGCACGGAATGGCCCCGCAGCAGGCGCCGCAGCGCACGGTTAAACTGAAAACGGAGGGCGTGGCATGAATGATTTCTCCCGCTTTAATAGCCGACTGAAGGAGCCCCGCCTGCCGCGATCGTCGCTGGTGGCATGGTCGCTGTTTGCCCTGCTGGTGGTGTTTATTACCTGGGCCAGCCTGTTCCAGCTGGATGAGTTCACTACGGGCAGTGGCAAGGTGATCCCGTCCTCCCACGAGCAGGTGATCCAGTCCCTGGAAGGGGGGATTATCCACAGTCTGATGGTGCGCGAAGGCGATATCGTCGAGCGTGGTCAACAGCTTGCCCAACTGGACCGGACGAAAACCGAGTCCAGCGTGCTTGAGAGCGAGTCTCGATTAAATGCTGCGATGGCGACAGCCGCGCGTCTGAATGCTGAAGTGAACGACACCGGGCTGACATTCCCGGCAGAGCTGGATGACGACGTTGAGCTGGTTAAACAGGAAACGGCGCTTTACCAGTCTCGTCGCGAAAGCCTTGAAAAAGGGCTGGCGGGTTTACGCCAGGGAGCGGATCTCGTGCAGCGTGAACTGGCATTAACGCGCCCGCTGGTGACGCAGGGGGCAGCCAGTAAGGTCGAAGTCTTACGCCTTGAACGCCAAAAAAATGAGCTGGAGAGCAAAATCACCGAGATGAAAAACCAGTACTACGTTCGCGCCCGCGAAGAACTGGCGAAAGCGAACGCGGAAATCGAAGCGCAGCGTTCGGTGATGAAAGGGCGCGAAGACTCACTCACCCGCTTAACGTTTAATGCGCCGGTGCGTGGCATCGTGAAAGACATTGACGTGACGACGGTTGGCGGGGTGATCCCGCCGAACGGCAAACTGATGAGCCTGGTACCGCTTGATGACCAGATGGTGATAGAAGCGAAAATCTCGCCGCGCGATGTCGCGTTTATCCATCCCGGGCAAAAAGCGCTGGTGAAAATCACCGCTTATGACTACTCCATTTACGGCGGGCTGGAGGGGGAGGTGACGATGATTTCACCGGATACCCTTCAGGACGAGGTGAAACGGGATGTTTATTATTATCGCGTTTATATCCGTACAGACAGTAACCATCTGACTAACCGGCAGGGCAAGGAATTCCCGGTGTTTCCGGGCATGATAGCTACGGTTGATATCAAAACCGGCAGTAAATCCGTCATTGATTATCTGCTGAAACCGTTAAATAAGGCAAAAGAGGCGCTGCGCGAGCGATAAAAAAGGCGTTCAGCAAGCCGAACGCCCGTCAGATCAGAGTGTAGACGTCATGTTGACAGCATGGCGTCGTTCTTTTGGCACCACATTGATGTAATGTGTGACATAGGCAAAATATAAACCGGCATAATTTTCGACAAGTTCGATAAATGCCGGGTAAATGGACATCCGGCCATCGCCGCGATCTTTAAGATAACCTGCCTCCTGTGCCGATTTGATAATGCGGTTGACGTGAATACGCGAGACGAAAAATTCTTTTGCAAGTGTGCTGGCTGAATACGCTATTATGGCACCGTATGCTGTTTTGTTTTTAATGGCCTGCAAATAGAGATAGAGCATAATCATCCGGCCACCATCCTTATCAATAAATAAACCCACCTCCGGAAGTACTTTACTGAATGTTAATCCGCGGAAAAGGTATTCTGCGGCGCGCCGGAAAAAGTTGTGCCTGAGTGTGTCATTGTCCAGAAGATTAACATTAATGTTGAATGTCGGATAAAGAATGCTAACAGGCGTGAACGCCCCGGACATATAGCGTTTAAGCTCATCCAGTCCTTTTTCCGTAGGCGCGATTTTTGTTTTTCGCCGATCTTCGGTACAGCGCCAAGTCTTAATTCGCCCGGTGGTTTTAAGTATGGTGATGATCGCAATAACGCTGTTAGGGCTGGCGATATTATAGCGTGAGCACAGTGCCTTAATCTCCGAGACCGACTCAGCCTGATTGCCAAAAACAAAACAACATATTGAGAGTATTATATTGAACCGTGATTCCTGAAGCATCGTTTTGTAGAACAGGGGTTGTTTTTTATAAATGGCGTCATTGATTCTGTAGTGTTCTATTATAGCTTCACTAAATCGCGGGTTGTTTTTAATGACATCCCGTCGATGTAGCAAAGCTCTGGATGAGATGTGATTATCCATAGCATTTTCTCTTTTTTGTCTGAGCCGATGAGAAGAAGTGTCCGGACTTCTTTTTCGGAATTTTCATTATACCTTGAGAAAGTCCTGGTTACTGTTGTTATATGAAAAGAAAATGATATTTATGCTGCATATGGATGAGTCGGTTGATTAACGCAAAGATGTTCATGTGCATAACATTGATAACGGTTTATTAACCAAATGGGGTGCGGTAAAATTATTCAATGCGACAAGGAATATTGGCTTTAATTACATATGGGAATGATGTTTGTATTCTCAGGAGCAGGTTATGTCTCAAAATTTACCCTCTGTGCAAGGTACTTGCTACAAGCAACGGTTTGTTATTTCAGCCTGCGGTTTCACCTTTGAAGGGTATAGCCTGCTTCTGAAATCTCGAGGCGTACACGCCACGCGACTCCATTTTGAAGAGGATGAAATATGTTCCGTTGACGTTGAAAAAATGATGGAAAATCAATCGCCCGAGGTTTCGGTTTTCCTTGGTCGTGACGTTGCTACTTTTCTTGAAAGCCTGAAGCGCTTGGTATCCGTTCTGAATGCACTGCCGGTGATTTGCAGGGTCACCCTGTATGGTGCACTACCTGAGCGATGGCTTAATGCAACGTTGAGAAGTCTCGTTAATAATACAAAAAAGCTTTCCACGATCAGGGTAGAGAATATTACAGAAATAATGGGCTTTGTAAAAAATGAGACAGATGAGCGTGCTGGCCCTTCACGCTTGTTGCGTAACGTACCGGACAAGGAGGGTAAAGAAAATTTGCATGGGTTAACACATCGCGAGTTAACCGTGCTACTGAATTTCTATCGGGGTATTTCCATAAAAGAGCAGAGTAAGAGGTTAGGGCTGTCAGATAAAACTATTTATACCCATCGCAAGGTGGGTTTGGGTAAATTATATATTATCAGAGTATGGTTTAGCGACTCTCGCGTTTTCAGAGATGAGGTTTGTGCAGGAAAAAATAAAACAAAAGTGTTTTCGGAAACGGAAATAGATATATTACAAGCGTTACATAAACGGGAAATCTTTGCGGCTTATCAAATTATCACTGATAGTGATAAAAAAGGAGTTGGATTTGAAATCCTGCTGCGCTGGCATAAAAAAGGTGAGATCCTGAAGCCAGCCTATTTTCTGGGAGGGATAAAAAATAGTGAAATATGGCTCAAGCTAACGGCGTTAGTCATCCATGCGGCCGTATCAGGTATCAATAAATACAATGGAAAATATTATTTTTCAATTAACATTCCTCCTCAACTTGCTTCGGGAAACGCGCTGCCGGGGATGGCCAAAAAGGCCGTCGAAATGTTACTCAAACCGCAGTGGGCCGGGAAACTAGTCTTTGAACTAGCTGAAACGATTGACGTAACAAAGGATAAAAATATTCCCGAAACACTCCAGCGTTTACGCGCCGAGGGATGTCGGCTTTTTCTGGATGACTGTTTTTCAAAATATCATGCTATGCTGCCCATCAGACTGATTAATGTTGATGGACTAAAGCTTGATCGCGATATTGTTGAGCACTTTGTGGCTAACGACAAAGACTATAGCATTATTAAAGCGATACAGGTTTACAGCGACATGACGGGGACCGAATGCGTTGCGGAAGGCGTCGATAGCGAAGAAAAATTTGAAAAACTTGTCGCGTTAGGGGTTAAGCGATTCCAGGGTTATTATCTTTCCCGCGCGGTTAAAGAAGAAGAGTTGGATCGAATGGTACGGCTATTTAGTTAACGGCTTCATATGCTGGTGGTACGACAGACTACAGTATTCGACCACCAGTAAAAAACACTCACTCACCGTCGCAATAGTGTATTCTCAGATATCATCACGCGTAAAGCCGACAACAATTTCAAGTGTGTTGCGAATGACATCGCAGGCTTCAGGCTCCTCGGTAATTTCAAGGGCGTGAATCAGTTGCAGGATGATCTCTTTATTCGAAAGGTTGTCACCGGTCAGCATAATACAGCGTATTGCCGAGCCTAACACTTCAACTTCACCACTGAGATGCTTTCCAGCATTAAGAAAGTGTTCCGCCAGTCCTTTATCGTGCAGGGCTTCAAAATTATACGTCTGGTGCATAGTCGCTTTACTCATGGTGGTCACCGTCTCGGTTAAAATTAGTGTTTCTTATTTGGGCTCAGAAGCGTGTTGTGAGTAAAGAGAGAGCGCATGCGGCCAATTTCATAATCGCCCATCACTCTTCCCCGGTCGTGCGATACGCCGGTTACACGCTGGCGCACTTCATCTTCAGCGGCAATCAATGCATTTTTACGCTCATCATTTGATTCAACGTTAGCCATCGCCAGCAGGCGATTAGCAAGAGACGCAAAGGTAATAGGTCCGTTCTCTTTCAGTATGGATAATACGGCCTCACCGATAAGGTCATCCTTAAGTCGTTCAAATTTAGTTCTATGCATAGCTTAATCTCACTCTGCTACACGCGGCTGTAGCATGGGGTTAGTCATCGCATCCAGATGCTCTATTCTCACTCAGCATGACTAACTTAGTAAGTTAAAAACAGTGTTCAGGTTAACGCTCGAAGAAGAGGGCTATCAAACCGTTATAGTGCGCTTTCTCAACGTCAGACGTTGATTCTTCAATTCTGCGCAACAGCTTTGTACAAATTGTCATTCTGCTCAGTTGTACATTTTCTTTGATGATCTCACTGACGATGGCACCAAGGGTTTCCTGCTGTGTTGGGACATTATCCTTGTTAAAATACAAGGTTATAGCGCTTTCTGCTGTAGAGGGAGCATGGTTGCGACGCATAATTTTCCACCGTTGACAAACAATTTTGTAACATCACTGGCATCGAATTTATACTATCCGGTCAAATCTGTACATCTAAATTGTACAAGTTTTTCGTGCGGTTCGGGGATTTGTCATAAGAACTATCAAAATTAGGGGGGGAAGAGAGGGAGAAAAACGTGGGGAAAAGAAAAGGCCCCGGAGGGCCTGAAATTATTTCCGTCCCAGCAGAAGTCCCAGAACGATGCCTACCGCACCCGCAGCGATTAAGCCCGTTAACGGGTTATTTCTGACGGCTTCAGTAACATCCGAGACGGCATCACTAGCCTGGGCAGCATATTTTTTCGCTGCACCTTTCACCTGATGTTTAGGGGAATCAACGAATTCACCAAACTGCTGCTGCGCAGAGCCGGATAATTCATCAAGTTTGTTTTTGGCTTTATCGCCAGCGTATTGTGCATTTTTATCAGTGTCGAAATCAGACATTCCAGCCTCCTTTTGTTGATAGTCTAAGGATAGACGCTGATGGCAAGAGTGAGAGAGAATTCGCTAAAATCGACGCCTGATTACCTCTTTTTAGGATATGTCTTTCTTACATGTCCACCATAACGCCCTAAGGATGGAGTGGATAAATATTTCCCTCGCCGTCTCTGTCTACGTAGCGGGAAGAGACTATTTCTCTCGTGCGTTAGCGCGAAAGGTAATGTAATAGCCAAGGGATGCGGCCAGGCACAGCATATAGCCGAACGATTCCGAACCTTCCTCCACGGCGTTTTTCACGACACGCATATAGCCATGCTCCAGAATGGCGTGCCACAGCACTTGCATCCCAAAGAGACGGGAGAAGACCAGTACAGCCAGCAGGCCGCTCAACAGAATACCGTACCAGGGGGATTGCGTGTATTTTGCCAGCTGTTCCAGGGTAGTGCGAAAATGCATAACGGGGCGAATTATAGCCAGCAGAGCGGTAATCAGCGCGAACCACACCCAACTCCCATGAGAAATGAGGTCAAAAAGCGCGTCCAGTTCACGAATTAACATCGTCAGGAAAAAACCGCCAACCAGTATATTACAGTAACGCATGGATTCATCCATTTTCGCCAGACAAAAATGGAGAAAAACGATAGTCGCTAATACCGTTTCCTGCATAATTTCGGTCAGTGATAATTCCGGAATATCATGGCCGACAAACCGCATATCAACCCAAAGACAAAGTATAATAAGCGCGCATGCGACCGCCGCGCCAACAAAGAATAAAAAGCTCTTTAGTACAATCATTAACACCACCATTTTGTTTGTAGCAGTATGTTAGGTGACGAGAATGTTATTTCTGTTCACATCGTGCCATATAAGTGCTGAATTTTAACATTACGAGCTAAATAGGATTCGTAGCGGCCAGAATAAACCCTAAATATCTTTTGTTCCTTGCCGGCGATGTGCTCATTGCAGCGTCTCTATCTTGTGGTTTACAGGGCAATAACATACGAGGTACCATACCCCCATATAGTATCAGGAGGGCGTATGCCGCATTCACCCGAAGATAAAAAACGTATTCTGACCCGCGTCCGCCGCATTCGAGGCCAGGTTGATGCCCTTGAACGCGCCCTGGAGTCGGGCGATCCCTGTCTCGCCATTCTGCAGCAAATTGCCGCCGTGCGCGGTGCTGCCAATGGCCTGATGGGTGAAATGGTTGAAATTCACCTCAAAGATGAGCTGGTGACGGGGGAGACCACCCCGGATCAGCGGGCAGTGCGGATGGCGGAAGTCGGCCATTTGCTGCGCTCTTATCTAAAATAAACCCACACACCTCACAACAAGGGAAAGACATCATGAAATCTCGCGCAGCTGTCGCGTTCGGCCCAGGCCAGCCGCTGAAAATCGTTGAAATTGATGTTGCTCCGCCGAAGAAAGGCGAAGTGCTGATCAAAATTACTCACACCGGCGTCTGCCATACCGATGCGTTTACCCTGTCCGGTGACGATCCGGAAGGCGTATTCCCGGCGGTGCTCGGCCACGAAGGGGGCGGTGTAGTGGTGGAAGTGGGTGAAGGCGTTACCAGCCTGAAGCCCGGCGACCATGTGATCCCGCTTTACACCGCAGAGTGCGGCGAGTGTAAGTTCTGCAAATCCGGCAAAACTAATCTCTGTCAGGCAGTGCGCGCTACGCAGGGCAAAGGTCTTATGCCGGACGGTACCACCCGTTTCTCCTATAACGGCGAGCCAATCTATCACTACATGGGGACCAGCACCTTCAGCGAATACACGGTGTGCGCCGAGATCTCACTGGCGAAAGTGAATCCGCAGGCCCCGCTGGATAAAGTCTGTCTGCTCGGCTGCGGTGTCACCACCGGTATCGGCGCGGTGCATAACACGGCGAAAGTGAAAGAGGGTGACACCGTGGCGGTGTTCGGCCTGGGCGGGATCGGTCTGGCGGTCATCCAGGGCGCGGTACAGGCGAAAGCTGGGCGTATCATTGCTGTGGATACCAACCCGGAGAAATTTAAGCTCGCAGGTGAGATGGGTGCGACCGACTTCATCAACCCGAAAGACTACGACAAACCGGTTCAGGACGTGATCGTTGAGCTGACCGACGGCGGCGTGGACTTCAGCTTCGAATGTATCGGCAACGTCAACGTGATGCGCTCAGCGCTGGAGTGCTGCCACAAAGGCTGGGGTGAGAGCATCATTATCGGTGTGGCCGGCGCGGGTCAGGAGATTAAAACCCGTCCCTTCCAGCTGGTGACAGGGCGCGTATGGCGCGGGTCGGCATTTGGCGGCGTGAAAGGCCGTACACAGCTGCCGGGCATGGTTGAAGATGCGATGGTCGGCAAAATTCAGCTCGACCCGTTCATTACGCACCGCCTGCCGCTGGAGCAGATCAACGAAGCTTTCGATCTGATGCACGAAGGAAAATCCATTCGTACCGTCATCCATTTCGGCGACAACTGATTATTCTGCCAGTGGTTTTTCCCGCTGGCATTTCTTCCCTGATCTTCTCTAAAGTGTGACCTGTCTGGCGCTTTTAGGCGTAATCTAATTCCCCGCTGTGCCGATGACTCTTTTACAGGCGTGTTTTTACGCATCTTACCTATAAGAGAGTCGACGGTCATGGACAACACAACATCGATGCAGGCGCAGCACAAGCTGAGTTTCTTGCATCACATCCGGCTGGTTCCGCTGTTTTCCTCCATTCTCGGTGGCATTATTCTCCTGTTTGCCTTGAGCTCGGGTCTGGCAGGCTATTTCCTGCTCCAGGCCGATAACAATCAGCAGGATGTCACAGCAGAAATCCAGGTGCGCACCGGTCTGTCAAACAGTTCCAACCATTTACGCACCGCCCGTATCAACATGATCCACGCGGGGGCGGCGAGCCGCATCGCGGAGATGGAGGCGATGAAGCAAAACATCGCTGAGGCTGAGACCCGCATCAGGCAGTCGCAGGATGGATTTGCCGCCTATATGAAGCGCACCGTTCGCACTCAGGCTGATGAAGCGCTGGATGGCGATCTGAAAGCCCGCTATGACGCCTACATCGCCGGTATGCAGCCGATGCTGAAATATGCCAAAAACGGCATGTTTGAAGCCATTATCAACCATGAAAATGAGACCGCGCGTCCGCTGGACGATGCCTATAACGCGGTGCTGCTGAAGGCGATAAAAATCCGCACCGAACGCGCCAACGCACTGACGGCGCAGGCTCACACCCGCACCCGGCTGGGGCTGATGTTTATGTTCGGCGCGTTTGGCCTGGCGCTTGCGCTGGCGGTGATCACCTTTGTGGTGCTGCGCCGTACGGTGATAAACCCGCTTCAGCGAGCCGCTACGCGTATCGAAAATATCGCGAAAGGCGATTTAACCATGCCGGACGAACCGACCGGGCGCAGCGAAATTGGCCGCCTGACGCGCGATCTGCAAACAATGCAGCAGGCGCTGGTGACAACCGTGGGCACGGTGCGGCAGGGGGCGGAGGAGATTTACCGTGGAACCAGCGAGATCTCCGCGGGTAATACCGATCTCTCATCCCGAACCGAACAGCAGGCGGCGGCCATCGAACAGACGGCGGCCAGCATGGAGCAGCTCACCGCGACGGTGAAGCAAAACGCCGATAACGCGCATCATGCGAGTAAACTTGCAGAAGATGCCTCCGGTAAGGCCAGCCGCGGGGGGCAGATGGTCTCCGGCGTGGTGAAAACCATGGGTAATATTTCCACCAGCTCGAAGAAGATCTCTGAAATTACCGCCGTGATTAACAGCATCGCGTTCCAGACCAATATTCTCGCGCTCAATGCGGCGGTCGAGGCGGCGCGTGCGGGTGAACAGGGACGCGGCTTTGCGGTCGTAGCGAGTGAAGTCCGCACCCTGGCAAGCCGCAGCGCGAACGCGGCGAAAGAGATTGAAAGCCTGATTAATGAATCGGTGTCGCTTATCGATCAGGGTTCCGGGGAGGTGGTTGCGGCGGGCAATACCATGAATGAGATCGTCGAGGCGGTTAAACGCGTCACCGATATTATGCTGGAGATTGCGGCCGCGTCTGATGAGCAGAGCCGCGGCATTGTTCAGGTGAGCCAGGCGATTTCCGAGATGGATAAGGTGACGCAGCAGAATGCCTCGCTGGTGGAAGAAGCCTCTGCGGCGGCGGCCTCGCTGGAAGAGCAGGGCGCGCGTCTGACGGAAGCCGTTGGCGCGTTTCGTCTCAACGGGGCGCGCGCAGGACGGACTACAGCCGCCGCAACCGCAGCAAAACCCGCGCCTTTAACCCCGGCGGCGGCTGTCTCAGGTGATAACTGGGAAACGTTCTGAGTAAGACAGACCCGCCCTCGCGGCGGGTTCTGCGTTTAGGGTCAGAGAGGCATTGACTTACGAATGGCGCTTAACAGCGTTTGGGCGCCTTCAGAGAGCGGGGCATCTACCCGCGTCAGGATCCCAATGGGTTCACCGGCGCCGGGCGAGGTTACCGGCAGCGCCGTAAGCACGCCGCGTCGCAGATCGTCCTTCACCGCGCCGGACGGCACAAACCATACGTAGTCATAATCCACCGTCAGCTGGCGCGAAAGAGACGCCGAGAGCGTTTCAATACACCCTGAAGGCAGCGTGCAGCCCTGCATTTGCAGCAACGCTTCCGCATTCTGACGCGGAACCGTTCCTTTCGGGGAAACTACCACTGGCCACTCCATTACGCGGCTTAATGTGACGGTATCCTGCAACAGGGGATGATTCGGACGCACGACCAGCTTCAGTGATTCCAGGAACAGCAGCTCGTAATTCAGGCCGCTCATCAGTTCCGGATCGGACATCCGGCCAATGCCCAGATCCAGCTCGCCTGACTTCAGGCCCGCCAGCAGCATGGTGTTATTCATGGTCGCGACCTGAAGCGTGGCGTGCTTTTGCTGGCGGTGGAACTGGCCGATCGCCGCAGGCAATATGCCCAGCGCCGCCGTTGGCAGTGCGCCCACGCGCACGATGTCGCTGGCCTGCTCTTCTTTACGGTTTAAGGCCTGACCGGCGGTATTGAGGGCATCAAGAACTTTAACGGCATGCGTCAGGAACTGTTCGCCTACGAGCGTAAGCTGAGCGCCCAGACGGCCGCGGTCGAACAGACGGGTTCCGGTAAGCTGTTCCAGTTCATTCAGCGTTTTGGATAGTGCAGGCTGACTAAGGTTAAGGGTTTCAGCCGCTCGCCCCAGCGTTCCCTGTTGAGCGACGGCCACAAATGTATGCAAATGGCGCAAGCGTATGCGCTGACTGAACAGACCATTTTTTTCCATAGGCGATGTTAAAAACAGAGCGACGCGGGTGACAAGTTAAGTTGTTTGAATTTGATAACCTGATAGCAAAATATTTTTAACATTTGATCTGTTTGAGTTACAACTGTTTTTCGAAAACGCCCATGCTTTGACCACTCGTCTGCCTGGATCACAATTTGTAAATTCTTCCCAACGAAAAGAACGGGCTTCTCTACACTCCAGGTAGTATTCACTGGAGGCATGACATCATGGCGAACACCATCACGGCTGATGATATTCGGGAACACTTTTCGCAGGCTATGTCGGCGATGTACCAGCAGGAAGTTCCGCAGTACGGCACCTTGCTGGAACTGGTGGCGGACGTTAACCTGGCGGTTCTGGAAAATAACCCACTTTTACATGAACAACTGGCAAATGCAGACGAACTGGCGCGCCTGAATGTTGAACGTCACGGTGCGATCCGCGTTGGCACCGCGCAGGAGCTTTCCACCCTGCGCCGGATCTTCGCCATTATGGGCATGTACCCGGTCAGCTACTACGATCTCTCCCAGGCGGGCGTGCCCGTCCACTCGACGGCGTTTCGTCCGACTGACGATGCGGCGCTCTGCCGTAATCCGTTTCGCATTTTTACCTCGCTGCTGCGCCTGGAGCTGATTGAAAACGTTGCGCTGCGCGAAAGGGCGGCAGAGATCCTCTCCCGGCGCAACATCTTTACGCCGCGCTGCCTGGACCTGATCGACCTGCATGATGTACAGGGACACTTTACCGAGGCACAGGCGCGCGAATTTGTGCAGGAAGCCTTAGAAACCTTCCGCTGGCATCGCCATGCGACGGTCGATCAGGAAACCTATCTGGCGCTTAGCAACGAACATCGCCTGATTGCCGACGTGGTCTGTTTCCCAGGGTGCCATATCAACCATCTCACGCCGCGCACGCTGGATATCGACCGGGTACAGGAACTGATGCCGAATTACGGCATTGAGCCGAAAATCCTGATTGAAGGCCCGCCACGCCGCGAGGTGCCGATCCTCCTGCGCCAGACCAGCTTTAAGGCGCTGGAAGAGCCGGTGCTTTTCGCGGGAGAACACAAGGGTACGCATACCGCGCGTTTCGGTGAGATTGAGCAGCGGGGCGTGGCCCTTACGCCGAAAGGACGCGAGCTGTACGACCGTCTGTTAAATCAGGCCGGGACCGGCAAAGACAACCTGACCCATCAGCTTCACCTGCGCGAGATCTTCAGCACCTTCCCGGACAGCGAAATGTTCCTGCGCCGTCAGGGGCTGGCTTATTTCCGCTACCGTCTGACTCCGACAGGTGAGGCGCATCGCCACGCGTTTCGTCCCGGCGACGATCCGCAGCCGCTGATCGAACGCGGCTGGGTTGTGGCGCAGCCGATCACCTATGAGGATTTTCTGCCCGTCAGCGCGGCGGGGATTTTCCAGTCGAATCTTGGCAATGAAACGCAGGCGCGCAGCCACGGCAATGCCAGCCGCAATGCCTTCGAAGCCGCGCTCGGCTGTGCGGTGTACGACGAGTTTACGCTTTACGAGGAGGCGGAAGCGCGCAGCAAACAGCGTTGCGGTTTGCTCTGAAACCGTTACTCTGCAGGGGTGTGATGGAAAAAGAAGGTTGGTATGGAAAATCCCTCCGCCCCTGTGGTTGAAACGCGCCAGGGCGCACTAATTGGTTCTACTGAAGGCGATACCCATGTGTGGTGTGGCATTCCTTATGCGGCACCGCCGGTTGGCCCGTGGCGCTGGCGCTCCCCACGCCCCCCTGCACGCTGGGATGGCGTGCGTCCGGCGACGGCATTCTCCGCCTCCAGCTGGCAGAGCAGCGAAAGCTGTCAGGAGCTGGGCGGCGGCGATCCTGGCCAATTCTCTGAAGACTGCCTGTACCTTAACGTCTGGTCGCCAGTCGCACGCGCCGATCCGCTTCCGGTGATGGTCTGGCTGCACGGCGGAGGATTTACCCTCGGCGCTGGCGGTCTGCCTCCGTATAACGGCAGGGCGCTGGCGAAGCGCGGTACGGTGGTGGTGACAATTAATTACCGTCTCGGCCACCTCGGCTTTTTTGCCCATCCGGCGCTGGAGGGGGAAGAAGAACGCGTGGTGCATAACTTTGCGCTGCTCGATCAGATCCAGGCCCTGGAATGGGTGCGCGATAACATTGCCGCGTTCGGCGGCGATCCTGAGAACATCACCGTATTTGGCGAGTCGGCCGGTGCGCGCAGCGTGCTGTCGCTGATGGCTTCTCCGCTTGCGGGAGGACTGTTCCATAAAGCCATTGTGCAAAGCGGGTACACGCTGCCCGACACCCCGCGCGAGCAGGCCATGCATAAAGGCGAAGTGATTGCTGCCCATTTTGGCCTGCAAAATGCCACCGCGGAACAGTTGCGCGCGATCCCGCCTGAGGCGTTCTGGCCGCTAACCTCGCCACTGAATATCGCCCCTGCGCCCATCGTGGGTGACTGCGTTTTGCCTGAGGCCATGCTCGATGTCTTTTTCGCTGCCCGTCAGCATTCAGTACCGGTGATGATTGGGTCAAACAGCGACGAAGCCAGCGTAATGTCGGTGTTCGGGGTCGATCTTGCCGGGCAGATCCAGAAGCTCCGTCGCGAGCGGCGCTTTGGCCTGGGGCTGATCAAGCTGCTTTATCCGGGCGTGAAGGGCGATGAGGAACTCGGCAGGCAGGTTTGCCGCGACATGGCCTTTACCACCATGGGATACGTGGTGATGCAGGCGCAGCAGCGGGCAGGCGGCCTGTGCTGGCGATACTGGTTTGATTATGTGGCCGAAGCGGAGCACGCGACGTATACCAACGGCGCCTGGCACGGTAACGAAGTGCCCTACGTGTTCGATACCCTTGGGCAGGTGGAACCCTCGCGGCAGTATGTAAATGAACGCGATCTGGCCTTCGCCGCTCAGGTGGCGGACTACTGGGTGAGCTTCGCCCGGGATGCGGGAGCACGCGATAGCCTGGTGGGGCCCACGCGCTGGCCCGCCTGCCGGAAAGGGCGGGACGTGTTGTTGCGCATCGGTGTGAATAAACATGCAGGTTTTCGGCTTGAAAACCGTTTTATGCGTGCCCGTATGAGCCTCTTCAAACGGGTAATGAAACACCACGTCAGCCTCGACTGAGCAGACAGTCACGAAACGCATCCAGCCCGTTCTCCGGGTCGGGTGCGTCGCGTAACACCAGCCGGTAGCTCGCCCCCGTCTTTATGCTCGTATCATAAGGCCGCATCAGCCGTCCGGCGCGCACGTCCTCCTCCACCAGCGTTTCATCCGCAATGGCGATGCCCAGCCCCTGAATGGCGGCGGTAATGGCCAGATCCATGGTTTCAAAGTGTTGATTTTTGAGCATAGCTGGCGCCGGACGCGGCTGTTTCGCCAGCCACAGCGTCCAGTCCGTTTTATCCCGCGTGGGGTGAAGGAAGGTGAGTGTTTCCAGCGCAGAACCGGCCCGCAGCGGGCTCATCACCGGGGTTAAGGCCTCTTCGAACAGCAGATCGCCGGCGCTCATGTGCGTTCCAAACACAATCGCCGCGTCATAGGATTCGGTTTTGAAATTGACGTTATGATCGGTGGTAGTGGTCAGCGCAATCTGGAGCTCCGGCTGTTCGCGCTCGACCTGTAACAGACGCGGTACCAGCCAGCGCATCGCGCAGGTAGGCGCTTTCAGTCGAATTACGGTCTGGTGCGTCCGCGCCTGTTCAGCAACGTTAAGCAGGTGCTCAAACGCAGATTGCAGTTCCGGCAGCAGGGCGCTTCCCTGTGAAGAAAGACGCAGGCCGCGAGCATGGCGTTCGAACAGCGGGAAGCCGAACCAGCTTTCCAGCGAGGCAATTTTGCGGCTTACCGCCCCCTGCGTCAGACAAAGCTCCTTCGCGGCATGGGTAAGATTCAGGTGACGCGCGGTCACGATAAACGTCTCTACGGCATTAAGCGGAAATGAACGACGCGACATATCTCACCTTAGCTATGCGTTTTTGTCATGGCTATTATGACAACAATTCGATTGTCCCGGCAATCAAGTTATTGTTTGAATAGTTATGCATTCACCACGAGAAGGGACAGAGGATGACTTTGAAAACGCCGGTGCAGACCCGCTCTAAATTGCCCGATGTAGGAACCACCATTTTTACCGTTATCGGCCAGCTTTCAGCCCGGCATAACGCCATCAACCTTTCTCAGGGTGCGCCGAATTTTTCCTGCGACCCAAAACTTATCTCCGGCGTCACTCGCGCCATGGAGTCAGGGCATAACCAGTATGCCTCCATGACCGGGCTGCAACCGCTCAGAGAGCGCATCGCGGACAAAATTGCCACGCTCTATGGCACCCGCTATGACCCGGCGAGTGAGGTACTGGTGACCGCCAGCGCCAGCGAAGGGCTTTACTCAGCCATCAGCGGGCTGGTTCATCCTGGCGATGAGGTGATCTATTTCGAGCCCTCCTTTGACAGCTATGCGCCGATTGTCCGTCTGCAGGGGGCGACGCCGATCGCTATTAAGCTGACGGTACCGGATTTTGCCGTGAACTGGGATGAAGTACGCGCGGCTATTACCCCGCGCACGCGGATGATCATCGTCAATACGCCGCACAACCCGAGCGGACAGGTGTTTTCAGCCGCCGATCTGCACCAGCTGGCAGCGCTGACGCGCCACACCGACATCATCATTTTGTCTGACGAAGTGTACGAGCACGTCGTTTTTGATGGCGAACCGCACCATGGGATGGCAACGCACCCGCAACTGGCGGAGCGCAGCGTGATTATTTCTTCTTTCGGAAAAACCTATCACGTCACCGGCTGGCGCGTGGGTTATTGTGTGGCGCCCGCGGAGCTGATGGATGAAATATGTAAGGTCCATCAATTTTTAATGTTCTCGGCCGATACGCCGATGCAGTACGCGTTTGCCGAACACATGACCGATCCGCAAACCTGGCTGTCGCTGGCGGCGTTTTATCAGCGCAAGCGCGATCTGCTGCAAAGTTTGCTCGCCGACTCACCGTTCAGGCTGCTTCCGAGTGCCGGTTCGTTTTTCCTGCTTGCGGATTACAGCGGCTTTAGCGACGAGCGCGACAGCGAGATGGTGAAAAGGCTGATTGTTGAGTACGGGGTTGCCACCATTCCGCTGTCAGCGTTTTATGCCGATGGCACGGACAATAAACTGATCCGTCTCTCTTTTGCGAAAGATGAGGCGACGTTACGGGCAGGTGCCCAGGCCCTTTGTCGGGTTACACCACGTTAAGGAATTTGAGATGAAATTACGCGCGTTAGTTGTCGGCATAGGACTGCTGTGTTCATTCTCGTCGTTTGCTGCTACCGAGTTGCGATACGGGCTGGAAGCGGAATATCCGCCGTTTGAAAGCCGCAATGCCTCAGGGGAGCTGGAAGGATTTGACGTAGAACTGGGAAATGCCATCTGTAAAGCCGCCGCGCTGAAGTGCAGCTGGGTAGAAACCTCGTTTGATGCGTTGATTCCCGGTCTGCTGGCGAAAAAGTTCGACGCCATAAACTCGGCGATGAACATCACCGAACAGCGTCGTAAGAGCATTGATTTTACCCAGCCCATCTACCGTATTCCCTCCCAGCTGGTGGGCAAAGCCGGTTCTGCGGTAGAGGCCACGCCGGAAGTGCTGAAGGGCAAAACCATCGGCGTTCTCCAGGGTTCAATTCAGGAAACCTACGCCAAAGAGCACTGGGAAAAGCACGGTGTCACCGTGGTGTCTTATAAAGATCAGAATATGGCCTGGGGAGATCTGCTGAATGGCCGCATCGATGCCTCGCTGGTCATGTCAGCGGCCGGGCAGGCAGGTTTCCTCAGCAAGCCGCAGGGCAAAGGGTTTGGCTTTATCGGCAAACCGGTGTCGGACGACACCATCCTCGGCAGTGGGATCGGCTTTGGGCTGCGTAAGGGGGATGAGGCCACCAAAAAGCAGCTTGATGCCGCAATTGATAAAGTACGTGCCGACGGCACGATCGCTAAACTGGCTGATAAGTACTTCCCGGGTATCGATGTCAGCGTAAAATAACCGCCTCGTTGGTCCCGGCTGTCGATGTCCAGCCGGGACACTTTTAAATACACTTCATCCTTCAGGCTGCCTCTGCGTTGGCTACGTCTGTTCACCCCGGTCACTTACTTGAGTAAGCTCCTGGGGATTCTCAGACTTGCCGCCTTGATCCAGCATGAATGATTTAGTGTATTTACTGTTTTTTACACCACTTTCAGGCCGTTCTGGTCGACAGAAAATATTTCTCGGTTTGTTCAGATAATCACCCGCCAACAATTGGATTCTTAACCGTTTTTGTTTAGGCTGTGCGTTCTTTCTTGCCGTCATTTCGCTGCGCGCGAAACTCATTCACACGACCATAAGGACGTTTTCTCAGGCATGAATCGCAGACGTTTTCTCAAAGGTTCCCTGGCAATGGCTGCCCTGAGCGGCACTTCTGGCCTTGCTTCTCTGTTTTCCCAGGCGGCGTATGCTGCTGACTCCGACATTGCCGACGGTCAGAGCCGTCGCTTTGACTTCTCTGTTCTGCAATCCATGGCGCACGATCTGGCGAAAACCCCGTGGGGTGGTGCGCCGCGTCCGCTGCCGGAAACGCTGGCCACCATGACGCCGCAGGCGTACAACGCCATCCGTTACGATGAGAAACAGTCGCTGTGGAATAACATTGAAGGTCGCCAGCTGGACGCCCAGTTCTTCCATATGGGAATGGGATTCCGCCGCCGCGTGCGCATGTTCTCGCTGGATCAAAGCACCTCTCAGGCGCGTGAGATCCACTTCCGTCCAGAGCTGTTCAGCTACGGCGATACGGGCGTGGATACCAAACAGCTTGAAGGTCAGAGTGACCTCGGCTTCGCCGGATTCCGCGTCTTTAAAGCGCCCGAACTGGCGCGACGCGATATCGTTTCGTTCCTGGGCGCGAGTTACTTCCGCGCAGTGGATGATACCTACCAGTACGGCCTTTCCGCGCGCGGGCTGGCGGTGGATACCTTTACTGACACCCCGGAAGAGTTCCCGGATTTCACCTCCTTCTGGTTTGAAACCGTTAAGCCGGGCGATACCACCTTTACCGTCTATGCGCTGCTGGACAGCCCGAGCATTACCGGTGCCTATAAGTTTGTGATCCACTGTGAGAAGAGCCAGGTGATCATGGACGTCGAAAACCATCTCTATGCGCGCAAAGACATCAAGCAGCTCGGCATCGCGCCGATGACCAGCATGTTCAGCTGCGGCAACAACGAACGCCGCATGTGCGACACCATTCATCCGCAGATCCACGATTCAGACCGCCTGGCAATGTGGCGCGGTAACGGAGAGTGGATCTGCCGACCGCTGAACAACCCGCAAAAGCTGCAATTTAACGCTTATCTGGATAAAAACCCGAAAGGCTTTGGTTTGTTGCAGCTTGACCGTGATTTCTCCCATTACCAGGACGTCATGGGCTGGTATAACAAGCGACCAAGCCTGTGGGTCGAGCCGCGCAACAACTGGGGTAAAGGATCCATCGCCCTGATGGAGATCCCGACAACCGGCGAGACGCTCGATAACGTGGTCTGCTTCTGGCAGCCGGAAAAACCGGTGCAGGCGGGTGATGAACTGGACTTCAAATACCGTCTCTACTGGAGCGCGCAGCCGCCGGTGCGTTCACCGCTGGCAAACGTCTACGCTACCCGTACCGGTATGGGCGGCTTCCCGGAGGGCTGGGCGCCTGGTGAAAATTACCCGAAAGTGTGGGCCCGTCGCTTTGCCATCGACTTCGTCGGGGGCGATTTGAAGGCCGCCGCACCGAAGGGCATTGAGCCGGTGATCACCCTGTCCAGCGGTGAAGCGAAGCAGGTGGAGATCCTCTACGTCGAGCCGTTCGACGGGTATCGCATTCTGTTTGACTGGTATCCAACCTCTGACTCCACCGAGCCGGTCGATATGCGTCTGTTCCTGCGCTGTCAGGGCGACGCCATCAGCGAGACCTGGCTGTACCAGTATTTCCCGCCCGCGCCGGACAAACGTAACTACGTTGACGACCGGATCATGCGTTAGTCCTTATGGGTTTGTGCCGGGTGGCGGCTTCGCCTTACCCGGCCTGATCCGGACGCATTTGTAGGCCGGGTAAGCGTTAGCGCCACCCGGCAATTAAGAGGCACTATGTCTTCAGAAATTATCCCCGTAACCCAGGAAATCGAGCTTCGCGCCGTCGAAGAGCGCTATACCACCGATCTGCATAACCTCGTTATTAAAAACAAAACCTGGCTGCAAACCGCCTTCGACTGGGCGCAGCATGTCGGCACTGAAGAGGACACGCGCCGTAACGTGCAGAGCAACCAGATGCTGCACCAGCGCGGCTACGCCAAAATGTTCCTGATTTTCATGAAGGACGAGCTGGTGGGCGTGCTTTCTTTTAACGCGATAGAGCCTGCGAATAAGGCCGGGTACATCGGCTACTGGCTTGACAAAGCGCATCAGGGACAGGGCATTCTCTCTCAGGCGCTACAGGCGTTTATGCGCTATTACGTTGAGCGCGGCGAGATCCGCCGCTTTGTGATCAAATGTCGCGTGGCTAACCATAACAGTAACCGCGTGGCGCAGCGCAACGGTTTTGCGCTGGAAGGTTGTTTGCGGGAAGCTGAAATGCTCAACGGCCGCTTCGATGACGTAAACCTGTACGCCAGGTTATTCCCGCTATAGCGCCCCCAGCAGCGGCGTCCGGGTGATCCGCGTGTCACCGTTGATCACTTTGGCTCCCCGGACGTGAATGCTTTCACCCTCCAGCGCCTCGATCGCCGCATCGTCTGTCATCTCCACCTGATGCTCAATCAGGACATCGCCGCTGATACGCGCGCGCCCATGAATAACGACCTTGTCATCAATCAGGATCGGCCCGCCGCGTAACCACGCCTCGCCACCAATCAATACGTGGTGTTTAATCACGCAGTTACCTTCGACGAGGGCGTTTTCCGCGACCTGTGAACTGTACCGCACGGTCGGGATCGCATCATCCTCTAAACCGGCCAGCAGGCGGGCGTTGCCGTACACTTTGGCGCAGTCGCACACCCAGACGTTATTAACCGCGTTGCCCTCAAGAATGGCGCGGTCGAACACCTCCGCGCGGTGCTCAACAAAGGCCCAGGTCACCATGGCATCGCCGTAGATTTGCGCCTGATGCACAATACGCGACTGGCTGACCGTGGCTCTGTCGTAAATCTGCAGGATCTGCTCACGGTCGGGTGTCAGCCCTTTGGCTGCAATCACCATGCTGTTATGCAGCACCCGCGCGTCACCCGCGATACGGCATTCCCCGCGTACGGTGGAGTGCTGGATAGTGACGTTGTCACTTATTGCCGCGCCATGACTCACCTCTGCCGCGTCAAGCCAGCTGTTGCCGCCTACGTGTGCGCGGTGGCTTACGATGCAGGGTTGGGTGAGGCGGGCGTTGCCGGATATCCTGGCCCCGGCAAACACCACGCTGTTTTCATCATAAACCCAGCAATCCCCGTCCTGGGCGAGCGCGTGTTCATCCTCAACCCAACCACCTTTTGTCCCGCTGGTCACATCGTTAAAATCCTTTGCGGCAATAATCTGTCTGAGTAGGGTTGTGCACGGCGTTGATCCATCCTGCCAGCGCCAGAGACGCGTTTCATTGCCAAGCCTGTATTTTGTCATCGTGTTTTCCCTGAAAAGCCATTCACTAAACGTAGCAAACTTTTGGCGTTTCGAAGTGCTGGCGTCTGCACGGTAAACCCCTTAAAATGGCATTTAAAATACATTTTAAAGTTTAAAAAAAATGCATAACCAAAACCAACGCGTTCTTAACTTGCCCGCCGGTTATTTCGGTATGGTTCTGGGTACCATAGGTATGGGGTTCGCCTGGCGTTATGCCGGTACTATCTGGCCGGTGACGCGCTGGCCGGGCGAGATCCTGGTGGCGCTGGCGGTGGCGATCTGGTTCCTGCTGAGCGTGGCGTTTCTTACCCGTGCGGTACGGTTTCCACATAGCGTGCTGGCCGAGATGCGGCATCCGGTAATGAGCAGTTTTGTCAGCCTGTTTCCTGCCACAACGCTACTGGTGGCCATTGGCTTTGTGCCGTGGTGCCGACCAGTGTCGCTGGTGCTGTTTAGCGTAGGCGTGGTGATCCAGCTTGCGTATGCCGCCTGGCAAAGCGCCGGGCTGTGGCGCGGTAAGCATCCGGAAGAGGCCACGACGCCGGGACTGTATCTGCCGACGGTAGCGAACAATTTTATCAGCGCCATGGCCTGCGGTGCGCTGGGTTTCCACGATGCGGGGCTGGTGTTCCTTGGTGCCGGGGTCTTTTCCTGGCTGAGCCTCGAGCCGGTCATTCTGCAACGCCTGCGCAGCGCGGGCGAACTGCCCGCGGCGCTTCGTACTTCGCTCGGGATCCAGCTTGCGCCTGCCCTGGTGGCCTGTAGCGCCTGGTTTAGCGTCAACGGCGGCGAAGCGGACACCTTCGCCAAAATGCTTTTCGGCTATGGTCTGTTGCAACTCCTGTTTATGCTGCGTCTGATGCCGTGGTATCTGTCGCAGCCGTTCAACGTGTCGTTCTGGAGCTTCTCGTTCGGGGTGTCGGCGCTGGCGACCACCGGTTTACATCTGGGGCAGAGCAGTCCGTCAGGGTTCTTTCATGCCCTCGCGGTTCCCCTGTTTATTTTCACCAACGTCATCATCGCGATGCTGCTGGTCCGTACTTTTATCTTGCTGATGCAGGGCAAACTTCTGGTGCGCGCTGATAAGGCACTGCTAATGCAATCTGAGGAAAAATAATGACTGTCGATGAAAACTACTTTACTGAGAAATATGGGCTGACCCGCACGCACTCAGAGGTCCTGCTCTGCGCGGACATTGTTAAGTCGGGAAAAACGCTCGATCTCGGTTGCGGAAATGGCCGTAACAGCCTCTACCTCGCTGCCAACGGCTATGACGTGACGGCGTGGGATAAAAACCCGATGAGCATCGATAACATCGAGCGCATTAAGGCGGCGGAAGGGATCGCGAATCTGCAAACGGCGATAAAGGACCTGAACAACCTGACTTTTGACGGCGAATACGACTTTATTCTTTCCACCGTCGTGTTGATGTTTCTCGAAGCGAAAACCATCCCTGGTCTTATCGCCAATATGCAGCGTTGCACTAAACCAGGCGGCTATAACCTGATCGTTGCCGCCATGGATACGGAGGACTATCCGTGTACCGTCGGTTTCCCGTTTGCCTTCAAGACCGGTGAACTGAGCCACTACTACGAAGGCTGGGAGCTGATCAAGTACAACGAAGAGGTGGGGGAACTCCACCGTACCGATGCCAACGGCAACCGTATCAAGCTGCGCTTCGCCACCATGATCGCACGCAAGCCCGCTTAACGCGCGGCCAGCAGACAGAGTTGCAGGGCCGTGCGACAGGAGGCCTCGAACGACGACAGCGGTAAAAACTCAAACTTCGAGTGGAAGTTATGGGCGCCGGTGAAGAAGTTCGGGGTGAGCAAGCCTTTGGCTGACAGGGCCGCCCCGTCCGTGCCACCGCGCATGGGGATCGGTTTTGGGGTGATACCGAGCGATTCCATCGCCTCGAACATCAGGTCGATCGCGCGGCGGTCTTCGCCAATCGCATTGCTGATATTGCTGTAGGTATCTTCAATGCGATACTCCACGTTTGCCGTGGGATGCTGCGCAGCAATCCGCGCTGCCACATCGGCAATTTGCTGCTTGCGGGCGGCAAAACCCTCTTTGTCAAAATCACGAATGTTGGCTTTCAGCACCGCTTCGTTTTGCCCGGCCTGGATGCCGTTAAACCAGATATAACCTTCGCGCCCCTCGGTGCATTCCGGGGTTTGCTGGCGATCGAAATGGCTGATGAAATCCGTTGCCATCAGCAGCGGGTTGACCAGCACCCCTTTGGCGGACATCGGGTGCGCCGTGACGCCGGTAAAGCGAATTTCAGCCGCCGCCGCGTTAAAGTTCTCGTAAACAATTTCCCCCAGCTCGCAGCAGTCGATGGTCCAGGCAAAATCGACGTCGAAGCGCTTCAAATCCAGCGCTTTCGCGCCACAGAGACCAATCTCTTCATCGGGCACAAACGCCACCACAATATCGCCATGCTTATGTTCAGCGGTGAGGTTTTCCAGCACCGTCATGACCACGGTGACGGCCGCTTTATTATCTGCGCCTAATACGCTGGTTCCGTCGCTGAAAATAATCTCCTCATCAGGATAAGCCAGAATTTCCGGGTGCTCATTTACGCGCAACCAAATATCTTTTTCTTTATTCAGGCAGAGATCATCTCCTGTAAAGGTTAATATTTGTGGATGAATATCCGGGGATAAACCGACGTCAACGGTATCGATATGGGTAATAAAACCAATCCGCGGCGCGCCGGGAATATTGCCTTTTTTCACGGCGGTAACGGTGGCGAACTCATCAATCACAATATCGTCTAACCCCAGCGTTTCCAGCTCCTTCGCCAGCTCCCGCGCCATGTCGTGCTGGCCCGGGGTGGAGGGCAGGGTTTTGACTTTCGGGTCGCTCTGGCTGGTGATGGCGAGATAGCGGAAAAAGCGTTGGGTTAATTGTCTGGAGAGTTCTGAGCCCATAGTGTTTCCTTCTGTATTTATTTTTCATGTGTTTGCGCCATCACTTTAATGTTATTTATGAAATGGCAAAAGAAGTAATTAGCCGTCGAATTAAAAAGACAGGAATAAATGATGAAAAGCACATTCACAATGATAACGCTGGCGCTTGCTGCGCTGACGGTCAGTTCCACCGTCGCGGCAAAAACGCTGGTGTATTGCTCCGAAGGATCGCCGGAAAATTTCAATCCTCAGCTCTACACGTCGGGAACCAGCGTGGACGCCAGCGCCGTACCGGTTTATAACCGTCTGGTCGATTTCAAACCGGGTACTACCGAACTGGTGCCGAGCCTGGCGGAAAGCTGGGAGGTGAGCGAGGATGGTAAGGTCTACACCTTCCACCTGCGCAAAGGGGTGAAATTCCACAGTAATAAACTGTTCACGCCGACGCGCGACTTCAACGCGGATGACGTGATTTTCTCGTTTATGCGCCAGAAGGATGTGAATCATCCCTACCATAACGTATCCAACGGCAGTTATTCCAACTTCGAAAGTCTGGAGTTCGGCAGCCTGATTACCGCCATTGATAAGGTTGACGATCGCACCGTGCGCTTCACCCTGGCGCACCCGGAAGCGCCGTTTGTTGCCGATCTGGCGTGGTATTTTGCCTCCATCCTGTCGGCGGAGTATGCCGATGCCATGCTGAAAGCGGGCACGCCTGAAAAGGTTGATATGCAGCCGATTGGCACCGGGCCGTTTAAACTGGCGCAATATCAGAAGGATTCCCGCATCCTCTTTACCGCCTTCCCGGACTACTGGCAGGGAAAATCGAAGCTGGATCGACTGGTGTTCACCATCACGCCGGACGCCTCGGTGCGTTTTGCCAAAGTCGAGAAGAATGAGTGCCAGGTGATGCCGTTCCCAAACCCGGCGGATCTGCCGCGTATGAAGGCTAATAAAGACATCAACCTGATGAGCAAGGCCGGTCTGAATACCGGTTTCCTGGCATTTAACACGCAAAAGCCGCCGCTGGATAACGTAAAAGTGCGCCAGGCGCTGGCGATGGCGATTAACAAACCGGCCATCATTGAGGCGGTCTTCCACGGCACCGGCACGGCGGCGAAAAACCTGCTGCCGCCTGGCGTCTGGAGTGCCGACAGCGAGCTGAAAGACTACGATTACGATCCAGAAAAAGCGAAAACGCTGTTAAAGGAGGCGGGATTTGCCAACGGCGTAAGCATCGATCTGTGGGCTATGCCCGTGCAGCGGCCGTATAACCCGAACGCGAAGCGTATGGCTGAAATGATCCAGGCGGACTGGGCGAAAGTAGGCGTGCAGACCAAAATCGTGACCTACGAATGGGGCGAATATCTGAAGCGCGTGAAGGGCGGGGAGCATCAGGCTGCGCTGATGGGCTGGACAACGGCGACGGGCGATCCGGATAACTTCTTCGGACCACTGTTTACCTGTACGTCCGCCAACGGCGGGTCGAACTCGGCCAAATGGTGCTATAAGCCGTTTGATAACCTGATTGCCGAAGCAAAATCGATAACCGATCGCGAAAAACGCGTGGCGCTGTACAAGCAGGCGCAGCAGATGATGCACGATCAAATGCCGGCGGTTATGATTGCCCACTCGACCATTTTTGAGCCAGTCAGAAAAGAGGTCACGGGCTATGAAATCGATCCCTTCGGCAAACATCTGTTCTGGCAGGTAGATATAAAACAGTAATATTTTTCTGCCCGGATCCCGTCCGGGCACTATTTTTACAATTTGTGCCTTCCCCGTCATTTTTTGCCACAACATTTCCCTCTGTTTTTTGTTATAACTTCAAGTGCATACTTGCAGATAACTCGGAACTCCATCATGCGTACTTCCACTTTTTTTAAAGTTGCAGTGCTTTCTGGCCTGTTGGCCCTTTCTGGCTGTGCGTCAAAAGTCGCAGCCCCCGATCAATATTCAGGCTTTTTAAAAGATTACTCTGACTTGCAGGAGATGACATCAGCAACCGGGAAACCAACCTTGCGTTGGGTCGATCCTTCCTATGATCCGGCGAACTACGACAGTATTATCTGGACCCCGATAACCTATTATCCGACACCAAAGCCAACCACACAGCTTGGGCAAAAAACGCTTGATGAATTGTTGAGTTACACCAATAACACATTAAAAAACGCGATTGGCCAGCGTAAGCCAATTGTGACGACGCCGGGCAAACATAGCCTGATCTTCCGCGGCGCCATCACGGGTGTGAGCTCAGAGAAAGAAGGTTTGCAGTTCTATGAAGTGGTGCCCGTCGCGCTGCTGGTTGCGGGGACGCAGATGGCAACTGGCCATCGCACCATGGATACGCATCTTTTCTTTGAAGGTGAGCTGATTGATGCCGCCACGAACAAACCGGTAGTTAAAGTTGTTCGTAAAGGCGAAGGTAAAGAGCTTGCCAACGAGAACACGCCGTTGGGATTCGCCACACTGAAACAGGTTGTGGATGATATGGCGACCGATGCCACCATGTTTGATGTCCATCAGACAGCAAAATAATAAAAAACGGCCTGCATCTACGCAGGCCGTTATTTTATGCCGTCAGCAGGCGGCGGAACCAGGTTTCCGGTTTCGTAAACATCACCATATTTCCCCCTAAAATCAACAGCAGGCCGACGATCCCGTTGATATGCCACACGTAACCCTCGTACACCGTTGAAATCGACAGCGCCACCAGCGGGAACAGCAGGGTGCTGTACGCGGCCTTACCGGGACCAATGCGGCCTACCAGCGTAAAGTAGGCGCCGAAGGCAATCACCGAGCCAAACAGAGCAAGATAGAGCAGCGCCCCCATATAGCTCACCGTCCATTCCGGCATAAAGCTTTCGCCCCTGAAGAGAGCGATAAGGCCCATCACGACGGTGCCATACAGCATCGCCCAGGCGTTGGTGGTCATGGTTTCCAGCCCGTTTCGCTGATGACGCATGCTGATCATATTCCCCAGCGAGAAGCCGTAGGTGCCGAGGGCGGAAAGCCCGATGCCCGTCAGCAATGACGCGCTCCAGCCGCTGGCGAGCAGATCGTTCCAGAACAGGGTAATGATCCCGATAAGCCCCAGCGCTGCCGCCGTCCAGAAGCGCGCGGGTGGACGCTGGCCGAAGAAGATAAAGCTGTTGATGGCGTTATACAGTACGGCCATCGAGAAAATCACCGACTCAAGGCCGGTATTGATATGGGCGGCGGCGGTATAAAAGCACCAGAAGTTGAAACAGAAAACGCAGCAACCCTGAAGCATGCAATAGAGATGATCCCGCAGCGCCAGCCTGCGCAGGCGACGAAGGGCGACCTGGACGATCATCATCGTGGCGCTGGCCACGGCGAAGCGCCAGAAAATGGAGACCGGCGCTGCAACCGGCCCCTGTTGTAAAAAAATGGCGATCCAGGTCGTGCCCCAGATAACAACAACCAGCCCATAGAGTAATGCGTTCATGGTGTCTCTCTTCTCATACCGCGGAAAACAACAGTGTGGCGAAAGAAGGGGGCCCCGGCTTTCATCGCCTTGCGCCGGACTTGCAAATTCTTGCGCTTTTTTCTCGCACAATGGCTGGTAACAGGCTGCAACACTTCTTAGACTGATAGTCTGATTAATCACCTGTTTACGGCCATGTCTCTCGTTTACGACACCTTTGAAACGTTACGCCAAAAAAATGCAGTGCTGCGGGAAACCGTCGCGCTCAATACTGGCATTCAACTGGCGGCGTGGTACAACAAGCACGACACGATCACCGTGAAAAGCAACCATCACACCCTTAGCCTGTACGTGGCGGATGGCTATGAAAGCTATCAAAAAACGCCGGGTGGCTGGAAAAATGGCGGTGGGCCGGACCGTTTTTGTCTGATGCCGGAAGAGAGCGAATCCACATGGGATATTCGTGATGACCTGTCGTTCGTGCACCTCTACTGCACCGATGAACACCTGCGGGACGTGGGGGAGAAAATCTGGGATAAACGACCGCTATCGCTGACGCTGGAGGAAAAAATCTTCGGCAGCGATCCGAAAATCACCACCCTTTATCGCCAGTTTTTGCTCGGCTGCGACTGGCAGCAAAACGCCAATCAGCTCACCTTGAGCACTGCGTCGACCTTATTACTGACGCATTTGGTCCAGCACTATTCCAGCGTCCAGTGGAAGTTACCGGTGGTCACCGGCGGGCTATCGCCGTTTGTGCTGCGCAACGTGCTGGCCTTTATCGAGGAAAATCTGGCGCAACCTTTAACGCTGGCGGAACTGGCGGGCCAGGCCGCACTCAGTGAGTATCACTTTGCGCGGATGTTCCGCCAGTCGATGGGGCTGGCGCCGCATCAGTACGTCATGCAGCGCCGCATGGAGAAGGCCAAAGCGCTGATTCAGCACACGACCACGCCGCTCACCGACATCGCGCTGGCCTGCGGATTTAACTCCGCCAGCCATTTCAGTAACCGTTTTCGCAGCATGACCGGCATCACGCCGTCACAGCTACGCGCGGCGAAGGCGTGAGAAGACAGCGTAACAGATCCCACCCAGCACCAGCCCCCAGAAAGCGGAGCCAATTCCCAGGAGCGTGACGCCGCTGGCGGTCATCAGGAAGGTGACGATCGCCGCGTCGCGCTCTGCTTCATGATTCAGTGCCTGATACAAACTCCCGCTGATAGTGCCGAGCAGGGCCAGCCCGGCCAGCGTCTGGATGCCGCTCAGCGGCAGGGCGGCCATCAGCCCCGAAATCGACCCGCCGAACACCCCCGCCAGCAGATAAAACCCACCTGCGGCCGCCGCAGCCAGCCAGCGTTTACTGGCATCCGGGTGGGCGTCCGGACTCTGGCAGATGGCGGCGGTGATGGCGGCGATACAGATGGAATAGACGCCGAAGGGGGACAACAGCAGCGCCAGCCCGCCGGTGGCAACGATCAGCGGTGAGACCGCCAGCGGATAGCCCGATGCCTGCATGGTGGCGAAGCCGGGCGCATTCTGCGACGCCATGGTCACCAGGAAGAAGGGTAAGCCGACGCTGATCAGCCTGGTGAAGGTGAACGCAGGGGCAATGAATTCCGGCATGATCACCGATAACGTCATTTTATTCGTGACAACGTCACCTCCAGCCCAGGCCACGAACACCCCCACCAGCAGCGTGGCGACAATGGCATACCGGGGCGCCACGGCTTTAGCCACCAGCCAGGCGGCCAGCATACTGCCGCAAAGAAGCACGTGTCCCTCAAGATTGCTGAATGCCTTCAGGCCAAACTGTAACAGCACGCCTGCCAGCATAGCGGCGGCAAGCGAGTGCGGGATCAGTTTCATCAACCGGGCAAACAGGTCAGTGACGCCGCACAGCAGAATCAGCGCATTCGCAAATATAAATACCCCTATGGTTTCCGCCAGCGTCACGCCTTGCAGGCTGGTGGCGAGCAGCGCCGCGCCAGGAGTCGACCAGGCGGTCAGCACCGGGGCTTTATACCACCACGACAATGCAAGCGTGCTGATCCCCATCCCGAGCCCCAGCGCGGTCATCCATCCGGCGATTTGCTGTGTACTGGCGCCCGCCGCCGCAGCCGCCTGCCAGATAATGGCGGCAGAGCTGGCGTAGCCCACCAGAACGGCAACAAAACCAGCCAGCACGGCAGGAAAGAGAGAGGCAGTCGATCGCATGTGAACTCCGTTGTGCGTTATAACGTCCGGGATAAGGTATCACTGTGCGCTATAGCGTACAAGTGGTATGCTTTGCCCCAACAGGAGGAACTATGGATATCACTCAACATCTGGCAACCACACTGAAAGCGCTGCGTCAGGCGCGGGGCTGGAGCCTGTCGAAACTGGCGGAAGAGACGGGCGTGTCGAAAGCGATGCTTGGGCAAATCGAACGCAATGAGTCCAGCCCGACGGTCTCAACCTTGTGGAAAATTGCCACCGGGCTGAACGTACCTTTTTCGGCGTTTATCACTCCAGAGAGCGAACCGCAGGCTGTGTTCGATCCGCAGCAGCAGGCGATGGTGGTGAAACCGCTTTTCCCCTGGGATGAACAGCTTAAGTTCGACCATTTCTCCATCACCCTGTCGCCCGGCGCGCTGAGTGAGTCCACGCCGCACGAAGCCGGGGTGATTGAACACGTGGTGGTGATAAGCGGTGAGCTGGATATGCATATCGACGGTGTCTGGCGCACTCTATACGCTGATTCAGGCGTGCGTTTTGCCGGCGATAAACCGCACGCGTACCGTAACAGCAGCACCCGGACTGTGCATTTTCACTCTCTGATCCATTATCCCCGCTAAAGCGTTGCAAAACGGTTTCACTGGCACAGACTTCTGACTACAATAGCCGCCATTTTGACCATAACGGATAACGACGAAGTATGCGCCTGCACCCCCATCATCTTGAACTGCTAAGCCCGGCCCGCGACGCCGCCATTGCCCGTGAAGCCATTCTTCACGGTGCGGATGCCGTCTACATTGGCGGCCCAGGCTTTGGTGCCCGTCATAACGCCAGCAATAGCCTGCGCGACATTGCCGAACTGGTACCGTTCGCCCACCGTTTCGGGGCGAAGGTGTTCGTGACCCTGAACACCATTCTTCATGATGATGAGCTGGAGCCCGCGCAGCGTCTTATTACCGATCTCTACCAGACCGGCGTTGACGCTCTGATCGTTCAGGATATGGGTGTTCTGGAACTGGATATCCCGCCAATTGAGCTGCACGCCAGCACCCAGTGCGATATCCGCACCGTTGAGAAGGCGAAGTTTCTTTCAGACGTCGGGTTTACGCAGATTGTTCTGGCGCGTGAGCTGAACCTGAACCAGATCCGCGATATCCACCAGGCCACCGACGCGACCATTGAATTCTTTATCCACGGTGCGCTTTGCGTGGCCTATTCCGGGCAGTGTAATATCTCTCACGCCCAGACGGGGCGCAGCGCTAACCGCGGCGACTGCTCTCAGGCCTGCCGTCTGCCGTATACCCTGAAAGACGATCAGGGCCGCGTGGTGGCATTCGAGAAACACCTGCTGTCGATGAAAGATAACGATCAGACGGCAAACCTCGGCGCGCTGATCGATGCCGGCGTACGCTCCTTCAAAATTGAAGGCCGCTACAAGGACATGAGCTACGTGAAAAATATCACCGCCCATTATCGTCAGATGCTGGATGCCATCATCGAGGATCGCGGTGACCTGGCGCGCGCGTCCGCCGGTCGTACAGAGCATTTCTTTATTCCGTCGACGGACAAAACGTTCCACCGCGGCAGTACGGATTATTTCGTTAATGCGCGCAAAGGGGATATTGGCGCGTTCGATTCACCGAAGTTTATTGGTCTGCCGGTGGGTGAAGTGCTGAAAGTGGCGAAGGATCATCTTGACGTTCAGGTTACAGAGCCGCTGGCGAACGGCGATGGCCTCAACGTGATGATCAAACGTGAAGTGGTTGGTTTTCGCGCCAATACGGTGGAGAAAACCGGCGAAAATCGTTATCGCGTCTGGCCGAACGAAATGCCTGCCGACCTTTACAAAGCCCGCCCGAATGCGGCGCTGAACCGTAACCTGGATCACAACTGGCAGCAGGCCTTGCTCAAGACCTCCAGCGAGCGTCGCATTGCGGTGGATATCGCGCTGGGTGGCTGGGAAGAGCAGCTGATCCTGACCATGACCTGCGAAGACGGCATCAGCGTAACGCATACGCTCGACGGCCTGTTCGAGGTGGCGAACAATGCGGAGAAAGCGCTCAGCAACCTCAAGGATGGCGTAGCGAAGCTCGGGCAGACCATTTATTATGCGCGCAATATTGAGGTGAATCTGCCTGATGCGCTGTTCGTGCCGAACAGCCTGCTGAACCAGTTCCGCCGTGAAACGGCTGAGATGCTGGATGAAGCACGCCTGGCAAACTATCCGCGCGGCAGTCGTAAGGCCGAAGCGGTGCCTGCGCCGGTCTACCCGGACACGCATCTCTCTTTCCTTGCGAACGTTTACAACCACAAAGCGCGTGCGTTTTACCATCGTCACGGCGTGCAACTGATTGACGCCGCGTATGAAGCGCATGAAGAGAAGGGCGATGTGCCGGTGATGATCACCAAACACTGCCTGCGGTTTGCCTTTAACCTTTGTCCGAAACAGGCGAAAGGGAATATTAAAAGCTGGAAAGCGACGCCGATGCAGCTGGTGAATGGCGATGAAGTACTGACGCTGAAGTTTGACTGCCGTCCGTGTGAAATGCACGTTATCGGCAAGATGAAGAATCACATCTTCAAAATGCCGTCTCCGGGCAGTATTGTGGCCTCCGTCAGCCCTGACGATTTGATGAAGACCCTGCCGAAGCGTAAAGGCAGCTAACCCGCAGAGTGGGTATCCGGTTTGCGCGATTTCTGCCAGGCATGGTGCTCGCGCAACCCCTCCGCAGACTCCTCTGCCGCGCTACGTAACTCGTCGCTGTCAGCTTCATGACGAAGCTGATGGTCGGCGTTTTTCACATACACAAATTCATGCCCTTTGTGCTCCGCCATAATCTGCCCCGAGAACAGTGCACTAATCAGCAGCAGTAGCGAAAAGCCTTTTCTGAACATCTTTTACCCCCGAAAATACGCTACGGTCATCGTAGGGATAATTTCATAGAGTAATTATTCGACTCTTTAAATTTGAGAAAATAGACTGTCAAAAATTGTGGTCGCCATAAAACTCACTTAAGACTATTCTTAAAAGCAATATCGCCATTGTAAACTCCCATTTCTGGTATGCAAAGAGAAGCTAGATTTATTGGGAAATCATTTACAATAAGATTTTTCTGGCTAAGGATTGGATCGAATAAATGAAAAAAATAATCGTGCTATCACTTCTGGGCGTAGTGGTTGCGGTGGGTGCTGCGGCCAGCATCTATTCAAATGAAGAACCAGAATATATTCAGTCAGCAAAAAGCCGTGTCGGATCGTATTTAACCAGCGATTACGGACGTGTCGAATGTAATAGCACCCAGGTAAGTGAAGAACGCTGGGAGCTGGGCTGTACCAATAAGGCGAGGGGCAAAACCTTCCAGTTCGCTGTTTACCCATCCGAGCAGGCGCCGTATGGGGTCTCTCGTGCGTTTTATCTCGAAGCGATTAATGATGATGCCCGCCAGAGTGCAGAGCAGGGGCTGATGCGTTATCTGCAAATTAATACTAAAGCGGGTTAATCGATTCGTTTATGCTTCGTTGAGGCTCACAGTGGTAGATTGCAGGTGATCCACATCCCGGTATGGAATACCGGAGCGTAGATACCAAAATACAAATCTATCCATGCAAGCATTTACCGCCAGATTATGGCGGTTTTTTTTTGCCCGTTTATCGTACCGGCTGTAAAAATTGTTTGCGATATTGCGCGGGTGAAAGCGCAAATTGCTGCCGGAAATGGTGGCGCAGCGTGGCGCTTTGTCCAAATCCGGTTTGTTCCGCAATATTGTCGATGCTGAGCCGACTGTTTTCGAGATAATCTTTTGCCCGCTGCAATCGCGCAGTCAATAACCAGCGCGCGGGCGTTGTTCCGGTCGCGTCCTGGAAACGGCGCAGAAAGGTGCGCTGACTCATACCCACCCGCAGGGCCAGCGATTCGACGGTATGGGAAACAGCCAGATGCTGGTGAAGATAATCAAACAACTGGCCGAGGCGCTGGCTCTCCCGCAACTGAGCCACCGGTCGGCTAAGCTGCTGGGTTTGCGAGCCGTCCCGATGGGGCGGGATCACCAGCCGACGCGCCACGCGGTTTGCCACTTCCATACCATAATTCCGGCGCACCACGTGCAGGCACAGATCAATCCCCGCGGCGCTTCCGGCGGAAGTGAGAATGTCGCCTTCGTCCTGGTAGAGCACATCTTCGACCACGGTAATGGCGGGATAGCGTGTTTTCAGCGCTTGCGTGTAGCGCCAGTGGGTGGTTGCCTTCCGCCCGTCAAGCAGGCCTGAGGCTGCCAGAACGAAAACGCCAGAACAGATCGAGAGTAGCTGGCAGCCGCGGGCATGCGCCGCGCGGAGCGCCTGGCAGAGCGCTTCCGGTACGGGTTCGTCCAGCCCTCGCCAGCCGGGAACGACAACCAGATCCGCCGTCTCCAGCAGACCCAGATCGCCATCGGCCAGAATACGGATCCCGCCCGTTGCCCGGAGTTCGCCATCATCCACGCTCGCCACGGCAAACTGATACCAGTCATCGCCCATCTCCGGGCGCGGCAAGCCAAAGATTTCTACCGCCACGCCAAACTCAAAGGTACATAAACCGTCATATGCCAGCACGACCGCGCGCGGCGAGGGATGTCTTAAGTTTGTCATCTTTTTGCTGTTTTCTGGCATAGGTGGACGCATTCATGGGCTGAGTTAAGGGATAGAGTAGTGTTAACACAAACACCACAAATGAGGAAGATTCATGAGCTATGTTACTGAATTTCCGGCTGCTGAGCCGCAGGAAGCTGTGGGACATTTTCTGCGTCGTCTGAGTGTCGAGACGGACTGCGCCGATGTCCATCACGCGGTATCCGGCGGTGAGCAGGACTTTGTTCTGCTGCACGTTGTCGGAAAGCCTGAACATTTTGCCCGGCGGCATCTGCCCGGCGCGCTGCATTTACCCTGGAGCCAGATCACCGCAGAGCGGATGAAAGCGTGGCCGGAGGGCACGCTGTTTGTCGTCTATTGTGCAGGCCCGCACTGCAACGGGGCGGACAGGGCGGCGCTGAAGCTGGCGCGTCTGGGTCTGCCGGTTAAGATTATGCTCGGGGGCATGACCGGCTGGGAAGATGAGCGGTTCGCGTTTGCAGGATCTTCATCACCCGCTCTGTGAACATGAATTTATTTCAACACAGATGAAATTTTCTCGTTTGTCGGCGGCGAGCCGGTATGACATCTTTTCAGGACGTTTAGACATCCAGAAGTCTAAAGATTCAAGAGATGAATTATCACTGTGGGCAATTAACGCCGACAGACAGAGGAGATTTCCATGCAGCGACACCATGCCCCGTACCGCGCCGATGTAGTCGGCAGTTTTTTACGCCCGGATGCCATTAAACAGGCCCGTCTGCAATTTGCCAGCGGTGAAATCGATGCCGGGCAGCTTCGCGCGGTTGAGGACGAGGCCATTCGTCATGTTGTCGAGCAGCAGTGCGCCTGCGGTCTGCATGTGGTAACGGACGGTGAATTCCGCCGCGCCTGGTGGCACTTTGACTTCTTTGACGGGCTACAGGGCGTGGAGCGTTATGATTCCCAGCAGGGCATTCAGTTCAACGGGGTGCAGACTAAAGCCCATGGCGTGCGCGTAACGGGCAAACTGGGCTTCGGCGATCATCCTATGCTGGAAGATTTCCGCTACCTCAAAAGCATTAGCGGTAATGCACAGCCGAAGATGACCATTCCGAGCCCGAGCGTGCTGCACTTCCGCGGTGGCCGCAATGATATTGATGCTACGGTCTACCCGGATCTGAAGGATTACTTTGACGATCTGGCGACCACCTGGCGCGATGCCATTCGGGCCTTTTACGATGCAGGCTGCCGCTATCTGCAGCTGGATGACACCGTCTGGGCCTATCTTTGTTCGGAGGACCAGCGCCGCCAGATCCGCGAGCGCGGTGACGATGCAGACGAACTTGCCCGGACCTATGCCCGGGTGCTGAATAAGGCGCTGGAGGGCAAACCGGACGATCTGACCGTCGGGCTGCACGTCTGCCGCGGCAACTTCCGCTCAACCTGGATTTCCGAGGGCGGCTATGAGCCGGTGGCGGAGGTGCTGTTCGGCACGGTGAACGTCGACGCGTTCTTCCTGGAGTACGACAACGACCGTAGCGGGGACTTCGCGCCACTGCGTTTTGTGCGCCCGGGTAAACAGCAGGTGGTTCTGGGGCTGATCACCACCAAACACGGTGAACTGGAGAACCCGGAAGGGGTGAAAGCGCGTCTGGAAGAGGCTGCGCGCTACGTGGCGAAAGAGCAGATTTGCCTCAGCCCGCAGTGCGGATTTGCTTCTACGGAAGAGGGTAATAGCCTGAGCGAAGCCCAGCAGTGGGATAAAGTTCGCCTCGTGACGAAAATCGCCAGCGACGTCTGGTAACGCCGTTTACAGCGCTGCATTATTACAGTGCAGCGCTGTACCATTCTGAGTCGTTTCCCGTTACTCCTCTCTTCGATCCCTTTAAAATCCTGTCTCTGCAACCTGGCACTGTTTTTGCTCTCTTGAAACTGGCGTTACTTTTCTGCGTCCGGCGGTAACGGACGTCTTCGCACAGCTTTCTTTTCAGGAGTGAAAATATGCACCGTCGTACCTTAATTAAAGCGTTCACCTTGTCCGCCTCCGTCATCGCCATGGGAATGAGCTTTGGCGTCCAGGCCGCAGAGACCATTAAAGTCGGGATTATGCACTCTCTCTCCGGCACGATGGCCATTTCAGAAACGCCCCTGAAAGATGTCGCCCTGATGACCATCGATGAAATCAATGCTAAAGGCGGCGTGCTCGGGAAAAAGCTGGAGCCGGTGGTGGTTGACCCGGCATCCAACTGGCCGCTGTTTGCCGAAAAGGCCCGCCAGCTTCTGAGCCAGGATAAGGTCGCCGTGGTGTTTGGCTGCTGGACCTCCGTATCGCGTAAATCGGTTCTGCCGGTTTTTGAGGAGCTGAACGGTTTGCTGTTCTATCCGGTGCAGTATGAAGGGGAAGAGATGTCACCTAACGTCTTCTATACCGGCGCGGCGCCTAACCAGCAGGCGATCCCGGCGGTGGAGTACCTGATGAGCGAGGACGGCGGCAGCGCGAAGCGATTCTTCCTGCTGGGTACGGACTACGTTTACCCGCGCACTACTAACAAGATCCTGCGCGCCTTCCTGCACTCGAAAGGCGTTGAAGATAAAGATATTGAAGAGGTCTACACCCCATTTGGTCATAGCGATTACCAGACCATTGTCGCCAGTATCAAAAAGTTCTCCACGGGCGGCAAAGCGGCGGTGGTCTCCACTATCAACGGTGATTCCAACGTGCCTTTCTATAAAGAACTGGCGAACCAGGGGCTGAAAGCCACGGACGTGCCGGTGGTGGCGTTCTCGGTGGGCGAGGAAGAACTGCGCGGCATTGATACCAAACCGCTGGTGGGTAACCTGGCGGCGTGGAATTACTTTGAATCCGTCGACAACCCGACCAACCAGACCTTTGTCGCGGCTTACAAAGCCTACGCGAAAGCCCATAAGCTGCCGAATGCCGATACCGTGGTCACCAACGATCCGATGGAAGCGACTTACGTTGGCCTGCATATGTGGGCGCAGGCGGTTGAAAAAGCGGGAACAACCGACGTGGACAAAGTGCGCGCGGCAATGGCGGGCCAGTCGTTCAACGCGCCGTCCGGCTTTACGCTGACCATGGACGCCACCAACCACCACCTGCATAAGCCCGTCATGATTGGTGAAATTGAAGGCAACGGCCAGTTCAACGTCGTCTGGCAAACCGAACAGCCGGTACGCGCTCAGCCGTGGAGCCCGTTTATCGCCGGGAATGACAAAAAGCCTGACCAGCCGATGAAAACCGCCAGCAACTAAGCCACCACCAGGGAGAGACGTCATGAACGCCATACGCATGATGATTGCGATTGTGTGGCTTACCGGACTGCTGCCAGGGATGGCGCAGGCATCGGATGCCGATGATTTCGTTGCCGCTAGCCGCAGCCAGCAAACCGCCATGCTGATCCGCTGGGCAGCCACGCCGGAACCTGCACGTTTGCCGCTGCTTAAGGCGCTGCAACAGGAGAACCTTTATACCGACAGCCAGAAGAAGGCATTTACCCGCATCGACGGCGAAATGGTTGCCCTGGGCGCGGCAAAGAGCGCCGAAGGCACGACCAAAGCCGTGCGGCTGACCAACCGACTGCGCGTGTTAACCGTCACGGCGCTGGCGACGCATCAGCTTGTCAGTGACAGTGTCACCGAAAGGCGTCATGCCGCGCGGCAACTTCAGCGTGACGCACAGCCGGATATGCTCGGCTTTCTGCAACAGCGGGCCAGTAGCGAAACGGACGACGTCACCCGACACTCGCTGATGCTGGCGCTGGCAAACCTCCAGCTGACGAGCCCACAGGCTGAAGTACGGCTCAAGGCTGTTGAGCTGTTGGGACAGTCTGACGATCCGGACGTGCAGGCCACGCTGACGCCGTTCACCCGGACACAAACCGAGCCGGACGCACGGGTACGTGCCGCCGCCGCTGAGAGCCTGGAGCGTATTCAGCACCGGCTGATGTGGGGCGAACTGCTGGGGCAGGCCTTCATGGGCCTGTCGTTGGGGTCGGTACTCTTGCTGGCCGCGCTCGGGCTGGCTATCACCTATGGTCTGCTGGGGGTGATTAACATGGCCCACGGCGAGATGCTGATGCTCGGGGCGTATGCCACCTGGATGGTGCAGCAGGCAATGGCGCAGTGGATGCCTCAGTGGCTGGCGCTCTATCCGGTGGTGGCGCTGCCGGTGGCGTTTTGCCTGACCGCAGGCATCGGAATGGTGCTGGAGCGCACGGTGATACGCCATCTGTATGGCCGCCCGCTGGAAACCCTGCTCGCCACCTGGGGGATCAGCCTGATGCTTATCCAGCTGGTGCGAATGACCTTTGGCGCCCAGAACCTTGAGGTCGCTAACCCGGCCTGGCTGTCCGGCGGGATGCAGGTTTTCGCCAACCTGACGCTGCCCTGGAACCGTATTGTGGTGCTCGGCTTTGTACTGCTGGTGCTGTTCTTCACCTGGCTCATTCTGAACAAAACGCGTCTGGGTCTCAACGTGCGGGCGGTGACGCAAAACCGCAGCATGGCGGCCTGCTGCGGTGTTCCCACCGGACGGGTAGATATGCTGGCGTTTGGCCTCGGGTCCGGCATTGCCGGGTTGGGCGGCGTGGCGTTGTCCCAGCTGGGGAACGTGGGGCCGGAGCTGGGCCAGGGATACATCATCGATTCGTTCCTGGTGGTGGTGCTCGGCGGCGTCGGCCAGCTGGCCGGTAGCGTCGCGGCGGCCTTTGGTCTGGGGATCTTCAATAAAATTCTTGAACCGCAGATGGGCGCCGTGCTGGGCAAGATCCTGATTCTGGTGGCGATCATTCTGTTTATCCAGAAACGTCCGCAGGGGTTATTCGCACTTAAAGGGAGGGTGACAGACTGATGAGCCAGCCATTGACCTTAACTCTGGCGCGCAGGGCACCGCGCACCGCGCAAATCTTCGGCAGTCTGCTGGTTGCGGCGCTGCTGGTGCTGCCTTTTCTCGCGCTGTTACCCGCCACCCATCCGCTGGCCGTTTCGACGTGGATGTTGACGCTTATCGGCAAGATCCTCTGCTACGCGGTTGTCGCCGTGGCCCTCGATCTGGTCTGGGGCTATGCCGGTATGCTCTCGCTGGGGCACGGCATATTCTTCGCCCTGGGCGGCTATGCGATGGGCATGTACCTGATGCGCCAGGCGGCCGGGGACGGGCTGCCCGCGTTTATGTCGTTTCTCTCGTGGAGCGAACTGCCCTGGTTCTGGTGGGGAACGCAGCATTTCGCCTGGGCGCTGGTGTTAATCGTGACGATCCCCGGCCTGCTGGCGCTGGTCTTCGGCTGGTTTGCTTTCCGCTCGAAGATCAAAGGGGTCTATTTCTCCATCATGACCCAGGCGCTGACCTATGCGGGCATGCTGCTGTTCTTTCGCAACGAAACCGGCTTTGGCGGCAATAACGGCTTTACCGGCTTTACCACGCTGCTCGGGTTTTCCGTTACGGCGACTACCACGCGGATCGCGCTGTTTCTCGCAACGGTCATGCTGCTGCTTCTGGCCCTGGGCACAGGCTACGCGCTGGCGAAGAGTAAGTTTGGCCGCATTTTAACGGCGGTGCGCGATGCCGAAAACCGTCTGACGTTCTGCGGCTACGATCCGCGCGGCTTCAAGCTGCTGGTCTGGACGCTTTCCGCCGTGCTGTGTGGCCTGGCGGGAGCGCTGTACGTTCCGCAGGTGGGCATTATCAACCCGGGTGAAATGTCGCCGACCAACTCGATTGAAGCGGCCATCTGGGTGGCGCTGGGCGGGCGCGGCACCCTGGTAGGCCCGGTGATTGGTGCGGCGCTGGTCAATGGTGCGAAGAGCGTTTTCACCGTGGCGATGCCGGAGTACTGGCAACTGTTTCTTGGGCTGATTTTCATCGCCGTGACGCTCTTTTTACCGCGCGGCGTGTTCGGTCTGTTTCGTAAGGGAGATAATTAATGCAGCCCTCTGAAGGACTCTTTACCCGCCAGCTACCGGGCGATCGTTACCGTGAGCAGACCGATCCTGTGTTGCAGCTTGAGGCCATTAACGTCAGTTTCGATGGTTTTCAGGCGTTGACCGATCTCTCACTTAATATCGGCGTTGGAGAATTGCGCTGCATCATTGGCCCTAACGGCGCCGGTAAAACTACGCTGATGGACGTGATCACCGGCAAAACCCGGCCAAAAAGCGGGAAGGCTATTTACGATCAGTCCATCGATCTGACAGCCCTTGAACCGGCGGCCATTGCCCGTCAGGGCATTGGCCGTAAGTTCCAGAAGCTGACCGTGTTTGAAGCGCTGACCGTAGGGGAAAACCTCGAAATCGCCATGAAAGCCGACAGGTCCGTCTGGGCGAGCCTGCGGGCAACACTCAGCGGCGAGCAGCGCGACCGCATTGACGAGATGTTGGTTTTGCTGCGGCTTGGCAGCGAGCGCGATCGCCGCGCCGGGCTGCTTTCCCACGGGCAGAAGCAGTTTCTGGAGATCGGCATGCTGCTGGTGCAGGATCCGCATCTGTTGCTGCTGGACGAACCCGCCGCCGGTATGACCGACGCAGAGACGGAATACACAGCCGAGCTGTTCCGAACTCTGGCAGGCAAGCATTCGCTGATGGTGGTTGAGCACGATATGGGCTTCGTCGAGACCATCGCCGACCACGTCACGGTGCTGCATCAGGGGCGCGTACTGGCAGAAGGCTCGCTTCGCGAGGTACAGGCCAATGAGCAGGTGATCGACGTCTATCTGGGACGCTAAGGAGAGGGGATGTTACAGGTTAACGAGCTGAATCAGTACTACGGCGGAAGTCATATTCTGCGCGGGGTGAGCTTTGAGGCGGTGGTCGGGGAAGTTACCTGCCTGCTGGGGCGCAACGGGGTGGGGAAAACCACACTGCTGAGGTGCCTGATGGGGCTGATCCCGGTGAAAGCCGGGGAGGTGGTCTGGCAGGGAAAGACCATCACTCACAGTAAACCGCACCAGCGGGTGCAGTCCGGCGTGGCGTATGTTCCGCAGGGGCGGGAGATTTTTCCGCGTCTGACCGTAGAAGAAAACCTGCTGATGGGACTGTCGCGCTTCTCCGCGGGAAACGCAAGGAGCGTGCCGGAGGAGATTTGGCAGCTTTTCCCGGTGCTGAAGGAGATGAAACACCGTCGCGGAGGCGATCTTTCCGGTGGTCAGCAGCAGCAGCTGGCGATTGGTCGCGCGCTGGCGAGCCGTCCACGGTTACTGATCCTGGATGAACCCACGGAAGGTATACAGCCGTCGGTAATTAAAGAGATTGGGCAGGTGATCCGCAGCCTGGCGAACCGGGGGGATATGGCGATCCTGCTGGTGGAGCAGTTTTATGATTTTGCGGCGGAGCTGGCCGACAGCTATCTGGTGATGTCGCGCGGCAGCATCGTCCAGCAGGGGCGCGGTGAGAACATGGAGCAGGAGGGGGTTCGCGGACTGGTTGCGATCTGAAATGTTATACTATAACATCCTCATTCTTATAACACGGAATGAGGGTTTTGCTGTGGCTGCACAACTTGGAAAAATTGCGCTGACTCTGGGAACGCTGCTGGTAAGCGGCTCGCTTTTTGCCCATTCGCACGGTCATCAGATGACGGAGGCGGAACAGAAGGCGGCAAACGGCGTCTTTGAGGATAAAGACGTCAGGGACAGGACGCTGTCTGACTGGGACGGGACATGGCAGTCTGTTTACCCGTTCCTGCTTGATGGTTCGCTGGATCCGGTTTTCGAAAAGAAAGCGCAGAAGGGGGAAAAATCCGCTGCCGAGGTGAAAGCCTACTACCGTAAGGGCTACGCGACGGACGTGGACGCCATCGGCATTGAAAACAACGTGATGGAATTCCACAGAGGCAAAACGGTGAGCAGCTGCCGCTACGACTACAGCGGCTATAAAATTCTGACCTATGCGTCGGGGAAAAAAGGCGTGCGCTACCTGTTTGAATGTAAGGATAAGGCAAGCCAGGCGCCTAAGTTTGTGCAGTTCAGCGATCATACCATCGGGCCGAAAGCCTCTTCACACTTCCATATCTTTATGGGCAACACCTCCCACGAGGCGCTGCTGAAAGAGATGGATAACTGGCCGACCTACTACCCGAACGAGATGTACAAAGAGCAGGTGGTGGAGGAGATGTTGCACCACTAGGCTGTTGGATTTGCCGGGTGGGGGCTTAGCCTTACCCGGCGTGGGATTAGGGTTTTCCCGGTCGGGTAAGCGCAGCGCCACCCGACACGCTATCTTCACTTTTCACGCGCATCCCGCGCAAAACCATCAGCCACGCCGCAATAATGGCGGCCATCATAATAATAAATAACGACCAGTGCGGCAGATGGGTCAGGATGAGCCCGGTGATCATCGGGTTCGCCGCTGCGCCCAGCCAGCCCAGCGCCTGGGCGGAGAAGTAGCTCGCCTTCATGCCCGGCGGGGCGATATTGTCGATCAGCATGTATTCACCCGGGGCATAAATAATTTCACCCAGGGTGAAAATCGCCGCCGCAATCCCCCAGTAAAGCAGGTTCTCGCCGGAAAGCATAAACCCGCCCAGCCCGAGGATGAAAAAGAGCGTTGCGGCTGTCATTAGCGGGCGGATGTTGCTGGCGGAGATCTTGCGGCCAAGCGCGTATTGCAGGGTGACCACCACCACCGCGTTGACGGGCAACACAACGGCCACCACCTTTTCTGCGAAATCGCTGTCCGCATACGCGGCGAGGACATACTGGGAAATGCAGCTGGCGAACGATCCGCCCACATAGGACGCCAGCAGGCCGGAGAGCGTGTACCAGAACAGCGCCCGGTCCTTCAGCAGCACCGAGGGCTGCCACGGCGCTTTTTCCTCCACGCTGTCAGACGCTACGCTTTTCTGCACAAAGAAATGGATAAACCCGAGCGGCAGTGCGGCGCAGAAGGCCGCCAGCCAGAACGGCAGTTGCAGGCTGTACATCACCAGTAGAGTGCCAACCGGCGGCCCAATCGTCCAGCCGATGTTCAGGAAACTGTAGTTGAGTGAGAAAACGCGCGCCTTTTCGCTGGAGGTCAGCACGTCGGCAAACCACGCTTTCAGCACCGTTGAGAAGACGGAATAGGCGCAGTTAATCAGGGCAAAGAACAACACCACCAGCGTCACGTTATTCACCAGCGGAATGGCCACAAACCCGGCGATAAAGGCCACGATGGCGACCAGCATATAGCGTTTTTTGTCGAACTTGTCCGCCAGGATGCCAAACCCCAGGCTAAACACCACGCCAATGGTCAACGCCACGGTAAGGGCATAGCCAATATTCTCCACGCTCATATCGTACACGCGTGTGAGATATATGGTCATAAAGGGCAGCGTTGCCCCGCGGCCAATTGTTAATAACAATGACGATGCCAGTAGCGCTGCGGTTGAGCGCCTGATTGATGGTTTCATTTTCCTGCCCGACAAATGCTTATGCTTTTTTTGTTGTGTTATTACAGGATTATCATGGCATCGGCAGCTTGTATAGCACCCAATTTATCCGCAAGTGCTTCTCCTCAGTACCAGAATTAATGATCTTCTCGCGGGGGTATTTTTTCTGTTACCTTGAAGTGTTTACAAAAATTTAATAATTCAGGGGCGGAAAATGACGCGGAAAGACGGGCTGTTAGCGTTACTGGTTGTCGTGGTGTGGGGACTCAATTTTGTGGTCATCAAAATGGGGTTGCACAACATGCCTCCACTCATGCTGGCGGGTCTGCGCTTCCTGCTGGTGGCCTTCCCGGCGCTGCTGTTCGTTGCCCGCCCAAAGATTCCCCTGAAGCTTCTGCTGGGCTACGGCCTCACCATCAGCTTTGGTCAGTTTGCGTTTCTTTTTTGCGCCATCAAATTCGGTATGCCTGCGGGTCTGGCTTCGCTGGTGCTTCAGGTGCAGGCTTTCTTTACCATTATTCTCGGCGCGTTTGTCTTTGGCGAACGTTTGCAGGGCAAACAGCTGGCGGGTATTAGCCTTGCGGTCTTTGGCGTGCTGGTGCTGATAGAAGGCAGCCTCAACGGTCAGCATGTCGCGCTGCTGGGCTTTATGCTCACCCTGGCGGCAGGGCTGAGCTGGGCGTGCGGCAACATCTTTAACAAGCTGATAATGCAGCATGAGTCGCGTCCTGGGATCATGTCGCTGGTGGTCTGGAGCGCGTTGATCCCCATTGTGCCGTTTATGGTCGCGTCGTTTATTCTGGATGGACCGCAGGTGATGCTGAAAAGCCTGGTGGAGATCGACCTGACGACCATTTTGTCGCTGATCTACCTGGCATTAGTCGCCTCAATCATTGGCTACGGCATCTGGGGATCGCTGCTCGGACGCTATGAAACCTGGCGCGTGGCGCCGTTATCGCTGCTGGTACCGGTAGTCGGGCTTGCCAGCGCCGCACTGTTGCTGGATGAAACGCTCAGCGCGCTGCAACTGTGTGGCGCAGGGCTGATTATGGCCGGGCTGTATATCAACGTCTTTGGCTTGCGGGTGCGTCGGGCGACGCGGGTGCGGAGTTAAGGCAGAAAAAAGCCCCGCATTAGCGGGGCAAAAACGAATTACAGGTCGTGATTATAATACGGCACGCCTAATTCGTCGGATTTGTCGCTGCCAGCGCCCATGTGATTGAAGTCCCAGGGCGACTGGTTTTGCGTGGACGGCATAATCATGGTGTCACGATTATTTTGCTGCCCCGCACTGGGGGTTTGCTCCGCGAAGCTCTGGCCGGAAACCAGCACCAGCAAGGTGAGGGCGGCGGAGACGATAAATTTCATGATTTCCTCGGTTACGTCTTAACAGGCGATGATTAACTGCAATGTTTTAGCGGATACAGATAACGGGATTCACCCGGCATACTGGTAATACGGTACTTATGAGGCGGCACGTCAAAGTAGTTCTTGAACGTACGCGTCAGGGTTTGTTGCGATTCAAATCCGTAGCGTTCCGCCAGATAGAGGATCGGCTCATTGCTTTCTTTCAGTTTTTGGGCAATCTCCGTCAGCTTACGGCTGCGAATATATTGTCCTAATGAATGGCCAGTCTCTTTTTTAAACATCCGTTGCAGGTGCCATTTTGAGTAACCTGAACGCTCAGACACTTTCTCAAGGGAAAGTGGAGATTCCAGGTTATCTTCGATCCAGTCCAAAATGCTATGAATGGTGATAGCGTCAGTATTGCGTCTGGACATCGTCATACCTCTTTTTCTGTTTACGGCAGGATTTTCTTGAGTAAAAGCTCAAGCGTTGCCACTTCATCTGCCGTTAAGTTTTTTGTCAGTTCCTGGTGCAGTGTTTGTCCTACTAATTGATGACATTGCTCACACATGGCCGCGCCATCGCTGGTCAGTTTCACCAGTACGCCACGTTTGTCATTCGGGTTAGGGCTTCGTTCTATCCATCCTTTGCAGACGAGACGATCCAGCATGCGGGTTAACGCACCCAGATCGACAGAGAGCACCTTTTTCAGCTCAACCGGCGTAATACACACTTCGCAGCGAATGGAACACAGCACTTTGAACTGTGTTGCGGTGATATCCAGCGGTGACAGGTAGTCATTGAGCAGGCGATCTTTTTTCTGGTTAACCATATGAATAAGACGACCCAGTGGGATTATGTCGTTAAAGAGATCACTGGTGCTTTTCACAATGGTTGCCCTGGCAAGTAGTTTAGTCACGGCAGATATTATTGCTCAGGCAAGTATAAGTCAACTGAATGGATCAGCTGATGCCACGAATTGCTAAAACGCTTCAGGAACTTTTTCTGTACGCTTTTAAATCATATAGATAATCTGGGGTTATTAGTTACGCCGGACAATTATGGTTACGTTGCGCGGATAGCTCAGGACGAGACTTTCCCCCTATAATTGCGGTAATGAATAAGGATAAGGACTGCGGTGCATTATGTTGGATTTGATTAAAGCAGTGGGGCTTGGGCTGGTGGTGTTGCTTCCGCTGGCGAACCCGTTAACGACCGTGGCGCTCTTTCTGGGGCTGGCGGGTAACATGAACAGCGCGGAGCGCAACCAGCAGTCGAGGATGGCCTCCGTCTACGTCTTCGCGATTATGATGGTGGCTTATTACGCCGGACAACTGGTGATGAATACTTTTGGTATTTCGATTCCCGGTCTGCGTATCGCCGGTGGGCTGATTGTGGCGTTTATTGGTTTCCGGATGCTGTTCCCGGCGCATAAAGCGCATGAATCGCCGGAAGCCAAAAGCAAATCGGAGGAGCTTGAAAGCGAACCGAGCGCCAATATCGCGTTTGTGCCGTTAGCCATGCCGAGCACGGCGGGGCCGGGAACGATTGCGATGATCATCAGTTCCGCCTCAACGGTGCGTGATGGTGTTACTTTTCCGCACTGGGTTATTACCGTTGCGCCGCCGATCATTTTTGCGCTTATCGCCATTATCGTCTGGGGGTCATTGCGCAGCTCCGGGGCGATTATGCGCTGGGTGGGCAAGGGGGGAATTGAAGCTATCTCCCGTCTGATGGGCTTCCTGCTGGTCTGTATGGGCGTGCAGTTTATTATTAACGGCGTGCTGGAGATCATTAAGACGTATCATTGAGAACGTTGCCGGGTGGCGGCTTCGCCTTACCCGGCCTACTCGCAATGGATATAATTCTTATGAATATAAATGCATTCTGAAAATCGAATTTTTTCAGCATTAATATTATCCACTGCCTTGCTGTGTATTACCGCTTAAAGTAACGTTCAGCACTCATTTCTTTTCGGGTTATAGACATGCGAGAAAAATATTCATTTATCGCAGTGAGCACACTGCTTTTTTCATTAAATGCCAATGCTGGGTTGTTCGATTCCACGCCAGATTTCAAATGCGGTCGCGATGATGCCATCTCTGCTGCTCAGTCAAAAATAAGAGATGATGCAGTCAGTAAGTTACAGGTAGCTTATCTCGCTAACCCCTCAGATTTCTACGGTAAACCGCTGAAGGACTACATTGCAAAAGCTAATGAAATCGCAATTGTAATGGCGAATGTCACAACAAAATCGTCTGATGACGAAGCGCAGGCGCGGCGCTGTAGCGCGACCGTCACGCTCACGGTGCCTTCTGAAATCATGGGTTACATTGCATCCTACCCAGACAGACTGAGACGTATAATTAACGATGGTGGAAAGGTGCTTAACAATAACGTTCAATGGGACAAGTTTACCTACTCGTTAGCGATGGCGGATAACGGAAAAGATATTTCAGTTTCATATGAATACAATAATAAAGATTATATTTCTGAATCAATAGCGGCGATGGCTACTCTCGCCATGAATAAAGATGAACTTCAAAAGGCTGAACTCAATAATAAATTAAATATTGCCGCACATAATTATTCCGAGAGCGATCGCCAGTTAAACGAACTATGGAAGTATCTTCCTGATTCCGTCAAAGCTTCGATGAAAAAGGAGCAGAACATGTGGATCAATGAAAAAGCTAAAAAATGCGGCAAAATAAGCGATGCGTCTTCTGCAACCACTCCTCTGGCAACGAGAATCGGTATCTATGATTGTCAGACCAAAATGACAGATGAAAGATTCCGTTATCTTGGCGGTGATGAAGAACACGGATATTAATGCTTCGTAGGCCGGGTAAGGCGAAGCCGCCACCCGGCATAACAAACGTCAACCGTGGCTGGTCTGTTCTTCCATCGCGACCGGCCATTTACGGAAGATAAGCACCGACCAGATCAGCGCAATCAGCGCGGGAATCGCCCCGAGATAGCCAATGGCCGACATCGATACATGCAGGCTGATCTGATTTCCCACCAGCGCACCGGCCCCAATTCCCAGATTAAAAATTCCCGAGAACAGCGACATTGCCACGTCCGTGGCGTCCGGGGCCAGGGCCAGCACTTTGACCTGCATTCCCAGACCAATAATCATGATCGCCACGCCCCAGAACAGACTGAGGATCGCCAGATGACTCTCGCTGCCTGCCGCAGGCATCAGTAACAGCAGGCACGCCAGCAGCAGGCCAATCGCACTGCTTACAAGCGCAGACGCGTGCTTATTGCCCAGCTTCCCGAACAGGATGCTGCCGATAATCCCCGCGCCGCCCAGGATCAGCAGCAGAACGGTGGCGAAGTTAGCGCTAAAGCCCGCCACAACCTGAACAAACGGCTCAATATAGCTGTAGGCCGTGTAATGGGCGGTCACCACAATCACGGTCAGCAGATAGATGCTCATCAGCGCTGGTCGACGCATCAGCAGCGGCAGACTTTTCAGCGAGCCGGAGTGTTCGCTGGGCAGTTTTGGCAGCAGTTTGATCAGACACACCAGGGTGATCAGCGCCCCCATGCCGATGGCAAAGAAGGTGGTGCGCCAGCCGAAGTATTGGCCCACAATGCGCCCGATCGGCAGGCCTAACACCATCGCCAGCGCCGTTCCGGTGGCAATCAGGCTCAGCGCCTGGGCGCGTTTCCCCGCCGGGGCGAGACGAATGGCGAGCGATGCGGTGATCGACCAGAAAACGGCATGGGCAAACGCGATGCCGACGCGGCTGATCACCAGCACCGTAAAGTTCCATGCCATAAATGACAGCACATGGCTGGCTATGAACACCACAAACAGCCCAATCAGCAGCTTACGACGTTCCATCTGGCTGGTCAGCAGCATAAACGGCAGCGACATCAGCGCTACCACCCATGCATAGATGGTCAGCATAATGCCAACCTGTGCCGTTTCCATATGGAAGCTGGCTGCAATGTCGGACAGCAGCCCAACCGGAACAAATTCCGTAGTGTTGAAAATAAACGCTGCGATGGCGAGCGTGACCACGCGTAGCCACGCGACCCTGCGGGAAACCGTGTGTGTTGTCATAGGGATATCTGGGATTCGTTGCCTGAAAGATGAGGAGACGATCTTAAAGCCTTAAACGGCGAAAACTCAACCGTTATGTGATGTGAATCACAAAATTTACCTTCATGCAGCGGTAGCGAACGCGGTTGTTTTCATTGAAGATAAAGAACAACACAACAAAAACAGGCGGTAACACAATGCAGGAGATTGATTTTTATCTGGTAGATGCGTTCAGCGAGTCCTCCTTTGGCGGCAACCCGGCGGCGGTGTGCCCGCTCGACGCGTGGCTACCGGATGAGACGTTACTGCGGATGGCACAACAGCATAACCAGTCGGAAACCGCGTTTTTTGTGTGCACCAAAGGGGGGATTGAGCTGCGCTGGTTCACCACGCTCACCGAGGTTAATCTGTGTGGTCACGCGACGCTTGCCGCGGCGTATGTTCTGTATAACGAACTGGATTATCCGGACTCACGCCTTCATTTTGACACTGCTTCTGGTCGCCTGACCGTCAGCCGTGAAGGTGACTGGATGACGCTGGACTTCCCGGCCTGCCCGACGCAGGCACAGACGCCGCCACCGGAGATGCTCACCGCACTCGGTATCAGCCACTACGTCGAGGCGCGAAAAGGCCGCGCCTGGGTGCTGGTACTGGAGAGCCGCGAGCAGGTGGAAGCCATTAATCCGGATTTCTCCGCCATGACGCCGGGGGAGCATAAAGTGGCCGTCACCGCCCGGGACGAGGGGGAATACGACTTTGTCAGTCGTTTCTTCTCGCCGGGCGTGGCCGTGCCGGAAGATCCTGTCACCGGCTCCGCGCACACCATGCTGATCCCTTACTGGAGTGAACAGCTTGCCAAAACACAGATGTTTGCCCGTCAGGTTTCTGCCCGTGGTGGCGACGTACGCTGCGAACTGAAAGGCGACCGCGTGCGGATGGGCGGGCAGGCGGCGCTGTATCTGAAGGGCACAGTATTTCTGCGCTGAATAAATCTAAGAGGAACCAACGATGCAGGAAATTGATTTTTATCTGGTGGATGCCTTCAGCGACAGGGCGTTCGGCGGCAATGCGGCGGCGGTGTGTCCGCTGGAAGCGTGGCTGCCGGATGAGACGTTGCTGAAGATGGCGAAGCAGCATAATCAGTCAGAGACGGCGTTCTTTGTCCGAACGGATAACGGGTTTGAACTGCGCTGGTTTACCACGCAGGATGAAATTAACCTCTGCGGCCACGCAACCCTCGCGGCTTCTCACGTTATTTTCGAATACCTGGATTATCCACATACGGAAATCACCTTCACCACGCGCTTTGTCGGCGAACTGACGGTACAACGCAGCGGCGACTGGCTGACGCTTAATTTCCCGGCGTGGTCAACCGAGGTTGTTGATACTCCACCCGCAGTGCTGTTCAGCGCGCTGGGCATTAACGCAGCAGACGAGGTGCGTGTGGGGCGTGACTACATGGTGGTGCTCGACAGCCAGCGGCAGGTGGAAGCGCTGACGCCGGATATCGCGGCTATGCTCCCGCTGGGGAAAATGGTCTGCGTTACGGCGCCGGGAGATGAGTATGATTTCGTCAGCCGCTTCTTCTGCCCGGGGGAAGGGGTACCGGAGGATCCGGTGACGGGATCAGCGCACAGCATGCTGATCCCGTACTGGAGCGAAAAGCTTGGAAAAACGCAGATGTTGGCCCGCCAGGTCTCCTCCCGTGGCGGGGATCTGCGCTGTGAGCTGAAAGGCGACCGTGTGCTGATTGGCGGCCAGGCCACGCTGTATATGAAGGGGAAAATTTTCCTTCGTCTCCAGGATTACGGTCATCATTAAAAACTATGACGCCGGTATACAGGGCGGGCGGTATGTTGAACGAAAACGACAAGGAGCCTGCCATGTATTCTATTACCGCTGAATCCGCCCATCATCCAGATATTCTCGCCCTGATTACGGCGCTGGACCGTTATCAAAGCGTTCTCTATCCCGCGGAAAGTAATCATCTGCTGGATTTAACCGAACTGCCGGACGACTCGCTGATCCTGATGATTATTCGTGACACTCAGCTTAACGCCGTCGGGTGTGGCGCTGTTGTTTTGAACGGGGACGGGACCGGGGAAATGAAACGGGTCTATATTGATCCAACCCATCGCGGGCAACGGCTGGGTGATAAATTACTGGCGGCGCTGGAAGATGAAGCCCTCAGCCGCTGCTGCCACACCGTCCGGCTGGAGACGGGGATCAAACAACACGCCGCCATTCGTCTGTATCAACAGTGTGGATACGAACGGCGCCCCGCGTTTGCCCCCTACAACGAGGATCCGCTGAGCCTGTTTATGGAGAAGACACTGGTGGCTGACGTTCGTTTAGCAGCCCTATAAACGCCTCAAGCTGGCGGGTCATCGCCCCGCGTCGCCACACCAGCCAGGTGGTGAGCCAGCGCCAGTTTTCCGCCAGCGGCCACGCCGCCACCTGATGATGCCCCGGCATACTCTCCAGCATGGAGCGGGGCATCAGCGCAATGCCTGCCCCGGCAATCACGCAGGCGAGCATCCCGTGGTAGGACTCCATCTCGTGGATCCTTCCCGGCGTTACGCGGTCAGCATGAAACCAGCTCTCCAGATGACGCCGGTAGGAACAGTTGGCGCGAAAGGCATAAACCTCACTACCGCTCACCTGCGTGGCTTTTGACACTTCCGCGTGACCCGCAGGGGTGACCAGCATCATCTCTTCCCGGTAAACCGGCATTCCTTCCAGTTCGGGGTGTGAGAGCGGCCCGTCGACAAAGGCGGCGCTGAGCGTCCCCTCAAGCACGCCGTCAATCATCGTACCGGAAGGCCCGGTGGATAACGCAAACTGAATGCGCGGATAGCGCTGATTAAACCGCGCCAGACTTTCCGGAATGCGTACGGCGGCGGTACTTTCCAGCGCGCCGAGTGAGAATAATCCCTGCGGTTCATCCCCGGCGACGACCATTCGCGCTTCGTCGACCAGCGCCAGGATCTGCTTGCTGTAGCGCAAAAAATTGTGCCCGGCGGGGGAAAGCCGCAGGCGCTGATTCTCTCGAATAAACAGCTCCACACCGAGATCCGCTTCAAGCTGTCGGATGCGGGTGGTGAGGTTTGACGGCACCCGGTGTACCTTCTGCGCCGCCTGGGTAATGCTGCCGGTCAGTGCGACGGCGTTAAACATCTCAAGCTGTGTTAAGTCCATAACATTCTCGATTCGTGAACAAGGTGGTGAGTATTATTCATTTTTAAGAAATAGCAGAGTGGGCCACAATCAATCAACTGTTATTACATGGAGAACTTCATGACGTATTCATCTGCTACCCATGCCCACTCTGTCAACCCGGCTACCGGCGAAACGCTGGCTGCTTACCCGTGGGCAACGTCCGGTGACGTTGAACGTGCCATTGCGCAGGCGGATACCGGTTTTCGTCAGTGGCGACGCGAAAGCGTGGCGCACCGGGCGCAAAAACTTCGCGATCTGGGTGCGGCGCTGCGTAGCCGTGCGGAAGAGATGGCGCAGACTATCTCCCGGGAGATGGGCAAGCCCATTGGGCAGGCGCGTGCGGAGGTGGCTAAGTCCGCCAGCCTTTGCGACTGGTACGCTGAATACGGCCCGGCAATGCTGCGCCCGGAATCTACCCAGGTCGACAATGCGGTGATTGAGTACCGTCCGCTGGGGCCTATTCTGGCGGTGATGCCGTGGAACTTCCCGCTCTGGCAGGTGCTGCGCGGTGCGGTGCCCATCCTGCTGGCAGGGAACAGCTATCTTCTTAAACATGCGCCAAATGTGCTCGGCTCGGCGGAGCTTATCGGGAAGGTGTTCGCGGATGCCGGTTTCCCGGAGGGGATCTTTGGCTGGGTGAACGCGACAAATGACGGCGTCAGCCAGGCGATTAACGATCGGCGTATCGCGGCGGTGACCGTAACCGGCAGCGTTCGGGCTGGTGCGGCAATTGGCGCGCAGGCGGGCGCGGCGCTGAAGAAATGCGTGCTGGAGCTGGGCGGCTCCGATCCGTTTATCGTTCTGAATGATGCCGATCTGGATCTGGCTGTCAACGCGGCCGTGGCCGGACGTTATCAGAATACCGGACAAGTTTGCGCGGCGGCGAAACGCTTTATTGTGGAAGCGGGCGTGGCGGACACCTTTACCCAACGCTTTGTTGACGCGGTCAAGGCGCTGAAAATGGGCGCACCGGATGAGGAAGATAACTCTATTGGCCCGATGGCGCGATTTGATCTTCGCGATGAACTGCATCAGCAGGTACAGGCTACGCTGGCGGAAGGGGCGACCCTGCTGCTCGGCGGCGAGAAGCTTGCCGGGACCGGTAACTTTTATGCGCCAACCGTACTCGGCGACGTCACCCCACAGATGACGGCCTTCCGTCAGGAGCTGTTTGGCCCGGTGGCTGCGATTACCGTCGCCAATGATGCGTCGCACGCGTTGCAGCTGGCTAACGACAGCGACTTTGGCTTATCAGCGACGGTCTTCACCGCGAACGATGCGCTGGCTGAAACCTTCTCTCGCGAGCTGGAGTGCGGCGGAGTCTTTATCAATGGCTACAGCGCAAGCGATGCGCGCGTTGCGTTTGGCGGAGTGAAGAAGAGCGGCTTCGGGCGAGAGCTTTCACATTTCGGTCTGCATGAGTTCTGTAACGTTCAGACGGTCTGGAAGGATCGCGTGTAATGTTGATGCCGGGTAGGGCAAGGCCGCTACCCGGCAATTCACGTTTCCTGTCATTATTTTGCAATGGTTCTGTCATTTTCGTTTCGTAGACTCGCTCGCGTCTAACGTATTGTTACAGAAGAAAATTATGAACCTAACGCAAATTTTTCGTCGTCTTGCGCAGCGCTTTTTTCCTCGTCAGTTTGGCCTGCTGACCGGCATCTTTTGTATTATCGGCCTTTTCTCCGCCCTGCAACTTTCATCCTCCTTCCTGCTTACCGCTTCCCTGAATCAAGCCCAGCGTAACGAACAGCGCAATCAGCTGGCCTGGCAGCAACAGAGCAGACTGGATCAGGCGCGTATTTCGCTGCTTGCGGCGAGCGATCTGCTCAACCGCTCCGGGGTGTACTTTATGCAGGATAAAGAGACCGGTTCGGAAGGGAGCTGGCATAGCCTGATGGACGAGGCGCAAAAATCCCTGGCGGCGTCTCAGCAGGCATGGCAAGCCTGGCTCGCGCTTAATCCTCCGCAGGACGAGGGGCTTGTTAATAGCTATAAGCTGTTCTTCGGTGCCATTAGCGAGCAGGCGGAAGGGCTGGTGAAAACCAACAGCATCGACCTCTTTTTCGCCGTACCCGCCCAGGCGTTTCAGACCGATTTTAATGACAACTTTGCACGTTATCAGCAACGGAGTGAGAAGCAGGCGATACAGGGGCGTCAGTCGCTCATGGAACAACTCTCAGGCCTGCAACGGCTGTTCCTGTTTGCGCCGCTGGTGCTGCTGGCTATTGCCATTGCCGTCTGGTTTGCAATGGCGAAATGGGTGATATCCCCGCTACGCCGTCTGATTGTCCATATTAACCAGCTTGCGGCAGGGGATTTGTCGGGAATACCCCCTGACGTTGTGCGTTTTAACCGTGAAATCAGCCAGCTCAGCGGCAGTATTACCGCCATGCAGCGCGGGCTCCAGCAACTGGTGACTCAGGTCAGCGAGGCCACTACCTCTATGGTCGAAAATATCGGGTCACTTGCGCAGGGGAACCAGAAGCTTTATCAGCAGTCCACGCGACAGGCCAAAGAGCTGGAGGAGGTGACCGCGCATATCGCCGATCTCGAAACCCACGTTGAGGGGAACACGGGTTATGCAAAACTCGCCCGCTCGCGCGCGGATGAAGCCCGACAGGCTGCCGTCGGCGGGGAGCAAATGATGACAGCGGTAAATGGCTCAATGCAGACGATCGTCGACCGATCCTCAGAGATGCGTGGGATCGTCGCCATGATCGACAGCGTGGCGTTTCAGACCAATATTCTGGCCCTCAACGCTGCCATTGAAGCCGCCCATGCGGGAGAACAGGGGCGCGGGTTCGCGGTGGTCGCCCGTGAAGTGGGGCTGCTGGCCAGAAAAAGCAGTCACTCTACGCAAACTATCCAGTCGCTAATTAACCACTCGCTACAGGGCATTGAAGAAGGTTCTCAGGTGGTAAACCGTCTGGAAGAAAATCTCCAGCAGGTCACCGGGCTGGTGGCCAATCTGAGTAGCCTGCTCAATGATATTTCGCTGGCCACTCTAAATCAGGGGGAAAGCATTCATCAGATGACGCGCCAACTTCAGGCGCTGAATCAGGTATCGCGTCAGACAGATGTGCTGGTTAGCGAAGCGTCGAATGCCTCTGAGCGCCTGCATCGGGAGTCAGATCTTTTGTTGCAGGCCGTCTCGCGTTTTCGTCTCCCTGCCTGACGTGACGTATAAGCCTCTGTTATACTCGCAGCCCGTTTTAGCCTGAGGGCAAGGAGCAAAGTGTGGCTGCGGTCATCCATAATGAGATGCTGGACGAGATTCTGGCGCAGGTTCGTCCGTTACTGGGGCAGGGTAAGGTTGCCGATTACATTCCCGCGCTGGCCTCGATCAGCGGTAATAAGCTCGGCATCGCCATTTGTACTGTCGACGGGCAGCGTTTTCAGGCGGGAGATGCACTGGAGCGCTTTTCAATTCAGTCGATCTCAAAAGTGCTTAGCCTCGTTGCCGCCATGCGCCAGTATGACGAGCAGGAGATCTGGCAGCGGGTGGGCAAAGATCCCTCCGGTCAGCCCTTCAACTCCCTTCTCCAGCTTGAAATCGAACAGGGTAAGCCGCGCAACCCGTTTATCAACGCCGGGGCGCTGGTGGTGTGCGATATGCTGCAAAGCCGGCTGAGCGCGCCGCGCCAGCGTATGCTCCAGATTGTGCGGCAGCTTTCCGGCGTGCAGGACATCGCCTACGATCCGGTGGTAGCGCGCTCTGAGTTTGAACACTCTGCACGTAACGCCGCCATCGCCTGGCTGATGAAGTCCTTCGGCAACTTTCATAATGATGTCGCCACGGTTCTGCAAAACTATTTTCATTACTGCGCGCTGAAGATGAACTGCGTTGAACTGGCGCAGACTTTTCTGTTTCTGGCGCATCAGGGCCATGCCCCGCATCTGGGCGAGGACGTTGTCTCCCCGATGCAGGCCCGGCAGATCAACGCCTTAATGGCAACCAGCGGAATGTATCAGAATGCCGGGGAGTTTGCCTGGCGCGTGGGGCTGCCGGCTAAATCCGGCGTTGGCGGCGGCGTTGTGGCCATTGTTCCGCACGAGATGGCGATTGCCGCCTGGAGCCCGGAACTGGACGAGACCGGCAACTCACTGGCGGGCGTCGCGGCGCTGGAACAGCTGACCAAACGCCTTGGACGGTCCGTATACTGATGTCCACGTTAGATCCTCTGTTCACGCGCCTGGCTCGCTCCACGTTTCGTTCACGATTTCATTTAGGGATGAAAGAGCGGCAATACTGCTGGGATAAGGGCGCGGACACTATCGATAAGCATGCCGCTGATTTTGTCGCCGCGCGGCTGGCGCCTGCACACCCGGTGAATGACGGTAAGCAGACGCCGATGCGCGGCCATCCGGTTTTTATCGCCCAGCATGCCACGGCAACCTGCTGTCGGGGCTGTCTGGCTAAGTGGCATGCTATCCCGCAGGGCGTGCCGCTGAGTGCGCAGCAGCAACAGTATATCGTCAACGTGATCCATCATTGGCTGGTCATTGAGGTAAATCGTGCCTCCTGAACTGACAATGTCTCTGTTTAAGCTACGCTTTTACTAATGCTCAGCGTCAGGAGACGTCATGAAAGCACCTCTAATTCCCGTGAATGAAACGGAGCGCATGAATGCGCTGCGCGAGTCCGGTCTGCTTGAGATCGACAATTATCCCGCGTTTGATCGTCTCACGCGGCTGGCAACACGCTTTTTCAGGGTGCCGCTGGCGATGATTACGCTGGTGGATGACCACGCTGCGATCGCGAAATCTGCCGACGGCCGGGCACTCGCCAGCCAGCCTCGCGATCTCTCGTTTTGTGGTCATACGATCCTGGGTGACGCGCCGCTGGTGGTGGCTGACACGCTGCTGGACGAACGCTTTGCGGATAATCCGCAGGTGGCGGGAGATCCGGGCGTGCGCTTTTATGCCGGTTTCCCGCTGCGTTTACGTGACGGGGCGTGCGTAGGATCGTTGTGTCTCATTGATTACGCACCGCGTGAGTTTACCGCGGCGGATTCCGCCGTACTGGCCGATCTCAGCGCGCTGGCAGAAGATGAATTTGCAGCCGTTAGCGCCGCCACGACCGATGAACTCACGGGCCTGTTTAACCGACGCGGGTTTAACCAGTTTGCGCAGTTTGCACTGTCGGTTTCGCAGCGTAGGGCAGAACCGTTAACGCTTGGCTGGCTGGATCTGGACCATTTCAAAACCATTAACGATCGCTTCGGGCATCAGGAGGGCGACAAGGCCCTGAAAGCGATGGCCGCCCTGATGCGCTCCTCATTCCGCGAGGCCGACATGCTGGTGCGTTTCGGGGGAGATGAGTTCGCGGTGCTGTTTGCGGATACCGATGAGCCTGGCGCCTGGATCGCCATGCAGTATCTTGTCGAACAAACGGAGAAGTATAACGCGCGTCAGCTGCATCCCTGGTCGTTACAGTTCTCCTGGGGGCTGAGCGAGTTCGATCATCACCGCAACGATATGCAGGCATGGTTAAAACACGCGGATGCGCAAATGTACGCCATGAAGCGGCAACATCACGGCGAAAAATGACATAACGAAATCCTATGTCATCGCTTATTGCGTAACAAAAATGTTAATAGCAAAGTGGAGAGATTCAACCTAAGGACGCGCAATGAACTCTCCCATGCTGATTAAACCTCTCTCCCGACAGGACATCCTCAGCCACATTGATGCCCTGAGCGATATCCTCGTCAACTGTGTAAACGGCGGCGCCTCCGTCAGCTTTATGCTGCCTTTTTCTCCCGAGAAAGCCCAAACCTTCTGGCTCGGCGTCGCAGACAGCGTCGGGCGCGACGAGCGTACCGTCCTGGGCTGTTTTGACGCGGAGCAGGGGCTGGTTGGCACGGTCCAGCTGATCACCGACCAGCCGGAAAACCAGCCGCACCGCGCAGATGTCGCGAAACTTCTGGTTCATGAGAAGGCGCGCCGTAAAGGTGCGGCAATGGCGCTGATGGAAGCCCTGGAGGCGGTTGCGCGTGAAAAAGCGCTTACGGTGCTGGTGCTTGATACCTCGACCGGCAGCGGCGCGGAGACATTTTATCAGAGAGCGGGCTGGCAAAAGGCGGGGGAGATCCCACGCTACGCCCTGATGCCGAACGGGGACATGACGGCGACCTCGGTGTTCTATAAATTTCTTTGATATTTTTCACCATCGCGTCCTGAGTTGATCCAGACAGGGGTTCTGGTCCTGAAGTTTTGATAAGTTATCACACCAATCTTATCAGGCTGTATGACTAATCATAAAGGACCTCCATTGTGAACACACTCAACCGTCGTGATTTCCCCGGTGCGCGCTACCCTGAACGTATCATCCAGTTTGGCGAAGGTAACTTCCTCCGCGCGTTCGTTGACTGGCAAATCGACCTCTTAAACGAGCATACCGATCTCAATGCAGGTGTGGTGATTGTACGGCCGATCCAGAGTGATTTTCCGCCGTCGCTGAGCACCCAGGATGGTCTGTATACCACGATTATTCGTGGTCTGAATGAGGAGGGGGAAGCGGTAAGCGATGCGCGTCTTATTCGTTCCGTGAATCGTGAAATCAGCGTCTATAGCCAGTACGATGAATTCCTGAAACTCGCCCATAACCCGGAGATGCGGTTTGTCTTCTCCAATACCACGGAGGCGGGGATCGGCTATCACGCGGGCGATAAGTTTGACGATGCGCCAGCTGTCAGCTATCCGGCCAAACTGACGCGTCTGCTGTTCGAACGCTTTACCCACTTTAACGGGGCTGCGGATAAAGGCTGGATCATCATTCCTTGTGAGCTTATCGACTATAACGGCGATGCCCTGCGTGAACTGGTGCTGCGCTATGCACAGGAGTGGGCGCTGCCAGCGGCATTCATTGCGTGGCTGAATAACGCTAACACCTTCTGCTCGACGCTGGTTGACCGCATTGTTACCGGCTATCCGCGTGATGAGGTGGCAGAGCTGGAAGCCGGGCTGGGCTATCACGACAGCTTCCTCGACACGGCAGAACATTTCTACCTGTTTGTTATTCAGGGGCCAAAATCACTTTCAGCTGAATTGCGCCTGGATAAATACCCGCTCAACGTCCTGATTGTTGACGACATCAAACCTTATAAAGAGCGTAAGGTGGCGATCCTCAACGGCGCACACACGGCGCTGGTTCCGGTCGCTTTTCAGGCCGGGCTGGATACGGTAGGGGAAGCCATGAACGACGGGGAGATTTGCGCGTTCGTAGAGAAGGCTATTTATGAGGAGATTATTCCGGTCCTGGATCTGCCGCGCGATGAGCTGCACTCCTTCGCCAGTGCCGTAACGGGGCGTTTCCGTAATCCGTATATTAAGCATCAGCTGCTGTCGATTGCACTGAACGGGATGACCAAGTACCGCACCCGCATTCTGCCGCAACTGCTGGCAGGGCAGAAGGCGACCGGTGAACTGCCAGCACGTCTGACCTTTGCCCTGGCGGCGCTAATTGCATTTTACCGTGCCGAGCGCAACGGTGAGCGCTATCCGGTGCAGGACGATGCGCACTGGCTTGAACGTTACCAGCAGCTGTGGACGCAACATCACGACAAACAAGTCACTACCCGTGAACTGGTATCGTCTGTGTTAAGCGTGAGCGAGCACTGGGAACAGGATCTCACTCTGGTGAACGGACTGGTAGACCAGGTTGCGCAGGATCTGGATGCAATTTTAAGCAAAGGCATGCGCGAGGCGGTGAAACCGCTCTGCTAATCATAATGCCCGGCGTTTGCCGGGTTTTTTACAGACCATTATTAGTTACAACATACTATACGTCCTTTTTTTAAAAAGCACAGGCAGCACCGTGCGATCAGGGCTTAACAGGTCAGAAAATGCAATGAACTATTAACATGCTTGCAACCGTGATGAGGATCACGTTTAATAGCCGCGCTCTTTACTTTTCTGAAGCTGATTATGATTGTTCGTCCTCAACAGCACTGGCTGCAACTGATTTTTGTCTGGCATGGTTCGGTACTTCCCAAAATTTATACACGACTGCTGCTTAACTTCCTGCTTTCCATCACCGTGATTGTCATGCTGCCGTGGTACACCTCGCTGGGTATCCGCTTTACCGTCGCGCCGTTCAGCATTCTGGGCGTGGCTATCGCCATCTTCCTGGGATTTCGCAATAACGCCTGTTATTCGCGCTACGTTGAGGCGCGTCTGCTTTGGGGGCAGTTGATGATAGCGGCGCGCTCGCTGTTTCGCGAGGTAAAAAATACCTTGCCGGATGATAAACATCTTGGAGAGTTTGTCCGCCTGCAAATCGCGTTTGCTAACTGTCTGCGTATGACACTGCGCAGAGAAACCAATGCCGATCAGCTGTCCCGCTATCTGGCTCCAGACGATTTACGCAAAGTGATGGATGCCAACTCGCCGGCGAACCGTATCCTGCTGTTCATGGGGGAGTGGCTGGCCGTGCGGCGGCGCAGCGGGCACCTTTCAGACATCCTGTTTCACAGCCTCAACAACCGCCTGAACGATATGTCCATCGTGCTGGCAGGCTGTGAGCGTATCGCCAATACGCCAGTCCCGTTTGCCTATACGCTGATCCTGCACCGGACGGTGTATTTGTTCTGCATCATGCTGCCGTTTGCGCTGGTTGTTGATCTGCATTACATGACGCCCTTTGTCTCTGCGCTGATTTCCTACACTTTTATCTCGCTTGATACGCTGGCGGAAGAGCTGGAAGATCCGTTTGGGACGGAAGATAACGATCTGCCGCTGGACGCCATCTGCAACATGATGGAGCGCGATCTGTTGCAGATGAACGATGAAGAGAACATCCCTGAAAGGCTAATGCCGGATAAGCATTATCAGCTGACCTGATGGGCATTCCACTCGTCGCGGGTGATTTCCCACAGCTCCGAATCCAGCAGGCCGCTGACATAGGCTTTCTTCTCTGTCCTGATGAGTCGCATGCCGCTGCTGTCTGAAATACGTCGGGAGCGGCTGTTGGCCGCCGCTTTCGGCGCGCGTAACACCGCTTTGTTAAGCGTATTGAACCAGTAATCCGTTGCCGCGATACTCGCCTCACGCATAAATCCCTGTCCCTGAAATTCCGGCGCGAGCCAGAAGCCCCGGTTGTTGTCTTCGACGTCGTACAGGCAAATTAACCCCATCAGTTCATCAGGCGCTTCACGGCTGCGAATCGTCCAGAACCACGCAATCCCTTTGGCCATGTCGGGCAGTGCAACGTTGTTGACATAATTTTCTGCACCGTTTTCCGGGTAGGGCCAGGGGACTGAAGCCACCATATAGCGGACAATCTCCCAGCGCGGAAAGCGTTGCTGGATCTGGACGGCATCGGCGGCAACAAGGGGTTTAAGTAATAAGCGTTCTGTCGTAAGCGTGGGTATCGTCATCCGGTGATCTCCATATTTGAGCGTTATCATTTGTTTGGGTTCTGATATTTCATCAATATCACATTCCAGTTGGTCGTGCTTTTGTTATTCAGATTTATCCATAAAGGAGTATGTAATGCCAAGAAAAGCCAGGCCCGAAGAAGCCGAAACACTCTGGCACGTCCGTAACGAAGCGATGCGCCATGGCTGTAAAATCTGTTACGACGCAGAAGTGATTGCGCGCTGGACGTCAGAAAAGATGCCTGAACATTACCGTACCTCCAGGTCGATTTCGTGTTATAGGCCTGCCCATGCAGGAGCTGAACTGCTCCCAAATGGAGCTACGGTTTACGAAGTTCAATAGCTTATTTACATTTGCTTACATAAACACACTTTCTTTACATTAAGTAATGTAAGATATTTTTTTAGCACAAAATGCAAAACTAAATTAAATGGAGATGATTTATGTCGAATATAAGAGCATTAAGCCTTAATGAGATAGCATTAGTAAGTGGCGGCAATGGAAGCGGTAATTATGAAGGTGCCGGTAGTCGTAACACCAGCTCTAAATCTGGTAATTCAAAAGGAAACAATGGCTCTATTTACAAGGGCGTTGACTCATGCGGCGCAGGAATCATCGGTGGTCTAATCGCCGGCTCTCCTGGGGGGCCAGTGGGTATGACCGCTGGGGTAATTGGTGGAGCTATAGCTGGCCAGTGCACAAAAGATAGTTTTTCAGATCGTGGTAGTAAAGATAAAAGTAATAATTACAACGGCCCCGGACAATGCCGTTGGTAAGTAATTTGAGTTGTGTGTGATAATAATTTAAAAGCTCATTATAACTGAATGTTATTCTAGGTGTTTCGATATTTAATGATTATTCGAAGTAGTCATGACGAGCTATTATTTTTGATAAAGTTAATGTAATCACAAGTATCGGGTTAAGCATGAAACAATTTTTAAATTTCCTAATTTACTTATTTTTTTTCATTATCGCATTTACCCTTTTGAAATACGCTGAAGTTCTTGAGTTTGACGAAGTATCACGGCCAGGGATTATATCAAGGTTTCTTATTGCGTTGATTGTATTAATAGCAGTAACTCGATGGGGCGTTAACTTGATGAATAGGTTTAAAAGTAAATAAAGTACACTCCGATAAAAATTGTTGTGTTGCAGAATGGAATCATTACAAATGTTCACTGAAGTTAAAGTGCATGATATCAAAAAATGATTACGATATCATAACCATATTTGTTGATTCTTATATAAAATATGAATTAATAATAGGTTGAACATGATAATCTTTAGGCATGTCTATCCATTCATTTATAGTAAGAAAAACGTAATTGTTCTTTTTATTGCGTCTGTTATCTCAATAATAATTACGTTATCGCCATCCATAACCCTCCGCTATCTTACTCTCGATGTGTCATTTTTCTTATTGTTTATTGCGGAATTTTCAATTGCATTTTTCTTGTATATTTTTTTACTTAAGGAAGTTTGAACATTTCAACGAACAGGGGGCAGGTACACTCGCTGCTATAAGACTTTCCCTACAAACTCAGTTTACAATGCTGACTTCTCAACAGACCCTGGAATTGCGTGACAACAGTCAGCAGCAGCATGCCATACAACAGCGAATAGTTTCCCTGAAACCTCAGGTTAAAAGTGCAGAAAAGCGTCTGTCACTTGCCGTGCATCAGGCTGCGCTGGCCGTGTCTGTTATGGAGCGCTATAAGAAACTTGCTGATACGCATTACGTATCAGATATCGAATACCAGCAGAAGCAGATTGACGTTTCAACGTCACAGCAAAACGTTGAGGATCAGCGTCAGGGGCTTCTGCAACTGCACACCGCGATGGAGGCTGCTAAAGACGACCTTGACCATCTCATCGTTCAGGGTGAAAGCCGGAAGGCTGAAAAGGACAGGCAGTTGCAGGTTATCAGGCAACAGCAGGACGAACTGGCAGGTAAGGAAAATTTCACGCTGACTTCACCGGTATCCGGAACCGTTGCTGCCGTGCTGGTCAGACAGGGACAGTCTGTCAGGGCATCTGAACCTGTCATGACCCTCATTCCCGACAATGCCCGTTTGCAGATAGAACTCTATGCTACCAGTCAGAATGCTGGCTTTATTCAGGCGGGGCAGCGTGTTGCCCTGCGGTTCTCTGCCTTCCCCTATCAGAAGTTTGGTGTGCAGTACGGGACTATCCGTGAAATAAGCCATACAACGCTGACATCTTCTGATTTACTCTCCGTATCTCCTGTGACCTGGAAGGAGAATGAAGGTCATTACCGCGTCATCGTTGAACCTGAAAATACTTTTATTCTGGCTTATGGGAAACAGGAAGCCCTGCGCCCCGGCATGGTTCTTGAGGGGGATGTCAGCCTGGATACCCGCAATTTGTGGGAGTGGCTGACTGAGCCGCTCTGGAGCCTGAAAGGAAAGCTGTGATGGATACACTCAAATGGACCGGGAGAAAACAGCTTCCTCTCACCCGACAGACAGAGTCAGCGGAATGTGGTCTGGCATGCCTGGTCATGATGGCCTGCTGGCATGGTCTGCAAACAGACTTACCCACACTGCGCGAACGTTTCAGTATCAGCTCACAAGGGATGACCCTGCAGAGACTGACTGAATGTGCGGCCGGTATCGGATTATCCAGCCGGGCAGTTCGGCTGGAGCTTGAGGACCTAAGATCCCTTTCTCTCCCGTGTATTCTCCACTGGAACATGAATCATTTTGTTGTGCTACATAAAGTTCGCGGAAGCAGGCTGGTTATTCATGATCCGGAAAAGGGAAAAGTAACGCTCTCCCTACAGGATGCTGGAAAACATTTCACCGGCGTCGCGCTGGAGCTGATGCCAGCCAGTGATTTTACCGCTCGGGATGAAAGGAAAAAAATCCATCTGCGCCAACTGACAGGTAAAACACCGGGTCTGTTGTCGGCAATGTCGCGAATTATCGTTTTTGCCGTGGCACTCGAAATCCTGACACTGGGAAGCCCGCTTCTCAACCAGCTGGTGATTGATGAAGTCCTGGTGGCTGCCGACCAGAGTTTGTTGACCGTCATTATTATTGCGCTTCTGCTGATGTCACTGACCCAGATGCTGCTGTCACTGGCCCGCCAGTGGGCGAGTATTACACTGTCCGTCAATTTTAACATGCAGTGGACAGCACGGGTTTTCCATCATCTGGTCCATCTTCCTCTGGCCTGGTTTGATGCACGCAGTAAGGGGAGTATTAATGCTCGTTTTGAGGCGGTAGATACCATCCAGCAGGCGCTGACTACGCAAGTGCTGGAAGGTATTCTGGATGTGTTGCTCGTGGTGACTGCGCTTTGCATGATGCTGCTGTACAGTCCTGAAATGACATTGATCGCCGTACTTGCAGCCATTTTCTATGGTGTGTTGAGGGCACTGTGGTATCCGTCCCTTCGACAGTCGGCAGAAGATGCCTGGGATGCAGGTGCCAAGGAGTCCGGGCATTTTCTTGAAACACTCAACGGGATCCTCAGCCTGAGAATTAACGGTGTGACGGCACATCGTGAGGCCGCCTGGCTGAATCTCAACGTTGCCCGCAGAAATACGCAGTTGCGTCAGAGCCGTCTGCTGATGTGCTATGACATTGCTCACACTCTTACCGGCAGCGTGGTATCAGCAATCATTTTGTGGAAAGGCGCCGGGGAGGTATTGAATGGTACCTTCACCGTCGGCATGCTGGTTGCTTATTTATCCTATCAGACGCGTTTTTCTTCCAGTATCAGTAGCCTGACTGATAAGTTTTTTTCCTGGCGTATGCTCGATGTTTACAACGAACGACTGGCTGATATTGTACTGACCCCGACAGAAGGCCTTCAGCAACAGCCTTTTCGTGAGCATAACAACGCTTCGCACATTCCTTCTGTATCCCGCAGGGAGATGGATGAATATGCTCATGCTCCTCTAGTACTTGAGCACATCATCTTCAGCCACAAGGGAGGGGAAAATCCGATAATCGGCGGGGTGTCGCTGACACTCAATCCCGGAGAAGTCGTTGCCATTACAGGTAAATCCGGATGCGGGAAAACGACACTGGTGAAGCTTATCCTTGGGATCCACATCCCTGATGAGGGCAGGATCAGGGCATTTGGCATATTGCATACGCATCCGGATTATTTTCAGGTTCGTCAGCGTATCGGTACCGTACTGCAGGATGACCATCTTTTCAAAGGTTCTGTAGCAGATAACATTATTTTTTTCAGTGATGACCGAAATTATGAACGAATGATCCAGTGCGCAAGACTGGCACTTATCGACAGCGATGTTATGGCAATGCCGATGGGGTATCAGACGCTGATTGGTGAAACCGGCGGAGGGCTTTCCGGAGGACAAAAACAACGCATTCTGCTGGCAAGGGCGTTGTACAAGAAACCGGGATTCCTGTTACTGGATGAAGCGACCAGCCACCTTGATGTTGAGAGTGAAATCCGGATAAGCCAGACCTTACGTCAACTGGGGCTTCCTGTTCTGCTGATAGCCCATCGCCCGGAAACCATAGCCTCTGCAGACCGGGTTTTGTATCTGGCAGACGGCTACTTAACGGAGCTGAATCTCCAGCATACAGTCAATAATGGCGAGTCTGTTTGTGAATATACTAATGACGTGATGGCAAAAAATTAACCTTAACGTACATAATTTTCGATATCCAAACTTACCCCTATCTGGAAGATCTATTTGTTGACGCTGCCGAACGTGGCGCAGGGGCGGGTAAAGCGCTTATCGACGCCCTGATCGATGAAGGCAAGCGGGAAGGGTGGTCAAAACTCTACTGGGTAACCCGCATGAACAATCCGGCGCGTAAGCTGTATGATCACTATGGTGAAGCCGACGATTACGTCCGGTACCGAATCTCGCTTTAGTCGTTTAATACCTGGGTTTGTATCACACTGTATCTGCCTCTGTGATACATACACAGGTATGCAATAAAACCGCCTCCGCACACATCCCCTATACAAACCCATGGTGTTATATCTCCGTCAACTGAACTCACCCGGAGATAACATCATGTTTAACAAACTCGCATATTCAGCAGTCGCATTGACCGTTTCGCTTGGCACCTTAATGTCCTGTCAGGCAGAAGCGATGGGTAAGGGTTACTCGTCGGCTTTTAACCAGGTAAAACAAATTAACGCCGGCGATCTGAACGTCGGTTATGTCGATATCGGGCCGAAAGACGGGCAACCAGTGATCCTGCTGCATGGCTGGCCGTACGATATTCACAGCTACGCGGAAGTTGCCCCCGCGCTGGCCGCGAAGGGGTATCGTGTCATTGTGCCATCCCTGCGCGGGTACGGCACCACGCGCTTTATTTCTGATAAAACGCCGCGAAACGGCCAGCCTTCGGCAATGGCGAAAGACATCGTCAACCTGATGGACGCCCTGGATATCAAACAGGCGGTGTTTGCCGGTTATGACTGGGGTGCACGTACGGCGGATATCGTTGCGGCGCTCTGGCCGGAACGGGTGAAATCGCTGGTCTCGGTAAGTGGCTACCTGATCAGCAGCCAGGCGATTGGCAAACAGCCTTTACCGCCGAAGGCAGAGGTACAGTGGTGGTATCAGTTCTATTTCGCCACGCCGCGCGGGGCGGAGGGCTATGCTAAAAATACGCACGATTTTGCCCGGTTAATTTGGTCCCAGGCTTCGCCTGACTGGAAATTCAGCGATGCCACCTTCAATGCCAGCGCCAAATCCCTCGATAACCCAGACCACGTTGCCGTCACGCTCAGTAATTACCGCTGGCGTCTGGGGCTGGAGAAGGGTGAGCAGAAATATGACGCCTACGAACAAAAGCTGGCTACGCTGCCGAATATTACGGTGCCGACCATCACCATCGAGGGTGGTAACAACGGAGCACCACATCCTGCACCCGCAGCCTATGCGGGGAAATTCACCGGAAAATATGAGCACCGTACTTTCGGCGCAACGGTTGGCCACAACCCGCCGCAGGAAGATCCGCAGGACTTTGTTAAAGCCGTTGTCGACGCGGATAAGCTCTGATATGTGCTATTTTCAATCCGTTACCTCTTAATCAGGAGCCTGCGGTGGAGCATATTGATCACATCCTTGTCGTCGATGACGACAGGGATATTCGTGAACTGATTGTCGATTACCTCGTGAAATCCGGCTACCACGCCTCTGGCGCGGCGAACGGGAAAGAGATGCGCGTAGTGCTCGACAAACAGCATATCGACCTGGTGGTGCTGGACGTGATGATGCGGGGATGATGGCCTGACGGTGTGTCGACAGCTGCGCAGCAGCAGGCATAAGGATCTGCCGATCCTGATGCTCACCGCGCGCAACGAGGACATGGACCGGATCCTGGGACTGGAGATGGGCGCCGACGATTATGTGGTAAAACCGTTTGTGGCCCGCGAACTGCTGGCGCGTATCAAAACTATCCTGCGCCGTTTTCGTACTATGCCGCCTAATCTTCAGGTGACCGAGGCAGGGCGCCTGGTGGTGTTCGGTGAATGGCAGCTGGATACCGTGGCGCGTCATCTGATTGATAACGAGGGGATGGTTGTGGCGCTCAGCGGGGCGGAATATCGCCTTCTGCGTGTATTTCTCGATCATCCTCAACGGGTGCTGACCCGCGATCAACTGCTGAACCTGACGCAGGGACGTGATGCCGAGCTGTTTGAGCGTTCGATTGATCTCCTGGTGAGCCGCGTGCGACAGCGCCTGAATGAAGATGCCCGCTCGCCAGCCTACATTAAAACCGTTCGCAGCGAAGGCTACGTTTTTACTATGCCGGTGACCATCGTCGAGGCCAATGAATGACGCTGTGGCCCCGCACCTTACTGGCCCGGCTGCTGATCATTGTGCTGCTTGGACTCTTGCTGGCTAACGCGCTCAGCCTGACGCTGGTCATGGTTGAGCGAATGCACAGCGCGCGCACGGTTATGCTGGGCAATCTTGAGAATGACGTGGCGACCAGCGTGGCCATTCTCGACCGGCTTCCGGCCAAAGAGCGGCCAGAGTGGCTGGAACGGCTCGGTCGCGGTAATTATCGTTATATCCTTGGTCCCGGCGAGGCAGGCGCTGCGCCAACGGACAAGCGCTCGCGGGATGCGATTCGCACCCTGAAAGAGACGCTTTCAGTTCAATATCCGCTCCAGTTTACGGCAGTGCCGGGGCCTGTTTCCCACATTCAGGCCCATCTGACGCTCCGCGACGGCGCACCGCTCACTATCGATCTGATCCCGCGCATGCCGCCAGTCGCCAGCTGGTTACCCGTGGTGCTGGTTCTTCAGTTGTTACTTGTCGCGCTCTGCTCCTGGATTGCCGTGCGCCAGGTTGTCCGGCCTTTCCTGCAATTCACGCGCGCGGTTGATTCCCTCGATCCTGCGGCCCATTCTCCTATGACTGAAAAAGGTCCGGTTGAGGTGCGACAGGCGGCGCAGGCTTTTAATGAGATGCAGTCGCGGATACAAACTTATCTGCGTGAACGCGCGCAGATTCTGGCGTCCATTTCTCACGATCTTCAGACGCCCATCACGCGTATGAAGCTGCGGGTCGAAATGGCGGATCAGCCCGAACTCCACGATAAGTTGTTGAGCGACCTGGATAATATGTCGCGCCTGGTACGAGAAGGTATTGCCTATGCCCGGTCATCAGAATCACTGAAAGAGACCACGCTTAAGCTGGAGCTAAACGCGTGGGTTAACAGCATCGCCAGTGATTATCAGGACATTGGTAAAAACGTGCAGTTTCATGCACGCAGTACACGTCTGCCGATCGTCACCCGCCCCCAGGCATTGCGCCGGGTAATGACCAATCTGCTGGATAATGCGCTCAAGTTTGGCCATAGCGCGGTAATAGAGATTGATGAAGATGAAAGGCAGGTAGCGATCCGCATTATGGATAACGGCCCCGGCATCCCGGAGGCAGAACTGGGGGCGGTGTTACAGCCTTTCTACCGGGTTGAAACGTCGCGCAACCGCGAAACGGGCGGCACCGGGTTAGGCCTCGCCATTGCCGCGCAGCTCACCGCCCAGCTTGACGGGAAATTACATCTTGCAAACCGGGCAGAGGGCGGGCTGGCCGTAAGCGTGACTCTTCCGCGCGTTTAATTGTACGCCTGTGTATCTGCGCGCCGTGCGGATACGAAGGCAGACAAAATTCAGTTTTTTGCACACGGCCTGAACACATTCGCAGGGTGAAATGACCTCACTGCACCTTCGCAGCAACTGTATCGTGAGGTCGTTATGTTTCTGATAATCGCTTTTTTAGGCGGCATGATTAGCCTGCTCAGTCCGTGCACGCTTCCCGTTATTCCTCTGCTGTTCGCCGGCTTTCAGGGGCAGCGCAAACACATGCTGGCGCTTCTGGCGGGAATGATTGTGATGTTCACGTTGGTGGCGATGGTAGTAACGGTTGCCAGCGAGTGGATCGCTGACGCCACCGTTATCGGTCGCTGGATTGCGCTGCTGGTACTGAGCATTGCCGCCCTGGCTCTGATCTTCCCGCAGTTTGCTCAGCGCATTGCCCGTCCGGCGGTCAGTGCGGGAAACGTTCTCAACACCCACAGCGTTCAGCGACGCGGCCTGGTTTCGGCTTTTCTGGCAGGGCTGGCCGTTGGACTTCTGTGGTCCCCCTGTGCAGGACCGATTCTCGGGGCGATCTTCGGCATTAACATTACTGGCCACTCGGCCATCGCAACCGGAGCGCTGTTAGCCGCTTACGGCAGTGGGTGCGCGTTGATGCTGGGGCTGCTTGTCGCGGGGGGCCGTAAGCTGATAACCCCTCTGAGAGCCAAATCCGCATTGATGGAGCGTCTGCGTCAGGGCGCAGGGGTGATGATGTTAGCCGCCGTGGCTTTCAACGCCTCAGGAATGACGTCGGTCCTGAAAGGCGCCAGCGGTATTACCGACCAGCTGGAAAACGCTCTCTTGAGCCTTGCGCAACCAACCTCCACGCAGGTGAAACTGCGACCGATCGCTGACGCAATGCCGAGCAGCCAGCTACCGACATTAAGCGGCGGTACGGGCTGGGTAAACGGTGACCCTGTCACGTCTAAGGCCTTGCGGGGGAAAGTTGTGCTTATCGATTTCTGGACCTGGGACTGTATCAACTGCCAGCATACCCTTCCGCATGTTCGAGACTGGGCGAAGAAATATGAGTCACAAGGTCTGGTGGTGATTGGCGTCCACACCCCTGAATACCCCTGGGAAAAGCCGTTATCATCGGTGAAAAACGCGATCAACGAATGGCAGTTGCCGTACCGCGTAGTGACGGATAATAACTACAAAATCTGGAGCGCGTTCGGTAATCAGTACTGGCCAGCACATTACTATTTCGATGCGAAAGGGCAACTGCGTTACACCTCGTTTGGCGAAGGCAAATACGACAAGCAGGAGGCTGTAATTCAGCATTTGCTCAAGGAAGCGCGTTCCTGATTCGGCTTACGGAACCCGCTGAGCAACCATAAACAGGCGCGGAAAAGCCAGCAGTATCTGCCCGTTCTCCTGGAGCGGATACTGCTCTTCCAGCAGCTCGAGGTAGCGTTTCAGAAAGTTTTGCTGCTCGCTCTCGTTGAGATCCTGTAGCCACGGCCGTAACCCCGTCGCGCTGACCCAGTCAATAATCGCCTGATGAGAACTCATCTGATGAAAGTAGGTGGTGCGCCAGATATCCACGTCGCATCCCGCGTCCGTCAGAATATCATAGTAGGCATGAATACCCGGCAGCTGCTCGCGGCCACGATCGGGGTAGCCCTGTTCCCAGGCAACTTCACGCATCAGGGCGTGCGTCGGCTCAAGCCAGTTGTCAGGCATTTGTATCGCCAGCACGCCGTTTAACTGGAGCAGTGAAACCAGATGCGGCAGAAGGTGGTAATGGTCCGGGATCCATTGCAGGGAAGCGTTGGCGTAGATCAGGCTGAGAGGCTGGTCAGGTTTGTAGTGACGGATATCCGATTCAACAAAGTGGCAGTCTGGCAGGGCCTGTCGGGCTTCCTCCAGCATCGCCGGGGAGTTATCCACACCGGCTATCTGCGCTGAAGGCCAGCGTTGTTTCAGCAGCGCGGTGCTGTTGCCTGGCCCGCAGCCCAAATCCACGCCAGAGGTTATGTCAGCAAGCGGCACCCGGGCCAGTAACTCAGCGGCGGGACGTGTGCGTTCTGCGCTGTATTGTAGATATAGAGAAGGATCCCAGTCGGCCATTTTCGCATCTCCATGTTGAGGTGTTCAGCAAGAATAGCACAGGCAAATACCTGCGCAGGGGCAGGTATCCGGATAAACGTGATATTATAAAATGCCTTTCAGGGCCACGTGATAAAGCAGCATGATGGTTTTACCGTCGACGATCTGGCCATTCTCGATGCCACGAAGCGCGTCGTCCAGCGTCATTTCCAGCACGTCGATATCTTCCCCCTCTGCTTTAACGCCGCCGCCCGCGCTGGTCCGATCCTGCGGGTGATATTCCGCCAGATAGAAGTAGAGTTTTTCGGTAACGGAGCCCGGGCTCATATAGGCCTCAAAAATTTTCTCTACGCGCGTCACCTTATACCCGGTTTCCTCTTCCGCTTCGGCCTTAATCCGGCTTTCCGGGTCAAGGTTATCGAGCAACCCGGCAGCCGCCTCAATGAGATCCTCTTCGTGACCATTGATAAACACAGGGAAACGAAACTGACGTGTAAGAATGACTGTTTTGCTGTCGCGATTATAGAGCAGGATCGTCGCGCCATTCCCGCGGTCATACACTTCACGCTCTTGCCGCTGCCAGTCACCATCCCTGCGCTGGAGGTCAAAAGTGTATTTTTTCAGGTTATACCAGTTGTCGGACAACGTTTCGCTGTTGATGATGCGTATATCTGCACGTTTTGATTGCACGTTTGGCTCTCCTCTCGTAGAGTATGCATCATAAACAGCATTTTCGTGTAATTACAATAATTATCGTGCAACATCAGGAATAATTCATGCTCACAAGTCAGCGTAAACAGTTGATTCTGGAAAAGCTGGAGGCGGAAGGCCAGGTCCAGTCAACTGCGCTCAGCCTCTTTTTCTCGGTGTCTGAGGACACTATCCGCCGGGATCTACGTGAACTGGCGGCAGAAGGGCGTTTGCAGCGTGTCCACGGCGGCGCGCTTCCGGCATCTTCAGCGATTGCGCCTTTTGCCGAGCGTCAGTCCGTTAAAATGGATGCAAAAAAACGCGTGGCACGTCGGGGCGCGCAGCTCATTTCACCGGGGCAGGTGGTGATCATTGATGGCGGGACGACCACCTCAGAACTTATTACCTTCTTGCCGCCAGATTTGCGGGTAACCGTGGTGACGCACAGCCCGGGTATTGCATTGGGGCTGGTCAACCATCCGTGCATAGAGGTGATCCTGATTGGCGGTCGTTTGTATAAACACTCCATCGTCACGGTCGGCGCGGCCGCTATTGAAGGCATCAACAATATTCATGCGGATCTGTTTTTCATGGGTGTCACCGGCGTGCATCCTGAGGCCGGGCTGACCACCGGAGATTATGAAGAAGCATGCATCAAACGTGCATTTTCCGGCAGAGCGGCGGAAACGGTGGTATTGGCCTCACCGGAAAAGATCAATACGGCCTCGGCGTTTGTGATTGGCGATTTGTCGCTGGTGAATACGCTCGTTGTTGAAAACACAACGGATAAACGCTGGGTCAACGCTATGAAAGAAAAGGGCGTTGCGGTGATCGCCAGCCAGTAAATATCCGCTTTTTTGCCAGCCTGACTGCGTGGCTGTCAAACAGACAAAGGTTATCCATCACGCGGATTCCTAGACTAAGGCTTTCATCTGTTTAAGGAAAAGCCATGAAAGCGATCTCCATTCTGGCGTATGGCGCGGACCCAACCGCGCAACGCCTGGCAACATCCGCCATTCAGCAGGCCATAAATAGTGCTCAACAGAACGATGTCATCGTTATTCCGCAAGGCCGTTTTCT
>NZ_JBMKHQ010000003.1:222055-321903 GCF_049237385.1 Enterobacter cloacae complex sp. IR5412 | reverse complement strand
GGCCGGCATTAATATGCGCTGGCCGGCAGGCATTATTAATATCATCGATTGTGAAAACGTCAGCATTACCGGTACAGGCACGATAGACGGGCAGGGTGCAATTTGGTGGCAACGCTACTGGGGCGATGACGAGCGCAGCGGCATGGTCGGCGATTACAGCGCAAGAGGATTGCGCTGGGTTGTTGATTATGACTGTCAGCGCCCGCGCAATATCCTGGTCTTTGAAAGCCAGAGTATTCTGCTGCGTGATTTTACCAGTCGGGAGTCCGGATTCTGGAACATGCACCTCTATTATTCGCGCCATATCGCGGTTGAGGGCGTGCAAATCAGCAATTCTGCGGGGCCGAGCACCGACGGGATTGACGTCGACTCCTGCGAACAGGTGCGGATTGAACGCTGCATTGTGTCCTGCAATGACGACAATATCTGCATCAAATCAGGACGAGGACGCGAAGCGGCGCAAAAAGCTCGTGCCGCGCGGGATATAGTGATTCGAGGATGTACGCTGAATAAGGGATCCGGGATCACACTGGGGAGTGAAACTTCAGGTGGCATTGAACGCGTCCTGATAGAAGATAACGCGTTTAACGGAACGGGTGTCGGGTTTCGCATTAAATCTGCTCGCAACCGGGGCGGATTTATCCGTGATATCACCGTACAAAATCTACGGCTTACGGACGTGCGTTTTCCGGTGCTGATCCAGCTGAACTGGTTTCCGCAGTATAGCTATGGCGACCAGAGCAATTTATCTGATAAACCAGAACACTGGCGCAAACTGGCTGAAGGTGTTGAGGGCGAAGCCGGTCTTACTGCGGTCAGCGGACTGACGATTAAAAATATGACGGCGCGTCGATCAGACAGCAAATGCTTTTCGCGGGCATTTTTCATCGAGGGATATCCGGAGCGTCCTGTGGTCGGGTTAACGCTGGAGGGGATTTTGATTGACGCGTCAGAGTTCGGGAAAATTTCTGGTGTGGATGGGCTGCGCTTTAAGGATGTACAGGTGACTGCCGTGGAGATCACGCAAGACCGTAACGACAGTTATGAACGTTGATGGCACAGAACAGAGGGACATGTTGCGCGGAATGAGCAGAACAAGGATGGGTCTGAACTGGCTGGATTTACTCGTATTCAATCTAAGTGCGCATAATGTATATTATGTTAAATACGGTGAGTTTATTCTTTAGTTCATGAGTTCCTCTCTTTCAGGAGCTTACCGATGAATCAGTCGGTTGCCTAAATTTAGTTGTGGACTTACGATGACTTCATAACGCAAAAATTACGGGGCATCCGCAAAGTTCATGGCATATTCCATCTAATATTTATCGAGGAACAATCAGAGAACTCATCTCATAGTTGATGATGTGACTACCCTACCGGTTATGTTCGCCACAATTTATGGAATGAATGAACTGAGCAAGAAACATCTGGGGATTCAAGAAAACATTCTGTGTTCGCTGCGTTTCTTTTACGTCTATTACTATAAGAAGCACATACGAACATTTGACTACGATTTCTATAGGTCTGGCTACAATATCTCCTGTTTTATCACGCAGCTTGATGGCTTCTTTACCTACCTGCTCGGGAAGCAGCACTTTGTTGATGGCAAGAAAACTGAAGACGTGAAGTCATGGCGCGCAACTGCAGTATTTGAGCCTGGCAGGCTAATGACTTCTCGTCCTGACGACACATAAGGAACATGTAATGGATATCGCGCTTTTTTCCGGACAAAGTCGGCGTCAGTGGGCTGATACGATGATCAATCTGGAAGCCCGGAAGCTTGTTAATACCGCAAATATGGTCGCGGCCATGCATCTCAGCGATTCACTGAACCGACTGAAATTCGTGGATGAAATAAGACAGGTTGTAATGCAACAGTTTGACGTGGCGAGGCGAGCAAGGAACGATGAAGAATGCATTACCTGCATGAAAAACCTTAGAGCTGAGAATGAGTACCTGCTTGAACAGTCGCGCATGCTGAAAACAGGCTATGCCCGGATCTACGCTGATATTCAGTATGTAACAGAGCAGAATAAAATAGTCGGGTATTTCATATCCGGAATTAAGGTCGTTCTTGCCGGCGTTCAGGCAGTGTTTGGCGGTGTTATGATCGCCACCATGACGCCTGCTGGTATGCTTGCCGGTGCCGTTCTGGTCGGTGATGCTCTTAATACGGTATCACGGGAGGCAGCCCGTCAGTTCCTGAATGAACCGGCTTCAGAGGGGATAATAGCGGACGGCGCTATGTCCATAGCGGAATTTATGGGGTTCAGTCGCGATGTTGGCCTGGGGATCTTTAACGCAACCACGCTTGCAGCCAGCGTTTATGGGGTGTTTGGTATGACTGGTAAAGCTGATGCCTGGCGTCTTTTCCGTTATCTTCCCGGAGACTATTACCGCAAGGTGGAAACCATGTCTCCGGGCAAACTGACGATGAAGGTTATGGGATGGGGGGTGAGCGCGAAGGTGGTACTGGAACTCCTTACCCGTGATGACCGGAGTCGCTGATCTGTGTTCTCATCAGCTTCCATGATTTATAGCCAAGTCTGACCGGCATCACCAGAAGCAGAACAATTAGCAAAAAGACGACGGCAACCACACAGGAGATAACATGGCTGGCGCTGCCAAAGATCGCGGTGAACAAGGTGATGATGGCCATCCCGCCGGTGATCCAGGCTACCGACAGGAAATAACCGGCCAGATCCTTCAGAACCTTTTCCTGCGATTCCCCCGTCGCCTGGTGACGTTTGATTCGCTCGATATCCTTACTGGTGAATCCTGCCGCTATGAGTTCCTGGTTTTTCACTGTCATTCACGTCTCCTTTAACCTGAAAAAATAATACACTATTTATAAGATCGGTTCCTTGCTGCTTTTGTTTTAAACTTTCCGGATTGTTGTACTGGGGGGCAGTTTGGATATAGAAAATAAACGCTGAGTATTCAAATGGTTAAAGTTTTAACCCGTCGCCTGCAATATTGTAATGAGGTGTCCGCCAGCATAAAAAATGCCGCCCCGAAACAGTTGCAGCAGCTGAAGACGCAGTTGGCTGATGATATGGTTAAGCCCGTGGGGCTTCATACCATGGGTATTCCGGCAGCGGTTAGTACGCTCGGGGTGATTGTCAGTTTCGCCATTCCGCAACTGTGGCTGGGGTATGGCGTACTCACCGCGCTCGGCCAGCCAGCAGAGCGCGTTTTCGTGTGGGTTGTGCTTATCGCCCTACTCTTTGCCGGCATCAACGGAGTGACGATGTTTATGATTGGCAAAGGTAGCATGCGCGCCGTGCGGTTACATCTTACGCTGGCGGTGCTAAGCCTGGTATTAACGGCAGCCTATCTGCTGGCTGCGCTGAGCGGTACTTCTTCTCCGGGCGTCAGCCTGACCGCGGCACTGGTAAGTATTGTCATGCTTGGGCTTAGCGGCAGCTGTATCCTCTCTACCGCTTTCTATAAGATGCTGCTATTTACTTTGCATAACAGAGTCTGGCGCAAGCTTATCAGCCAGACGGGCTGAACATCCATTCCATAAAATCCCGCCGCTACTGCGGAAGCCTGAGAAACAGTGTCCGTTCCTGAGTCTGCGATGCTTTAAAACCATGGTGGATATAAAACGCTTTGGCGTCCTCAGTGAGTGCATGAACCATGATCGCCCGCACCCCAATATTCTCTGCTACCCGATAACAGCGTAAAACCGCATCCTGGAGTAAATCGGCTCCCAACCCATTTCCGCGTATTGAGACATCGACAGCCAGACGGGCGAGAATAATCACGGGAATGGGATCCGGCATGTTACGCCGCAAATTACCTGTCGCTTCCGTATGGTTAACGCTGCCGGTAGCCAGAGAGTAAAATCCCGCGACCTGCTTTGTGCCCGTTTTACAAACGACAAACGTTCGGGCTGCGCCAAGCGCCTGGTTTTTCAGACCTCTTTGTTTTAACCATTCGTCAAGTACGGCCTCTCCACTGACGAACTCCGCCAGTTGATGGACGCTGGATAAGGGCTCTGGGGGGGTTACACGTCCCACTGAGGTTTCCTTGCCAGCAGTTTTTCTATGGCAGGATCGTCGGCGACCGGGGCATCGAGCATATCAATGAACTCTGCATACTGTTCATTGTTAAAATTGAATACACGCCGATCGAGGATCACATTTTCGGCTGCCTGACAGGCCATCTCCAGAATGAAGTCAGTACGTGATTTATGGAGGATCTCTGCGGCGGCATCGATAAGCGCCCGCTGGGATTCTTTGGCTCTAAGATTGAGTTGAACATCTGATTTCATGGGTATACCTCTTGTATAGCAATTGCTTTACAAGCATAGCACAAGCGGCGCGTATAGCAATCGCTATACAGGCCCCTTAATCATGTCTGACCTCTTCACTCTGCATATCGCGAGAATTTGCTCTCTCAGCCAGCGGTGCGCGGGATCGCGTTCCATTCTTGGGTGCCACATCTGTGATACCGTAATTTGACGGCTTTTGAACGGCAGCTCGAAAACGTGTACCTGGTCCGTTACCTGCTGATTGAGTAAATAGAGCGCGGGTATCATGGCGATAAGATCCGATGCCACCGCCACGGACAGCGCCGTCGGAAATCCCGGTACGACGCTCGCGATTTTACGTTTTGTTCCGAGTTCGGCCAGCGCATCGTCAACGGATCCGTGCAGTGCACCCTCGGGTGACGCTACAACATGGCCCCAGGCGACATAATCCTTCACCCCTATTTCTGCCTGCTTAGCCAGCGGATGCCCCTTACGCACGACGCCCACAAACCGATCCTCAAACAGTCGTTGCAGCCGTATTTCAGGCCCCATATTACTCTGGACGCCAATCTCCAGATCAACCAGCCCTTCTCGAAGATAGCGCGACGTTTTTTCCGGCTTAGGCGCAAAGCGTATACAGACGTCCGGCGCGGCGTCGGCCACAGCCGCTATAAGCGCAGGCCCAAACGCCACCACAAAACCATCGTTTGCCCTGATGGTAAAAAGTCGCGCCAGGCTTCGCGCGCTGAACGTTTCAGTTGAGGGCTGTAATACCGCCCTGGCCTCGTGCACTGCACGCCTGGCATGGTCCCGGGTCGCTTCGGCCCACGGGGTCAGTACCATGTTACGTCCGGCGCGCACCAGAATCGGATCGCCAGTGACGTCGCGTAACCTGCTTAATGTCCGGCTCATTGCCGAGGTGCTGAGGTTCAGACGACGTGCCGCGCCTGCCACGCTCGCTTCGCTCAGCAATATGTCGAGTGCTATCAGCAAATTAAAATCGGGTTCGGACATCTCCTTCCTCCCTGTAGATTCAGATAAGGCGTTTCATGCAACGATAAAGTGCAAATGGTGCGCCTTCCGCCCTGCAAAAGCCATCTTTATAGTTTTGTCATCCACACACTCTTCTCTAAGGACAACAAGATGATGCTTTTTTCCAGCCAACCCGGGGACGATGGACTGCCTGGCCCGACGCGCGCACGGGTGATGGCCGCGATAATGACCACCACGTTAATGGGCGTTTTTGATGGCACCATGATCAATATTGCCCTGCCCTCCATGGCTCAGGAGATGCAGGTGCCAGCCAGTTATGCCGTCTGGTTCGCCAACGGGTATCTGCTGGCGGCTGCAATGACGCTGGCGATATTCGCGGCGCTTGCGGCCCGCCTGGGTTATCGCCCCGTATTTCTGGCAGGCCTGACGACCTTTACCCTGACATCGCTGGGTTGCGCGCTGGCGAAAACGCCCGAAGTGCTTATCGGTATGCGTGTGCTTCAGGGGATCGGCGGCGCAGCGACGCTGAGTATTGCTCCCGCGATACTTCGGTCCGTATTTCCCGGACGATTGCTTGGCCGCATTCTGGGTTTGCACGCCCTGCTCATCGCCTCCAGCTCCGCTATCGGCCCGGTATTGGGCGGTACGATCCTTCACACCCTGAGCTGGCAATGGCTTTTTGCGATAAACGTTCTTCCCGGCACCCTCGCCTTGCTGCTGGCGGTCAAAGCGCTGCCGCGGGATGCGGTTCGAAAGCAAGCGCCCTTTGACACCCTGGGCGCCATATTGTCGGCGCTGCTGTTGGGTTCGACGATCGTGGCGGCGAACAGCCTCCATGATGCTACTTATCACACAGGTAGTCTTTGCTGGACGGTTCTCGCTGCGCTGAGCGGCATGGCTTTTATCTGGCAGATCCGCCGCACGGATAACCCCTTACTGCCGCCAGCCATATTCAAAAATGAACGTTTTACCCTCGCGGCCTTAACGTCGATGATTGCTTTTGTCAGCCAGGGTATCACCTTTATTGCGCTGCCCTTCCTGTTTCAGAGCGAATACGGCTACAGTCCGGTGATTTCTGCCCTGCTATTTACGCCGTGGCCGCTCGGGATCGTGCTGATTGCGCCGCATGCAGGCCGGTGGGCGGACACGATTTCAGCCCCGGTGATTTCAACCCTGGGGCTGATGATTTTTGTCGTCGGTTTGATTCTGCTGGCAACGTTACCCGCCAGCCCTTCGATGTGGGATATCTGCCTGCGAAGCCTGGTTTGCGGGATGGGATTTGGCTGCTTTCAGAGTCCCAATAACCGGGAAATGCTCTCAAACGTTAGTCGTGACTATGCGAGCTATGCATCCGGTGTGTTATCCATTATGCGCACGTTCGGGCAGTGTCTGGGGGCCGCCGCTGTGGGCGTACTGCTGGCGACAAATGAGAGAGCAATTCATGCTGCACTGTGGATCGCTGCGGCGGCTTCTGCGGTAGCGGTCATCGTCAGCGCGAGCCGACTGCGTAAAATCACTCATCCTGCGGAAACAGGTTGAGCGAGCAAAAGCTCCCGGGTCGCATCTTCAAAATTAGGGCGCGGCCCGTACACCACTTTTACATGCTGTAATTCATTAATGATTTCATTACTGATGTCGTGACCATAATCCACTGTAGAGGCGCTATCTTTATTGAAAACGACCGAATAGTGATGATCTATTCTGTATTTTTCAACGGTATCAGATATGACTCGCTGGCTTATATGCCGCAGGCGACCCTGCTCTGCCCGCAGTTGCGTGTTTTTACTCATATCATCGATCGCTTTCATTTCACGGCGCAAGGGTTCTGGCAGAGCGTAATATTTTTTCTCAACTTCAAGCGCGGATTTTTTAGCTAATGCGAGAAGTATTTCGTTCTGCTTTTTTTCCTGTGCCAGTAACGGTGATTCACGCAGGATCCGCTTGTAAGAAATACATGCAACCCCTTTTTGTCCGGCGTGAGGCTTAAGGTGACCGTTAAAAGAATATAATCCTACAAGACACACAAAAATTAACAGAATGAATGAAAAGCGTGGCTCAGACCGTTTAGTAATCATTGTCAGTTCCACCGAATAAATAGGGTCGCAGAGGAAATGTACACGACAGAAACACATAACGGTAGCGCAGAGGTGTACAAAAATAAACCGCAGCGCTACCCCCTGTCATGATCAAAGGTATCAATTATATTTAAGGGTGATTGTCCCAGTGGCATTTGCTTGCCCTGGCGTGACAACGTCACTGGTTTTGTAATACCACGCTTTAAAACGTAAGGTTTCAGACTCTCCGGCCCCGCCTGTATTTGCCGGATCGCTATAGGTGGTTGCGGAGCCGATATCAGCAAGCGCGGTACCATCGGCAGCCAGCCCACTGCCTTGTGATGCGGCTTTTACACGACTGGAATTAAAAGCTTGTACCTCCTGACCAATGGCCCAGTAGGTAAAACTGCGTAGCGCCGGTTGATAGGCTGATATCACGACCCCCACACCGGTCGCCGTCGTACCCGATTCAGACTGGTCTAAAGCAATCACTGAACCATCATCGTTGTCGCCCTCGGCAAGCGGCCCGTTGATGGTCAAGGTCACGTTGGTGCCTGGCTGACAGCTCAGACCAACATCCTGTTCGGGTCCTTCCACCATCTTAAGATTATCAAACGCAGAGGTATCCACATCGCCCATATTAAACAGCAGGGAAGAAACGGATGCTGAGCATCCCATCGCATAGACTTCTATCTGTGTATTTGACAAATAGACTTCTGACGCATTATCACCGTTATCCGAACTGCTTTGCCCTTCACGAAATTCCACCGTCGCCAGTTTGCCGCTCTCGAGGGCCAGATTACCGCCCGGGATTGTACCCCCCGTCGCAATCAACTGCACACGATAGGCCGAGCCCGCCAGCGTATGGCTGCTCTCGCCATCGCCGGACTGCCATGAGTTATCAACCGCACGTTCATAATCATACGGACCGGCCTGGTTAAGCGTGTAGGTCTTAATGCCGATACCCGGTATCGTGGTCGGGTAGATATTATCTCCCACCGGCGACGCCGACGCTAAATGAGTCGGGTTATAATGAAATCCTACGTAATAATCCCTGCTACAGTTTTTAATCGTGACATCCCCATCCGTCCCGCTGATATATCCAGAATCGTATAACACTTCGCCAAAGGTATAATTTTTCGCACTGACCAACAGTTTCGAGGGTAATGGGATCGTCGTAACGGTAACATCATCGCCGTTATCCCGGTTACAGGCTGCATGACTTAATAGTGGGACTGGCCCCAGCAATAACACCAGATAATATAAATATTTTGACATGAAATTAGTCTGCTCACTTAAGCTCAGTTATAAACAACATTCAATGTAATCGCACTGCTGAATGCACCCGGTGTTGGGGTCCCATGTGGGGTATACATTCGGGCAGTAAAAGTCATCGCGCCGGTTTGGTTTTCGAGCGCAACCGGGTAGCTCACGCCGTTGGCCAGCGCGACACCGCTGATGGGATGTTCGTGATCACGGATAAACAACTGAAGGCCGACATCGGTCGCGCCGCCTGCATCTGCCGCCACCTGATTGGCGTAAATGACAGAAGCATAAGCCGGATCTTCAGCGTAAGGTGCGCCTGTAAAGGTAACCGTTGCCTGGCTTAACCCTGCGGTGCAGCTGTCAAACGCGATGGTCACTGGCACATTTCCTGTGTTCCCCCCCGCTACGGCAAAGTCTTTCCAGTAATATTTCCCGAGGTCGACTGCCTCCGGTTTGGTGACGTTACATGAGCCATCAATAATGTTTCCGGTGACATGGAACTCAATATCATTGCGATCGGTGTACGCCATTGCCGGCGACACGCTCAGCATGAATACCATTCCCGGGCCGATGAGCGATTTAAGGCCGGAACGGAGAATAATGAAGCGTGACATTAATTTGCTCCCGATACGGGATGGCAAACCCCGTTGATGAATAAAATATCGGCCTCTGTTTTAGCGCCGGCAAGTGTGTAATCAACGGCGCACTGCTTGTTCGCCGTCTCCCCCCACTTAACAATTAACCGCCCTTTCCCGGCGAGCCCGACGAGATACACTTCCCCGCCGTCGCCAACAATACTGCTGCGCGTGTCATCCGACTCGCCGCTGGTTTGTGTTACTACTGCGCCAAACGGCACCGGTTTACTGTTGTAGGTCAGCGTCATCATCGCCTTTTGTCCAATCCAGGTGTTGTACTTCACGCGTACTACCGCCCCTTTGGTCGGCACCACGGTTTTGGCGATGTTATCAATGGCCGCAGAAGTATCGCTGGCATCCACTGTGTTGAGTGAGATCGAATTGCTGTGATACGGACGAACGTACGGCACAATGGCGTTACCGAAATAATCGGTATGAACGTTCGTCTGCCCGTTGATCGGCATACCGGAAACACCCGGTGTTTCAACCAGCGCTACGCTATCGTTCAGCTGACGCGCCAGAGTGATACCGTCGCGATGCAGCACCATGCCCCCGCGCAGGCTGTAATTCAGTCGTCGGCTGTAATCGTCGTAGCTATAGCCTGCGGACATATCGGCAAAAGTACCTTGATAACCCACAGTGACATTGCCGTTAGTAGCTTCAGAATCGGCGTTATAGCCTTCTGAAACCTGCCAGTTCAGCTGGTTTTCCTGCATCGCGGTACCGGAAATTCCGATGTTGTGCGTGGTATCGCCGTTTTTACTACTGTTCATCGAATAGTTAGCCGAAACAGACCGGGCCGCTTCACTGTGGCTGAAGGCGCTGAACGGTACGCTCAGGTTAAGCGAGAAGACGTTATCGTCGTCGTAGTTATCGGAATCGTTATTGTAACCGCCATTGACGTTTTTAGAGTGGGCATAGTTCAGCGAGTACGACACCGGTCCAAGCGTGCTGCTGAAGCCCAGGTTCATGGAGTCCGCATGTTCACTGTTCCAGTAAGAGGCGTCGTACATGCTCAGTGACAGGGTGCCGAAAGGCAACGTCTGTGAGATTGTCACATCAAAACGGTTTCGCTCCCGGCCATTATCAATAGTGCTATTGCCCGGATCCCAGTCATTGAGGAAGTCCTGAAACGAAAGATAACCCCGGGTTGAAAATTTATAACCGGCGACGGCAATATCGGTGTTGGTCTGCTGAAGCGTCTTACTGTAGCGCACGCGATACGACTGGCCGCTATGGTGTTCCTGTTGTCGCATGTTGTCCGGCTGCGGGATATCCGCCCACGACTGGGAAATATCAAATGAGAGCGCTCCGGCGCTGCCCATATTAAAACCGGTTCCGGCAATCAGGTTGGAATAATTGTCTTCCGCCTGAACATAGCCGCCGTAAAGCGTGATCCCTTTTCCGACGCCCCAGGCCGCTGATCCCTGAATAAAGTTAAAATCCTCTGCACGTGAACCCGACCCGTCCTGACGGGTTTTGCCCGCCACCAGGCCATACTGCACCTGACCTTCACGTTGCAATACCGGCAGCGTGGCGTAAGGCACAATAAAGCTACTTTGCGTACCGTCGGACTCTTTGATCACCACCTGCAGATCGCCGGAGCTGCCGGTCGGATACATATCGCTGAATTCAAACGGTCCCGGCGGCACGGTAGCCTTATAAATGCTGTGACCGTTCTGGTATACCGTCACTTCGGCATTGCTGCGGGCTATACCGCGTATTACCGGGGCGAAGCCTTGCATGCTGTCCGGCTTCATATCGTTATCCGAGTACATCTGCACCCCGGTGAAACCGACGCTATCAAAAATGCCGCCGCGCGTGGTTCCTTGTCCCAGCACCAGCTGGCTTTTAAGAGATTTAATATCCCGTGAGGCGTAGGTATACACGGAATCCCAGTCATTTTCGGATTCGGAATGGGTATAGGTGGAATAGTTGCGAAAGCGCCAGGCGCCTACGTTCAGCCCCGGTTGCAGGCTAAGAAACTGATTACTGCTGTCGGTGCCGTTGCGCTGATGCAGATCCTGTTGACCCGAGACGCTGTAATTAAGTAAACCCGCCGTGATCCCTTCATCCCAGCGCTCCGGTGAAACATAACCCCTTGCGGTGTTAAATAAAGCAACCTGCGGCAGGATCAGGTCGAAACGCTGCTGCGCCAGATCGATTTTTTCGTCCGCGCCGGGGATGGCATACAGATCCACACATTCGCTGGCTTTTTCCTGTTCGCCAAAATAGTTATCGACACGAACGTTCCAGGCTTTCAGCAGAGTGACGTTTAAGCATGCCCCTGTGCGGTCTGACGTAGGGGCACTTTTCAACCGTCGAAAAGAGAGGGTTTTACTGTCTACCAGATTGCCGTTGATAAAAATGTCGACGTTATAGTCCCCGGGCGGCACCTCATCTTTGGCAAACAGACTGAGATCCATTGCTGGCACTTCTGCGCTGTCTGTTTCCAAAAGATGAGGGTTGAAATGTTCCTGCGCACGTGCGCTGAAAGAACTAAAGACAACACTGAGCCCGAGCCCTAAAGAAAGGACGTAGGTTTGTTTCACTTTTTCCATTGTAACCCTGTATCCGTGCGGGAGACTTACGGTGTCGATTAATATGAGGTGACTTTGTCCGGGCCTTTCACGCCATAATCATTAATAAGCGACCAGGTTACTTTGCCGTGAGGTGACATAACACCTTCAGAAATACTCAACGTGGAGAATGGCGCGACAAAATACTGTCCGCTTAACGCATGGTGATTAATTTCAATTCGTGAGAAGTTCATATAAAAAGGTGTCGGGTTATTGACCTGTAAACCCTTCGCGGTCAGGTTCCACTTAAGCTTTTCCGCACTGGATTCTGGTGTCTGCCCCTGTAATGCTGCCGGACGGTAGATCAGCTTAATCTTTGAGTTGATGGCAATTTGCATCGTATTTTTACCTTCACTACCGTCGGTAGCGGGGATCCCTTTCACGTTCAGCCATAACAGCGATTCACGATCTTCCGGAACAGGTAAACCTGAACGCACAATACGAATTGACGCTTTTTTCCCGGCTTCCAGACGGAATAGCGGTGGCGTAATAATCATATTTTCTTTTTTTAACGGGCTGCCTTTAGCCGGGCTAATCCACGACTGTACCAGGTTAGTAACCTTGTCAGAGTTTTCAACGGACAAAGAGGCGGCCTGGCGGGAGCCGTCAAAAATAACCCGCGTACTCCCGGTAACAATACTGGCGGACGCGTTCAGGCTGGCGGCGCTGGCCACGCAAAAAATAACAGCGGCGATGGGTTTCATAATGCACTCACAAACTAAAAAGGAGGGTTTCCCCTCCTGCGGAATCAGTTATAACGGACGTTATAGGTAATAACAGCGTTAACATCGCCGGCAACGGCCTGCCCGGTGGCAATCATCTGCGCGGTATAGGTTTGACTCGCTGTGCCATCGGTGAAAGTAATAGGATCGTTATCTGCATTATTTTTGACGATGGTACCATTTGAGCCGCCCTGCTTGAGCTGAACGGCCACGTTGGTTGCCGCACCCAGCGTAGCAGTGTTTGCAAAATAGGATGGATCGGCTGCAACAGCATCAACAGGGCCTGAGAAGACAATATTTGCAGTCGTGCTGGTTGGGCAGTTATTCAGGTCGAACACAAACTGTTTTGGCGCGCCAAGGTCGCCTTTTGTAGCGAGGTCGGTTGCCGCCGTTGAGCCCAGATCAACGGTCGCATTTGCCGTGCCGCCATCAACGGCAATATCACAACCCTGATCGAGCACCGTTCCATTAAATGTGATAGTGTTAGAAGCCGTCGCCGCGCTCGCGCCACAGAAAGTCAGAATAAGCGTCGCACCAATTTTAGTCAGTTTCATTCGTTGATATCCCAATAGAAATAATAAATATCTTCATTTTTATTCCTGCCAGGACGAGACAATAACAAAGCAGCACCGCTGAGCTCACAATGAATAATGCACCGTCTGTGACAAGGCTAATATAAACGCTCAGGCAGGAATTAGATTCGTAACATCAATAAACGACATCAGCAAACCCGAAGTAAGGTTACAAGAAAGTTACGGAGTTTCGTAAAATAAAGTAATTTAATTTTAGACAACCTTTTGTTATGGCCTGGATTGGCATTTTGTTAGCATTCGCGCTGTTTTTTCTGAGCAATAACGCCACCGGCAGTGTTGCTAGCAGCATATCCAGACTGACATATTTGAGCGAATGAGAACAATAGGCATGATCAACAAAAAAAACATGATCGCATTAACCCTTTGTGGCCTGATGATGGCAAGTGGCAGTGCGCTGGCGGGCCTTCCTTCTGGTGACAGCGACAATAATATTAATACCAACCCAGAGAACGATGCGGGGACTCAGGGCACGGGCGGCGTAGTCCATTTTACCGGTAAGATTACCGATGCATCCTGTAATATCACCACCGACTCAGCAGGGCAAACCGTTGAATTAGGCACCTGGGCTGCAAGCTACTTTGCCACCCAAAAAGAGACCACGCGCACGCCTTTCCAGATCTCAGTTGAAGGTTGCCCGGATTCCGTTAAAACCGTTGCCGTGTTGTTTGATGGTAACAAAGATGCGAATGATAATACCCTGCTGGGTTTAAATTCTTCCGTGGACAGCGATGGCAATACGGCGACTGGCGTTGCCGTTAAACTCTATGAAAGCGATCGTAACACGCAGATTAAAATTGGTGATATTTCTCAGAGTATCGACCTTGCCGAAGGGGAAGATTCAAAAACACTCAATTTCTACGCCAATTATAATGCCACCACCGATGTCGTCAGCACCGGAGAAGCCGACGCAGATGCCAATTTCCTGATGGTTTATAACTGATCGACTGATGATAAGCAGAGCTTGCTCTGCTTATCTTTTTCCTCTACGGGGATCTGAAAATGAAGAAACTCACCGCGGCCCTGTTCTTTTATTCGTTCGGCATGAGTCTGTCAGCACACGCGGGGGTCGTGATGGGCGGTACGCGTGTTGTTTACCTTGAGGGGCAAAGAGAAGTGGCATTTTCCATTACCAATATGGAAAAAGAAACCCCTTATCTTATTCAGTCGTGGATTGAAAATATTGACAGTAAAAATAAAACCGCTCCGCCCTTTATCGTGACGCCTACGTTATTTCGTTTAGATGCGGAACAGAAAAACTCGCTGCGCATCAATTATCTTGGAACGCCATTACCCACTGACCGGGAATCTGTTTTTTGGCTTAACATCAAAAATATTGCCCCGAGCAAAAAAGCAAACAGCAACAAATTGCAGATTAACGTGAAGTCAAAATTCAAGTTATTTTTCCGTCCCGCAGGGTTGAAAGGCAATGCCGAACTTGCCTACAAAAAATTAAAATTTACCTGTCGTAATAATACGCTTAGCGCACACAACCCCTCGCCCTGGTTTGTATCGTTTTACAAGGTCAGCGTTGGGAACACCGACGTTGAAATGCCGGGAATGATTGACCCCTTCTCCGATCGTCAATGGCACATTCCCTGCTCGGGGACCATTCGCTGGCAGGCGATCAACGATTACGGCGGGCTGACGAGAGTCGCCACGCAATCCTGACGCTGTGACAATACGCCTTTGGCGAATGTAGCCAACGACCGCACATGCATTCTCTCGGCCCACGCAATTTACCCCGCATTTATACGCTCGCGATGCTTGCGGGTGCGGTCACGTCTGGCATTCATGTGCGCCGGGCACAGGCCGATGAGTACTTCGATCCTCAGGCGCTGGAGATCACCGCAGATCAGCAGCAGGCTAGCGACTTAAGCTATTTTTCCCGACAAGGCGGTCAGCAGCCGGGACGTTATCGTGTCGCGGTTGTTGTTAACCAGACGCAGCGGGATGAGCGCGAAATTGCATTCGTTGATACCGGGGGAACGCTCTCACCGGTCCTCAACCTGGCGTACCTCAAGAGACTTGGGGTAAACATCGCGGCCTTCTCTTCGTTCGATGCGCTGCATGACGAGGAGACATTTACGGACATCGGCAAATATATTCCCGATGCGTCGACGCATTTTGACTTCACCCATCATCAACTGGTTTTCAGCATTCCGCAGGCAGCCATGTTGCAAAAAAGTGCCGATTATATTCCTCCCGAACAGTGGGACGACGGCATCCCCGCTGCTTTTGTCGATTACAATCTTACGGGCTCGACAACCAACATCGACAATATTCATGACAACAGCAGCTATCTGAGCCTGCGATCCGGTATCAACCTGGGGGCGTGGCGTTTACGCAATTACGCCACGTTTGAATATGGTAATACCCATCACTGGCAGTCCCAGGGAACATCACTCCAGCGGGCCATTACGCCGCTGAAGAGCGCGTTAACAATAGGGAATGCCTACACGTCTGGCGAGGTTTTTGACAGTTTTCAGTTTACGGGGCTTCAGCTTGCCTCGGATGAGAATATGCTGCCGGACAGCCAGCGCGGTTTCGCGCCCACGATCCGCGGGGTCGCTCACAGCAATGCCCGCGTCAGCGTTCGCCAGCACGGTTACACCATCTATGAAACCTATGTTGCGCCTGGCGCATTTGTCATTAGCGATCTCTTCCCCACTTCGCAAAGCGGCGATCTTGAGATCACGGTCCATGAAAGTGACGGCAGCGAACGCACGTTCACCCAACCCTACTCCTCGGTGGCCTTTATGCTACGGGAGAAACGACTGAAATTCAGCGCCAGCGCCGGACGGTATAACAGCCCTGACGCCGAGGGCGAAACCCCGCCGTTTGTTCAGGCCTCCGCCTTTTACGGATTGTCTTCAAGCCTGACGCTGTACGGCGGAGCGGAGCTTTCCGGCCACTATCAGGCTCTCGCGCTGGGATTAGGTAAAGATTTTGGCCGGTTTGGGGCACTGGGTGTGGACACCGTTGCGGCGAAAGCACACCTCAGTGATGACAGGCTGGCCCTCGGGCAGCAAATACGCGCTCAGTACCAAAAAAATCTCGCTGAGACGAACACGTCGCTCACCCTTTCGACCAGCCATTACACGACGCATGACTTTTACAGTTTCAGTGAAGCAAATGATGACAGCGACCCAGACCAGCACGTGCATAACCGGCGTAACCGCACGCAGTTCAGTTTGACGCAGGATCTCGGTGCGCTGGGCAATATCAGCGCATCCTTTTACCGTCAGGATTACTGGAACGCCTCGGCGGTCGATCAAACCGTCCATCTTGGCTATTACGCAAACTACAAAGGGGTGTCGTTGAGTGTTGGGTATTATCTCACCCGCTCAAGCGCTGATGATAGCGACAACGAACGGGCGATAAACCTTAGCATCAGCGTCCCACTCAGCCGCTGGTTACCCGGCGCAACAACCAGCTACAGCCTCAACAATAACCTTGATGGCCATACTACCCGGCAGGTTTCGCTGTATGGTACGGCGCTGGCCCACGATCGCCTGAACTATAACCTCCAGCAGGGCTTCGACAACCAGGCCAATACCGCGAACAGCAACCTTGCGCTGGCTTATCACGGCGGTTATGGCAGCGCCAGTCTCGGGTACAGCCACGATCGCTATAGCAACCGCGTGAACTACGGCACAGCAGGCGGCATTGTGGCAACACAGTATGGGGTGACGTTGAGCCAAAGCCTTGGGGATACCCTGGCGCTGATCCGCGCTGACGAGGCGTCGGACGTTCAGGTTGAAGGGGCGACCAACGTTCACACCGACTCCCGAGGTTATGCCGTGATGCCAACCTTATCGGCGTATCACAAAAACACCATTTCGCTGGATACCGAAACGCTGGCAGAAAATGTCGATCTGGACCAGAACAGCAGAACGATTGTGCCGACCAGCGGCGCGGTCGTCCTGGCGAATTACCATACCCACGTGGGCATCAGAACGCTCATCACCCTTACGGCACACGGGCGCCCGCTTCCATTCGGCGCCAGCGCGTATGTCTCGAACGGGACGTCTGCGAAATCAAGCGTCGGCATCGTTGGCGAAGCAGGACAGATCTATCTCAGCGGCGTGCCGCTACGCGGGACCTTGCATGCCAGCTGGCGGCAGAACGGCCAGGATATGCGCTGTAGCGCCCCATTACGCCTTACGGATACCGCTGGCCGCACTCCGGTCACGCTTCTGAAGCTTCAGTGCCAATAACTTACTGAGATATCTGTGAACAATATCAACCGTTTAATCAATCTCCTGATGCTCGCTTTTTTGCTGATTCACGCTACGGCAAGGGCGTCTCAGACCTGCCCGCCGACCATGGGCGATGCGGTCATTAACTTTCAAAACTACTCGATCACTGATAACCCCTCGATCCCTCCGGGGTCGATGCTTTCAGGCGCTATCCTGGGCCAGGAAAACCGCTCATTTTATAACTGTCCTGAGGGAACCGGCCCGGTAACGATGCGCTTTGTGGCCAATAACGCCTTAACCGTAGCGCCCGTCAGCGGCGTGGCGCCGAACGGTACGGGCGCCCCGGCCTCCGTTTATGACGTGCCAGATATTCCCGGCGTCGGGTTTGCGGTGGGCATTCGCGAAACCACGCACTGTGCAGCCGAACCCGTGCATTACATCGCCTCGGGGGATGACAGCGTTGCGATTTGCAGCACAAACGATCCCTGGCAAATGGCGACCCAGTTCTTCGTCGTGTTTTATAAAACCGCGCAAGAGATTGTCTATGAACAGCCGAACAGCGGGCAAATTCGCGCAGGAACGCTGATTCTGGAGGATGCTAACGGCGCGGTGATATCTGAAGCTGGCGTGACGGTTGAAGTCGCTGCCGCCGACCTGAAAGTGCATAAATCGAGCTGTTATATCTCGGATAACAACATCACCGTTAATATGGGACAAAGTAGCGTAAGCGATCTCAACAAAGGAATGGATGGGGATAAACACCGCTTCATCATCCCTCTGGTCTGTGACGCATCCCAAACGGCAGCGGTGAAGATCGGGTTCTTTGGTCCGACTGAAAAAGACGCGCAGAATCACGATGTGCTGGCGCTAAGTCAACAGGAGAGCGCCGCTACCGGCGTGGGGATCCGCATTCTGTATGGCGATAACTACGGTGCCGCCAGAGGCACAACCGTTCCTCTCAACAGCACCGGTGTCGAACCTTTTGCCAACGCTGCCCGGCAGACCGCGTTTTCCCTGGATTACGACGCACAATATGTGCGCACCGAAACCCAGGCCACCGCGGGGCTGGCAGACAGCCTGGCAACATTTAGTCTGATATACAACTAAGCGCTACTCCAGTGCCAGCAGCGCAAAACTCGCCAGCCAGTGCCCGCCGCTGTAGTGACTGCCGACAACATGCTCCACGCTTGCCGAGAGATGGCGCGCAACGGCATCGCGTAATGGCTTCCGGGCGTGATGATTTTCCGGCAGGGCGCGGGCAATGTGCTTCATACACCAGGCACGGCTGAGGTTGAGACCGTCCAGATGCGCGATTTTCGGGTCGGTGCGATCGCTCACCTCAGCCGGGTTCATGAGCGCAGAAACGGCGCCCACTTCAGGCAGAAACGCATCGAACCAGGCCGGGAAATCCTCCACCACCTTACTCATCAGCAGGGCCTCGGTCAGCGCTCCGGAGATATACTCGTCGCCACCCGGCTCATAATGCGCAGGATAATGCGTGTCCGCGAGGTAAAACCGCGTTGCCGCGTCCAGGATGGCGCGCTCAAGCGTGTCATCGTTCACCGCCCGGGCATAATCCAGCCCCAGCGCGAGCGCAAACGCCGTGTTGTAGTGCGTCCCAACGCGGATCGGATAGGTAAGCTTGCTGAGGTAATCCACCAGCCGCTGGCGAATATCCCGCGTTAACGGTTGCAGCGTCTGGTACCAGCGCTCCGCCTGCGGCAGTGACGATTGTTTCAGCTCCTGGGCCAGCGCCAGCAGCCAGCCGTAGCCATAAGGTCGCTCAAACGACGCGCGGAACGGCGCGGTAAAATAGGCCAACTCCTTCGCCACCTTCTCGTCGGTCAGGTGTTCTTCGAAGAGAGTGATGATCTCTTCCCGACACGGCAGTTTGGGCCAGAGACGCAGGCAGCGCAGCAGCAGCCAGTAGCCGTGCACCGCAGAGTGCCAGTCAAAACAGCCGTAAAAGATCGGGTGCAGCTCGCGAGGCGGCAGAACGTCGCCGTCATCGTTGAGCAGATGCATAATGTGGTTCGGGTATTCCTGACGTAAATAGGTCAACGGCATTCTGGCGAAGGCGTCAGCCTGATGTTGCGTTAATTCCATTGCAGCTCCTTAGCGAAACACGAGGAAATACATTAAGAACACGTTCACCACCAGCAAGGTTAACGCGGTCGGGATCTGGATCTTGATAACCTGATATTTGTCTTTTAGCTCCAGCAGCGCGGCGGGCACGATGTTGAAGTTGGCGGCCATCGGGGTCATCAGCGTGCCGCAATAGCCTGCGTACATGCCGATAGCCAGCAATGGTGCCGGGTTACCGTGATGGACGTTAATCAGGAATGGCAGAGCGATACCGGCGCTTAACACCGGGAAGGCAGCGAAGGCGTTGCCCATAATCATGGTAAACAGCGCCATCCCCACGCAATAAATGACCACCAGCATGAAGCGGCTGTCCGGGTTCACAAACAGGCTGACCACCTTTTGTACCGATTCACCGGTATTCGCCACCACAAACACCCCGCCGAGCATGGCGAGCATCTGCGGCAGGATCACCGCCCAGCCAATGGTATCGACCAGGCGACGCGACTGACGAACCGCATGCAGCGGCGTACCTTTTGTCAGCCACCAGCCGGTGAGGATAGCCGCCACGCAGGCCACGCACAGCGCCGCCAGCGTAAGCTGCTTCTGGTCGAGCAGATAGACACCGCCAATCGACACGCCTTTCAGAAACAGCGTCCCGATGACCGTCACCACCGGGATCATCAGCGCGGGCAAGAATAGCCAGTTTTTCAGCCGGTGTGATGAGGCAACCCGCTCCTCCTCGGTGGACATTTTATAATGCCCCTTCCCGACCAGCCCGAAACCGGCCAGTAGCGCAATCACGATAACGGCGCCGCCAATAATGCGATACGCCAGCGACTTACCCAGCTCCTGCACCATCAGATCGCCAAACAGGAAGATCCCGCCAAACAGAAACCAGAACAGCGCGGTGGTATAGCGTTTCGGGTTAGCGCGATCGCGAAGGGTCATCACAACCAGCAGCATCACGACAAAACCGATCAGGTAGTACACGCGGTTAATGGTGATAAAGGTCATCATGGTGCGATCTCCTGCGTACCCTGCTCTGCTCTCCAGGCCATCACGTCGCGACGAATGCTGGCGTCGAGGCGCAGCAGACGCATCATATGGATGATCAGTGCCGCAATAGCGGTCGGAATGGCCCACAGGCCGATATGCAGCGGTTCGATCCCCTCGATCCCGTTCTCTTTCAGGAACGCATCAATCAGCAGTACCGCGCCAAAGGCGATAAAGATATCTTCCCCAAAGAAAACCGCGATATTGTCACACGCAGCGGCATGGGCTTTGATTTTGTCGCGGATAGTCTGCGGCAGTTCGCCGTATTCATTCAGGGCCGCCCCTTCGGCCATCGGCGCCAGCAGAGGACGCACCGTTTGTGCGTGGCCGCCAAGCGACATCAGGCCCAGCGCAGCCGTCCCTTCGCGGGCAACAAAGTAGAGCATCAGGATACGCGCCGAGGTGGCGCTGGCGATCTTCGCGACCCAGGCCTGGGCGCGCTCTTTCAGCCCGTAATACTCCAGCAGGCCAATCACCGGCAGGATCAGAATGAAAGTAGCGAGCGATCGGCTATTCACAAACTTTTCGCCAAAGGTTTCCAGCAGCATACCGAAATCCATGCCAACCAGCAGGCCCGTTGCCAGCCCCGCCACCACGACAACCAGCAGCGGGTTGAAACGCAGTGCAAAACCAATAACCACCACCGGAATCCCGATAAGTGGCAACAGTGTAGAACTGTCCATAAACGTTACCCTATCCAAAGTGAGCGTTGCGCGCCGACGGCTATTTTTTATACTTCGCAGCAGAGCGAAGCCGGTGCATTACGGCGCGCGATGTTGTGTTTTGCGTCAGGCTCCACAGAACCTGCACTAAAAAGCTATATCTGAACGTCAAAAACATGTAAACAATTTATCAATAAAATGTTCTTATTTTATCGACGGGTTTACATTCTGGAGAAAGGATCGGTATGACGACAAAGAAAACGAAAACAGCGTTAAACCACGACGACATTGCGGACGGGCGTATCGTCTCCTCCCGCCATCTCGTCTCAGAGCGGTGTGCCGAACTGTCGGAGCTGGAATACGCGTTGATCATGACCAGCAATGCGTTTAACAAATGGATGGTGCGCTGCATGACCGCAGCAGGTGAACCGGATATGGGCGCTTTCGACGTCTCGCTTCTGCACCACGTAAACCACCGCAACCGCAAGAAAAAGCTGGCCGACATCTGCTTTGTGCTGAACGTGGAAGATACCCACGTGGTGACGTATGCGCTGAAAAAGCTGGTAAAGGCGGGTTACGTCACCAGTGAAAAAGCGGGGAAAGAGCTCTTTTTCTCGACGACGGAGGAAGGCAAAGCGCTGTGCATGAAGTACCGGGAGGTACGGGAAGCCTGCCTGATCAACATTCATGCGGAAAGCGGCATTCCAGGCGCGTCGATTGGTGAGACCGCGCAGTTACTCCGCGCGATCTCCTCCCTGTATGATACCGCCGCACGCGCGGCGGCCTCGCTTTAAGGACGGCGGAAAAGCGTTATGCTCCGCCCGGCCAGTTCATAATCGACGGATTCCGTGATGATTTCCCCTGTAGGGGCATCATCCGCCGTCGAAAGCTCCAGCACCCAGCCCCCTTCGCCAAACTGCGGGATCTGGAATGGCACCGTGCCTTCAAACGGGTTAAACAGCATCAGCACGTCGTGCCAGATGCCCTCTTCCTGCTCAAGATCCGGACGGCTGATGGCAAGACCAAGGGTGGAACCCTCGTCCCACTGTTCCGACTGCTGCGGTCCGCCACCGGCGTTAAACCAGCGGATCTCAAGCCCGTCGCGCCAGTTTTCACGGCGCAGCAGCGGCTGCTCAGCGCGCAGAGCAATCAACCGACGGGTAAAGTCGCGCAGCTTCTCGTCGTTTTCAGAGAGTCCTTCCCAGTTTATCCAGGAGATCTCGCTGTCCTGGCAATAGCCGTTATTATTGCCCTTTTGCGTCCGGCCAAACTCATCACCTGCCAGCAGCATCGGCGTGCCGTGGGAGAAGAAGAGCGTGGTGAGGAAGTTGCGCTTTTGCCGCTCGCGGGTGGCGATGATATCGGGGTTCTCCGTCGGCCCTTCTTCACCGTAGTTATACGACCGGTTATCGTTATGTCCGTCGTTATTATCTTCCCCGTTATCGGCGTTATGCTTCTCGTTGTAGGATACCAGGTCGTTCAGCGTAAAGCCGTCATGCGCGGTGATAAAATTGACGCTGGCCCACGGACGACGTCCGCGCAGATCGTACAAATCACCGGACCCTAACAGACGGGCGGCAAAATCGTTAGAAACGTTATCTCCCTTCCAGTATTCACGTACCGTGTCGCGGTATTTGTCGTTCCACTCGCCCCAGCCTGGCGGGAAGCCCCCCACCTGATACCCCCCTGGGCCGATATCCCACGGTTCACCGATAAGCTTCAGCTTCGACAGCACCGGATCCTGGGTCACGGCATCAAAGAAGCCGCCGCGCGGGTCGAATCCCTCCGGCTCGCGTCCGAGAATGGTTCCGAGGTCAAAGCGGAAACCGTCAATCTGCATCGATTCCGCCCAGTAACGCAGGGAGTCCATGACCATCTGCAACACGCGCGGGTGCGAGGTGTTAACGGTGTTCCCGGTGCCGGTGTCGTTGATGTAATACCGGTGCTGATCCGGCATGGTGCGGTAATAGCAGAAGTTATCAATCCCCTTAAACGACAGGGTTGGCCCCAGCTCATTGCCCTCCGCCGTGTGGTTATAGACCACGTCGAGGATCACCTCGATGCCCGCGTCATGATAAGCACGCACCATGTCGCGGAAACCCTGGATCCCCGCCGGGCCGTAATAGCGGGACGCTGGCGCAAAGAAACCGAGCGAGTTATAGCCCCAGAAGTTTTTCAGGCCGCGATCGAGCAGGTGCTGATCGTCCGGGAACCAGTGAACCGGCAGCAGCTCGACCGAGGTAATGCCGAGGCTTTTGATGTACTCCACCGAGGCTTTATGCCCCATCCCCTCAAACGTACCGCGCAGTTCAGGCGGAATAGCCGGGTTAAGCTGGGTAAAGCCTTTTACGTGGCTTTCATAGACCACGGTATGCGGCCACGGGATATCGGGCCGGCGTGAGTCCTGCCAGTCAACGGCATTGGGGTCGATGACCTTACATTTGGGCGTAAACGGCGCGCTGTCTCGCGTGTCAAAACTGAGATCCAGCTCGTCGTGTCCCAGCTCATAGCCGAAGTGGGCATCGTTCCACTCAATTTCACCTACCAGTTCACGGGCATAGGGGTCAATAAGCAGCTTATTGGGGTTGAAGCGGTGACCGTTCTCCGGATCGTAGGGGCCGTAAACGCGGTAGCCATACAGCGCCCCCGGTTTCAGGTCCGGCACATAGCCGTGCCAGACCTCATGGGTATATTCCGGCAGTTCCAGACGGGCGATTTCTGTTTTTCCCGAAGGATCAAACAGACACAGCTCCACCCGCTCCGCGTGGGCGGAAAACAGGGCAAAGTTCACCCCTTTTCCGTCATAATTTGCGCCCAACTGTTGGCCATGACCGGCCCGAATTTCAAACGTTGTATCCTTTGGCATTTTTGTTCTCCTCGATTATTCGCAGGTAAGCAGAACCAACAAACATCCCTTTTCAGACGTTAAATCCAGCGTCTCTGGCAGAAGGCGACGCTCACCGGTAAACAGATCCCGGTAGTGCTTCCCGGCCAGCGCCTGGGGTATGGCCACGGTAGTATTGGCCCACAGCATCGCATTATCGGTGACGTCAAACACCAGGCGCGGCACGGCGACGATCAGCGCCTCGTCATCTTTGATGCGGGCATAAACGATCAGATTCTCCTCCCGCTCGCCGGTTACCTTCAGCGGCAGCCAGTCGCCGTAGCGGAAAAGCGCGGAGTAATGTGGCCGAAGCCGTAACAGCGTGGCGGTGACGTACTGCTTCACGCTGCCGTCTCGCCAGCGTTGCGCATCGTTAAAAACAGTGCCATCCGCTACGCTGAGGTTTTCCGCCAGTGCGGCGAAATCCGGTTCGCGGCGGTTATCCGGGTCGACGAGGCTGAAGTTAAGCCCCTCGCTGCCCTGGTAGATGTCCGGTACGCCAGGCGCAGTCAGTTTGATCACCGTCTGGCTCAGGCTGTTCATTAACCCAGCCCAAATAAACGGCTGGAGTGCGGCACTGAAATCACGCAGGAACAGGGTGTTATCCGGGGAAAGCAGATGGCGCACGTAGTCCAGGACCACGCTCTCGTAACCTTCGTTGCTGTCGATCCAGTCGGTACGCTGCTTGGCCTCGCGCAGGGCTTTCTCGATAAAGCCGAGGAAACGCTCTTCCAGTGACTTAAGGCCATCACGATCCTCAGGCGACAGGGTTGCTGGCCAGACGCCCGCCAGCGCCTGGAAGATCATCCAGGTGTCGGCGGCGTTCGGCGCGGTGCCATCGTTGAGGAATCGGACCTGCGTCTGGTTCATTTGCCGCCAGCGCGCCAGATTTTCTCCCCACAGATCTGGCGCTTCCGTCAGCGTATACAGACGAGCTCGAGCATCCTCGCCGCGTTTGGTGTCGTGGGTGGAAGTTCCCAGCAGCGCATCGGGCTGACGGGTAAGTCGAATGCGCATCTCCTGATGAAAACGGGAAAGTGAAAACGCGCGCGGCGTCGGGTCGGCGCCGACTTCGTTCAGGGCCAGCTCCAGGTTATGGCGGAAGAACAGCGTATCCTCTACCGATTTCGCCATCAGCGGCCCGGTCAGCTGCTGAAAACGGGTGCGGAAAAGCGAGGCCAGCGCGTGGTCATGCTCCGGCAGATCGCCGGAAAGAATACGCACGATAAGGCTCAGAGCGGGTTCAGAGGTGTTGACGCTGGCGACCACGCGGCTGAGCAGCGCCACATCCGGTGACGTCAGCCCCTGTGCGGTGCCGTAGGTGCGATACACCGGAAACGCGATAAGCAGCTCGCGCAGGGCATGGCGGATATCCTCATGCTCCACTTCGGCACCGTTATGCCCGGCCAGCTCGCTGGCTATTTTAAGCAGCGTGGTAAATTCACCTTCAAAATTACGATCGGTCATCAGCCCTTTGGCGTTGCGAAGTTCCGCCTGCCTGTCAACGGTCGTACCCAGTGTCTCGTCGTAGAGCGTCTCCAGCCGCGAGAGGTTGGTATCATCCACCAGCACTTCCGCCAGGGAGGCGATAAACTCATAGCCCGTAGTACCTGAGATGGGCCACTCCGGAGGAAGCTGTTCCCCTTTGGCGAGGATCTTCTCTACCGTGATGTAGCAATCCGGTCCGGTCGCCGCACGCAGTCGCTGCAAATAGCCCAGCGGATCGGCAAGCCCGTCCACATGGTCAATGCGCAGGCCGTCGACAACCCCGGCGTGGACAAGCTCAAGGATCAGGCGGTGCGTGTCTGCGAATACCGCCTCATCCTCTACCCGCACGCCGACCAGCCCGGTGATTTCAAAAAAGCGCCGCCATGAAAGCTGTTTCGGCGCTTCCCGCCAGGACATCAGCCGCCAGCTTTGCGCCTCGTGGATCTCAGCGATGCTCTTGCCTTCGGCATACGTGCCGGGATTAAGCGGATAGGCGGTATCATAGTAAACCAACGCCGCGCTGTCGGTGACACTGTCACGTTTCAGGGTGATAGCCCCCCGCTCCAGCTCGGCTTCAAAGGTGTCGCCAAGAAACGGCAACGTCAGGGGTCGGGACCAGTCGATATCAAAATATGCCGCATAGCGGCTCTGCCGACCGTGCTCGATAACATCGCGCCACCAGCGGTTTTCCAGCGAGGTCGACATATGGTTAGGAACGATATCCAGAATCAGCCCCATTCCCGCCTGCTTTAATGCTGCCGCCATGCGGTCAAACCCTTCCCGCCCGCCAATCGCCGGGTCGATTTCTTTGGGGTCGGTCACGTCATAGCCGTGGGTGGAATCCGTGGTTGCGGTGAAAACAGGCGACGCGTAAAGATGGCTAATTCCGAGGTCTTTCATATACGGAATCAGGTCTACCACGCGATCGAAGGTCATGCCGTTGCGAAACTGAATTCGGTAAGTAGAGGAAGGGATCATAGCGCTGCTTCTCCATCAGCAAAGCGAACAACAATGCTGTGCGGCGGCAGGTTTTCGACTGCCTCCGGCCAGCTAAAGATCGTTTTTCCGGGCAGGTCCGGTAAGGCGAGGGGCTTTTTGCCGATATTCAGCGCCAGCGACAGCGTACCGGACGGAAAACGCCAGCTCACGGCAACCATGCCGAGCGCCGTTTGCAGGACGTTACCCTCCACGGCGCCTCGCTGTTTCAGTAACGGGACGATAAAGCGTTGACGCAGCGCAATCAGTTCGCGCGTAACGTGCAGCCACGCCCTGCCTTCCTCTGTGTCTGCCTTGTTCCAGTCAAGCTTCGACCGCATAAAGGTATTTACGTCATTGGGATCCGGTACGGTTTCATCGTGCCCGGCATGGCCGGTAAACTCTTTCGCGCGCCCCTCCCGCACGGCTTTCGCCAGGTCGCCGTGGAAGTCGGTGAAAAAGAGGAACGGATGCGTTTCGCCATACTCCTCACCCATAAACAGCAGCGGGATATGTGGCGACAGGAGCAGCGCCGCGAACAGCACGCGCGTTTTCTCCGCTCCAGCCAGAGAGATAAGCCTCTCCCCCTGGGCACGGTTGCCGACCTGGTCGTGATTCTGAATAAAATCGACAAAAAACTGCGGTGGTTGCTCGCGACACTCTACCCCGCGCGATTTCCCGGTCTGAAGCGAGATTTCCCCCTGGTAGACAAAGCCCTCTGCCAGCGCCCGCGCCAGCTTTTTCTCCGGCTCAAAGGCAAAATCCTGATAATAGGCGTGTGATTCCCCGGTCGCGAAGACATGTGCGGCGTTGTGAAAATCATCATTCCATTCGGCGGTGAAAAGCGGCGTCTGACCATGCTCATCGCGCGGATGCAGGAAAATCACGTTGCGACTGTCTTCGGTGGTCAGATGGATATGCCGATCCGGAAAGGCGTCGCGGATCCGTTGCGCTATCTCGGGAAGAATATGGGTCTCAGCGTTGTCATGGATCTGGTCGATGGCGTCGAAGCGCAGACCGTCAAGATGATACTCCGAGAGCCAGAATAACGGCGCCTCAGCGATGTATTGCCGGACGGCTTCAACCTCATAGGCTATACCGTTGCCCCACGGGGTCATACGATCCTGATGGAAAAACGTGGGCGAGAGCAACGGCAGGTAGTTCCCTTCCGGGCCAAAGTGGTTGAGTACAATATCCAGCACCACGGAAAGCCCGAGCGCGTGGGCGGCATCGATGAAGGCATGAAAATCATCCGGTGTGCCATAAGCTGAGTGCGGGGCATACAGCAGTACGCCATCATACCCCCATCCGCGCGCGCCCCCGAACTGGGACACGGGCATCACTTCCAGTTGCGTAATACCCAGTTCGGCCAGATAAGGCAATTTATCGATGGCCGCCCTGAAGGTTCCTTCCCCGGTGAAGGTGCCGATATGCATCTCGTAGATCACCGTCTCTTCCCATGGCCGCCCTTGCCATTCCCGCTGTGCGGGCAGGTTGTGACGCGGGTCGATTACCACCGACGGGCCGTTGACGTCAGCCTGTTGCGCGCGCGAGGCCGGATCCGGCACCGCCATTCCATCCTGTAAAACAAACTGATACGGCGTACCGTGTCTGACGCCGGGCACGTCAACCTGAAACCAGCCGTCGCCCACCGCCGCCATCGGAATGTCGGTGTCGGTTAAACGCAACGTGAGATCTTTCTGCCCTTCTGCCCAGACGCGAAAACGTACAACGTCATCGGAAATAAACTCAGCACCCCAGTGCCTGCGACATGTTCTGAATTCCATTCATTGTCCTCGAATGACCACATTTTACGCGGAACGAAATACAAGCTTAGACCAGGATGAACAGAGTGTTATGCCAGCAGGGTATGCCGCTTCGTCTATTATCTATTTATAACTCCCACTTAAGGAATACTATGCATATTCGAAAAGGATTAAGCACCGACCTCGCCCGTCTTGAATGTTGTGATTTTTCTTTTACGGTCGATGAGATTGCCAGAGAGCCTTTTCTCAATGGTGATTTGCATATCGAGGCGCTAACCGATCCTTATCATAAAACCTATGAACTAGATCTCCAGACGCTGGAAAATCATTGCGTTAATCCCGATTCAATATTTCTTATCGCCGAAACGGATGACGGTGAAATCGCCGGTTTTATTACCGCGTCCTGCAACTGGAATAAATTTATTTCGGTGGATTACATTGCCGTGGAGCGTTCAAAACGCCGAACGGGCGCGGCGCACAAGCTGATGTCTGCCACCCACGTCTGGGCGCGAAGCCTCAATGCGCCCGGCTTACGGCTGGAGACGCAGAACGTTAATGTTTCTGCCTGCCTTTTCTATCGTCACTATGGGTTTATTCTGGGCGGTTACGATCGTTACCTTTACAACGCCCTGCCGGAAAAAGATGAGGTCGCCCTTTTCTGGTATTACATGCTGGCTTGAGAAAATATTTTATATCCGCCACTGGAATATAGATTTGTCTGAATTTGTCAATTTTGCCCGCTTACGTTTAATTAACGACTAATCTTGGAATTCACTATTAAGGAGGCCGGTATGTCTACAGGAAATAATCACACGCTGCATTACCCTCGTCCACCGTTTGCAGAACAACCGCAAAGGGCTCCCGGGCTGGCATCGGAAATGAAGCCAATACCGGATCATGGTGAAACAAGTTATATCGGGTCAGGAAAACTGGCAGGAAAAAAAGCGCTGATTACCGGCGGTGATTCCGGCATTGGTCGCGCGGTAGCCATCGCCTATGCCCGTGAAGGTGCAGATGTCGCTATTGGCTATCTGCCGGAAGAGGAGTCCGATGCGGCATCGGTCATTGCGCTGATTCAGGCCGAAGGCCGTAAAGCGGTCGCCATTCCCGGCGACATTCGCGTGGAGTCCTTCTGCGACACGCTGGTGGAAAAAGCCGTTGCCGAACTGGGCGGCCTGGATATCCTGGTGAATAACGCCGGACGCCAGCAGTACTGTGAATCTATCGACGATCTCACCACGGCAGATTTTGACGCGACGTTTAAGACCAACGTCTATGCCCCCTTCTGGATCACCAAAGCTGCGCTGCGCCATTTGCAGGAAGGTGCCGTGATCATCAACACCACTTCCGTTCAGGCGTTTAAACCGAGCGCGATCCTGGTGGACTATGCGCAAACCAAAGCCTGTAACGTGGCCTTTACCAAGTCTCTGGCCCAGCAGCTTGGGCCGCGTGGCATTCGGGTGAATGCCGTCGCGCCAGGTCCATACTGGACGCCTCTTCAGTCCAGCGGCGGTCAGCCTCAGTCTAAAGTTCAGAAGTTCGGGGAAGATACGCCCCTGGGGAGACCGGGTCAGCCGGTTGAAATCGCACCGCTGTATGTGCTGTTTGCCTCCGATTCCTGCTCATACGCTTCCGGGCAAGTGTGGTGCTCTGACGGCGGTACCGGCGTGCTGTAAAGCATCCTCTCAGACCTATCCATTTCATGGATAGGTCACATTCACTCCCCTGCTGTTCTCAAAAATCGCAGTTGAACTATGATGAACTTACTATTAAGGAGCCCATCATGTTTACTGTGAAAAAACTTGCGATATCAACCCTGTTGACCGGTTCAGTTTTATTCTTTCCAGCGATCCACGCGGTGGCCAGCGTTCCGCAGCATGTGGTGAAACAGCAGGCTGGCGGCTACAGCGTTCAGGTTGGCGACACGATTATCACCGCCTTTACGGACGGCAGCGTGCCGCAGGATCTGCACGCCTTACTGCGCCGGACGACGGCGGAAAATACCGATGCGTTACTGGCCAAAAACTTCCAGGCCAATCCGGTGGAAGCATCGATTAACGCGTTTTATATCGCCTTGCCCGGTCACAAAATCCTGGTGGATACCGGTTCCGGTCAGCTCTTTGGCCCCGGCAAAGGCGGGCGGCTGATTGAAAGCCTGGCGACCCAGGGCATCAAACCCGAAGATATTACCGATGTTCTAATCACCCATGCGCACTCCGATCACGCCGGTGGTCTGGTCAAAGACGGTCAGCGCGTGTTTACCCACGCGCAGGTCTATGTCGGCAAACCGGATATCGATTTCTTCTTTAACGACGCGAACCAGAAAAAGTCTGGCTATGACCAGAACTACTTCGATGTCGCGCACAAGACATTAAAGCCTTATCTGGATGCCGGAAAAATGAAGACTTTCTCAGGCACCGAACAGCTTCTGCCGGGCATCAGCGGTACGGTTCACCCGGGCCACACCCCAGGTTCCGCGTTTTACACGCTGGAGAGCAAAGGTGAAAAAATTACCTTTGTCGGCGACATCATCCACGTCGCCGCAGTTCAGTTCCCGCAGCCCAACGTGACGATTGCTTACGATGAGGATCAGGACGGCGCCGCCCGGGTGCGCAACGCAGCTTTCGCTGAGTTTGTGAAAAACAAAGATCTGATTGCGGCGCCACATCTGCCTTTCCCCGGGATCGGCTATGTGACGAAAGGTGAGCGGGAAGGCTACGCGTGGGTCCCGGTGACCTATACCAACCGTGACGCAAAATAAGATGTCCCCCTCCGATATGGATATGGACCTGATCCTGACGCTGGATGCGTTACTCAGGGACCAGAATATCACCCATGCGGCCGCGCGGCTGGGCATCAGCCAGCCAGCAATGTCTGCCCGCCTGGCACGCCTGCGCGTGTTGTTTGGTGAGCCGCTGTTTGTCCCTTCCCCACACGGACGTGGGGTGTTACCAACGCCGCGCGCCGAAGTGTTAAGGCCGCAGGTCGCGACGGTTTTGCAGGGCATAGCGGCGATGCTTGAACCCACCACGTTCAACGCGCAGAACAGCAACCGCACCTTTGTTATTGCCCTGCACGAAAACCCGGCGCTAATGCTGGGGGCAGAGTTGCAGAATCAGATTAGCAGTGCGGCACCAGGTATCCGCCTGCGTTTTGCGCTCCCGGAAACCCAGCTGCTGTCAGCGCAGATGGAAAATGGCGATGTGGATATTTATATCGGCGTTAACGCGGGGGCGCACGATGCATGGGTCAGACGCAAACTGTTTGACGATGAATATGCCACAGCCCAGCGGAAAGGCCATCCGCGCGGTACGGGGCCGGTGGATCTGGAAAGCTATTGTAGTCTTTCACACCTGGTGGTTTCATCCGAGGGCGACCCGTTCGCGGGCTTTGTCGATCAGCATCTGGCGGGGCTTGGCCACCAGCGTAACGTGGTGATGTCGACGCAAAGCTATGCGATGGCGCCTGCGATTGTTGCCGGTACCGATTTACTCTGCACCCTACCCAGGCGCATGTTGCTACGCTTTACGCAAACGCTTGATATTTTTCCGCCGCCGCTGGATCTCCCGCCGATCGTCATCGGTATGTACTGGCACCCGAAAAACAGTCAGGATCCGGCTAATCGCTGGCTACGTGAACAGCTTCTTCAGGCCGCCGGACGTCAGGTATGATCGAGGATACTCATCAATTTTTTCAGCACCTCAGAGCGAATAATCCGGTGGCAAACCAGCGTCAGCTCGCTCTCCCGGAGTCGGTCAAGAATATCCACAAAGACGACGTTTTGTACGCATATCGCCTTCGCTGAGGCGGGCAGCATGGCGATACCAAACCCTGCCGAGACAAGGCTTATCACCGTGGGGACATCGGTGGCATTTTGCACAACGTCAGGCTGTAAGCCCGCGCTGTGGCAGGCATCATAGAAATATTGCTCCAGCCCCATCCCCTCCGGGTCGCGCAGGGCGATCCACTTCTCCTCTTTCACCGACGCAAGCGTCAGCGCGGCGGAGCCCGCCAGACTGTGTTGACGAGGTAAGGCCAGCACGGCTTTTTCCGTTGTGAAAGGACGACTTTGAAGATCGTCAGGCAGCAGCGGTAACGGGGCACGAATAATGGCCACATCCAGCTGGTTGCTTTGCACGCCGGTATAAAGTGTTTGCACGTTTCCCGTCATCATGGAAAGGCTGATGGCTGGCCATTTCTCATGTAAAAGCCGCAGCGCGTCGGGCAGCTTACTGTCGAATATCGCGCTTGAAACGCATCCGAGATTCAGCACGCCCTGTTCCCCTCTGGCCGTCTGTCTGGCATCCAGAATCGCCTGATCGGTCATAAAAATCGCCACTCTGGCTTTACTGAGAAACGCCTCACCGGCTGGCGTCAGCGTCAGGCGACGATTCGCCCGGCTAAAGAGCACTACCCCCAGACGATCTTCAAGCGTTTTGATTTGCTGGCTTAGTGCCGGTTGCGCCATGTTAAGGCGCTCCGCCGCACGATGCATGTGAAGCTCTTCCGCCACCACGATAAAATTGCGCATCAGTCGAAACTTCATACTGTGCCTTCATTATTGATAATAAAATTCATATTAAAATAGCATGAATGATGCAATTGATAGCCTTCTTCGTCCGGTTAAGAATGGATGCAATCATCCGAGGGGGAAAATATGGAAAACCACATCAACGATCTCAGAAGTGCTATCGAACTGCTTAAACGCCATGAAGGTCAATACCTTGAAACCAGCCATCCGGTCGATCCTGACGCGGAGCTGGCGGGTGTGTACCGGCACATTGGTGCTGGCGGCACGGTAAAACGTCCGACGCGCATCGGCCCGGCCATGATGTTTAACGCTATTAAGGGGTATCCCGACTCCCGTATTCTGGTCGGTATGCACGCCAGCCGCGAGCGGGCGGCGCTCCTGTTGGGCTGCGAGCCCTCTGAACTGGCAAAACATGTCGGCCAGGCGGTGAAAAACCCGATTGCTCCCGTTGTGGTCCCGGCGGACCAGGCGCCGTGTCAGGAGCAGGTGTTTTATGCCGACGATCCGGACTTCGATCTGCGTAAATTGCTTCCGGCACCGACCAACACGCCGATAGATGCCGGTCCGTTCTTCTGTCTGGGGCTGGTGCTGGCAAGCGATCCGGAAGACGCCTCGCTGACCGATGTCACTATTCACCGTCTTTGCGTTCAGGAGCGCGATGAGCTCTCCATGTTCCTTGCCGCGGGCCGCCATATTGAAGTGTTCCGTAAGAAAGCCGAAGAGGCGGGCAAACCCTTGCCGGTCACGATCAATATGGGTCTCGATCCCGCTATCTATATTGGCGCTTGTTTCGAAGCCCCTACTACGCCCTTCGGCTACAACGAGCTGGGTGTCGCCGGCGCGTTACGTCAGGCCCCCGTCGAGCTGGTGCAGGGTGTGGCCGTACAGGAAAAAGCGATTGCGCGTGCGGAAATAATCATCGAAGGCGAACTGCTGCCGGGCGTGCGCGTAGAAGAAGATCAGCATACCCACACCGGGCACGCGATGCCGGAATTTCCCGGCTACTGCGGGGAGGCTAACCCCTCCTTACCGGTAATCAAAGTGAAGGCCGTCACGATGCGTCATCAGGCGATCCTGCAAACCCTGGTAGGACCGGGCGAAGAGCACACCACGCTGGCCGGTTTGCCAACGGAGGCCAGCATCCGGAATGCGGTGGAAGAAGCCATCCCCGGTTTCCTGCAAAACGTCTATGCGCATACCGCTGGCGGGGGCAAATTCCTTGGGGTATTGCAGGTTAAAAAACGCCAGCCTTCTGACGAAGGGCGTCAGGGTCAGGCGGCCCTCATCGCGTTAGCCACCTATTCCGAGCTTAAAAATATTATTCTCGTCGACGAAGACGTGGATATTTTCGACAGCGACGACATTTTGTGGGCGATGACGACCCGTATGCAGGGCGATGTCAGTATCACCCATCTGCCGGGGATCCGCGGTCACCAGCTCGATCCGTCTCAGGCACCGGATTACAGTCCCTCCATTCGTGGCAACGGGATCACCTGCAAAACGATTTTCGACTGTACGGTGCCCTGGGCGCTGAAGTCCCGCTTTGAGCGTGCACCCTTTATGGAGGTAGACCCGACGCCGTGGGCACCTGAACTGTTTAAAAAATAGTATTAACCGGAAATCCTCTTCACCCTTTACGGGTGAAGAACCTCACGCTGAAATTGCCGCGTCCCCTGCTTTCTTGTAACCTTTGAGCGTTTATCACATCCCCATAAAAAATGAGACTACCGGACGCCTATGACAGCACCTATTTCCAACGATCCTTTGCATGGCGTAACGCTTGAAATGCAGGTTAACGCGCTGGTTGCGCGATATGGCTGGAATGAACTGGGCAACCGAATCAAAATCAACTGTTTTCGCAAGGACCCGAGTGTTAAATCGAGTCTGAAGTTCCTGCGCCGGACCCCATGGGCGCGGGCGGAAGTTGAAGCCCTCTACCTCGACTCCCTTCACGATGACGGTAACGAGGAACAGGACGAACCGGCGTTTAATCCCTGGACGGATGGCCGGACACCCAGGAGCTAACAAGCAAATGATGCGACACGTAAAACGGACTGGCGCGCTGCTTGGCTGCGCGCTTTTACTGGTAAGTTGCACTTCCAAACCACCCAAATCACTCGTTACCCCGCTGCCGCAGGCGAAACCTGTACAGCAGACTAACGAACCCATGCGCGGGATCTGGCTGGCGACCGTCTCCCGTCTCGACTGGCCCCCCGTGTCATCGGTGAATGGCCGCAGCGCGGACCAGCGTATCGCCCAGCAACAGAAGGCGCTGACGGACAAGCTCGATAAGCTGAAAAAGCTTGGGATCAACACCGTCTTCTTTCAGGTAAAACCGGACAGTACGGCGCTGTGGGCCTCTGAAATACTGCCGTGGTCAGATACCCTGACGGGGAGTATCGGGGAAGACCCTGGTTACGATCCGCTCCAGTTTATGCTGGATGAAGCGCACAAGCGCGGGATGAAGGTTCACGCCTGGTTCAACCCTTACCGCGTCTCCACCAACACGAAGCCGTCGACCATCGCGGCGCTTAACCGTACCTCGTCGCTTCATCCCTCCAGCGTCTACGTCCAGCATCCGGAGTGGATCCGCACCTCGGGGGATCGTTTTGTTCTCGACCCGGGCATTCCCGAGGTGCGGGACTGGATAACCCAGGTGGTGATGGAAGTGGTGAATCGCTACCCTGTCGACGGCGTTCAGTTCGATGACTATTTTTACACCGAGACGCCGGGCTCAACCCTGAACGATGCCTGGACCTTCAGGCGCTACGGCGAGGGATTTGCGTCGAAAGCTGACTGGCGTCGACACAATACGCAGCAGCTGATTGTGCAGGTATCAAGGGCGATCAAGCAGGCAAAGCCTGAGGTTGAATTTGGCGTCAGCCCGGCGGGTGTATGGCGCAACCGCTCCTTCGACCCGGCAGGATCGGACACGCGCGGTGCCGCAGCCTACGATGAATCCTACGCTGACACGCGTAAGTGGGTACAGCAGGGTTTACTGGATTACATTGCGCCGCAGATCTACTGGCCCTTCGCCCGCGACGCGGCACGATACGATGTGCTGACAAAATGGTGGGCTGACGTGGTGAAACCGACCCATACCCGCCTGTATATCGGGATCGCATTCTACAAAGTGGGCGCGCCTTCCAGAAACGAACCGGACTGGACGGTGAACGGCGGCGTACCGGAGCTGAAAAAACAGCTCGACCTCAACGATTCACTGCCAGACGTAAAAGGCACCATCCTGTTCCGTGAAGACTATCTTAACCAGCCGCAGACGCAGGAGGCCGTAAATTACCTCCGGGGGCGCTGGGGTAGTTGACTGACAAAAGGCAGAAACGTCCTGTTTCTGCTTTTTTTTACGGCTTCGGCCCGAACATCGCCTCAAGCTGTTTTGCGTCTGGCATGCCCACGACCTGCTGCAGTTCGTTTTGCTCATTCAGGTAATAAATAGCCGGTGTGGCATTCGCGCCGAGACTGTCCATAAGCGTCTGGTGATTTTGCAGGATCTCAACAGTTTCCCGTGAAGCCACCCCTTCAGGTTTAGGCAGCTTTTTACCGCCGGACAGCTCGTACTCTTTCCAGACCGACACCGGATCTTTGGCATTCAGGATCGCGGAGGCGTTACGCCCGCTGTTCGGGTTAAGAAACGCAACCAGCAGCGTGTTGAGCTGGACCTTGCCGGCCTTCACCCACGGCTGCGCTTCAGCCCAGAACTGCTTGCAGTACGGGCAGAACGGGTCGGCAAAAACAAAGACTTTGCGCGGGGCGCTCTCCGCGCCCTCTTTCAGCGGATGCGCCGCATTGAGCTTTTTCCACATCTCGCGGCCCATCGGGGCGTAGATCTCTTTCTGGAAAAAGGCCTCGCTGAGGTTGGTTCCCTTCTCATCATACAGATAGCCAGACACCACGTGCTTTCCGTCAGGGGTCAGAAAGAGCGTCACGCCCATGTCCTGATACTGCCCCAGCCACGCTGGCGCGCCGCCGGGGGCATCAATTTTCTTAATGATTTTGATATCCTGCTGCTCACTGAAGTGCTTTACCACATCCGGAAGCGACTCCTCTGCCCTGACCAACCCTGAAACCAGCAGAGCAGAGAGTAACAGCATCTTTTTCTTTGCTAACAGTTGAAGCATAACGACCCCTCTAAGATATTGTTTTTCAGAGTGGTCGAACTTTATTGCCCTGTCAACGCTTCATAAATATCCTTGAGGCGACTACGCAAAAATCGCACGGCTTTGTGTTTGCGGGATAATAACGCCTGCACGCTGTCGCCCGTTTCCTCCGCCAGCGCCTTCATGGTGTATCCGTCAAATTCCGTTTTTTCAAACACCTCGCGCTGTGGTGGCGGCAGTTCCGACAGGGCTTGCCCCAACTCTTCCCACAGCAGCATGTTGAGATACTCCTCCTCCGGGGTTTGCGGTACGCCGAATAACGTTTCTGCAATCTCCTGCTCCGGAAAGTCCTCGTCATCTGCCGTCAGGTACCCCGGCAGTGAAACCTCATGCTTTTTTCGCGCCCGGTCGATCATCTCATTCCGCGCGGCGCGAAACAGCCAGGCGGCGACGTTCTCCACCGGTTGTTCCACTTTCATCAACTGCCAGGTCACTTCCTGAAGAATATCATCGACATCATCACGAACCGCAGTCCGTCCGCGAATGAAGGCTTTTAGCCGTGCGCGGCAGGCATTGAGTGCCGAGATCAGTAATGATTCCCCCGCGTCACCGGCTTTCATATCGCTCACTCGACTTCCGGCGCTTTCGCAGCGTTATCATCTCGCTTCTCATCCCGGTCATCGTGCCACCGGCAATGACCATGACGCCCAAATCCTGCCCGACGCTGCTGAATGAAGGCCTCACGTTGTTCGGGGGTCATATTCATCCATTGTGCGTGCATACGACGGTGTGCACCGAACCTGCCTGGACGAAAACCCAGCCCACCGAAAAGAATGCGGCTCAGCAGCAGGATCCCCAGCGCCTGCCAGAAGCCAATGGCTTTAACCCCCAGGATGGCCGGGAGTAACGCGTTCCACAGGGACATGACCAGCAGGCCAAGCACCACGAACAGGACTGCGCCTATCACGATGCCCTTGTACATACGATGGCGGCCCAAACCACGTCCGTGACCTTTTCCGTGCATATCAAAATTTCTCATGTGTACCTCGTTTATGTTGAATGATTATGGTCTCTGATGAGGTAGACGGATGAGGAACAGAAATATTGCCGGGGAAAGATAAAATTTATGTGATAGCGGCTTTGTACGGATAACAGTAATGGCTGAAGGAGATTGTGCAGCGGCTGAATGCAGACATTAAAAAGGCTCCAACAGGAGCCTTCCTCATTTAATCACGCAATTGCCGGCAGACGAAAACTCGAAATACTCTGCGACAGCTGCTGCGCCTGCTCCTCGAGCGAGGCCGCGGCTGCGGCGGATTGCTGCACCAGCGCCGCGTTCTGCTGGGTCACACCGTCCATCTCCGTTACGGCCTGCCCAACCTGACCAATTCCACGGCTCTGCTCTTCTGAGGCAACCGAAATCTGTTCCATCAGCGTATGCACTTTATTCACAGAGCTGATAATAGAATCAATCACCTCTCCCGAACGATTCACCAGTTCCGCACCGTTTTTCACGCTGGAAACAGACTGGGCGATAAGGCTTTCGATATCCTTCGCCGCCACCGCGCTTTTCTGGGCCAGGGTGCGCACTTCACTTGCCACCACGGCAAATCCTCGCCCCTGCGTACCGGCACGCGCCGCTTCAACGGCCGCGTTCAGCGCCAGAATATTAGTCTGGAAAGCAATACTGTTGATGACACTGGTGATGTCCTCAATACGCTTCGAGTTGGACGCGATAGTATTCATCGTTTCGATGACTTCACGGGTTACCGCTTCACCGGTATGGGCATTTTTCACGGCATCCTGCACCAGCTTACCGGCCTGGAACACGTTATCGGTGTTATTCGCCACCGTCGCGCTCAGCTCTTCCATGCTGGCGGCCGTCTGGGTCAGGGCAGAAGCCTGTTGCTCGGTACGGGAGGCCAGGTCGATATTGCCGGAGGCAATTTCCTGCGCCGCATGCGTTACGGTGTGGCTGGCATCGCGCACCTGACAAATGGTGGAGAGCAGCGCCTGGCGCATCTGCTCCATCGAGGACATCAGGTGATCGATTTCATTCCCGGAATCACGCTTGATCGGTACCGGTACGTCCAGCTTCCCGGCCGCAATCTGTCGACAGTGCTCGCGCGCCAGGTTCACTGGCGCAAAGACCACGCGTTTCATCAGCAGGCTGACGACGAGGATCACCACCACGAACAGCACCGCAATGCAGGCGATAATAACCAGACCCGACACAAAATTATGGCTCGCATCCTCGTTCAGCGTTTTGGCGTACTTCTGGTGAACGGAGAGAACCTGATCGAGCACAATTTCATATTGGCGATCGAGTTGAGACACCACGGGAATAAGAGCGTTGAACCGCGACACATCGTGAGCGGCGGCAGCGGCAATCAGCGGTGCCAGTCCCTGGTTACGGTAGTTTTGCCACGCCTGCTGGTAGGCAGTGACCAGCGGGGCTTCGTCCTGCAAACGCGGCGAGGCCATAAACGCCGAAAATGCACTATCGGCTTTGGTCAGCGCCTCTTTAACCGAGGCCAGTTTCGCAGACGAGTCGGTGGCGTCCCCCGCTTCCACCATTTTTACATACTCCATAACCCTGACGCGCAGGGTTCGGCTATGGTTAATGGGATCAATAATGGACAGGACCACCTGAATTTCTTTGTTCACATTATCCAGCGAAGTATTACTTTTAATGATGAGCCCAACGCTGGTGATGGTGCTGACCACAAAGAAGAAAAGCAGAGAAAACAGGATAATCAGGGATGATTTTTTCAACGACATAACACACCTCAGGGATTTAATTTCCCTTTGGTTATCGGCTGAATCCGATCTTTAATTAATTAAAGTTATTGATATATCCGTCAGACGTTACCCTGTCACTCCACGGCCTTGTATCGCCGTTGCAGTGTGGCATCCAGTTTACGCTGGATTGGCTCCGGCGTTTCCCCTTCAATCAGTTTGCCAATCAGATCAAAGCAGTGCCAGGCGAGCTGACGGTTATCCTGACGAACGGTATCGACAGGAATGGTCAGAGAATCATAGAGATAGTGATCGTCAAAGCTGGCCAGACGCATATCGCTTTGCAGCAGATTATGTTGCCCCATATAGCGCAACACCCCTTCCAGCAGACCGCAGGCGGCGGTAAAAAGGGCTTTTGGCGGGCGGCCCAGGCGCGCGCAAAGTTCGGCAAACATTTCGTAGCCGGAGCTCGGATGGTAATTACCATGAATAATCCACTCCGGACGTAACTCGACGCCAGCGTCACGCAGCCCCTGCTTAAACCCTTCCAGACGGTCACGCGTCGGGGAAAGCCGCGGCTGGCCGCCGAGGAAGTAGAACTCATCCGGATGCTGGCGCGCAATGTCGGCCACCAGCGTGGCGGTCGGGGTAATTGAATCGGTGAGGACCAGCGGCAGAGAACTGTCGTTCATATGACGGTCAAAGAGCACAACGGGCAACTGCTCGCTCAGCTTTTGATAATCCGCGTCGTTGAGCATGCTGGAGGCGACAATCAGCCCGTCCACCTGGCGGGCCACCATGTTATTGACCACCACCGTCTCCTGGCCCGGATTTTCATCGCTACAGGAGATCAGCAGCTGAACACCCGCCTCGCGGCAGAGGGTCTCCAGCTCATGAGAAAAAACGGCAAACCCGTAGTTGGTGATTTCCGGCACCACCAGACCAATGGTGTGGCTGCGGTTGTCCCGCAGCGAACGGGCGTGAATACTGGGCTGATAATGATGTTCTTTGGCAATCGCCAGCACACGCTCGCGTGTCTCCTCCGCCACCCGAAGCTCTTTGCTGCGGCCGTTCAGAACCAGACTGGCGGTGGCTTTTGATACCCCCGCCAGCTCCGCGATATCTTTAATGGTGACGCGTTTTGTTTTTCTCACAACGACTTAGATCCGGCTGCCAAAACCCCTATTCTATCATGCAGCTGCGCAGCGACCAGTAGCGTAATGTGATGTCGGACGCACCTTCGAAGCGAACCTGGGCCGGATGGTCAGGAAAATAGCGGCTGCTCATGACGCCTTCACCGTGATTGATGAAAATTTCGACGCTGGAACGGTCACACAGCACGCGTAAATGATGAACAGTGCCCTGCCAGTAGCGGGTCAACGTCTCTCCGGTTTCCAGGCTGGCGCGTTCCAGACGGATCCCCGCATCATCCATAATCAGCCGCAACGCGCCGGCAAAATCCACGTTTACGCACGATGCGCTCAGTTCGAACTCAAGACGCGTTCCCTCCAACACCGGGGCATCGCTGGCGCGTCCCTGCCAGTGATGTTCATCCTCGCGCAGCGTTTCCAGCTCACGGACCGGCGTTTGCCAGAGCTTACCGTCGCGGTAGCGCAGCTCGCGCGGACAGGTCATCTGGTGGATCCAGCCGTGCACCCGTGTAGGCTGGAGCATCTCTTCGCCGTCCGGCACGCCCATCCAGCCGATGAGGATGCGGCGGCCGTCTTCTGCCACCGTGGTTTGCGGCGCGTAAAATTCGAAACCGGCATCAAGCTCATGCAATTCGTCGTGCGCAAATGCAGGCGTTTGATAATCAAATGCCCCACTCATCCAGACGGCCGGATAGGTGTTGAGATAGCGATGCGGTTCGCGCGCCAGCCCCTGTGGGCAGCAGATCAAGACGTGTGTGCCATCAAGCGCAAACAGATCCGGGCACTCCCACATATAGCCCGCGTCCGTGAGTCCATTGACGCCGTGACCGGCGATTTCGCCGCAGGACGCCCAGGTGTGCAAATCGGCTGACGTAAACAGCAGCACCTTGCCGCGCTTATGCTGATCCTGCGCCCCGAGCACCATGTACCACTGCCCGTCATGGCGCCACACTTTCGGGTCGCGGACGTGCCCGGTATACCCGTCCGGCAGGGGCAACACCGGTCCCAGTTTGGCAAACGTGCCGTCGTCATTTTGCACCGCCAGACACTGCCAGGCGGTGCGGCCGCCATCGTCAAACTTAACGTTGCCGGTATAGCACAGGGTCAGCACGCCGTTGTTATCCACGGCGCTGCCGGAGTAACAGCCATTGCGGTCATACTCTTCGTCAGGCATCAGCGCCATTGGCTCGTGCTGCCAGTGCACCAGATCTGCTGAGCTCCAGTGCCCCCAGCACTTGTAGCGATGTTCACAGCCCAGCGGGTTCCACTGATAAAACAGATGGTAACGTCCGGCAAACCAGATAAAGCCGTTCGGATCGTTCATCAGCCCTGTCACCGGTGCGGGATGCCACTGCGGATAGTGGCTGTCCGCCAGCGCACGCGGCTGGCCTTGCATAACTGCCTGCAACACGGCAGGCCAGCGGGAAGGTAAGGTCATTATTCAGAGTCCGTTTTATATTTCAGCAGCAGAGAGACGGTGAACGCCACGCCAAAGGCAATCACCATGCCGATAATATAGTTGAGCAGCGAGCTGGCCTGAACGATCGCCATACCGGGAAGCGCCGTCAGCCCAACGGCGGTCATGTAGACATGCACCGACACTACCCAGGCACCGCCCGCTGCGCCACCGATCAGCGCCGCGATAAACGGCTTCACGAAACGCAGGTTGATGCCAAAAATTGCCGCTTCGGTGATGCCCAGCATCGCGGAAAACGCCGACGGTAAGGTAATGGCTTTGATTTTGGCATCACGGGTTTTGAACCACACCGCCAGACATGCCCCGCCCTGCGCCACGTTCGCCATCGCCCAGATCGGCAGCAGGAAGTTCACGCCAATCGACGGGTTACCCAGCAGTCCGGCCTCAATAGCGTGGAAGCTGTGGTGAATGCCGGTAATGACAATCACCGAATAGAGCCCACCAAACAACAGCCCGGCCAGCCAGCCCGCGTGGGCAATCAGGGTGCTAAGAATAAAGGAGATCCCGTCGCCCAGCGCGCGTCCCGCCGGGCCAATAATCAACAGCGCGATAAAGCCGGAGATAATGACGGTCAGGAACGGCGTCAGGATCAGATCTAACGCATCCGGGATCGCCCGGCGAAGCTGTTTTTCCACAATGCTCATAAACCACACCGCCAGCAGTACCGGGAAGACGGTTCCCTGATAGCCAATCATGGCGATTTCAAGACCGAAGAAGTTCATGGTGTGGAAGCCGGACGCTACGCCCCAGGCGTTGGTCAGCGCCGGATGAGTCAGGATGCCGCCGAGCGTTGCGCCCAGATACGGGTTGCCGCCAAACTCCCGCGCGCCGGTGAAGCCAATCAGGATCGGCAGAATAATAAACGCCGCCGAGCTGCACATATCCAGCATGATATAGAGCGCGTTATCCGGATTAACCCAGCCGTAGGTTTTAACCATCCCGAGCAGGCCCATCAGCAGACCCGAGGCCACGATCGCCGGAATAATCGGCACGAAGATGTTGGAGAGCAGACGCGCGATGCGCTGGAACGGGTTCAGCTTGCGGGCTGCAATATCCGCCGCTTCCGATTTACTGGACTCGCTAATCCCTGCCGCCTGAATAAACGCGGTGTAAACCTTATTCACCACCCCTGTGCCGAAGATCACCTGCATCTGCCCGGCATTTCGAAAACAGCCTTTCACGCCTTCAACCTTGCCGATAGCCTGCTGGTCGGCAAGCGCATCATCGACCAGCACCAGACGAAGGCGCGTGGCGCAATGTGCCGCGCTGGCAATGTTCTCTTTGCCACCGAGCAGCGGAATCAGCTCGCGCGCAATATGATTAAAATCCATAGATACCTCTTCCTGACCTCTTTTTATGATGTTCGAAACGCCCCCGCAATGCGGGAGCGTGAAGGGTTAAAACCAGGTTTCCATCTGCACCCCAAAGTTCCATTCCCCACCCGCATTGAAGCCGCTGCTGCCAAAGGCGTCATCGCTGGCGTAGTTATCCAGCTTGCTGCTCCAGTCCATCCAGGTGGCGAACAGGCGCAGCTCCGGACGGCTGAAGAAATCGCCAATCTTGCCCGCCTTTAACGTCGGGGCAAAGGTTAGCTTGTAGAAGCTACCGTTAACCGCATTGCGATCCTTGTAGCCTTCCGGGTTTAAATCCATGTATTGATAACTGCCCTCGAACGCGAGGGCGAAATTCTGGGTCACCTCTTTGATCAGACGCGTATTGAGCGTGACCCACTCATAGCTGTCGCCCTTCACGTAGCGGTCCTTACTGCTTTGCGCCAGCACGGCGGGCGCAATGTGCCAGCCACCGCCCAGCGGCGTGACACCGTAACTTGCAAAACGCCAGGTATCGGCTTCTGACAGCAATGCGCCGTCTGCACCAATGCTTTTCACCTCGGCCCCCAGACCGTGGCCGTAAAGCAGCGCCGTTTTGGCGGAACCTTCCCGCAGGCCGTAGAAGCTCTCGTTATGCAGACCAACCAGCGCATGTACCCCGTTATTGGCCGCGTCGGTTTTAATCGGATCGCCGTTGCTGTCCTTACGGTCGTCATTATCTTTTGCCCGTAAGCCGCTGACCATCAACTGCACCGGCCCGGCGAAGTGGTTCATGCTTAAGATGTAGTTCTGGACGTTGTTGTCGATCTCCTCTTCGCTGCCGAAGTTACGGCCATAAAGGGAGAAGTTACTGCGCAGCGTATCGTTCCACTTCACGTCATAGACGCCGCCGCCGGTCCCGGCGAGAAATACCACGTCGGAATCCAGCCAGTGAATGTCGAAGTTGTCGCGGTCAAAACGCTTACCCGCCCAGAAGGTGCTGCCTTTCAGCGCGCCGGTAACGTCCGGCAAAGTGCCCAGCTCGGCAAAGGCCTGACGAATGTTCAGGTCGCTGCTGTCTGCCGACCAGTCGTTATAGGTTTTCTGACCGTCGGCCAGCATCGCCTTAAAGCGCGTCGTCGCGCCATTTTCCAGCGTCTGTTTGTGCTCAACATTCAGCTCAACGTAGGTATCCGCTTCGTTCCCCAGACGCCCGATGGCCCCACCCGTTTCCCCGGCGGGTGTCAGATAAGGACCGCTTTTGCTGCTGGAGGCAGCGTCGTTCATCAGCAGCCCGGAACGGGCGTAACCGTGAAACTCAAAACCGCCTGTCCGATCGGCTTTCTCTTCCAGCGCAGTGGTACGTTGCGCCACCGCCTGTGTGGAGGTTTGCGCTTCCTGCTGCGCAGCCACCAGTTGCTGCGTTTTCTGTTCCGCTGCCGTGGCGCGTTTTTCAGCAACCTGCGCACGGGTTTCCGCCTCCTGCAAACGCTGCTCCAGCGCTGCCAGGCGCGCTTCGATACGGGTCATATCCGTCTGGGCAAAAACAGAGGTACAGCCGGCCAGCATGCCTATCATCACGGCAAGTCTGCGTTTTTTATACATTTTGTCGCATCCCTAATAACTATCGGTAAAAGTGCTAAATTGCTAAACCGGTTTAGGCTGATGATACTAAACCGTTGAATTTTGAATCGGCAACGTTTTTTGCTAAACCGTTTTAGTAAGTGTGATCGAGGCGACAATTCAGGCCGCCGACCGGAGGCCTGGAGAGGTGAATTACAGTTCGTGATGATAAGGCAGCGCGGTCATTGCCCCTTTTGCGGTTGTCGCCAGCGCTCCGCAGCGCTGCGCTAACGTGATGACCTCTGAGAGACGGGCCTGGCCATGACGTGCCAGACCGAACAGCAGCCCGGCGACGAAAGCATCCCCCGCACCGGTGGTATCAATGCATTCCACGGGTGATGCAGGATAGTGCGTCAACGCGCCTCCCTGCCAGGCGGTCACGCCCTCTTTTCCCTGCGTCACCAGCACCAGCCTGGCCGGACAGGTGCGCATCAGCGCCGCCAGCCCCTCATGGACCTGCGCATTTCCGGTCAAGAACGCCAGCTCTTCCACCGAGATTTTCACCACATCTGCACAGGCTAATGCCCGCTCAAGACACTGGCGCAGCTCGACTTCATCGTGCCAGAGATCGGCGCGGATATTGGGGTCAAAGCTGACGAAACCGCCCGCCTGTCTGATAGCGGCCATCGCCTGAAACGTCGCGGAACGGCTGGGTTCGGCGCTAAGCGCGATAGAGCAGACGTGCAGCCACTCCCCGGCGCGGAATGGCGGGAGATCGGCGGCGTCAAGGAACAGATCAGCACTCGGGCGAACCATAAAGGTAAATGAACGTTCCCCGTCGTCATCGAGATCCACCACCACCGTGGAGGTGCGATGCCGCGGATCCCGTCTCAGCAATTCTGTATTAACCTGCTCATCCGCAAGCGTTTTTTGCATAAAACGCCCGAAGGGGTCGTCGCCCACCCGGCCTATAAAGGCGCTTCTGCCTCCCAGACGCGCTACCCCTACCGCAACGTTGGCCGGTGCGCCGCCAGGACATTGCAGCAGTTTGCCCTCTCCGTCGGGCAACAGATCCACCACTGCATCGCCAAGTACCCAGATCGTCTCCATATCACCTTCTTAGCTAAATAATGTTAAACCGGTTTAGCTATTTAAGCACAGGCAGGGTGTCGGGGAAATATGGCGAGGGACAATTTGCTTAACCCACCCGATGGGGCCAGTGAATATCACCCACGCCATTGAGCTGCGGGCGGGCGAACAAAAAGCCCTGGAAGCGGCGAATACCGGCGGATTCAAGCCAGCACCACTCTTCTATCTTCTCAATGCCTTCTGCGACCAGCGTAATCTCCAGATCGGTGCAGCAGCTGATTATCGACTTCACAATCGCCTGCTTGGGCCCGCTCAGGTGGATATCGCTGACGATCTCTCTGTCGATTTTGAGCTTATCCGGCTGGAACCGCGTGAGCAGTGAAAGACCAGCATAGCCGGAACCAAAATCATCTATCGCCAGCCCAACCCCTTCCGCGCGCAGCTGTTTAATGGCGCTGTTAAACTGGTTGAAGCCAGATATCATCTCGTTCTCAGTGACTTCAATGATCACCTGCTCTGGCTGTAGATTGTGCTTTTTGATCTGCGTTACCAGGAACTCTACCGCGCCCGGCACGTTAACCAGCGACATTGGCAGCAGGTTCACCGCCAGTTTGTGGCTGCCGATGCCGAGCTTTTGCGCCAGCGCAAAGGTCCAGGCTTTGGTTTGCAGGTCGACTTCGTAAATCTGTTCACGATCGAGACTATGGAAGAAATGCTCCGGGCTGCCGCCGTCGTTTCCGCGTATAAGCGCTTCGAGAGAACTGATTTTGCCTTCGGACGGCTCGACAATGGGTTGCAGCGCAAACTGGCAGGGCTGTCCCGCCAGCAGACCTAACCCTTTACCAAACGGCGCGCGCTCTCGCGAAAGCGTCCATTTATCAGGCTCATAGTCCGAAGCGGGTGGGATAGCGGTTTTGCCGGTGATAAAGGTCTGAATAAATTTGAAGACCCGATCCTCAGAAGTCAGATAGCTTTCCAGCTTGCTGTAATGCAGAACCGACGCCAGAACCGCTTTCGGGGTCTGAACATCCAGGTCAAACAGCAGCATTCCCACGTCTTCGAAACGTCTGCGCGGGCCGTAATCGCGCATCAGCTCCACCACGCCGGTATGCCGGTCATCCGCACGGATGGTGTTAAAAAGCGCGACGACGTTCTGTTCCGTGCCTTCGAGAATTTGCAGAACGTCACGTCCACTGGAGAGAAGAATGCCTGAGATGCCCTGCTCCGTATTACGGATCCTGGCCTTTTCAACCAGCGCGCTTAACGCTGCGGAGGTGCAGGTTAAGCTCAGCTGGCTTCGATAAATGAGAGTTGTCAGCACAGAAACGGGGTCCGGTATGGGGTATACGCCTGAACGGTACTGTTTAACATAGTTCCCTGTGGTGGCCTAGTCTATTCCACTTCGGGGTTGATTCTCCCCGAGACGGCTGTCGATCCGCGTCTGCATATAGTCGTAGAAAGGATTCGACGTTACGCGCATTAACGCATCTTTACCGACGCTCAGAACTGAGGTTTCTCCCCACAGGGCTATCGTCCCGAGACTGATTCCATAGCGGTTTTTCACCTCAGGATGGCGGCCATACAGATCGTCTTCAGGCGGGAACGGAATGGCAATATGCGACAGGGAATAAACCTCCTGCGGATACGAGACCGACAGCGGCGTCACCGTTTCCCGGGTGCTGCCCGCAGGCGTTGTCTTTGCCACCATATCAAACCTGTCAGGGCTGGCATTGGTCACGATTGTGACACTGTAACGTCTTTTCGCCTCGGGCAGCAGGTCAGCCACCGCCGTCCAGGATGATGGCCTGAACAGTGGACGGAAACTCCCGGCCTGATTGATGTCAAATACCACCAGTTCGCTGCCATTTGCCGGAAGCTGGTCAAACAGCCCGCTGACTACGGCGCGGGTACTGACCGTTGAATCCATGACCGACTGAAACGCCAGTACCGGCGGGAGCTGCGTTAGTTTGTGATCATGAACATCGCGGTTTATCTGCTCATGCAGAGCCCGGGTAAGCAGCCAGGACTGACGTGCCGCATTCACCGGGAACGAATTGTATTTATAAGGATTATATTCCGGCGAAATGTTGAGCCACGCGGCTTTGGCAAACGCCGGTAACATAGCCGGTAGCCCGGCGAATCCGGCAAAGCGCGCAAACGCCGTGACGCCAATCATCGGTGAGAGCAAAACGATCTGCTGAGGTTTACGCAGTTCAGGCGCATCAAGGGCGTCGAGGGCGTATTTCATCGCCAGCGCCCCGCCGTTGGAATAGCCCACCAGGTGCAGGGGGAGATCGTTCCCTGTCAGGCGTGTTGCTTCACGAACCGCAAGGCGCGTAGCTGCCAGCCACGCCTCCCAGTCAACGTCTGTCAACGCGCCCGGCGCCGTGCCGTGTCCGGGCAAACGAGGCACTACGGCCACAAAGCCGTGCTTTTGATAATTCACAGCCAGACGCCTGACGCTGTAGGGCGAATCCGTCAGACCGTGCAACAACACTACCGCCCCGCGCGGCTTTCCGGCAGGCATCAGCACAAACGACCGGTTTGCATCCGGAGTAAAGTGTCCTGGCCACACCAGGCTCTGACGGTAATAGCGGTTCAGCGGCGTGCGCTCTGCGGGGGTGACTTTCGCCGTCACCTCAGCATCAAGAGCGGTGAAGATGGCGTTTTCCCGCGCGACATAAGCTGCGAAGGTCGCGTTATCCATCTCCTGCACGGACATTTCGTCAGCCCGCCATGTATGCCAGTGATGCAGGGCCGGCCCCTGCTGCGAAAGATAAACCCGCACCGCCAGCAGAACGAGCACAATGATCCCGATGACCATCGCTATTTTTTTTGCGAGAGCCATCAGGCGCACGCTGACCCGCCAGGGCAAATTCGCCATGTAAGGCTCCCTCTCTTATCCACAGAGCTTTCATCTTACCAAAAAATGTGAAGAGGCTGTCGTATTCACCAAATAGATATCGCTCAGGCCGGACACTGCACCAAAAGTGAACTACGCTGCACAAATGTTGAGCATCTGTTAAACAAATATTGCATTAACTTTGCTGCACAGCGCGTTTTCGCCGCAATGTGAACATGGCACGCGTCCTGCATTGTTAATCCGATAACAGAAACCCGGCCTTTGACAGCCAGTTAACAGCGAGGCGGTATGACGACCAAACCTGAGGTGTTAAGCCGTATCGAAGCGACCTTCAGCCAGCTCACCCCGAGCGAAAAGCGGGTGGCAAGCTGGATGCTGGCGCACGTCGGACAGATCCCTTTTGAAACGGCTGAGAGCGTGGCGCTGGCCACGGCCACCAGCGGGATCACCGTCGGACGCTTTCTGCGCAAGCTGGGCTATCGCAACCTTGATGACGCCAAAAAAAGCCTGCGCGCTCCCCATCAGCCCTGGGGCATAAACGAGCGTCTGGACTCCTGGAAACAGCAACAGCCGCTGTCGGATCGCCTTCAGCACTCCCTGTCGCTGGAGGTGGACGCCATTGCCCATGTCTACCAGCTGGCGCAAAGCGAAACGTTCAGGCAGGTGGTCCAGCAACTTTCCCATGCCGACGCCGTCTTCGTGCTGGGGATCCAGTCCACGCGCGGGATCGCCAATGCGTTCTTCAGCCATCTGGAGTATCTGCGCCCGCGGGTAAGCTATTCCGAAGGGCTCTCCGGTAGCTGGGTGGAGTCGCTTAACTCCGGCTTTGCTAACCCGTATATCGTGCTGACCGATACCCGCGCCTACTCCGCCATTGCCCGCCAGTACTGCCGCGTGGCGAGCGAAAAAGGCCTGGCGATGGCGCTGATCACCGATATCTGGTGCCCGTGGGCGCGGGATTACCCGATTGATTTACTCCAGGTGAAGACCGATACCGGCCATTTCTGGGACTCGCTGGCGCCGGTGAGCTGTCTGTTCAACCTGCTGCTGTCGGGCGTTGTGGCGGCGCTGGGGGAAGCGCTGCCGGAACGTCTGGCAATCAACCGACAACTACAACAAGAATTTGGTCAATTTGAACGCTAAAGGAGCGGAGCTATGCCTGAAGAGAGTCAACTGATTGATGTGGCGAAAACTTTTCCCACGCTGCATATCGATCTGAAATACGCGACCGCCGATAACATTACCGGCCGCCCGATCTATCAGCACGCCGCGTGCCTGCTGCACACGGATGCCGCCACCGCGCTGGCGAAATCGATCAGTATCGCCGCGCTGGCCGGTCTGAAGCTGGTGGTCTACGACGCCTATCGCCCGCAGCAGGCACAGGCGCAACTCTGGGATGCCTGCCCCAATCCGGAATACGTGGTGGATGTCGCGATTGGCTCGAACCACAGCCGGGGCACTGCCATTGACGTCACGCTGATGGATGAACACGACAACGTGCTGGATATGGGCGCCGGGTTTGACGAAATGCACGACCGTTCTCATGCCTGGCACCCTTCCGTTCCGCCCGAGGCGCAGCGAAATCGTCTGCTCCTGAACGCCGTTATGTACGGCGGCGGTTTTGTGGGCATCAGCAGCGAGTGGTGGCATTTCGAGCTGCCGAACGCCGCCAGCTATCCGCTGTTAGATGACCAGTTCGCCTGTTATCCGACCACACACTCACTGTAATTCTGGAGCCCGGCCATGAAAACAACGCTGCTTACTACCCTGATTGCCGCTACGCTCGCCCTGAGCACCCTTCCCGCTCTGGCGGCGGTGCCAAAAGATATGCTGGTGATAGGGAAAGCTGCCGATCCGCAAACGCTGGATCCGGCGGTCACTATCGATAACAACGACTGGACGGTGACCTACCCCTCGTACCAGCGTCTGGTGAAATACAAGCCTGGCACCACGGAGGTGGAAGGCGATCTGTCGACGGGCTGGAAGGCGTCAGACGACCAGAAAGTGTGGACGTTCACCCTGGCAGATAATGCAAAATTCGCCGACGGCACGCCGGTGACCGCCGAAGCGGTCAAGCTGTCGTTTGAACGTCTGCTTAAAATCAACCAGGGACCTTCCGAAGCGTTCCCGAAAGATTTGAAAGTGGACGTGGTGGATGAGCATACGGTGAAATTCACCCTCAGCCAGCCGTTTGCCCCGTTCCTCTACACGCTGGCCAATGACGGCGCGTCGATCGTCAACCCGGCGGTGCTGAAGGCCAATGCCGCCGACGACGCACGCGGTTTCCTGGCGCAAAACACCGCGGGTTCCGGACCGTTTATGCTAAAAAGCTGGCGGAAAGGTCAACAGCTGGTGATGGTGCCCAACCCACACTGGCCAGGTGAAAAGCCGCACTTTAAGCGCGTCTCGGTGAAGATTATCGGTGAAAGCGCCTCGCGTCGCCTGCAACTTTCCCGTGGCGATCTGGATATCGCCGACGCCCTGCCGGTGGATCAGCTTGCTGCTCTGAAGCAGGAAGGCAAAGTGGCCGTGGCGGAATACCCGTCCCTGCGGGTGACCTACCTCTATCTGAACAACAGTAAGCCTCCAATGAATCAGGTGGATTTGCGCCGCGCGGTCTCCTGGGCGACCGATTACCAGGGGATGGTGAAAGGCATTCTCAGCGGGAACGGCAAGCAGATGCGCGGCCCGATCCCGGAGGGCATGTGGGGCTTCGATGCGAACGCCATGCGGTACAACTTTGACGAGGCCAAAGCCAAAGCGGCGCTGGAGAAAGTCAAAGATAAACCTGCCAGCCTGACGTTCCTCTACTCCGATAACGACCCGAACTGGGAGCCTATCGCCCTCTCCACGCAGGCGAGCCTCGGCAAGCTGGGGATTAACGTCAAGCTCGAGAAACTGGCGAACGCCACCATGCGCGACCGCGTCGGCAAAGGTGATTATGACATTGCGATTGGTAACTGGAGCCCGGACTTCGCTGACCCGTACATGTTCATGAACTACTGGTTCGAATCGGACAAAAAAGGGCTGCCGGGTAACCGCTCATTCTATGAGAACAAAGAGGTCGATGCGCTGTTGCAGGCGGCACTGAAAACCACCGATCAGGCGGAACGCACCAAAGATTACCAGCAGGCGCAGAAAGTGGTGATTGACGAGGCGGCTTACGTTTATCTGTTCCAGAAGAACTACCAGCTGGCGATGAACAAAGAGGTCAAAGGCTTCACCTTTAATCCGATGCTTGAGCAGGTTTTTAACATCGCCACCATGAGTAAGTAACGGCCCACGCCGGGGGGAAGTGTATGACGTTCTGGAGCATTGTGCGCCAGCGCTGCTGGGGGTTAATCCTGGTGGTGGCCGGTGTCTGTATTATTACTTTTATTATTTCACACCTGATCCCCGGCGATCCGGCCCGCCTGCTGGCCGGTGATCGCGCCAGCGATGAAATCGTGCAGGGCATCCGCCAGCAGCTGGGGCTGGATCAACCACTCTATATTCAGTTTGGCCGCTACGTTGAGGCGCTGGCACATGGCGATCTGGGCACGTCTATTCGCACCGGTCGCCCCGTTGCGGAAGATTTGAAAGCTTTTTTCCCCGCCACGCTGGAGCTTGCCTTTTGCTCCCTGCTGCTGGCGCTGGTGATTGGCGTGCCGCTGGGTATTTTATCGGCGGTGTACCGTAACCGCTGGCTGGATCACCTGGTGCGACTGATGGCGATGACGGGCATCTCGACGCCTGCCTTCTGGCTGGGACTGGGAGTTATCGTTCTGTTCTACGGTCAACTGCAAATTCTGCCCGGCGGCGGCAGGCTGGACGACTGGCTCGATCCGCCCGCCCACGTTACCGGTTTTTATCTGCTGGACGCTCTGCTGGAAGGCAACGGCGAGGTGTTTTTCAACGCCCTGCAGCACCTGATTTTACCCTCCCTGACCCTGGCCTTCGTGCATCTGGGTATTGTGGCGCGTCAGGTACGTTCCGCGATGCTGGAGCAACTGAGCGAGGATTATATTCGTACCGCCCGCGCGAGCGGGTTGCCGGGCTGGTACATCGTCCTGCGCTACGCCTTACCCAACGCCATGATCCCCTCCATTACCGTGCTCGGGCTGGCGCTGGGCGATCTGCTGTACGGGGCGGTGCTTACCGAAACCGTGTTTGCCTGGCCGGGAATGGGGGCCTGGGTGGTGACCTCCATTCAGGCGCTGGACTTCCCCGCCGTCATGGGCTTCGCGGTCGTGGTATCGCTGGCCTATGTCTTCGTCAATCTGGTGGTGGATCTGCTGTATCTGTGGATCGACCCGCGAATTGGGCGCGGAGGTGCCGAATGATGTTAACTCAGGAAACGCCCGTCCCTGTCAGCACCGCTAAACAGCGCATCAACTGGGCAAAGCTGTTCTGGATGTTACGCAAAAGCCCGCTCACGCTGATCGGCGGGGTCATTATGATCGTGATGCTGCTGATGATGGTGGTCTCGCCGTGGATAGTCCCGCACGATCCGAACGCGCTGGATCTGACCGCGCGCTTGCAGGCACCGTCAGCCCAGCACTGGTTCGGCACCGATGAGGTGGGCCGGGATCTGTTCAGCCGCGTGCTGGTGGGCAGCCAGCAGTCCATCACAGCGGGGCTGGCGGTGGTGGTGATTGCGGGCGGCATCGGTTCGCTGCTCGGCTGTTTGTCCGGCGTACTTGGCGGGCGCGGCGACGCCATCATTATGCGCATCATGGACATTATGCTCTCCATCCCCTCGCTGGTGCTGACGATGGCCCTGGCCGCCGCGCTCGGCCCAAGCCTGTTTAACGCGATGCTGGCGATTGCGATTGTACGCATTCCGTTTTACGTGCGGCTGGCACGCGGGCAAACGCTGGTGGTGCGCCAGTTCACCTACGTGCTGGCCGCCCGCACCTTTGGCGCATCGCGCTGGCACCTGATCAGCTGGCATATCCTGCGTAACGCCCTGCCGCCGCTGATCGTACAAGCGTCGCTGGATATCGGCAGCGCCATTCTGATGGCCGCCACGCTGGGCTTTATTGGATTAGGCGCGCAGCAGCCGACCGCCGAATGGGGGGCAATGGTGGCCGTGGGGCGTAACTACGTGCTTGACCAGTGGTGGTACTGCGCGTTTCCGGGGGCGGCAATTCTGATCACGGCGGTTGGCTTTAATCTGTTTGGCGATGGTCTTCGCGACCTGCTGGATCCCAAATCAGGAGGGAAGCAGTCATGAGTGATTCCGTATTATCGATTGAAGATTTGCACCTGAGCTTCCCCATTTTTCGCGGTGACGTCCACGCGCTCAACCACGTCTCGCTGGAGATTGGCCGGGGTGAAATTGTCGGCGTGGTGGGCGAATCCGGCTCGGGAAAATCGGTCACCGCGATGCTGGCGATGCGCCTGCTGCCGGAAGGCAGTTACCATGTTCACCATGGCCGGGTCACGCTGCTCGGGGAAGATGTGCTGAACGCGTCGGAAAAACAGCTTCGTCAGTGGCGCGGCGCCAGGGTGGCGATGATTTTTCAGGAGCCGATGACGGCGCTTAACCCCACGCGCCGGATTGGCAGGCAGATGGTGGAGGTGATCCGCCAGCATCAGTCGCTTTCCCGCCGCGACGCGCAGCAGAAGGCGATCTCCCTGCTGGGCGAGATGCAAATCCCGGATGCGGCGCAGGTAATGGATCGCTATCCGTTTGAGCTTTCCGGCGGTATGCGCCAGCGGGTCATGATCGCCCTTGCCTTCTCCTGCGAGCCGGAGCTGATCATCGCTGATGAACCCACTACCGCGCTGGATGTGACCGTCCAGCTTCAGGTGCTGCGTCTGCTGAAACATAAAGCGCGCGCCAGCGGAACGTCGGTGCTGTTTATCAGTCACGATATGGCGGTGGTGTCGCAGCTTTGTGACCGGATGTACGTTATGTACGCGGGCAGCGTGATCGAAAGCGGCAGCACGCAGACCTTGATCCACCATCCTGTGCACCCCTATTCGATTGGCCTGCTGCGGTGTGCCCCGGAAAATGGTGAACCGCGCGAGATCCTCCCGGCCATTCCCGGCACGGTACCTAACCTCAGCCACCTCCCGCGCGGATGTGCTTTTCGCGAACGCTGTTTTGCTGCCGGGGCGAAATGCAGCGAAACGCCGCGCTTAATTTCCACGGGCGCAGAAGGCCAGCAGGCTGCCTGCTGGTACCCACAACAGGAGAGACGCCATGTCTGAGGTACTGCTGGAACTGGATAGCGTGCATGTGAATTTTCCTGCGCGCAAAAACTGGCTGGGGCGCGTGACGGAACAGGTACACGCCCTTAACGGCATGGATCTCCGGATCCATCGCGGCGAAACGCTGGGCGTTGTGGGGGAATCCGGCTGTGGAAAGAGCACGCTGGCGCAGCTGCTGATGGGCATGCTCAAACCGAGTACCGGTGCCTGTCAGCGCGCGAATGCGGCGGGTGGTATGCAGATGGTATTTCAGGACCCGCTCTCGTCCCTTGATCCACGTTTACCCGTCTGGCGCACCATCACCGAGCCGGTGTGGATACAGCAACGTCGCAGCGAACGGGAGCGTCGTCAGTTGGCTGAAACGCTGGCGCAGCAGGTTGGGATTCGAGCGGAATATCTTGACCGTCTGCCGCATGCGTTTTCGGGCGGACAGCGCCAGCGAATCGCTATTGCCCGGGCGCTATCTTCGGATCCGGACATCATCGTGCTGGATGAACCCACCAGCGCGCTGGATATTTCCGTCCAGGCACAGATCCTCAATTTGCTGGTTGCCCTGCAACAGCAGCGAAATCTGACCTACGTGCTAATCTCGCACAACGTCTCGGTGGTCCGGCACATGAGCGACCGGGTGGCGGTAATGTATCTGGGGCAAATCGTGGAACTGGGTCCGGCGAACCAGGTGCTGGGTCAGCCGCGCCATCCGTATACGCAGCTGCTGCTTGACTCCGTTCCCCGGACCGGAGAACCGCTGGATGAGGATCTGGCGTTGCGAAAAACCGATCTTCCGGGTAATCGCCACCTGCCCGTTGGGTGCTATTTCCGCGACCGCTGTTCGCTGGCGACGCAGGGATGTGAACAGCCGCAACAACTCCAGCCCTCTTCCGCAAGCCGAAACGTGCGCTGCTGGCGTAACCGTTAAAAATGAGCCGGGCATGCGCCCGGCCCGATATCAGTTCAGTTTGTAATCCAGCGTGATTTCCGCTTTCAACAGCTGCGAGACCGGGCAACCGGCCTTGGCTTTCTGGATAATGCCGTCGAACTGCTGCGGATCGATACCCGGTACCGTCACCTTGCTTTGCAGCGCGACTTTGCTGATGGCAAAACCGCTGTCGGTTTTATCCAGCGAGACATCCGCCGTGGTATCGATGGAATCGGCGGTATAACCCGCTTCGCCCAGCATTAGCGACAGGGCCATAGAGAAACATGCCGCGTGCGCTGCGCCAATCAGCTCTTCCGGGTTAGTCCCTTTCTCGCCCTCGAAGCGGGTGTTAAAGCCGTAAGGTTGCTGGTTAAGGACGCCACTTTCGGTCGATACCGTCCCTTTGCCGCGTTTGATGTCGCCAGACCAGTGTGCTGAACCGTGCTTATGAATCGTCATTCTTGCTCTCCTTTTGGCTTACAAAGGGATAAGTATAGGACGCATAATCTATTTTGCAGGGAAGACAGACTAGTCCGATCGCGTGGCAAGGTGGTTTGCCAGCGCGTCGAGGAACACACGCTGCGCCGCAGGCTGATAGTCTCGCGACTGATAAATACCAAAAATGCCGATCGGTTTTGGCGTATAGGCGCTGAGCACCGGCACCAGGCTTCCCTGCCGTAGCGCCGCGTCGGCCTCGCGCTCGGGCAGCATGGCAATACCACAGTGATTTATCGCCGCCTCCATCAGCAGAGATGAGATGCTGGCGCTGAGATTGCCGCTGACCGCCGTCGTGACCGGCTCCCCTGCCGGCGTAAAAAAACGCCACGACTGACCGGCAAAAAAGCTGTAATGCAGGCAGTTGTGCCGGGCTAAGTCTTCCAGCTCCTCTGGAACGCCCCGGCTTACAAGGTAGTGCGGCGAGGCGCAAAGCACGGACCGACACTCTCCCAACCGGCGAGCGATCATACCCGGTTCGGGGTTATCGGTGATGCGGATCGCCACGTCAATTCGCTCGCCCACCAGGCTCACCGGATGGTTGTTAACATCCAGCTCAATGCGCAGTTGAGGGTAACGCTGCAACAGATCGGGCAGCACCGGAGCGATAATCTGCATCGCGGTAAAATGCGCGCAGGCGACACGAAGCGTGCCTGAGGGTAAATCCTTCACTGACTGATCTTCAATTTCCTGAGAAATTTGCGATAGCTTGCGCGTCTTTTGCAGGACTTTCTCCCCCGCCGCCGTCAGCGTCAGCTTGCGGGTGGAGCGGTTAACCAGCCGCGCCCCGGCCCACTTCTCCATCTGCTCCAGATAACGGCTCACCATGGGACGGGAAATCCCCAGCGCCCGCGCCGCCGCGCTTAAACTCCCCAGCTCACAGATGCGGTTGTACACCTGGGCGGCAATAACGCGATCCATTTTGACCTCCATTTGCTCGATCTACGAAACTAAGCATCTCCTGTTTCAGGAATTCTGGCAAATGAAGAGATCCGTACAATAGAGACTTTCCTGAAGAACAGAGACCTGACCATGACAATCGCCCGCCTTGCTTTGCTGACAACCCTTTTCACTCCGGCCGTCTTTGCCGCGCCGTTGGCCGTTGATACGTATAACCCGCAGGAAAAAGGCATTTTTGCCGTTTCTTCCACGCTGGTATCTGGTCCGGTAGAGGCGGTACTGTTTGACGCCCAGTTCAGCGTGAAAGATGGCGAAGCGCTGGTAGAAAAAATTCGCCACAGCGGTAAAACGCTGAACAAAATCGTGATCACTTCCGGCGATCCGGATTTCTATTTCGGCCTGCAACCGCTGATGAAAGCCTTCCCTAATGCCAAAGTTGTCGCCACGCAACAGGTGGTGGACCATATCAGGGCCACAAAAGACGCGAAGCTCGCCTTCTGGGGGCCACAGATGAAAGATGGCGCGCCGACGCAGCTCTACGTGCCGCAAGTGCTTGCCTCAACCACCTTTATGATTGACGGTGAGAGAGTAAGCATTGAAGAGCCTGAAAGCTATGCGGCGTACGTCTGGATCCCATCCGCCAAAACCATCCTCGGCGGCACGGGCGTCTCATGGGGCATTCACGTCTGGACCGCGGATACCCAAACGCCGGAAAGCCATAAACAGTGGCAGCAGACGCTGGATAGCATGGCTGCCCTAAAGCCCGAACGCGTTATTCCGGGCCACTACCTTGGGACACCGCCAGCGGGTACCGGCGCTATCGACTTTACCCGTCGCTATCTACAGCAGTTTGAACAGGCTCTCACGACACATAAAGCGTCTACCGACGTCATCATCGCGATGAAAAAACAGTGGCCGAACCTTGCGGAAGAAAGTTCGCTCGAACTGAGTGCCAAAGTGAATACCGGCGAAATGAAGTGGTAATAGCCTGATTATCTCCTGCTATATTTAAATTTTTTATAGCAGGAGTTTACTATGCAATCATCAGTAAGGGGTATTGACCATATCGGTATTACGGTGCCCGACATTGAAAAAGCCACCCTATTTTTTGAACGCGCTTTCGGCGCACAGGTTTTATATCATTCTGTCGATGCAGAAACCGATAATATCGATCAGCCCGCCCAGCAGCACACCTTAAAATTATTTCCCGGCACTAAAATTCATGCCATTCGCATGCTTGTTATGCCGCACGGACCCGGCATAGAACTTTTCGAAATGCATGGCCCTGAACAGGGAATGCCCGCTCGCGCCAGCGACTTTGGACTTCAGCATTTTGCTGTTTATGTTGATAATTTTGATAGTGCCATCGCGGCTTTCACCGCCGCCGGCGGTGAGATGTTCACCGCGCCGAAGCCGCTTAGCTTTCCGGATGAGCAAGGTGAAGGCAATGCTTTCTGCTATGGTCAAACCCCCTGGGGCAGCATTGTGGAATTGATCTCCTGGCCGACGCCCATGCCTTATGAAAAAACGACAAATTTACGCCGCTGGAAACCCTGAGTTTTATTTCTGTGCTACGGGAGATGTTATTTTTAATTCCAGGACGAATCTGAACCACAACGGCAAAAATATTTGCCAATCTGAATGTGAATTACGATTTTGCACGCCGTAACATTAAACAGACAACGACACGGAGGCAGCATGTTTACTTATTACCCGGCACATACCACAGCAGCACAACCGGAACTTGTTAACGCGATCGCACAAGGTCTTCACGCCGAGCACGGTGTTGTTACTGAAGATGACATTTTGATGGAACTGACCAAGTGGGTGGAAGCCACGGACAATGACATCCTCAGTGACATCTACCAGCAAACCATCAACTATGTGGTTAGTGGGCGAAACGCACCTCTGTAAAAACCTGCTAAGCTGGATCTGCAACCTAAGGGGTTACATTTCGTTTGCGTAAGCAAGCTTGTCCTTAAAACTATCAACAGGATTGAGGAGTTAACATGAAATCGAACCGTCAGGCACGCCATATTCTGGGACTGAACTACAAGCTCTCTAACCAGCGTAAAGTGGTTATTGAGGAGGGGAGCGAAACGCAGGTTACCCACGCTACCGGCAGAAAACGCCCTTCCGGCAAGTAAGTTCCGGCACGATATTCACAACACCATCGGTAATCCCGATGGTGTTTTTGTTTATGTGTTGCGGTAATTAATATTCAGCTCCTTTATAATACCGCCCGACCGCACCCCGTAGCACAGGCCAGAAAGATGACAAACAGCAGTGTCAGGGACGGATCTTCTTAAAAAGAGTGAGTGACATGGACAACAAACTGAAAAAACATCGTTCCCTTTATATTCCTTACGCCGGTCCGGTTTTACTGGAGTTCCCCCTTCTGAACAAAGGCAGCGCCTTTAGCATGGAAGAGCGCAGCAGCTTTAACCTGCTGGGCCTGCTGCCTGAAGTGGTTGAGACCATTGAAGAACAGGCAGAACGTGCCTGGATCCAGTATCAGGGCTTTAAAACCGAAATCGATAAACACATCTACCTGCGTAATATTCAGGACACCAACGAAACCCTCTTCTACCGCCTCGTGCAGAACCATCTTGAAGAGATGATGCCCGTCATTTACACCCCCACCGTCGGCGCGGCGTGTGAACGCTTCTCAGAGATCTACCGTCGTTCCCGCGGTGTGTTCATCTCTTATCAGAACCGTCACAACATGGATGACATTCTGCAAAACGTGCCTAACCACAACATCAAGGTGATCGTGGTGACCGATGGCGAACGTATTCTGGGCCTCGGTGACCAGGGCATTGGCGGGATGGGGATCCCCATCGGTAAGCTCTCGCTGTATACCGCCTGCGGCGGGATCAGCCCGGCCTACACCCTGCCGGTGGTACTTGACGTGGGGACCAATAACCAGCAACTGTTGAACGATCCGCTGTACATGGGCTGGCGTCACCCGCGCATTACCGACGACGAGTACTATCAGTTTGTGGATGATTTCATCCAGGCCGTGAAGCACCGCTGGCCTGACGTGCTGTTGCAGTTCGAAGACTTCGCACAGAAAAACGCCATGCCGCTGCTGAACCGCTACCGCGATGAGATCTGCTCGTTCAACGATGACATTCAGGGCACTGCGGCAGTGACCGTCGGTACGCTGATTGCTGCGAGCCGTGCGGCAGGCAGCCAGCTCAGCTATCAGAAAATTGTCTTCCTGGGTGCAGGCTCCGCGGGCTGCGGCATCGCCGAGCAAATTATTGCCCAGACCCAGCGCGAAGGCTTAAGCGAAGAGCTGGCCCGCTCCCGCGTCTTTATGGTGGACCGTTTTGGCCTGCTGACCGACGGCATGCCAAACCTGCTCCCGTTCCAGACCAAACTGGTGCAGAAGCGCGAAAACCTGAAAAACTGGGATACGGATAACGAAGTGCTCTCGCTTCTTGACGTGGTGCGCAACGTGAAGCCGGACATTCTGATCGGCGTGTCCGGGCAGACCGGCCTCTTCACGGAGGAGATTATTCGCGAGATGCACAAGCACTGTGAACGCCCTATCGTGATGCCGCTGTCTAACCCGACTTCACGCGTGGAGGCAACGCCGCAGGACATCATCGCATGGACCGAAGGTAAGGCACTGGTCGCAACCGGCAGTCCATTTGATCCGGTGGTGTGGAAGGACAAACTCTACCCCATCGCGCAGTGCAATAACTCCTATATCTTCCCGGGTATTGGTCTGGGAGTTATCGCCTCCGGCGCGTCCCGCATCACCGACGAAATGCTGATGTCCGCGAGCGAAACGCTGGCAGGTCACTCTCCGCTGGTGAATAACGGTGAAGGCCTGGTACTGCCGGAGCTGAAAGACATTCACAAAGTGTCCCGCGCAATTGCCTTCGCGGTAGGCAAAATGGCGCAGCAGCAAGGCGTCGCGGTGAAAACCTCTGCCGATGCGTTGCAGCAGGCGATTGATGATAACTTCTGGATGCCGGAATACCGTAGCTATCGTCGTACTTCGATTTAAATCGGAGTTTTGAACGTTCCCTCTCTTCACAAGGGAGAGGGAACGTGAAGTCCCTTCTTCCTTTTTCCTCTAATTCCCTTAATCCTGCCTATAAATGCTTTGTTGAAAGTCACTCATGATAATTTGGCTTTAAAAATGCAGCAGGATCGATCATTTGAAAAATGCATACCTAATCAAAAATCTATATCCTTTTAAAATATATAAATTTTACATAACACTTCTTGCCTAACAAATAGTTTTTCTTAAGAGTTTAGTAACGTTTTGCATCACTAAATTCATTTATTGAAAAAGGAGTTTTGAAATGGCAATCCCAGCATATCTATGGCTGAAAGATGACGGCGGCGCAGATATCAAAGGCGCGGTTGATGTGCAATATCGCGAGGGCAGTATTGAAGTATTAGGATTCGGTCATGGACTGCATCTACCGACAGATAATATGACAGGAAAAATCACGGGTACGCGCATGCATAGCGCTCTGGTTTTTGAAAAGGAGTTCGACAGTTCCAGCCCTTACTTATACAAGGCTGTAGCAAAAGGCCAAACGCTAAAAAGTGCCGAGTTTAAGTGGTACAAAATCAATGATGCTGGTCAAGAGGTCGAATACTTCAACATGTTCCTTGAGAACGTTAAAGTGGTCTCAATATGCCCGGTGATGCATGACGTAAAAAATCCAGCAATGGAAAAACATAATCATTTAGAAAATATTTCCCTCCGTTACGAGAAGATCACATGGCGACACTGTGACGGTAATATCATCTTTGCTGATTCCTGGAATGACAGATTATGAATCTCATACAGTGCTTTTTCCACCTCAACGGAGGTACGTACGCTACTTTGTCTGTGCCCGGAGTTGGCTTTTTTCCTGCATTTTCAGGGAATGGTGACGCGACGAACCGTGCAGAAAGCGCAAATATACCTGATATCGGCCCACTCCCACCTGGTCGCTATTACATACTTTTACGTGGATTAGGGGGTTGGTATACTCAAACTAAGGATAGTGTTAACGCATTTTTCACCGGTTCGAATCGGAACGAATGGTTTGCATTATATCGCGATGACGGATTGATAAATGATGAGACTTTTGTGAAAGGCGTAAGGCGAGGTGAATTCCGGTTACACCCTATCGGGCCATCTGGCATAAGTAAGGGTTGTATTACACTTTATAGTCAGAGCGATTTTAAGATTCTGGCATCAGCCTTACTTCGAACTGGAGGGCAGCAATTGGGAAACTACATCATTGCACATGGCGTTGTGCAGGTCTATTAATGAAGGCGGCATTCCTTGTGTTGTTGTGGTGTATAGCCGTGTTTCTATCAATGTTCACACTCTACAAGATTGTTCCACCAGAAACGCAGTACGATTTTGTGGAGCTTTTTGGAATATATGGCGACGAAAGGATAATGGATTTTGTTTTGTATGTTTTCTTCGGCATGGCCATATTCATTGCGTCTGTAATCACGCTATCCCTGTATTTGCTTATACGAAAAAGATGATTCTGGGCAGCGACGCTGCCCTTCCTTTTATCACATCACGCGCTTAGTTCTGTATCCGCAACCGAAGATATCGCTTTTTGCCGCAGTAGTATGTTCATACTATGAAAATGTTGTATAGTGATGGTTACTAATAATCACTTAACTTATAAGGAGGCCAATTATGCTGTACTGTGAAATTTTCAATGTTTCACATACATTTGGTGATCGCACCAGCTCAAGCGTTATCGGTATCGTGCTGCGATAACTTCCGCTTGAGCGAAGACACCAACCCCTGAAATCCCTTCTCTCGGGCTTACTGAGTTATCGTCAGCGATGTTTGACGAGGCATAAACATGCCTGTAACTCTTGGGTAAGCAACAATGAGCACTTTACTCACTGCACAATCTTTACGTGTTGATACGGCGTTTGGCACGCTGTTCGACTCCCTCTCCTTTACGCTGAAAAAAGGCGACCGCATTGGCCTGCTGGGCGACAACGGCTGCGGCAAAAGTACGTTGCTGAAGGTGTTGGACGGCACAGACTCCCCTGCTGCCGGAACCGTCGCATTGGCCGGATACTGTCTGATGGCGCGCGTTGAGCAACACCTGCCAGAAGCCATTTATCCCCTGACCATGCTGGATGCCGTGCTGGCGCAACTGCCCGCGACTGAACGCGAGAGTCTGCACTGGAAAGCTGAAACGCTGCTGGCGGGTATGGGCTTTACACCGCAGGACATGGCCTTAACGTCGGCAACGCTGAGCGGCGGGCAGCACACGCGTCTCCTGCTGGCGCGGGCGCTGATCGGCGATCCAGATCTGTTACTGCTGGACGAACCGAGTAACCACCTCGATTTGCCGACCCTGCTCTGGCTGGAACAGTTTTTACAGAACTGGTCCGGCAGCTTTGTGCTGGTCTCACACGACAGGCAACTATTGGATGCCGTCACCAACGGCAGCTGGATCCTGCGCGATAAGATGTTGCACTACTTCGCCCTTCCCTGCACCGCCGCGCGTCAGGCGCTGGTAGCCAAAGACGAAAGTGATGCGCTGCGGCATAAGGCGGAGCAAAAGGAGATTGATCGCGTAACCGCCAGTGCCAGACGGCTGGCCACCTGGGGCAAGGTCTACGATAACGAAGATCTGGCCCGCAAAGCCAAACAGATGGAAAAGCAGGTCGAACGGCTTAAGGAGAGTCAGACAGAGCTCACCGCAGGCAGTCCGTGGACATTAACCCTGCGCGGTGACGCCCTGCGGGCAGACCGGCTACTGGAGATGGAAAACCTAAGCGTAGCGCCTGAGCCTGGCCTGTCTGAGCTGTTTCACGTCGACATTGCGCGGCTTACAAGTGGCGATCGCGTGGCTATCGTCGGGCGTAATGGCTGCGGCAAATCATCACTGATGAAGCTTATCTGGCGGCATTTCTCAGGTGAACCTTCAGAGACTGGCCTGAAACTTCATCCTCGCGTGTCGCCAGGCTATTACGATCAGACGCTGAATCAGCTTTCGGAGGAGGCAACAATCTTTGACGCGCTGGAGCCTTTCGCGCCAGATCCGCAGACCCGTAAAATGGCCCTCATCAGTGCCGGGTTCCCGTGGGCGCGACACGGACAAAAAGTCAGTACGCTGAGCGGTGGGGAACGTTCGCGCCTGCTGTTCATCGGCCTGACGCTTGCTCGCTATAGCCTTCTGATGCTGGATGAGCCAACCAACCACCTGGACATGGAAGGCAAAGAGGCGCTGGCGGAAACACTGCAACAGTTTGAAGGCGGAGTGCTGCTGGTGAGCCACGATCGTCAGTTAATTAGCCAGAGTTGTAACCGCTACTGGCTGATTGAGGACGGCAGGCTTAGCGAATGGCACGATGCGGAGGCGGTGTTTGAGCGCCTGCGTGCGAGCACCGGTCCGGTGGTGCCTGAGGCGTCGAAGACTGCATCGAAGGCACCACCTTCAGCGTCTAACGATCTGCTCGAACGCCTGGTTGCCCTGGAAATGCTGCTGGAAGAGGATTTGGCGCGCAAGCCAAAACACCAAAAACCGCAGTTGCAGGCGCAATGGCGAAGAGAGATTGAGGAGATAGAAGCCCAACTATAAATCTGTACCCGGCGGTCGTTACGCCGGGTTTTTTACGTTAGCGTTTTCCCCTACTGATTATTAGAGGATCACCGTATTCTTAATCTGAAACTGAATTAATTGATGACATTATGTTGCGGTTGCCTTGCATTACACCGCCAAAGTATTAATCCTTAATGGGTATTACACCTGCTATGCAGATACTCATTAGTAAAAGGAGAAACACATGAAGGCTGCTGTTGTCACTCAGGATCATCAGGTTAACGTTACAGAGAAAACCTTACGCGCGCTCAAACATGGTGAAGCGCTGCTGAAGATGGAGTGCTGTGGCGTTTGCCATACCGATCTCCATGTTAAAAATGGCGATTTTGGCGACAAGACCGGGGTGATCCTCGGCCATGAAGGGATTGGTATTGTCAAAGAGATTGGTCCGGGCGTCACGTCACTGAAAGTTGGCGATCGTGCAAGCGTGGCGTGGTTCTTCGAAGGCTGTGGCCACTGTGAATATTGTAATACCGGCAACGAAACTCTGTGCCGTGACGTAAAAAACGCGGGTTACTCCGTCGACGGCGGCATGGCGGAAGAGTGCATCGTGACCGCGGATTACGCGGTTAAAGTCCCGGAGGGGCTGGACTCTGCGGCGGCCAGCAGCATCACCTGCGCCGGTGTCACCACCTACAAAGCGGTAAAAGTCTCTGAGATCAAACCCGGCCAGTGGATTGCGATCTATGGCCTTGGCGGTCTGGGCAACCTCGCACTGCAATACGCCAAAAATGTCTTTAATGCGAAAGTTATCGCCATTGACGTGAATGACGAGCAGTTGAAGCTCGCTGCCAGCATGGGCGCAGACTTAACCGTGAACTCCCGCAGTGAAGATGCGGCAAAAGTGATTCAGGAGAAAACCGGCGGCGCACATGCGGCAGTGGTGACGGCGGTAGCGAAAGCGGCCTTCAACTCTGCCGTTGATGCAGTTCGCGCCGGAGGCCGCGTGGTGGCTGTTGGCCTGCCGCCGGAAGCGATGAGCCTGGATATACCACGTCTGGTCCTGGATGGGATTCAGGTGGTGGGCTCTCTGGTGGGTACTCGTCAGGATCTGCTCGAAGCCTTCCAGTTTGCGGCTGAAGGTAAGGTGGTTCCGAAAGTCACGCTGCGCCCACTGGAAGATATCAACGCCATCTTTAAAGAGATGGAACAGGGCCAGATCCGTGGCCGTATGGTGATTGATTTACGTTCTTAACCGCGGTGGCCGGGTAGCGGGTTTGCCCTGCCCGGCCTGTCACGTAGACAAACGGCGATCGGAAATCCACTCCTGAACCTCGATCTGGAACGTGTCCGGCGCTTTTCGATACATCTTCCGCGCCAGATCCAGGATGGTATGGCGTCCTAACTCCTCTTCCATCCGCTGCTGCGCGCTGTCCATAACCGATCGCACCCCGCACGGTCCGTCACAGACCCAGGCCGGTGGCGTTTCATCAAATACCGCCAGGCGCTGACGCACTTCCCGACATTCGAACATATTCTTATCGCCGTCGATGGCGTGCGCCACGTCCAGCACGCTGATCAGCTCTGCCGGACGCGCCAGCCGGAATCCTCCCCCCTTGCCTTCGGTGCTGATAACCAGCCCCGCGCGTGACAAACGAGTGAAAATCTTCCCAAGATAGTCGTACGGTACGCCCTGCAAGGCCGCCATCTCCCGGACGCTCATCTCACGCTCATTGCCTTTTGCATCCACCATACACATCAGGCTATGAATGCCATATTCCACACCAGAACTGTAAAACGCCATGGCTCACTCCGGGTCATTGTTCGCTGCATTATAACGAATTTTAACTCAGAAAGAAGTTGTCGCAGTTAACTCCGACAAGTATAGTGGTAGTTATGTCAGACACACAGCCTGACGAACAAAAGGATCGAGAATGAAAAAGCAGATTTTAATTGTGGGTAGTGGGTTTTCCGGTATGTGGGCTGCGGTCAGCGCCGCGCGTCTTTCTGCTCTGGAAGGTAATAATAGCCTCAGCATTGCCGTGCTGGCCCCGGTGCCGGAACTGCGCGTTCGTCCACGTTTTTATGAAGAGAACGTGTCGACGATGGTCGCGCTACTGACCGAACTGTTTGCTGAACTGGGTATTGCCTTTATTTCGGGCGAAGCACAACGTATTGATACCTCATCTAAAACCGTTTTGTATCGCGATTCAAACGGCGCCATTGCCGAAGTCAACTGGGAACGTCTGATCCTCGCAACCGGTAGCCAGACTAAACGTCCGCCGATTGCCGGTCTGACTGAATACGCATTTGAGATCGACCAACTCGACTCCGCCAGGCTGTTCGAGCAACATCTTGATTCGCTGGTTTCGCGCCCCTCCACCCCAGAACGCAATACCGTGGTCGTGTGTGGCGGCGGTTTTACCGGCATTGAGCTGGCAACGGAACTCCCTGCTCGTCTTCGCACCCGCTTCGGCGCCGATACAAAGACTAAAGTGATCGTAGTTGAAAGAGGTCCAACCATTGGCGGGCGTTACAGCGAAGCGCTGCGTAACACCATTGAAGAAGCAAGCAACGCGCTGGACGTTGAATGGCGTTTAAACAGTGAAATTGAAGCTATTGATGCCAGCGGCGTGACGCTGAAAAACGGAGAGCGCATTGCCAGCGCGACTGTAGTGTGGACGGCAGGTGTAGAAGCTAACCCCCTCAGCCTGCAAATTGACGGGGAACGCGACACTCAGGGACGCCTTATCGTCACCGACACGTTGCAGGTCCCTGCGCATCCGGAGGTTTACGCGACGGGTGATATGGCGCACGCCAAAACGGACGATGCGGGCAACACGGCACTGATGACCTGCCAGCACGCGATCCAGCTGGGGAAATTCGCCGGACATAACGCAGCTGCCAGCCTGTTAAATCTGGAGCCGTACCCTTACCGTCAGGTGAATTACGTCACCTGTCTGGATCTGGGTGGCTGGGGCGCGGTGTACACCGAGGGCTGGGAACAGCGTGTTAAATCCGTGCGCGAGGAAGGCAAAAAGATCAAAGTCGCCATCACCAACGAACTGATTTACCCGCCAGCAGCAGACAAAGCAGTCGCATTTGCCGCCGCTGACCCGCTGGCGAAATTCGTGTAGTCCCCTCCTGTGCCCGCGACCAGCGGGCAAAGCGTGAAATCAGGCCAGCGCTCCTGCGTTGGCCTGACGCTTTTTGGCACATAAAAAACCGTACATCAACAGAGAGGTCATTGCTGAGAAGGATAAGATCGCTGCCGGAAGCGTGACATAGCTCCAGCTAAAGCCGAGCGTAATCATCATTCCACCGAAATACGCGCCTATTGCGCTGCCGAGGTTAAACGCCATTTGCCCGCCTGCGGCGCCCAGCATCTCGCCGCCTTTCGCATTTTGCAGCAGCAGTATTTGCAGCGGCGCAGAGAGCGCAAACAGCCCGGCGCAGCAGACGAACCCCATTACCAGTGAAGCTGTTTTAAGCTCGCCAAACGCGAACAGTAACAGCAGCGAAGCCACAATCACCATGTCGGTGGTGGCAGCAATGCGCAGCGGGCTAAAGCGCGACGACAGCTTGCCGCTGAAGACATTACCCAGCACCATGCCCAGCCCCATCAGCATCATGATCGCGGTCATGACGCCCTCGGAAAAGCCTGACACGTTGACCATAAACGGCTTCACGAAGCTAAACCAGGCAAACACCCCGGCATTGCCAAACATCGTTGCGGCAAAAATTAGCCACGGTTCCGGTTTTTTCAGGAAGTGGAATTGTTCTGTCAGCCGGGTGGTTGTCGTGTCGTGAATGTCTGGCACCCACAGCAGAACAGAGAGGATCACCAGCGCATCAAAGACGGCAATCAAAAAGAAGGTGTAGCGCCAGTTAAATTCATGTCCCAGCCAGGTCCCGAGCGGGACGCCAAGCAAATTGGCAACGGTCATCCCGGCAATCATCCCTGCTACAGCAACCGTCACCTTACCCGGTGGCGCAATTTTTGACAGGATTATCGCCCCCACACCGAAAATCGCGCCATGCGGGAAACCAGAGATTAAGCGCCCCGCCGCCAGCCCTATGTAGGTGTCAGAGAAGGTAAAGAGCGCGTTACCGACGACGCACATCGCCACCAGAAACAGCAGCGTTGTTTTCAGCGAAAATTTACTGGAGAACAGCGCCACAATCGGCGCGCCGATCACTACGCCAAAAGCGTAAAACGAAATCATATTTCCGGCGGAGGGAATCGAAATGCCCGTATCATGAGCCAGTTCTGTCAGCACGCCCATGATGCCAAATTCAGCCATTCCCAGGCCAAAGGTAGCCAGTGCTAACGAAAAAATTGTTTTTTTCATACCGCGACCACTGTTAAAAAATACGCAGCGTGCATTATTGATTAAACTTGTATGGTGAACCAGTTCAAATCAGCTTTCTGACACATTAATCCATTCATTCAGGCCGATTACACGCTTAGTACGGCCTCGATCCCGCGACCGGACCCATAGGGAGACCCGCCATGGTCAGTAAGAAGAAAACCCGTGTTGTTGATGATGTCGTTAAAAACGCGCCGCTCAAAACCAAAGCGTACGAGCAAGAGCTTCGCCGCCTCCATGTTGAACTGGTTAAGCTCCAGCAATGGGTGGTCGCCAAAGGGTTAAAGGTCTGTATTGTTTTTGAAGGGCGAGACGGCGCGGGTAAAGGCGGCGCCATCAAAGCCATCACCGAACGCGTCAGCCCCCGGGTGTTTCGCGTTGTTGCGTTACCGGCCCCCACCGATAAAGAGAAAAGTCAGCTCTATTTTCAGCGTTACGTTCCCCATCTGCCCTCTGCCGGTGAAATCGTCATTTTTGACCGGAGCTGGTACAACCGCGCAGGCGTGGAAAGAGTAATGGGTTTCTGTACCGAAGAGCAGGCCGACAAATTTCTTGATGGAACGCCGGTAATGGAAAAAGCGATGGTCGATGCCGGTATCATATTGTTGAAATACTGGCTTGAAGTAACGCCAAAAGAGCAGGAACGCCGCCTGCGCGATCGCATTAATGATGGTCGCAAGATCTGGAAGCTGTCTCCAATGGACATAAAATCTTTCAATCTGTGGGATGAATATACCCTCGCCCGTGATGCGATGTTTAAAGCAACCGACACCGCCTGGGCGCCGTGGTTTGTGGCGCGCTCAGAAGATAAAAAACGGGTGCGGTTGAATATTATTTCGCATCTGCTTTCACAGATCCCCTATAAAGAAATTCACGTTGACAAGGTGGATTTACCGAAACGCAAGATCGGCAAAGTGAAGCCAACAAAATATCCCTTCCGGTATATTGCAGAGCGGTTTTGATACAGGGAAGCAGACCAGCACAAGCGCAGCGCCGCCGGACAATGCCGACGGCGCGAGGTTTACTTCAACCCTTCCGAACTCTCTTTTTGCGCTTCAAGACGCTCAATGTCGCGGTACCAGCGCGGATGGTGCTTCTGCGCCCAGCGGCGGCTCACCTTCCCTTCAATCATGCCTTTAATCGATCCTTTCACCCAGAATGCCATATACATATGGATCAGAATGGCGTGGATCAGAATAATGGCCGAGGTCGCGTGGATCAGCAGCGCATAACGCACTACCTGAATCGGGAAATAGTGCGCAAAATACGGACGCCAGATGATCACCCCGGTCACCAGCAGCACAAAAATCATGCTCATGATGGTCCAGAACATCATCTTCTGCCCGGCGTTATATTTGCCCACCTTCGCGACTTTATGCTCGTTGCCTTTCAGAACCTCAACAATCCCTTTTAGCCACGGAATATCCTGCTTGTCAGGGATGTTGTGATGAACGAAACGTACAAACATAAACATCAGCACCACGAAAATCAGTACGCCGAAGAACGGATGCAGTATGCGCCCCATCTGCGGTGTCCCGAAGGTTTCCGTTAGCCACTGTAGCGTCGGGAAGAAGAACGAAATGCCGGATACCGCCACCAGGAAGAAGCAGATGACCACCGTCCAGTGACAGGCGCGATCGACAAATTTTGTGCGCACTATCATTTTCGACTTACTCATGATGCTCCTCCTCGTCGTCATCCACCTCTTTATTCGGCCCGATACCGATGTAGTGATAAATCAGCCCGGCAAAGGTGGCGATAAAGCCCGCCGCTGAGAGCGGCTTAAGCGCCCCTTTCCAGAGGTTGATTGAGGTATCGATCGCCGGATCCTTCGGCAGATTGTGATACAGCTCCGGCTGGTCATTGTGGTGCAGAACATACATGACGTGCGTACCGCCCACGCCCTGCGGGTTATAAATTCCGGCCTTGTCATAGCCGCGCGCTTTGAGCTTATCCACCCGCTGCTGCGCCACTTCCAGCATCTCTTTTTTGGTGCCGAAGTGGATAGCCCCGGTAGGACAGGTCTTCACGCAGGCAGGCTCCTGTCCGACGCTGACGCGATCGACACACAGCGTGCATTTATAGACCCGGTTATCTTCTTTATTGAGGCGCGGGATATTAAACGGACAGCCTGCGATGCAGTAGCCGCAGCCGATACAGTTATCCTGCTGGAAGTCGACGATCCCGTTGGCGTACTGAATAATTGCACCGGCAGACGGGCATGCCTTCAGGCAGCCCGGATCTTCACAGTGCATACAGCCGTCTTTACGGATTAGCCACTCCAGCTTGCCGTTCTGGTCGGTTTCGCTAAAGCGCATCACCGTCCAGGACTTGGCGCTCAGATCAGCCGGGTTATCGTAAACGCCAACGCAGTGCCCCACCTCGTCGCGGATATCGTTCCACTCCGAGCAGGCCACCTGGCAGGCCTTACAGCCCACACAGGAGGAGACATCGATCAGCTTGGCGACTTCTGCCTTGTAGTCCCGCGCGCGAGGCGCGGGCGTTATCGGGTTGGTCGCGGAGCGTTTAATAATGTCTTGTGTTTCCATCGCCATTTAATCGCTCCTTACGCTTTCTCGATGTTGACCAGAAACGCTTTATACTCCGGCGTTTGCGAGTTGGAATCGCCGACGTTTGGCGTCAGGGTATTGGCGATGTAGCCTTTCTGCGCCACCCCTTCAAAGCCCCAGTGCAGCGGGATGCCGACGGTTTCTACCTGTTGGCCGTGTACGTTCAGACTTTGCAGACGACGGGTGACCACCGCTACCGCGCGAATAAAGCCGCGCTTGCTGCTCACCGTCACGCGATCGCCATTGGCAATGCCTTTCGCCTTCGCCAGCGTTTCGCTTATCTCCACAAACTGTTCCGGCTGCGCGATGGCGTTAAGCCGCGCATGTTTGGTCCAGGTATGGAAATGCTCGGTCAGGCGGTAGGTAGTTCCGACATACGGGAACTTGTCCTTTTTACCTAAACGCAGCACGTCATCTTCATAGATACGCACTACCGGGCTGGAAACTACGTTCGGGTGCAGCGGGTTAGTGCCGAGCGGCGTTTCCATCGGCTCGTAATGTTCCGGGAACGGCCCTTCCGCCAGCTTGTCGATGGCAAACAGACGTCCCAACCCTTCCGGCTGCATGATAAACGGCCCGGTGTTGCTGCCCGGCGCGGCGGTGCTGAAGTCCGGGATATCGTTCCCCGTCCACTTCGTGCCGTTCCACTCGATCAGCATGCGTTTCGGATCCCACGGCTTACCGTTCACGTCTGCGGAGGCACGGTTGTACAGTACGCGGCGGTTCAACGGCCACGCCCATGCCCAGCCCAGCGTGTTGCCCAGGCCTGACGGATCGGCGTTATCACGGTTGGCCATCTGGTTACCCTGCTCCGTCCAGCTGCCGGTGTAGATCCAGCAGGACGAGGCCGTGCTGCCGTCGTCACGCAACAGCGCGAAGCTATTGAGCAACTGGCCTTTCTTCGCCACCAGATTGCCGTTGGCATCGTACAGGTCGGCCAGCGCCACGCCGTTGTTCTCTTTTGCCACCTCTTCGGACTCAGGATGATCCGGCTGCTTGTAGTCCCAGCTCATCTTCAGCAGCGGCTCAGCGCCTTTGCCGCCTTCGGTGCGGTACATCTCGCGCAGACGATGGTAAATCCCGGCCAGAATTTCGCCGTCATTACGCGCTTCACCCGGCGCATCCTGACCTTTCCAGTGCCACTGTAGCCAGCGGCCAGAGTTGGCAATAGAACCGTCCTCTTCCGCAAAGCAGGTCGATGGCAGGCGGAACACCTCGGTCTGAATGGATGCCGGATCAACATCGTTAGACTCGCCGTGGTTCTGCCAGAACGTAGACGTTTCGGTGACCAGCGGATCGATAACCACCATGTACTTCAGCTTGCTCAGGCTGCGAACGACTTTGTTTTTATCCGGGAATGACGCCACCGGGTTAAAGCCCTGGCAGATATACCCCGTGACGTCGCCCTTATCCATCATGTTGAAATACTTGATGACATCGTAAGCCTGATCCCATTTCGGCAACCACTCAAAGCCCCAGTCATTCTCTTTCTGCGCCGCATCGCCGTAGAACGATTTCATCAGACTGACGGCAAACTTCGGATAGTTACTCCAGTAGTTCACCTGGTCCGGACGCGTCGCTTTTGGCGTATTGGCGTCAAGCCAGCTTTGCCAGTCGGTCTGCTTCTCCGACGGCAGGGTCAGGTAACCCGGCAGGCTGGTCGACAGCAGGCCGAGATCGGTTAAGCCCTGAATGTTGGAGTGTCCGCGCAGGGCGTTCACACCACCACCGGCCATCCCCATGTTGCCGAGCAGCAGCTGGATCATCGCCATGGTACGGATGTTCTGCGCGCCCACGGTATGCTGCGTCCAGCCCAGCGCGTACAGGAAGGTGGTTGTTCTGTCGGCGGCACTGGTGGAGGCCAGCACTTCACATACTTTCAGGAAGTCTGCTTTCGGCGTACCGCAGATGTTTTCCACCACGTCTGGCGTATAACGGGAAACATGCTGTTTCAGCAAGTTCCACACGCAGCGCGGATCGGTCAGGGTCTCATCGCGTTTCGCGTAGCCGTTTTCGTCGAATTGATAGTTCCAGGACGATTTATCGTACTGACGTTTCTCTGCGTCATAGCCGCTGAACAGGCCATCTTCGAAGGCGAAATCTTCCCGCACCAGCAGGCCGGCATTGGTGTAATGCTTAACGTATTCCGCGTTAATCTTATTGTTTTCGATCAGGTACAACAGCACGCCGGAAAGGAACGTAATATCCGTACCGGAGCGGATCGGCGCATAAATATCAGCCACCGATGCCGTACGCGTAAAGCGTGGATCGACGACAATCAGCGTCGCATCGTTGTTGTTTTTCGCTTCCATCGCCCAGCGGAATCCCACCGGATGGGCTTCAGCGGCGTTACCGCCCATCACCACCACGACGTTTGCGTTTTTGATATCAACCCAGTGGTTGGTCATCGCACCGCGACCAAATGTTGGAGCAAGACTTGCTACCGTTGGTCCGTGTCAGACGCGCGCCTGGTTATCAACCGCCAGCATGCCGAGGGAGCGCACAAATTTTTGCGTCAGCATGCCGGTCTCATTACTTGCCGCAGACGCACACAGCATCCCGGTGGAGGTCCAGCGGTTAACCGTAACGCCCTGCTCGTTCTTTTCAATAAAGTTGGCGTCGCGATCCGCTTTCATCAGTTTTGCAATACGTGAGAAGGCCTCGTCCCAGGAGATGCGCTGCCATTTATCAGAGCCCGGCGCACGATATTCCGGATAGCGCAGACGGTTTTCACTGTGGACGTAGTCCAGCAGCCCCGCCCCTTTCGGGCAAAGCGCCCCGCGGCTCACCGGATGGTCCGGGTCCCCTTCAATATGATAAATCGCTTCTTTGGCGTTCTTCGCGCCATCACCCAGGCTATACATTAATAGCCCACAACCCACGGAGCAGTATGTGCAGGTGTTACGGATCTCTTTCGCGCGCAGCAGTTTATAGTTGCGTGCCTGAGCCAGCGCCATTTTGGGAGCGAATCCCAGCATTGCGGCTGTTGTTCCGGCCATACCGCCCGCGCAGATTTTAAAAAATTGTCTGCGGCTGACGTCCATTGCTGTCCTCGTTATCTGATAAGACTTCGCGCCGCAAACTAACAGCAAAGCCCCTGTTTTTTTTGCGTCAAATCAAGGTCGCCGAACTTCGCCCCCTTAATAGTCACCGCCGGTATGATTTATTACTCCTTTCGGGTTAACCGCGAAACAGAAAATTCGCCTGGTGAATGGGTTAGATGCTATAAGTTTACCCTTTGATTTTTATGAGACTGGCAGGGTAATGGACAGAAAAAGAGCAACGCTGATTGGCCTGGTGGCCATACTGCTGTGGAGTACCATGGTTGGTCTCATCCGCAGCGTCAGTGAGGGACTTGGCCCGGTGGGGGGCGCAGCGATGATCTACACCGTCAGCGGATTATTGTGTCTGGCGACGGTAGGTTTCCCTGATATTAAACGGTTTTCGAAAGGCTATCTCATTGCGGGCAGCGTCCTGTTTGTCAGCTATGAAATGTGCCTTGCCCTGTCGCTTGGCTTTGCCGCGACGCGCTCGCAGGCAATTGAGGTGGGCATGGTCAATTATCTCTGGCCAAGCCTGACGATTGTGTTCGCCATTTTGTTCAACGGACAAAAATCCACCCTGTGGGTGATCCCCGGCTTAGCGATCTCCCTGTTGGGCGTGGGCTGGGTCTTAGGCGGCGAAAACGGGCTGCACGTTCACGACATCATGCTAAACATCGTTTCCAGCCCGCTGAGCTACGGGCTGGCATTTGCCGGTGCCTTTATCTGGGCCGCCTACTGCACCGTCACCAGCAGGTATGCCAGAGGGCAAAATGGCATTACTCTTTTCGTCCTGCTGACCGCCCTGAGCCTGTGGGTCAAATATGCCGTCAGCGATCAGCCCGAAATGGTATTCAGCGTGCCGGTAGTCGTGAAACTGTTGATGTGTGGTGTTGCCCTTGGCTTTGGCTACGCCGCCTGGAACATTGGGATCCTCCACGGTAACGTCACTGTGCTTGCGGCCGTCTCCTACTTCACCCCGGTACTCTCTGCCGCGCTGGCGGCTATTATGCTGAGCTCTCCGCTTTCATTCTCATTCTGGCAAGGGGCATTAATGGTTTGCGCCGGATCATTACTTTGCTGGTATGCCACCCGCTAATAGTATTTTAATTTTACCGGGCACGAATCATGCCCGGTAAAAATTAACATTATTTTAATATGTGATCACAATAAAGAATATTATTTATAACATTCGTATGTATTTCTATTTCTGTATAGAGTACTCATAGAAAGTCAGATCCGTTGTGGAAATTGACATAAACTGACAACGCGTGTAATTAATTCAACCCCAATATTCCCGCGCTATATAGCACATAGTGCAATAGTTTATTTCTGGATGTTTCTTTTAAAAAGCAGTTGCTGGCTTCCGGATAAATCCACAAACCACTGTTTTAAAAGTCAATAACGCGCCCCATTCCTTGACATTATCTGCCAAGCCCTTTTATCTCTCTCTAAAAACAAAAACGCATGGCAACTATTTCCAGCCTTATTATCGTGTTTTGTTAATAATCAATTTATGTATATTAATTAACCTTATTGAGCGATTTAAGGGAAATTTATCGGATCAGGATCACACTAATTGAAATTATCTTTAATATTTTGAAACTTATTATTGAAAGCAGTCTACGGAATTTTAAAAATAGTCTGCCATTGACGATAAGCCTCGTTTAAAAATCGCTCAGGTGGCTTAGGAAATACCTAAATAAAATTATAAGGGTTAGTTAAGATGAAACTTAAATTAGTTGCAGTGGCAGTGACTTCCATGTTGGCGGCTGGCGTTGTTAACGCGGCTGAAGTTTTTAACAAAGACGGTAACAAACTGGATCTGTACGGCAAAGTTACTGGTCTGCACTATTTTTCTGATGATGCTGGTAGCGACGGCGACAAAACGTACGTTCGTCTGGGCTTCAAAGGTGAAACTCAGATCAACGATCAACTGACCGGATACGGCCAGTGGGAATATGAGTTCAAGGGCAACCGCTCTGAAGCTCAGGGTTCCGACGGCAACAAAACCCGTCTGGCCTTCGCTGGTCTGAAATTCGATGAATTCGGTTCCTTCGACTACGGTCGTAACTACGGTGTTGCTTATGACATCGGCGCATGGACTGACGTTCTGCCAGAGTTCGGTGGCGATACCTGGACGCAGACTGACGGCTTCATGACCGGTCGTACCACTGGCGTTGCCACCTACCGTAACACCGACTTCTTTGGTCTGGTTGACGGCCTGAACGTGGCTGCCCAGTACCAGGGTAAAAACGACCGTTCAGAGATCACCGAATCCAACGGTGACGGCTGGGGTCTGTCTTCTACCTATGAATACGACGGCTTCGGTGTGGGTGCGACCTACGCGAAATCTGACCGTACTGACCGTCAGGTTCGTGCTGCAAGCAACCTGAACGCCGGTGGCGAAAACGCAGAAGTCTGGGCTGCTGGCCTGAAGTACGATGCGAACAACATCTACCTGGCAACCACCTACTCTGAAACCCGCAACATGACGGCGTTCGGTAGCGGTCACGTTGCCAACAAAGCACAGAACTTCGAAGTTGTGGCTCAGTACCAGTTTGACTTCGGTCTGCGTCCATCCATCGCTTACCTGAAATCCAAAGGTAAAGACATCGGTTCTTATGGCGACCAGGACCTGGTTGAATACGTTGACGTTGGCGCGAGCTACTACTTCAACAAAAACATGTCCACCTACGTTGATTACAAAATCAATCTCGTGGATGACAGCCAGTTCACCAAAGATGCCAAAGTGGCTACCGACAACATCGTGGCTGTAGGTCTGACCTACCAGTTCTAAGAGGTGTTAGTTCAAAAGGCCAGCCCTCGCGGCTGGCCTTTTTTTTACTGCTGCCCTCCGACCTTCGCCAGACTAAACCAGATCCCGATCGCCAGAATCATCAGCATGGCTCCCGCACTGCCCAGGGCCACGCTGTGCGAGGTGATGAACGCGGTTTTCGCCGCCGTCATCACCGGCTCGGCCAGTGACGGCGTCAGCTCCTGCGCGACCTTCATCGCTTCACCGATGGACGACGAGGCTTTATCGGTCAGCGACGCGCTCAGCCCCTGCGGCAGTACAATTGACGCCGAAAAGCTGCGGGTTAACAGCAGACCGAAAATGGCGATCCCGAGACCAGCGCCCAGCTCGTAGGACATGGTTTCGATCGCGCCTGCCGCGGCCGCTTTCTCTTTCGGCGCGGCAGCCATGATCGCTGACGTCGATGCCAGCAGTGCGCTGGCGGCACTGAAGCCCAGCAGCACCATCAGGCTCCACGCCTGCCACTGTTGGGTGCTGAAATCGAGCGTCGACAGGCCGATAAAACTGATCGCGCTTAGCCCCATGCCTCCGGCCGCGACAATGCGCAGCCCCAGACGCCCGACCAGCACACCCGCGATCGGCCCGCTAAATCCGCTCGCCACCATCACCGGCAGCATAAATATCCCTGCTTCAAACGGCGTAAAACCATGCACGAACTGCAACTCCTGCGCCATCAGCAGTTCAAAGCCCACCAGCGCAATCATGGCGGTCATTGCCATGACCACGCCGCTTAAAATAATGCGATGGCAAAACAGACGCATGTCTATCATTGGCACGCGCGCGCGCAGCTGGATACGGACGAAAATAAACAGCATCACCGCCCCGGTAAGCAGCGTAGAGGCCACCATCCACGGCGACAGCACCCCTTTCAGGGCGGTTTTGGCGCTGTAGACCAGCAGTAAAATGGCGACAATCAGCATAATGGCATGGCTGATATTGAGCGGCTGCTCGGGCCGACCCTGCTGAGCAGGCACAAAGCGCGCAGCAAGCGAAACCACGATCAGCACGATCGGCACGTTAATCAGGAAGACCGAACCCCAGTAAAAGTGCTCCAGCAGCATGCCGCCAATCAGCGGGCCAAACGCCGCGCCGCCCGACCCAACGGCAGCCCAGACGCCAAGGGCGATGTTACGGTGCCGCACGTCAATAAACAGCGTGCGGATCCCTGCAAGCGTAGCCGGAATGATCATCGCCGCGCCAATCGCCAGCGACGCGCGGGCGGCAATCAGCCAGCCCGCGGACGGCGCAAAAGCCGCCGCTAACGATGACAGGCCAAACAGCACGCTGCCGATCATCAGCAGGCGCTTAAAACCTATGCGATCGCCCAGCGCGCCCATCGGCAGCACCATCCCCGCCATCACCAGCGAGTAAATATCAATAATCCACAACAATTCGTTGCCGCTGGCACCCAGCGTCATGCTCAATGTTGGCGCCGCCACGTGCAGCACCGTCGCGTCAATCGCCACCGGGATATACACCAGCACGATAATCACTAACGCTAACCACTGACGAAACATAAATTTCCTTTTCAGTTAAAAACTGGACACATGTCCAGATTGCGATCCTACGTAAAGTTGAACACTTGTCCAGCTCTTTGTTACACTCGTTTCGTTGCCATTGAGAGTGAGAAATTATGCGTTATCTAAGCAAGGACGAGCGGCGGGAAGAGATCCTACAGGCCGCAATGCGCGTGGCGCTGACCGAAGGATTCGCTGCGATGACCGTGCGCCGAATCGCTACCGAAGCGGGCGTCGCCACCGGGCAGGTGCATCACCACTTTGCGTCGGCGGGCGAGCTTAAATCGCTGGCGTTTGTCAGGCTGATCCGCGATTTGCTGGATGCTGAAATCGTTGGCGAAAACGCAGGCTGGCGCGAGCGCCTGCATGCCATGCTCGGCAGCGATGACGGCGGGTTTGAGCCCTACATTCGACTGTGGCGGGAGGCGCAAATTCTCGCCAGCCGGGATAGCGATATCAAAGGCGCCTACGTTTTGACCATGGAGATGTGGCACCAGGAAACGGTCGCAATTATCCGCGCCGGGGCGGAGGCCAACGCCTTTACGCTTGCTGATCAGCCGGAAAATATCGCCTGGCGTTTAATTGGTCTGGTATGTGGCCTGGATGGCATATACGTCTTAAATATGCCTGAAATGGACGACGCGGCATTTAATAAGCATCTGGATAAACTTATCTCCCTCGAATTGTTTTAATACTCCCATCGGAGTATTAATTTCCGCAAAGAGTTACAATTAGTAACACATAAAGCGAACCCTGATTCCCATTCCAAACTCAGGGATTCGCTTTTTTATCTATCCTTTCAGATGTATCCCATAACATCCTATAAATTTCATACGCCACTGACAGGTATCTTTCTGTTTTTCCTTCTTTTTTCTCTCCACTTCGGTAAGCAAGAGGGTGATATGTCACATCAAAGCGAGAAGAGTAATCAGCATCTGTTGAGTAACTGGAAACCGGAAAACGCGCAATTTTGGGAGAATAAAGGGAAACATATCGCACGAAGAAACCTGTGGATTTCCGTGGCATGTTTGCTTCTGGCGTTTTGCGTCTGGATGTTGTTTAGCGCTATTGCGGTAAATCTTAATAAGGTCGGATTTAATTTCAGCACCGATCAGCTTTTTATGCTAACGGCATTACCTTCTCTCTCCGGCGCGATATTGCGTGTCCCCTACTCTTTTATGGTGCCGATATTTGGCGGGCGTTACTGGACCGTGTTAAGCACCGTTATCCTGGTCGTACCCTGTGTCTGGCTTGGGATCGCCATCCAGAATACCGCCACGCCCTATTGGATCTTCATTATCATCGCGCTGCTTTGCGGTTTTGCCGGCGCCAACTTCGCTTCCAGTATGGGAAACATCAGCTTCTTCTTCCCGAAAGCCAGACAGGGCAGCGCACTGGGCATTAACGGCGGGCTGGGTAACCTGGGCGTGAGTGTGATGCAGCTGGTTGCGCCGCTGGTGATTTTCCTGCCGATGTTTACCTTCCTCGGCGTGCACGGCGTACCGCAGGAGGATGGCTCGACGATGTGGCTGGCGAACGCGGCGTGGATCTGGGCGCCGCTGCTGATTCTGGCCACCATTGCGGCGTTTTTTGGCATGAATGACATCGCCAGCTCGAAAGCGTCCATTGCCAGCCAGCTTCCGGTGCTTAAGCGCTTTCATCTCTGGCTGCTGAGCCTGCTTTATCTGGCAACCTTCGGCTCGTTTATCGGTTTCTCGGCAGGCTTTGCCATGCTGTCGAAAACCCAGTTTCCGGACGTTAATATCCTCCACCTCGCCTTCTTTGGCCCACTGATCGGCGCCCTGGCGCGTTCGGCTGGCGGAATGATTTCGGACAGACTGGGCGGCGTAAGGGTGACGCTGATCAACTTCGTCTTTATGGCCATCTTTAGCGCCCTGATTTTCCTGACGCTCCCCGGGTCTGGTTCAGGCAGCTTTATCGCCTTCTATCTGGTCTTTATGGGCCTGTTTCTGACCGCAGGCCTGGGTAGCGGCTCGACCTTCCAGATGATCGCGATTATCTTTCGCCAAATCACCCTCGACCGCGTGAAAAAACAGGGCGGGAGCGATGAACAGGCACAGCATGAAGCGGTGACCGAAACGGCTGCGGCGCTGGGCTTTATCTCTGCCATCGGTGCGGTGGGCGGGTTCTTTATTCCCAAAGCCTTTGGCACCTCCCTGGCGATGACCGGTTCCCCGGTGGGCGCCATGAAAGTCTTCCTCGTGTTTTACATCGTCTGCGTGCTCGTCACCTGGCTGGTGTACGGCCGCAAATCCTCACAAAAATAATAACTACCTCTTCGCCGGAGCGTGATGCCTCACCCTCCGGCCATGTTATCGAAGCAGGAGAAATGTCATGAGCAAACTGTTGGACCGCTTCCGTTACTTCAAAACAAAAGGCGACAGTTTCGCCGATGGGCACGGCCAGGTGTACCACACCAACCGCGACTGGGAGGACAGCTACCGTCAGCGCTGGCAGTTCGACAAGATTGTGCGATCCACCCACGGCGTTAACTGCACCGGCTCCTGTAGCTGGAAGATTTATGTCAAAAATGGCCTGGTGACATGGGAAACCCAGCAGACCGACTACCCGCGTACCCGCCCCGACCTGCCTAACCACGAACCGCGCGGCTGCCCGCGTGGCGCAAGCTACTCCTGGTATCTCTACAGCGCCAACCGTCTCAAGTACCCGCTGGTACGCCGCAGGCTGATCGAGCTCTGGCGCGAGGCGCTGGCGCAGCATACCGATCCGGTGCTGGCCTGGGATGCCATTCAGAACGATCCGCAAAAAGCGCAAAGCTACAGAAAGGCGAGGGGTAAAGGCGGGTTTATCCGCTCAAACTGGAAAGAGCTTAACCAGCTGATTGCTGCCGCCAACGTCTGGACCATCAAAAACTACGGCCCGGATCGGGTAGCCGGTTTTTCCCCCATCCCGGCCATGTCGATGGTCTCTTATGCCGCCGGTACGCGCTATCTCTCCCTGCTCGGCGGCACCTGCCTGAGCTTCTATGACTGGTACTGCGATCTGCCTCCGGCATCGCCGATGACCTGGGGCGAGCAGACCGACGTGCCGGAATCGGCGGACTGGTACAACTCCAGCTATATCATTGCCTGGGGCTCGAACGTGCCGCAGACGCGTACCCCGGACGCCCACTTCTTTACCGAAGTGCGTTACAAAGGCACCAAGACCGTCGCCATTACGCCGGACTTCTCGGAGGTGGCGAAGCTCAGCGACCAGTGGCTGGCCCCCAAACAGGGTACCGACAGCGCCCTCGCCATGGCGATGGGGCATGTGATCCTCAAAGAGTTCCACCTTGATAACCCGAGCGATTACTTCCTCAACTATTGCCGCCGCTACACCGACATGCCGATGCTGGTCCTGCTGGATGAACAGGCTGATGGTCGCGTGGTGCCGGGCCGCATGCTGCGCGCGTCGGATCTGGCCGACGGGCTGGGTGAAACCAATAATCCGGAGTGGAAAACCATCGCCTTTGACGTCGCCGGAAATCTGGTGGCGCCGAACGGCTCTATCGGTTTCCGCTGGGGCGAAAAAGGCAAATGGAACCTGGAGTCGCTGGCCGCGGGACAGGAGACCGAGCTGACGCTTTCCCTGCTCATCACCCACGACAGTGTGGCAGACGTGGCCTTCCCTTACTTCGGGGGCAACGAGAACCCGCATTTCCGCAGCGTGAAGCAGGAGCCGGTGCTGACGCGCCGCGTACCGAGTAAAACCCTGACGCTGGCCGACGGCAGCCCGAGACGCGTGGTCAGCGTGTACGATCTGGTGCTCGCAAACTACGGCCTCGATCGCGGTCTGGAAGACAGTAACGCGGCGGCAAACTACGCCGAGATCAAAGCCTACACCCCGGCCTGGGGCGAACAAATTACCGGCGTACCCGCTTACCTGATAGAAAAAATCGCCCGTGAATTTGCCGACACGGCGCACAAAACCCATGGTCGTTCGATGATCATCCTCGGGGCCGGTGTGAACCACTGGTACCACATGGACATGAACTACCGCGGGATGATCAACATGCTGGTCTTCTGCGGCTGCGTCGGGCAAAGCGGCGGCGGCTGGTCGCACTATGTCGGCCAGGAGAAACTGCGCCCGCAAACCGGCTGGCTGCCGCTGGCCTTCGCACTGGACTGGAACCGTCCGCCGCGCCAGATGAACAGCACCTCTTACTTCTACAACCACGCCAGCCAGTGGCGCTATGAGAAGCTCACCGCACAGGAGCTGCTTTCTCCTCTTGCAGACGCGTCGAAATTCACCGGTCACCTGATTGATTTCAACGTCCGCGCCGAGCGCATGGGCTGGCTCCCTTCCGCGCCGCAGCTCAACCTCAACCCGCTGCACGTTAAGGCCCGCGCCGACGCCGCCGGGATGTCGCCGCAGGATTACACCGTGCAGGCGTTAAAATCTGGCGATATTCGCTTTGCCTGCGAACAGCCGGACAACGGCAAGAACCACCCGCGCAACCTGTTTGTCTGGCGTTCTAACCTGCTTGGCTCGTCCGGAAAAGGCCATGAGTACATGCTCAAATACCTGCTTGGCACCGAGAGCGGGATTCAGGGCGAAGATTTAGGCTCAACGGATGATGTCAAACCTGAAGAGGTGGAATGGCAAACCGCCGCCATTGAGGGCAAGCTGGATCTGCTGGTGACGCTCGATTTTCGTATGTCCAGCACCTGCCTGTTCTCCGATATCGTCCTGCCGACCGCCACCTGGTATGAAAAAGACGATATGAATACCTCGGACATGCATCCGTTTATTCACCCGCTCTCTGCCGCCGTTGACCCGGCGTGGGAGTCCCGCAGCGACTGGGAGATCTACAAAGGCATCGCCAAAGTCTTCTCTGAAGTGTGCGTCGGGCATCTCGGCACCGAAACTGACGTGGTGCTACAGCCGCTACAGCATGACTCCCCGGGGGAACTGTCGCAGCCTTTTGATATTCTGGACTGGCGCAAAGGCGAGTGCGATCTCATCCCCGGTAAAACCGCGCCAAACATTGCGGTCGTCGAGCGCAACTATCCGGAAACCTACGAGCGCTTCACTTCTCTCGGTCCGCTGCTGGACAAACTCGGCAACGGCGGAAAAGGCATATCGTGGAACACGCAAAACGAAGTCGATTTCCTCGGCAAGCTCAATTACGTCAAGCTCGACGGACCGGCCAAAGGCCGACCACGCATTGAAACCGCCATTGATGCTTCAGAGGTGATCCTCGCTCTTGCGCCGGAAACCAACGGTCAGGTCGCGGTCAAAGCCTGGGAGGCCCTCGGCGAACTGACCGGGCGCGATCACACCCATCTGGCGCTGAACAAAGAAGACGAGAAAATTCGCTTCCGCGATATTCAGGCGCAGCCGCGCAAAATTATCTCCAGCCCAACGTGGTCCGGCCTTGAGAGCGAGCATGTCTCGTATAACGCAGGCTATACCAACGTTCACGAGCTGATCCCGTGGCGCACGATTTCCGGCCGCCAGCAGCTGTATCAGGATCACACCTGGATGCGCGCCTTCGGTGAAAGTCTGGTGGCCTATCGTCCACCGATTGATACCCGCAGCGTCACCCATATGCGCGAGATCCCGCCGAACGGCTTCCCGGAAAAAGCGCTTAACTTCCTGACGCCGCACCAGAAATGGGGCATTCACTCCACCTACAGCGAAAACCTGCTGATGCAGACCCTGTCACGCGGGGGGCCAATCGTCTGGATCAGCGAAACCGACGCGCGCGAGCTGGGGATTGAGGACAACGACTGGATCGAAGCCTTCAACGCCAACGGCGCCCTCACCGCCCGCGCGGTGGTTAGCCAGCGCGTGCCGCCGGGCATGACCATGATGTACCACGCTCAGGAGCGCATTCTGAACATTCCGGGGTCAGAAGTGACCGGACGGCGCGGCGGGATCCACAACTCGGTCACCCGCGTCTGTCCGAAACCGACCCACATGATTGGCGGCTACGCGCAGCTGGCGTACAGCTTTAACTATTACGGCACCGTCGGCTCGAATCGCGACGAGTTCATTATGATCCGCAAAATGAAAAACATTAACTGGCTGGACGGCGAAGGTCGGGATCAGGTTCAGGAGGCGAAAAAATGAAAATACGCTCACAGGTTGGCATGGTACTGAATCTCGATAAATGCATTGGCTGCCACACCTGCTCGGTCACCTGTAAGAACGTCTGGACCGGGCGCGAAGGGATGGAGTATGCGTGGTTTAATAACGTCGAAACCAAACCGGGTATCGGCTATCCGAAAAACTGGGAAGATCAGGATGAGTGGCAAGGCGGATGGATCCGCAGTATTCACGGCAAGCTGACCCCGCGCCTCGGCGGAAAAATCGGCGTCCTGTCGAAAATTTTCGCCAACCCCGTGTTGCCGCAGATTGACGATTACTATGAACCTTTCACCTTCGATTACCAGGATCTGCACCGCGCCCCGGAGGGGGATCACCTCCCTACCGCCCGCCCCCGCTCGCTGATTGACGGTAAGCGGATGGATAAGATCGTCTGGGGACCAAACTGGGAGGAGCTGCTGGGCGGCGAGTTCGAAAAACGCGCCCGCGACCGAAACTTTCAGAAGATCCAGAAAGAGATGTACGGCCAGTTCGAAAACACCTTCATGATGTACCTGCCGCGCCTGTGCGAGCATTGCCTCAACCCGAGTTGCGTTGCCACCTGCCCGAGCGGTGCGATTTACAAACGCGAAGAGGACGGCATTGTGCTGATCGACCAGGACAAATGCCGCGGCTGGCGTCTGTGTATTAGCGGCTGTCCGTACAAGAAAATCTACTTCAACTGGAAAAGCGGCAAGTCAGAGAAGTGCATCTTCTGCTATCCGCGCATCGAGTCCGGCCAACCGACCGTCTGCTCAGAAACCTGCGTTGGACGCATCCGCTACCTTGGCGTGCTGTTGTATGACGCGGACCGTATTGAAGAGGCGGCCAGCACCGAGCATGAAACCGATCTGTATGAGCGCCAGTGCGACGTGTTCCTTAACCCGAACGATCCGGCGGTGATTGAAGAAGCCCTGAAGCAGGGCATCCCGCAGAACGTCATCGACGCAGCGCAGCGTTCCCCGGTTTACAAAATGGCGATGGACTGGAAGCTCGCCCTGCCGCTGCATCCGGAATACCGCACCCTGCCGATGGTCTGGTATGTGCCGCCGCTGTCACCGATTCAGTCCTACGCGGACGCGGGTGGTCTGCCGCAGAGCGACGGTGTACTGCCTGCGGTCGAAAGCCTGCGCATCCCGGTGCAATACCTGGCAAATATGCTCAGCGCGGGCGATACCGGCCCGGTGCTGCGCGCTCTGAAGCGCATGATGGCGATGCGCCACTACAAACGCTCCCAGACCGTGGAAGGCGTGACCGATACCCGCGCCATTGAGGAAGTGGGCCTGACCGAAGCGCAGGTTGAGGAGATGTACCGCTATCTGGCCATCGCTAACTACGAAGACCGCTTCGTGATCCCGACCAGCCACCGCGAAATGGCGCGCGACGCCTTCCCGGAGAAAAACGGCTGCGGCTTCACCTTCGGTGACGGCTGTCACGGCTCCGACACCAAATTCAACCTCTTCAACAGCAGCCGCATCGACGCGATCAACATCACCGAAGTGCGCGATCACGGGGAGGGAGAGTAATGCAAATCCTCAAAATCATCGCGCTGCTCATTGAGTATCCCGATGAGCTGCTGTGGGAAAACCGTGACGAAGCGCTTTCCCTGGTGGAACAGGATGCGCCCATGCTGCTGCCGTTTGCGCAGCAGCACCTGAGCGCCCCGCTGCTGGATAAGCAGGCCGAATGGTGTGAAGTCTTCGAGCGGGGACGCGCAACGTCGCTGCTGCTGTTCGAGCACGTTCACGCCGAGTCGCGCGATCGCGGTCAGGCGATGGTCGACCTGATGAGCCAGTATGAGAAAGCCGGGCTGGAGCTGGATTGCCGCGAGCTGCCGGACTATCTGCCGCTCTATCTGGAATATCTCAGTATCGTCAGCGACGACGAGGCGCGTGAAGGGCTGCAAAACGTCGCGCCTATACTGGCGCTGATTGGAGGCCGCCTGAAACAGCGCGAGGTAGCGCATTACCAGCTGTTTGACGCCCTGCTGTCGCTGGCGGAAACACGGCTTTCCAGCGACAGCGTGGCGAAACAGGTATCCGGTGAAAAACGTGATGATACCCGTCAGGCGCTGGACGCCGTGTGGGAAGAGGAACAGGTCAAGTTTATCGAAGACAACGCCACATCGTGCGACAGTTCGCCGATGCAGCAATATCAACGACGCTTTAGCCAGGACGTCGCGCCGCAGTACGTGGACGTGAGCGCCGGAGGCCCAAAATGACTCATTACCTGAACGTGTTTTTCTATGACATTTATCCGTACATCTGCGCCACCGTCTTCTTCCTCGGCAGTTGGTTGCGCTACGACTATGGGCAGTACACCTGGCGGGCGTCATCAAGCCAGATGCTCAGCAAGCGCGGGATGAACTGGGCTTCGAACCTGTTTCATATTGGGATTCTGGGGATCTTCTTCGGGCACCTGTTCGGCATGTTAACCCCGCACTGGATGTACGCCTGGTTTTTACCCGTCGCGGTTAAACAGCAGTTAGCCATGATTGCAGGAGGTATTTGCGGGGTGCTGACGCTGATCGGTGGGTCGATGCTTTTGATCCGACGCCTGTTCAACCAGCGGGTGCGCGCCACGTCCACCACGCCGGATATTATCATCATGAGTATCCTGCTGCTTCAGTGCATCCTTGGGCTGTCGACCATTCCTTTCTCCGCTCAGTACCCTGACGGAAGCGAGATGATGAAGCTGGTCGGCTGGGCGCAGGGGATCGTCACGTTTAGGGGCGGCTCGTCGGAAATGCTGAGCGGCGTCGCGCCGATCTTCCGCGTGCATCTGGTGCTGGGGATGACGATCTTCCTCATCTTCCCGTTCACCCGCCTGGTGCACGTGTGGAGCGCGCCGTTTGAGTACTTCACGCGTCGGTATCAGGTGGTGAGATCGCGCCGTTGATTTGTCGGGTGGCGGCTACGCCTTACCCGACCTACGTATACTCCCGTAGGCTCGGTAAGGCGTAGCCGCCACCGGGCTATTTCCCCGCCTGCGGATGCGTATCAAACCCCTCCATCACGGCCGTCAGCTCTGCCAGTGTAAAGCCGTGCTTCGGGTCATCAACGCCCAGGCCAAACCGGTCCTGCATCAGCTTATATAGCGCCTCCGCATCCGGCAAATGGATCTGCTCCTCCACATGACCGTTCTGCCAGTGGGTAAAATTAAAGTTGGTCAGCGTCAGCTTGCCCCCGTCCGGCAGGTGGCGACACATCAGCAGGTGATGACGAAAATGGGACTGAGGCCAGTGCGCCGACCAGAAGTTACCCATCACGTAATCGTTGAAGTACTGCGTCCCCAGGTCAAATTGGTACATTGACTGCCAGTGCTCGTGATGGCGGAATTGCAGTACCCAGTCGTTACCCTCGCTCAGCAAACGATAACTCCCGTGCGGGGTTTTCTGCTCCTCGTTGGCGATCAAACGAATCGGCGCCGTCAGCGTTTGTCCGCCAAATCCCACATCGGCGATCCAGCGCTCGCCGTTCAGCTCAACCAGGAGCAACCGGTGCGTGCGCGGCGGCATCTGCGACGGATTCGCCAGTACAACCCGCCCCAGCACGCTGCGTACCGTAAACCCAACTTCGCGCAACACCCGCTCAAACAGGCCATTTTGCTCGAAGCAATATCCCCCCCGACGCGCGGTGACCAGTTTATCCACCAGACACCCGTCGTCCAGATGGATTTCCCGCGGCAAAACGACGTCAATATTTTCAAAAGGGATCGCGCAGTTATGGTGTAAATGGAGCCCCCGCAGGGTATCGATATTAACCTGTACGGGCTGCTGCCAGCCCGTGCGGGCAAAATAAGCACTCAGAAATGGGGACATGATTTGCTCCATGATGTGATATCCCCTGTTTATAAACTATTTTCCCTTATGCATATGCGCAAAAGTGCTTTTTCGGCATACTCATCGTGTACATGAGGAGATCCTATGAGCCACTTTCGTCCTGTTGAATTACGTCATGCCAGCCGTCTTCTGAATCACGGTCCAACCGTGCTCATCACCAGTCGGGATGAGACCATCGATCGTCGCAACGTCATGGCCGCCGCATGGTCTATGCCGGTGGAATTTGAACCCCCGCGTATCGCGATTGTGGTAGACAAAAGCGCGTGGTCACGGGAGTTGATCGAACGCAGCGGGAAATTCGGCATTGTGATCCCCGGCGTGGCGGCAGCCAACTGGACCTGGGCGGTCGGCAGCGTCAGCGGACGCGACGAGGATAAATTTAACTGCTACGGGATCCCGGTTATTCATGGCCCTGAGCTTGGTCTGCCGGTTATAGAAGAGAAATGTCTGGCGTGGATGGAGTGTCGGTTATTACCTGTCACTTCTGCGGCCGAGAAATATGACACCCTGTTTGGCGAAGTGGTTTCCGCCGCGGCAGATGAACGCGCATTTGTCGCCGGACGCTGGCAGTTTGACGGGGATAAGCTGAATACGCTGCATCATCTGGGGGCCGGGACGTTTGTGACGAGTGGGAAGATGGTGAAGGCGCTGGATTAACGCATCTCAAAAAAGAAAAGCCCTCTTCCTGAGGAAGAGGGCTTTTTATTACTTAACGCGCTTCGCAATAATCTCATCCGCCACATTCCGCGGAGCTTCCGCAAAATGATGGAACTCCATCGTATACGTCGCGCGCCCCTGGGACATCGAGCGCAGCGTGGTGGCGTAGCCAAACATTTCAGCCAGCGGGACGTCAGCGCGAATAATCTGGCTGCCGTACTGCTCTGCCATCCCCTGCACCATGCCGCGGCGGGAGGAGAGATCGCCCATAATGTTCCCGGCATATTCTTCCGGCGTTTCCACCTCAACGTGCATCACCGGCTCAAGAATAACCGGATCCGCCCGCCGCGCGCCCTCTTTGAAGCCGAGGATCGCCGCCATGCGGAAGGCCATCTCCGAGGAGTCAACGTCATGGTAGGAACCAAACGTCAGGGTCGCTTTCACATCGACAACCGGATAGCCCGCCAGCACACCCGTATTCATGGCTTCTCGCAAGCCTTTTTCCACCGACGGGATGTACTCCCGCGGCACTACCCCGCCTTTGGTGGCATCTTCAAACACAAAACCACTTCCGGCTGCTAACGGCTCCAGACTCAGGACCACATGACCGTACTGCCCTTTCCCGCCGGACTGTCGGACAAATTTACCTTCAATATCCTTCACCGCTTTACGCAGGGTTTCACGGTAGGTGACCTGCGGACGACCAATGTTTGCCTCAACGCCAAACTCACGCTTCATGCGGTCAACGATGATTTCGAGATGCAGTTCGCCCATCCCGGAGATAATGGTCTGACCGGACTCTTCGTCCGTGTGCAGACGGAAAGACGGATCCTCCGCCGCCAGGCGCTGTAGGGCGATCCCCATTTTCTCCTGATCGGCCTTGGTTTTCGGCTCAATCGCCAGCGAAATAACCGGGTCCGGGAACTCCATCCGTTCAAGGGTGATCACCGCATTCGGGTCGGTCAGCGTGTCACCGGTGGTGACGTCTTTCAGCCCGACACAGGCTGCGATATCCCCTGTGCGCAACTCGTCCACCTCATGGCGGTCGTTGGCATGCATCAGCACGATGCGCCCGATTCGCTCTTTTTTGCCCTTCACCGGGTTATAAACCGCGTCGCCTTTGCGCAGTATGCCGGAATAGACGCGAATAAAGGTCAACTGTCCGACGTACGGATCGCTCATCAGCTTGAAGGCCAGCGCAGAGAATGGTTCATCATCGCTTGGGTGGCGCTCGGCGTGCTGTCCATCTTCGTCTACCCCATCAATAGCGGGCACGTCCAGTGGAGACGGCATCAATTCAATCACCGCGTCGAGCATGCGCTGCACACCCTTGTTCTTGAAAGCGCTGCCGCACAGCATGGGCTGTATTTCACCGGAGATCGTCCGGATCCGTAGCCCTTTGATGATTTCAGCTTCATCCAGTTCGCCCGTCTCAAGGTACTTATCCATAAGCTCATCGCTGGCTTCTGCCGCAGACGAGACCATTTTTTCTCGCCACGTCTGGGCGGTGCTCAGCAGATCGTCGGGCACCGGCGCGTAGGTGAACGCCATGCCCTGGGTCGCATCATCCCAAAGAATGGTGCGCATCTTGATGAGATCAACCACGCCGGTGAAGTGTTCCTCTGCGCCCACGGGGATCACAATCGGGACCGGATTAGCTTTCAGCCGCTCCTGCATCATCCGCACCACGCGGAAGAAATCCGCACCCGGGCGGTCCATTTTGTTGACGAATGCCAGACGCGGGACGTGATATTTATTCGCCTGACGCCAGACGGTTTCCGACTGCGGCTGCACGCCGCCGACGGAGTCATAAACCATCACCGCGCCGTCGAGCACACGCATGGAACGTTCCACCTCAATGGTGAAATCCACATGCCCGGGGGTGTCGATAATATTGATGCGGTGCGGTTCAAAGCCTCTGTCCATGCCGGGCCAAAAACAGCTCACCGCCGCCGACGTAATGGTGATCCCGCGCTCCTGCTCCTGCGCCATCCAGTCGGTGGTTGCCGCGCCATCGTGTACTTCACCCAGCTTGTGGCTCATCCCGGTGTAAAACAGGATGCGCTCAGTGGTGGTTGTTTTGCCCGCATCGATATGCGCGGAGATACCGATGTTGCGATAACGTTCGAGTGGAATGGGTCGGGGCATGATATTTCCTTACGTCTTCATGACGGGTTTGTGACGACCAGGATAGTCGCGAGTTTGTTCGTTTGTTATAATAGTCCTATTGTACGAGTATTATCGAACTATTTTTTAACGGTTGACCTATTGTTGATATAGCTCAATCTCACGCGAGACGCAGGAAAACGATGATCCCAAACCACCCGGAACCAGAACAAATACTGCTGGAAAATGTGCTATTCGCCCTCGGCAATCCGCTGCGGCTGGCGATTATTCGACGGCTGGCCGACGGCAGTGAGCTGAGCTGCAACGCGCTGCGCCCGGACGAGGTGGTGAAATCAACCATGACTCACCACTGGCGTGTACTGCGCGACAGCGGCGTGATCTGGCAGCGCCCGCAGGGGCGCGAGAATATGATTTCACTGAGAAGAGAAGATCTGGACGCCCGCTTTCCGGGGCTGATGGCGATCCTGTTACAGTCGAAATCATAAGCGCTCTGACTGTTGCCCTTCGGCCAGCGCGCGCAGCGTAGCTTTGAGCCAGTTCGTGACGCCTCGTTTCCCGCTGCGCTTGTGCGAATAAATTTTTACTTCAAACGGACTGATGTGGAACGGTAAATCAAAAATTTTAATACGGGTAGCTGGCAGCAGCTTTTCAGCGGCGAATCGAGGTAACGCCATCAGCAGATCGCTTTCTGCAATAACAAACGGGGCGCTGAGCATAGACGGGGTTTTGATCGCAATGTGTCGGGTATAACCCATGCGTTCCAGCTGCAAATCCAGCACCCCCTGCTTCTCATTCCACGGCGTAACCACAAGATGCCGGGCGGCGAGATAATCCTCCAGCGTGAGCGCGCTCCGGCTCGCATTGCTAATCACCACATATTCATCTTCGAACCAGCTGATCTCTTCCAGCTCCGGGTACCGGCGATCCTCAATGGTGCTGAATCCCAGGGCCAGATCCACCTCGCCTGCCAGTAATTCCGTCAACGCCGGGCTGTGCGGCAAATATCGTAATTCCAGACGCAAGCCAGGCGCCGCTTGTTGAAGCGTATTCATGAGCGCAGGGAATATGCAGAACGCGGTAAAGTCCGTTATCGCGATCTGCAAACACGCTGTACTAATAGCAGGATCAAATTCCGGCTGCGGCGACAGCTCCTGGTCGAGATATTTCAGGGCCGATGCAATAACTGGCGCAAGCTGGGTGGCATAGACGCTGGGACACATTCGATGTCCTTCCCGGTAGAACAGCGGGTCGTTGAGCGAAACACGCAGCCGTGACAGGGCATGGCTGAGCGCCGAGGTGCTCATCGCCAGCTCATCTGCCGCAAGTCGAACGGAACTGTGGCGATAAATCGCGTCAAAAACCGGCAGAAGGTTTAAATCAAGGCGCCTTAAGGCTGGATGCATAATATTCATCATTTATTGATTTCATTGCACTTAATTCTTCTGACATTAGCCTTTATGCTTATCCCCATCAACTACAAACAAAGATAAAGGGAAAGGAATGAGCATTACGATTCGTCAGGCGCGACCTGAAGATGCAGCGGCAATATACGATATGATTTACGAACTCGCAGTCTATGAAAAAGCGCCAGAAGAAGTGGTCACCACGCCGGACGAAATCCGTAAAACGCTGTTTGGTGCAGACAGTAAAACCGAAGCGCTGGTTGCCGAATATGCAGGCCATGCTGTGGGGTATGCCGTTTTTTTCACCAGCTATTCCACCTGGCTTGGCCGCAACGGCATCTATATGGAAGATTTGTATGTCTCCCCGGAATACCGCAGCAAGGGTGCGGGAAAAGCACTGCTTAAAAATATCGCGCAATGCGCAGTGGAACGTCACTGCGGCCGGCTGGAATGGAGCGTGCTTGACTGGAACCAGTCTGCAATTGATTTTTATCTGAGCATCGGCGCGGTACCGCAGTCCGAATGGGTACGCTATCGTCTTGATGGCGAGGCATTGCGGGCATTTGCTGAGTAGCAATGCCATCGCGTGAAACGCCCCTCTTTCTAAGGGGCATAATGTCAATGAAAGCGTTGCTGAAGCACGGTATATCTGAGAAAGAGCTTACCGTCTTTTTTTGTTTTCTCTGAGACGCTCGACGATTCAGCGACCGAGGCTCATTCCGGCTGCGTCAGGCTGTAGACAGGGATCCGCCGGGTTGTCATCGTTAGCGTATCAAACACCTCAGTCTCTGACGTCACAATCCTCGTGCCCGTTTTTCTTAGCCTCTGCACATCGGCCGCGATACGCTGAATGCCAAACCAGAAAAGCCCGTCGAGCGCCGTTACAGATAGTCCATTTTCGAGTGCCAGTTTGAGTCGTTCCCTGGGCGCTTTCACCTGCTGTGCAATTTGCCGGTAAGGTACTTCACTTCCGCCAGTGCTGTCGCTTCGCTGGATTCGCGTTTTCAGGTGATAGGTAAATTCGTCAGGAACGCCTTCCAGGTCCTGTTTAAGGCTGTAAACGCAGCCAAACCGCTTGCCATTGAACAGGACATTTTTTTGACTGAGCTGGAACTCATTTCTGATCCCATCAATCAACTGCGGGGCGCGGGTGAGGAGTAACCGGAAGGGAAGCTCAAAGCTGGTCACATAATCCACATTCAGCAGCGCGAGACGCAAACGCTCTTCCGCACCGGATTTTTGCTCGCGACACTCGCGCATCACTTCTGCCCACTGGCGGGTCAGACGTTCTGGCTCGGCGACTTCGGTGAGGAGATATTTTTCAAGGTGATAGTCGACTCTTCCGGTCATATTTTGCATCCCGACAAGGTGGATGCGGTAATTCTATCCAGCGGCGCAGATTTTATAAAGGGCGGAGCGCAACGGCATCCGCCCCCTGTGTTACTGCTGGATACTCGACCGATCCGACATATCGCTGGCAGAGAAAGTTCTGACTGAGGACTGGACCTGTTTTTTTCGCGCATACCGGTCCGGTTGCCCTTCAGGACGCGTTTTGAAGCGACGATGCAGCCACATATATTGCTCGGGTGCCATCATCACCGCACGCTCAATCGCCCTGTTCATCTGCGTAGCCACGGCCACTTTATCGCCTCCCTGCAAGGTATCGCTAATATCGTCCAGGATAATCAGCTCATACCCTGTGCCGTCTGCTTTTCTGCGTGGTACAAACGGGATCACGGCCGGTCTGGCACTCTTCACCAGCATATAGCTCCCGGCAGTTGTCGCGGCGTCCGGGACGGCAAAAAACGGCACAAACACGCTATTCGTTTTTCCATAGTCGTGATCCGGGGCATACCACAGGATCTCATTTTGCTTAAGCGCGCGGATCATGCCCTTCAAATCGTAACGGTCGAGCATGGTTTTATTGGAACGCAGACGACCGCGCGTCTGTAGCCAGTCGAGCAATGCATTGTTGTTGGGACGATAGACGCCAATACCCGCGTTGAGCATGCCAAAGATGCGTGCGCCTAATTCCAGCGTGAGAAAATGCATGCCAATGAGCACCACGCCCCTTCCTTGCGCCCTTGCCTGTTCCATATGTTCGTAGCCGGTCACGCTGAAGTGTTTGCGCACGCGCCAGTCAGGCCAGAACCACGCGATGCCCGTTTCGATGACGCCCATTCCAACCGATTCAAAATTACGCTCAAGCAAACGCTCGCGCTCACCCTCTTTCATCTCCGGAAAGCAAAGCTCAAGATTTCGTCTGGCGATTTCCACGCGGCGTGGAAGCAGACGCATGACCAGACGCCCGAGTCCGTGCCCTGCTTTTAACAGAAGCGGATACGGAAGCTGAACCGTGCCCCAGAGCGCAGCAATGCCTGCCCAACTGAGCCAGTAACGAGGATGCATAAAGGCGAGTGAAAACCGAGGTAATTTTGTCATGAAAAAATTATCCTTTTACTATCTGTACTTAATCTGGTGCAGTTGTAGTGCTTACCTGCTGATTTAACGAATATTGTTTGGAGGAGTGAATTGTAGCGGAAACGTTGTGCTGTTTATTATCGATTTTTGCGAAAGGAATGAAAGGCGGGGATCGCCGGGTGATACTGCACCACCCGGCAGGCGAGTTACATCGAATAGCCGGGCTTCTTAATCAGTTCATCCAGTTTAGGTCCAATCTCGGTATCCCAGACCTGCGCCTTCCAGTCAGCTTCCTGGACTTCGTGAAGCGCCACGGAGATTGAGCGATCTTTGCTGTTCAGATGACGGACTATTGTTTCGGCGATATCCGCCGCCAGGGCCGTTTTTTGTTCGTCAGTCAGATCGCGTGGAAAACATTTGATATCAACGTGAGGCATGGGCAGGGCTCCTTTTATAGGTTAGCGTTCCACGTTATCAGATTATGTCGTTAGCTTTTAGCACCTTGTGCAGTTCTGGCAACGCGCAGACGGCATCCGCGATGGCGGTGATATTAGGTGCGTTGGTGGTAAACCACTCATGACCTGGCCCCCAGGTACGCACGACGGCAATATAGACGTCAAGCAGCGTTAGCTGTTGGCCAAAGGCATAAGGCGAGGCGCTGAGCTGGCTGTCAAACCACAGATAGAGGGATTTCCGGTACTCAATACAGTTTTTCTTCAGCTGTTCCGGGGCATCAGGCACCCAGCGTTCCGGGTAATCTGCATACGTAAAGGTGGGATAGACGTTCGCCACAAACCAGATGAGCAGGCGCTGAAACTGCTGGCGCTCGGCCTGCCCAACGGGCGGCGCGAGGTCGGGTCGTCTGTCGAGCACCATCAGGGCGATCGCCGCGGTTTCCGTCACGATCGCCCCATTTTCCAGCTCCAGCGTCGGCACCTGGCACAGCGGGTTCAGTTTCAACAGCAATTCGCGCTGCGGGCCGGGCTGGTCAAACCCATCCACGTTGACGAACTGATACGGGATGTCTGCCAGAGTCAGCATCACCTCACTGATTGCCGATCCCCAGCCGGGTACGCCATAGAGTTTGATCATGTTGCCTCCTCAGGGATGAAAACCCTAAGTGTATACCCGTCATACTTCAAGTTGCAGGTGCGTTGGCTGCATTCACTCACCCCAGTCACGTACTTATGTACGCTCCCGGGGATTCGTTCCCTTGCCGCCTTCCTGCAACTCGAATTATTTAGGGTATAGAGCACCATTAGTAGGTTATCCCGGGTGGATTAACGTCTGAAGACGTCACTGCTTCGCCCGCTTCCCCCCAGCGCGCCAGCACCTTTTGATAATCCCCGCGCTTAATCGCACCGTCCAGCGCAGCCTGCAACGCATACACCAGCCCATTGCCTTTTTTGGTTGTGGTGGCGACATAGGCTTTCTTCGGGCCTAATCCCACGACGCGGGTTTTGCCGGTTAACGCGGCTTTGTAGGCCGAAACGGACTGCGGTCCAAAGAAGACATCCGCCCTGCCGGACTGAATATAGAGATTGCCTGAGGCGTCGTCGGTCAGATAAACCGGCAACGCAGGCTCGCGTCCGGCCTTTTTATTCTCTTCGTTCCAGCCCAGCAGAATACGTTCCTGATTGGTGCCTGACCCGACAATCACCTTTTTACCGGCCAGATCTTTCGCACTGGTGATCGACTGTACGTTGCTGGTGGATTTCACCGAGAAGGCCAGGGAATCGACGCGATAGGTTGCAAAATCGAACTTCTCCTTACGTTGCTCGGTGACGGCGATATTCACCAACGCCACGTCATAGCGCCCGGAAGTGATCCCCAGCGGCCAGTCTTCCCACGCCGTTGGCACCAGCTTCAGCTTCAGCCCCAGACTGCCCGCCAGTAACCGGGCGATATCCGGGTCGCTGCCAATACGGGTGCGGTTATCACTGGCCAGCAGCGCCAGCGGCGGAGAATTCAGGGCTGAAATCGCCACCGTGAGGGTACCCGGCTCAACAAATTTATAGTTCGCCGGGATTTTCGCCACTGCCTGTTGATCAACCGTCACTGGCAGCGGCTGTTCGTTGGCCTTTAAATCAATGCTGGCGTGGCTCGCTGTCGTGAAGACCAGCCCCGCCAGGAGTCCATATTTCATCTGCGCTCCTTACAGCACTTTTGAGAGGAACTGGCGCGTTCGCGGATGCGACGGTCGGTTTAACACGTCGTCGCTGCTGCCCTGCTCCACAATTTTACCGTCGACCATAAATACCACCTGGTCCGCCACTTCCCGTGCAAAGCCGATCTCATGGGTGACCACCACCAGCGTAGTGCCGGAGCGGGCGAGCTTTTTAATCACGTCCAGCACTTCGCCAACCAGTTCCGGATCCAGCGCCGAGGTTGGTTCATCAAACAGCATCACGCGCGGGCGCAGCGCCAGCGCGCGGGCAATGGCAATGCGCTGCTGTTGGCCGCCGGAGAGGTGACGCGACCAGGCATCGGCTTTATCGCGCAGACCTACCACATCCAGAAGGCTGTAGGCGTTTTCAATAGCCTCTTTTTTACTGAACTTTTTATGCGCGATGGGTGCTTCAACCAGGTTTTCCAGCACCGTAAGATGCGGAAAAAGATTGAAGTTCTGAAACACGTACCCAACGTTGACGCGCTGTTTGAGGATCTCTTTCTCTTTGAGCTCGTAGAGTTTGTCACCCTGACGGCGATAGCCGATGTAATCCCCGTCAATCTGGATAAAGCCTTCGTCTACGCGCTCCAGATGGTTAATAGTGCGCAGCAGCGTCGATTTTCCCGATCCAGAGGGTCCGAGGATCACCGTCACGGAGCCCGGTGGGATCTCAAGCGTGACGTTATCGAGCGCTTTATGTCGGCCAAAAAACTTACTGACGCCGGTTATGGAAATGTGTCCTTCAGGAGAGGCTTGCATGAACGGGCTCCTGTGCTGACGAAGTGGTGACGGAACGCGCGCGGCTGGTCGCCCGGCTCTGGTTTACGGCGGAGCGGCGCTCGCTGCGGGCGAGTCCACGCTCAATAACATGCTGGATGGCAGACAGTACGGTGGTGATCACCAGATACCAGACGGCCCCCACCATCAACAGCGGGATCACCTCCTGGGTGCGGTTGTAGATCATCTGGATCGTGTAGAACAGTTCCGGCATCGCCAGCACGTAAACCATCGCCGTCCCTTTGGCGAGGCTGATGATTTCGTTAAACCCGGACGGCAGGATGGTGCGCAGCGCCTGGGGGAGAATTATGCGCACGGTGCGACGCCACGCCGGCAGACCCAGCGCAGCGGCCGCCTCATACTGACCGTGGTCGACCCCAAGGAAGCCCCCGCGAATGATCTCCGCAGTATAGGCGCTCTGCACCAGCGTCAGCCCCACGATGGCGGTAGAAAACTGCCCGAGAACGTTGATGGTTTCAAAGCTGCCCCAGGTAATGCCGGTAAAAGGCACGCCGAGAGAGAGCGTGTCGTAGAGATAGGAGAAGTTATAGAGGATAATCAGTACCACGATCAGCGGCAGCGATCGGAACAGCCAGATGTAACCCCACGCCAGGCTGTTCAACAGCCATGATGACGAGAGCCGAGCCAGCGCCAGCATGCCGCCAATCACCACGCTCAGTACGGTACTTATCAACGTCAGCAGCAGCGTCTGTCCGACGCCTTCGAGGATCACCGGGTCAAAGAACCAGCGGGCAAATACCGCCCACTCCCAGCGCGGATTAAAGGCCACGGACTGGATCACGACCGCCAGCACAAACAGCGCCACCACGGCGCCAGCAGCGCGCAGCGGATAACGTGCCGGGACCACTTTTATGGTTTCAACGTTGCTCATCGTCGCTCCTTATGCGGTTTTGCTGAG
>NZ_JBMKHQ010000003.1:197282-222000 GCF_049237385.1 Enterobacter cloacae complex sp. IR5412 | reverse complement strand
GAGATAGAGCCGCACCGCCTCCGGCTGACGAAACCCCGTAGTCAGGTAGATGTGGCTGTAACCCGCCAGCACCGCCCGGCGCTCCAGCTCCTGTACCACGCGCGCGGCCAGTCCCTGCTGGCGCAGCGTTTTATTCGTCCAGATACGTTTGATCTCTGCGGTATGTTCGTCGAAGGGCTTGTACGCCCCGGTGGCGATGATCTCGCCATTGCGCTCCAGGACGATAAACAGCCCCTGCGGCGCCAGGTACCACTCTGTCAGCTCGACTTCCGCATCCTTTGAAAAGTAGTCGCCGTAACGAGCGGCGTACTCACCGAAAAGCCCCGCGATAATGGGCTGAAGATCGGCATCTTCCGGCGAAACGTCACGAAATTGTTCCTGCATAGCGCCTCCTTAATCGCCCAGACCCGCCGGGTTAACTTCGGAACTGGAGATACGCTCCACGCCTTCCCCCCAGCGGTTTAGCACCTTGTCGTAATCTCCGTTCTTGATTGCGCCGTTCAGCGCGGTTTGTACCGGTTCGACCAGGCCGCTGCCTTTTTTCAGCGTCACCGCGATATGCCCCGCCTTCGGCCAGCCGCCGTCGACGCTGCCGACAAGTTTGGTTTTACCGTTGAGCGCCGCTTTCCAGGCGCCGATCACGTTCGGGCCAAAGTAGGCGTCCGCGCGTCCCGACTGAAGTGCCAGCGTTTGGGCCGCGTCGTCTTTGGTGTAGATCGGCGTAAAGGGTTTCAGCCCTTTTTTGAGGTTCTCTTCGTTCCATGCCAGCAGAATGGCTTCCTGGTTGGTGCCGGAACCCACGATGATGCGCAGCCCGGCGATATCCTCTGCCTTCACAAGCGAGTTGATGGGACTGGTGGATTTCACGTAGAAGCCAAGTGAATCCTTGCGATAGGTGGCGAAGTCGAACTTCTCTTTGCGCGCTTTGGTGACGGTGATGTTGCTGATAGCCGCATCGTATTTCCCGGAGGCCACCCCCAGCGGCCAGTCCTCCCAGGAGGTGGGAACCACGTTCAGCTCCAGCCCAAGGCTGTCCGCCACCAGACGCGCAATGTCGACCTCACTTCCCAGCAGGGTCTTGTTGTCGTCGGAAAAGACCGTCAGCGGCGGTTGATTCAGTCCCGCTACCGCCACGGTAAATTTCCCCGGCACGGCAAAGCGATAGTCTTTCGGCAGTTGCGCGATCGCATCGCTGTTTTTGGCGGTATTGATCGGCGTTTTATTGGCCTCAATGCTCACGCCGGTGCCGTTAATATTGACGTTCTCTGCCCAGACGGCAGGGGTAAAAGCCAGCGCAAGCGCCAGAATAAGCGATGATTTCTGCATAGCGTTTTTCTCTTTTATTGTTGTGTGAACTGATTTTTGGGCTCGTCTAAGCCCAGACTTTCGCGCAGCGTGGTGCCGGGATAGTCGGTGCGGAACAGGCCGCGCGCCTGTAAAAGGGGGACCACCTGGTCGACAAAGCGCGGGAAGGTGTCCGGCGTACCGCCCTGAATGATGAAGCCATCCGCCGCCTTCTCCTCGAACCAGGCCTGTAAACCATCGGCCACCTGCTCCGGTGTGCCGGAAAAACGCGGGCGCGGCGATGCGGCTTCCAGCGCGATCTGACGCAGAGTTAAGTTGCGCTCACGGGCGTTACGCTTGATTTCATCGGTGGTGCTGCGGAAGCTGTTTTTGCCCAAATCGCCAATGTCCGGGAACGGCGCGTCGAGGGAATACTGGCTGAAGTCGTGATGCTCGAAATAACGTCCGAGGTAATTCAGCGCATCATTAATGGAGACCAGTGCCGCCGTGGTTTGATACTGGTTTTCTACGTCATCGGCGTCGTTTCCAACAATCACGCTGACGCCCTGGAATATATGTAAATCCCCTGCGCGGCGGCCGTGACTTTCCAGCTGCTGTTTAACATCGCGGTAAAAAGCCTGGGCTTCTTCCAGCGTGTCATGGTGGGTAAAAATCGCGTCAGCATGTTTTGCCGCCAGCTTTTTACCGTCGTCGGACGCACCAGCCTGAAAGACAATCGGACGTCCCTGCGGGGTGCGGCCAATATTCAGCGGGCCAGAAACCCGGAAGAAATCACCGTGGTGATCCAGAGTATGCAGTTTCGACGCATCAAAGAACTGTCCGCTCACTTTATTGCGGATAAAGGCATCCCCTTCCCAGGAGTCCCACAGCCCTTTCACCACGTCGAGATACTCATCGGCAATGCGGTAGCGCAGCGCATGCTCCGGGTGTTTTTCGCGGGAGAAGTTCTTCGCTGACCCTTCCAGCGGCGACGTCACCACGTTCCAGCCTGCGCGTCCGTTGCTCAGGTGATCGAGGCTGGCGAACTGGCGTGCAGCGGTGAAAGGCTCGCTGTACGAGGTGGATAACGTGCCGACCAGCCCCAGGCGCGAGGTGATACTCGCCAGCGCGGACAACACCGTCAGCGGCTCAAAGCGGTTTAAAAAATGCGGAATGGATTTCTCGTTAATATAAAGACCGTCGGCCACAAATATAAAGTCGAGCTTGCCCTCTTCTGCTTTTAAAGCCGTTTCTTTGACGAAATCAAAATTAATGCTGGCATCCGCGACCGCCGCCGGGTGGCGCCAGGCAGACATATTTCCGGATGCACCATGCAAAATGGTCCCCAGCCGCAATTGACGATGTGCAGACATATTCACCTCAAATTAATTAAAAGTGTTGCAGGGCTTTTTCCGCGAGCTGAGCAAAATAGCGGGCAGCGGGTTCGATCAATGCTTCGTCCGGGTTAAATGCCGGGTGATGTAACCCAAACGGACTGTTGCTGCCAATGCTGACAAACGCGCCGGGTATGTTTTGCAGATAGACCGCGAAATCCTCCCCGCCCATATGCAGTTCCGCATGCCGGGTTTCATATCCCGCTTCGCGCGCAACCGAGGTGGCAAACCCGGCCCAGTGCTCATCGTTCACCAGCGCGGTGGGCCCGGCGTACCAGGTGATGTTGATCTGCGCGCTAAAGGCGCTGGCAAATCCGGCGGCGATTTCACCGACGCGCGCTTTCACGTTCTGCTGCACTTCCGTGCGGTGCGTGCGCAGCGTGCCCTCCAGCTCAACGCTTTCCGGCAGCACGTTCCAGGTATTCCCCCCGGCGATGCGCGTCACGCTCAGAACGACCGAATCCAGCGTGTTAACGTTACGGCTGGCTACGCTTTGCAGCGCGGTCACCAGCTGGCTTGCCAGCACGATGGCGTCGTTGCCTTCATGGGGACGTGCGGCATGCGCGCCTTTGCCGGTAACATGAATAACGAAGCGATCGACGTTCGCATAGAATGGGCCGCCGCGCGTAGCAAACTCGCCGACCGGCAGTGAAGGCTCGTTATGCATTCCGAAAATCGCGCGTACGTCACGTAACGCCCCGGCCCGCACCATACTTTTTGCTCCGCCGAAATTCTCTTCCGCAGGCTGGAACAGGATCCGCACGCGACCGTTGAGCGAGGCTTCCCGCTCCTTTAGCTTTAACGCAGCGCCGAGGATCACGCTGGTGTGGATGTCATAGCCACAGGCATGCATCACCCCCGCACGCCGGGAGCTAAACGGCACCCCACTGCGCTCGTCGATGGGTAACGCGTCGATATCGGCGCGCAGCGCAACCAGTGCGTTGCCCGTGCCGATCTCCGCAACCAGCCCGGTCTGGAGATCGTAAGGCAGCGGTGCAATCCCGGCCGCCGTCAGCCACTCGCGCAGGCGCGCCGTTGTTTCGACCTCCTGACCGGAGAGTTCAGGGTTCTGGTGCAGCTCACGGCGCCAGGCAATCAGTTGTTCGCTAAAGCTCATACGGTCACCTCCCTGTTAAATCGCGCCTCGGCCAGCAGTCGCAGTGACTGCACGCGCGTTGCGCCATCGGCGACCGGCGTGTCGATGATAAATTCGTCAATTCCCCACTGCTGATGCAGCGCGTTGAGCTGTTCAAGCACCGAATCCGCCGTTCCGGCCAGCAGAGACTGCGCCCGACGCGCGATGCGCACCGGGTCACTCCCCGCCTGCCGCGCAAAGGCGTAGGCCTGTTCTTCGCTGGCCACGGTGACGCGCTGTCCGTTTACCAGCTCCACGCCCCACACTTCAACCTTCTGCGCCAGCGCATCGGCCTCAGCCTGGGTTGGGGCGACAATGACCTGCACGGCCACAATCACCTCCCGGACGCTGTGTTGACGCCACGCTGTGACGACCTCGCGCAGCAGCTCAGGATCACCGTTCAGATGGGCGGCAAAGACAAAATGCCAGTCGAGGGAGGCCGCCAGTAGCGCACTTTCGGTACTGGCGCCCAGCAGAAATCCCCGGGCAGGCACCGGCGGCAGCGGCGTGGCGCGAACGTCCTCCTCCGCTGACTGATTTTCAGGGCGGATCCAGCGATCAAGCTGCGTCAGTTGTTCAGTAAAGCTGCCTTTTTCCTGCGGATTTAGGCCGTACTGCAAGGCGCGGGTAGAGAGCGGCAGACCGCCGGGCGCTTTGCCAACGCCCAGATCAACCCGGCCCGGCGCAATGGCGGCCAGTACGTTAAAATTTTCGGCGACTTTATAGGGGCTGTAATGTTGCAGCATGACGCCGCCTGAGCCCACGCGAATACGTTTTGTTTGCCCGAGGATCCAGGCAATCAGCAGCTCCGGCGAGGGGCTGGCAAGCTGCGGGGTATTGTGGTGTTCGGCAATCCAGAAGCGGTGATAACCCAGCGTTTCTGCCTGTTGCGCCAGTGCTAAGGTTCGCGCCAGCGCATCGGCGGCTGTTTCGTGTTCTGCGACGGGGCTTTTATCCAGAAGGCTGATTCGCCATGACATGTTGCGTTCTCGTTTGACTTAACATGTCGTCATTATTAAAGGCGGATTTCACCTCTGAGAAACAATTAATTTACATTTGGATTGCCGGAAATCAGCTATAGCTTACCGCTACTCGTTCGGATACTGCTCGTCGGTGACCTTCTCCAGCCATGCCACCGGGCTCCCGTCGACAGCTTCTGCGATGGCGATATGGGTCATGCCCGTCTGCACGCTTGCACCGTGCCAGTGCTTCACGCCGGGTGGGATCCAGGCGATATCACCCTGATTCAGCGGTTCCGCCTCTTTCCCCCACTCCTGTAACCAGCCGCGCCCCTGCGTCACGATCAGCGTTTGTCCAAGAGGATGCGTATGCCAGGCGGTACGTGCGCCGGGTTCAAAGGTGACGGTCGCGCCGCCGACTTTTGCCGGTTCAGTCGCCTGGAAAGGTGCGTCAATGCGCACGCTGCCGGTAAACCAGGCCTCTGGCCCCTGAACGGAAGGTAACGAACCGCTACGGATAATTTTCATGATCTACTCCTCGTTTGCTATTGCGTTAACAGTAGCGTAAAGCCATGGGGAGCATTAGAGTGCATAATCAGAAAGGAACTATGAGTTCAATTCATAAATAGGATAAGCCGCCATGTTAAAAGACAACTTCAACGATCTGCTCTCCTTTATGGTTGTCGCCCGGGAGCGCAGCTTTACCCGCGCCGCGGCGCAGCTTGGGGTATCTCAGTCGGCGCTCAGTCACGCGATGCGCAATCTGGAAGCGAGGCTGGAAGTCCGTCTGTTAACCCGCTCCACCCGCAGCGTGGCTCCTACCGAGGCCGGCGAGCAACTCTTTATGCGTTTAAGTCCCCATCTGCTGGAGATCGAGCAGGAACTTACCGCGCTGCGTGATACCCGCGACAGACCTGCCGGGAATATTCGCCTTACCGCCGGGGAACACGCCATGTCTGCCGTGCTGTGGCCCGTGCTCAAACCCTTTATGGCGCAGTATCCTGACATCAACGTTGAAGTCACGGTGGACGATGGGCTGACAGATATTGTCGATGGCCGCTTTGACGCGGGGGTGCGTCTGGGTGAGCAGGTGGCGAAAGATATGATTGCGATACGTATTGCCCCGGACATGCGCATGGCGGTCGTCGGGTCGGCAGACTATTTGCATCGTTTCGGGGTACCGGAAACGCCGGAGCAGCTTGATCAGCACCGCTGCATTAATATGCGCCTGCCCACACGCGGCGGATTATATGCCTGGGAATTTGAACGGGACGGACGTGAGCTGCGCGTGCGGGTTGACGGCCAATTGATCCTCAACAGCCTGCCGCAACGCATTGATGCCGCCGAAAACGGTCTGGGGCTGGCGTACGTCCCGGAAGATGCGGTTCAGGACGCCCTTGCTGAGGGCCGGTTAGTGCGTGTGCTTGAAGCCTGGTGTCCGGCTTTTGCCGGTTATCATCTCTATTATACGAGCCGCCGCCAGCACACTTCCGCGTTTTCATTACTTATCGCAGCTCTGCGGCATCCATAAGCTCTACCTATAGGTAACTATTAAGTAAACCTGATGATTAAATCAGCATTCACAGACCTTTTTGCCTAAAAAAACGTCACGATTCAGCGCGTTGTGATCGCAGTCTGCTCTGACCACACGATTTCCTTCGACGAGCATCACTTTCGGCACGGTTATATTTTGCGTCGCTTATCAATTGCGGGTAGGATGCCTCGCCATGTTTTGCCTTATCCATACACAGAATGACTGGAAAGGCAGCATGTGTCTGCGCAGAAGCAATCGTTTGTTTCGGCTTCTGCCAGGCAGGACTATCACGTTAATGGTTCAGACAGGCAAACAGGTAACTCAATGAAAACAAGCAATAAAAGCGCAGCCGATCATCATGCTGCTAAACGTCGCTGGTTGAACTCTCATGAAGAGGGCTATCACAAGGCGATGGGCAACCGTCAGGTGCAGATGATCGCCATCGGCGGCGCTATCGGTACAGGTCTTTTTTTAGGTGCAGGCGCACGTCTGCAAATGGCTGGCCCCGCGCTCGCCCTGGTCTATCTGGTGTGCGGGATCTTCTCTTTCTTCATTCTTCGCGCCCTCGGCGAGCTGGTGCTCCACCGCCCTTCCAGCGGTAGCTTTGTCTCTTACGCCCGTGAATTTCTCGGTGAAAAGGCCGCGTATGTCGCGGGCTGGATGTACTTCGTTAACTGGGCAATGACCGGTATCGTCGATATCACCGCCGTTGCGCTGTACATGCACTACTGGGGCGCGTTTGGCGATGTGCCGCAGTGGGTGTTCGCCCTCGGGGCGCTGGCAATCGTCGGGACCATGAACATGATCGGCGTGAAATGGTTCGCCGAGATGGAGTTCTGGTTCGCGCTGGTGAAGGTGCTGGCCATTGTGATCTTCCTGGTGGTCGGGACCGTATTCCTCGGCACCGGTAAACCGCTGGACGGCAACGCCACCGGCTTCCACCTGATTACCGATAACGGTGGTTTCTTCCCGCACGGCCTGCTGCCAGCGCTGGTTCTGGTGCAGGGTGTGGTGTTCGCCTTTGCCTCCATCGAACTGGTCGGTACGGCGGCAGGTGAATGTAAAGATCCGCAGACGATGGTGCCAAAAGCCATCAACAGCGTGATCTGGCGTATCGGTCTGTTCTATGTGGGCTCCGTGGTATTGCTGGTACTGCTGCTGCCGTGGAATGCATACCAGGCGGGGCAAAGTCCGTTTGTGACCTTCTTCTCTAAGCTGGGCGTGCCGTACGTGGGCAGCATCATGAACATCGTGGTACTGACTGCCGCGCTTTCCAGCCTGAACTCCGGGCTCTATTCGACGGGCCGTATCCTGCGCTCCATGTCGATGGGGGGCTCTGCGCCGAAGTTTATGTCGAAGATGAGCAAGCAGCAGGTGCCTTACGCGGGTATTCTGGCTACGCTGGTGGTGTATATCTTTGGCGTGTTCCTGAACTATCTCGTGCCGTCTCAGGTGTTTGAGATCGTGCTGAACGTCGCTGCGCTGGGCATCATCGCCTCCTGGGCCTTTATCGTGGTGTGTCAGATGCGTCTGCGCAAAGCAATTAAAGAAGGGAAAGCGGCTGACGTCAGCTTCAAGCTGCCGGGCGCGCCGGTAACATCCTGGCTTACCCTGCTATTCCTGTTGAGCGTGCTGGTGCTGATGGCGTTCGACTACCCTAACGGCACCTACACCATCGCTACAATCCCGCTGCTGGCGGTGCTGTTGATTGCTGGCTGGTTTGGCGTGCGTAAACGCGTGAATGAAATCCACAGTACCGCCCCGGTTCATCCTGGAGATGACAAACAGGATGGTCCGCTGGTGGAAGAGACGTCGCGTTAATAAAAAAGCCGGGTGGCGGCTACGCCTTACCCGGCCTGCATTTCATTGTTTTCCAGGCCCGGTAAGCGCAGCGCCACCGGGCAATTCCCACCTTAAAGCGCGATACGAATCACATCGTCAGGCTGAGTGGCTTCCTGCTGACGGGTAGACTTCTGTTTCACCGTCACGTACAGCGTTTTACCGTCCGCAGACAGCGCCAGGCTGTTCGGGTAAACCGGCGTATCGAAGGTTTTGGTCACTTTGTAAGTTTTGGCGTCAATCACGCTCACCTTGCCCGCCTCGCGGTGCGTCACATAGGCTTCGTTACGCGCCGGGTTAAACAGTACGGCCAGCGATTCTGGCGCGGCGATTTTCTGCATTACGCTGCCATCTTTCAAATTCACCACCAGCACTTCAGGCTGTTTTGAATCCGTCACAAACGCACGCTGGCCGGCAGTGTCCAGGCTCAGGTTCAGGTAGAAGTGCTCTTTTCCGTCTTCCTGTACTTTCTTACGGCTGAGGATTTTGTTGGTCGCGGTATCAATGGTCACCAGCTCACCGTCCGCATTGGTGGTATACAGGCGTTTTGCCTTCGCATCCAGCGCCAGTCCGGTGCTGAACGTGCCGGTGTTCGTGATGGTGTCCTTCAGCTTCAGCGTTGCGCCATCAACAACCCAGATCACGCTCTCCTTGCCGATGCCGGTAATGTATACCGTATTGGTCGTGTCATCGGCCACCAGCTGGCGCGGCTGAAGCGGCTTCACCGTGTCGCTACGTTTGCGATCGTCCAGCACCAGGCGCCCTTTCACCTCGCTCGTTTTGGCGTCAATCGCCGTCACGGCACTGTTGACGGTGTTACCGAACCACAGCGTCTGGGTGGCGTTATCGATCGTGGCGCCAAACGGCTTGAGATCGTTATGAATCGCCTGCGTCACTTCCAGCGTGACCGGATCCAGACGATAGACCACGCCGCCCTTATCGGTTTTGCGGCTTTGTGACGTCGCAACCCACAGCGCGTTTTCCTGCTGGCTGACGGCCATTTCATACGCGCCCTTGCCGACCGCTTTGCGCAGCATCTCTTCAGCGGCATGAACCTGGAACGTACCGGCAAACAGTAAAGAGCCCAACAGCAGAGACCCACGCAGGCGCGGCGAGCACAGATGACGTAAAGACATAACAATTCCTTTTTAAATGAGGAGATTTACCGCTGACATCGCTTCCGGCGGGCAAAGTCATCGCTTTGCCGTTATTTTAATGAGAATAGTAATCATTAATGAGTTGAATGTGGAGTATTTCTTTCCTGCAAAACCTTACATTCACGAAATGTGCGGTTATAGTTTTCATAACATTTACAAAGGATTTAACATATATACACAGGTTCCAGTTGATTTGGTTCGAATTTTTTCTTAACCGGCTTACTCCATGAAAATTATTACTGCCCATAAGGCCTCACTACCCCTGTTGTTCGTTCCCGTCATTTTTGGCCCGCTGAGTGCGATGGCCGCGGATGAACAGACCCTGATCGTCAGCGCCACGCCGCAAACCGTCTCAGAACTGGACACCCCGGCCGCAGTCAGCGTGGTGAGCGGCGAGGATATGCGACATGCCACACCGCGCATCAACCTTTCTGAATCCCTTGGGAGCGTACCTGGCCTGCAAATCCAGAACCGCCAGAACTATGCTCAGGATCTGCAACTTTCCGTTCGCGGATTCGGCGCGCGCTCAACCTTCGGCGTACGCGGGATCCGTATGTACGTGGACGGCATTCCGGCAACCATGCCCGACGGCCAGGGGCAGACATCAAACATTGACCTCAACAGCATAGAGAGCGTCGACGTGCTGCGCGGCCCCTTCTCTGCCCTGTACGGTAATGCCTCCGGCGGCGTGATCAACATCAACACCCAGACCGGACAACAGCCAGCCACCATTGAAGCCAGCAGCTATTACGGCAGCTACGGCACCTGGCGTTACGGTATGAAGGCCACCGGGGCGGTGGGTGATGGTACTCAGGCGGGCGATGTGGATTACGCCGTATCCACTACCCGTTTTACCACCCATGGCTATCGCGACCACAGCGGCGCGCGCAAAAACCTCGCCAACGCGAAACTGGGCGTGCGCATTAATGATGTCAGCAAGCTGACGCTGATTTTTAACAGCGTGGACATGAAAGCCAACGATCCGGGCGGACTGAGCTATCAGGAGTGGCAGAATAACCCGCGCCAGTCACCACGTGGCGATCAGTACAACACGCGTAAGACCATTAAGCAGACCCAGGCCGGGATCCGCTACGACCGTCAGCTGAGCGAACAGGACGACCTCAGCGTGATGATGTATGCCGGTGAGCGTGAAATGACTCAGTACCAGTCCATTCCGGCGTCCACTCAGCGCGAGAATCCTGCGCATTCGGGCGGTGTGATTGATATGCAGCGTCACTATCAGGGTATTGATACGCGCTGGACCCACCGCGGTGAGCTGCTGGTTCCGGTGACATTCACCACCGGGCTGAACTACGAAAATATGAGTGAAAATCGTCGCGGGTATGAGAACTTCGTTATGGACAACGGCGTGCCAGATTATGGCGTGAAGGGTAATAAACGCCGTGACGAACGCAATCTGATGTGGAACCTGGATCCCTACCTGCAAACCCAGTGGCAGCTAACGCAAAAACTGTCCTTAGAGGCGGGCGTACGTTATAGCTCCGTCTGGTTTGACTCCAATGATCGTTACATTACCCCGCAAAACGGTGATGACAGCGGCGACGCCAGCTACCACAAATGGCTCCCGGCAGGTGCGGTGAAATACGCCGTGACCGACGCATGGAACCTGTATGCCGCGGCAGGACGGGGATTTGAGACGCCGACCATCAACGAACTTTCCTACCGTTCTGATGGCAAAGGTGGCCTCAATATGAACCTGCAACCGTCCACCAACAACACCTATGAGATTGGCAGCAAAACCCGCATCGGCAATGGCATCCTGACGGCGGCGCTGTTCCGCACGGATACCGACAACGAGATCGTGGTGGACGAAAGCAAGGATGGTCGCACGACTTATAAAAACGCGGGAAAAACGCGCCGTCAGGGTGTGGAAATTGCGCTCGACCAGCAGTTTGCCGAGAACTGGAAGCTGAAGATGGCGTGGACCTATCTTGATGCCACCTACCGCACCAACGTCTGTAGCAATGCAGACTGTAGCGGCAACCGGATGCCGGGGATCGCCCGTAACATGGGATATGCGTCGTTTGGCTGGGAGCCTGAGGAAGGCTGGTACGCAGGGGCAGATGCCCGCTACATGAGTGATGTCATGGCCAACGATACCAACACCGCTAAAGCGCCCTCTTATACCGTAGTGGGCCTGAATACCGGGTATAAACTCAACTACGGCAAATGGGGAATGGACGTCTTTGGTCGCGTCGATAACCTGTTCGATAAAGAGTACGCCGGTTCAGAGATTGTTAACGCTGGCTACAACCGCTATTACGAACCTGCCCCTGGTCGTAACTATGGCGTGGGCCTGTCGGTCTCTTATCGTTTTGAGTAAACCATTCTCCGGCAGCGCACGTTGCCGGTAAAAAAATAAGCAAAATAACATCATTCCCGGTTGCCTGATGCGCCGGGAATATAATCAAGGACGTTTGATACAAATAAACAAATAAGTGCGCCAGAGGGATCCTTAACTGTAGTATTGCCGTTGCAGAAGAATATTGGCTTCATCAATGGCTTTGTCGATCGCTTCCCGGCTGGCCGTCACATCCCTTTGCTCAAGCGCAGAAAGCAGATCGTCATAATGATAGGTCGCTGCGGGAACCTCGCTTAACTCTTCATGCAGATAGTGAATGCACGGACCAATCCGTACCCAGAGCTGCTCAATCAGCGAGTGAAGGGTCGGCATCTCGGCATACTGATAGAGCGTGAACCGGAACACGCGGTTGGCATGGATCGCTTTCTGTACATCGCCCTGATGCATGGCGGCACTGAAGTTATCTGACAGCGCGCGTAACGCATCCAGTTTGGTCTCGGTCATATTCTGGCACGCCGCCGCAACGGCCATCGGTTCAAGCTGCTTTCTGATGGCGTTAATTTCGTTATAGCGTTCCAGCGTCACTTCTGGCACCAAAAACGCCTGCGCTGGCGTGGCCTGTAATGCCCCCGCCGACACCAGGCGCAGCAGGGCTTCGCGCACCGGTGTGATACTGGTGCCCAATTTATCCGCAATCTCTTTTGTAACGAGTCGAGCCCCAGGTTTTAATGAGCCCGTAATTAATGCTCCCTTTAAACTGTTCTCTACTTGCAAAGTCAGACTGATTCTTTGTGCTTTTTCCATATGTTCCAAATCAAGCATGTTTAATTCCCGTAGCCAAACAAAATGCCATTTTCAGCGTCTGTTTAAAAAAACATCGCCGGTTAGATATATCCTGTATCGTCATGCCTGGTATGAGGGGCGCGCGTAATATTAAAATCGCTCAAATAATATTGCATTTTTCACTTCTGGCTCAGCTGGGCCGAGGCGCGCAAAGCTTATGGATTAATTAAAGACAATATATCGTATCTTCACAAATAATTATGGCGGACACTGCCCGCCATAACCGATGCTCTGTTTAGTCGGCCGCCACGCGGATCACAACCTTGCCGAAGTTTTTCCCCTCAAGCAGGCCAATCAGGGCGTCCGGCGCCGCGTCCAGCCCTTCCGTAACCTGCTCGCGATAGTGAATTTTGCCTTCCTGCACCCAGCGGCCCATTTCCTGCTGGAACTCGTCAATACGATGACCATAGTCCTGCGCGATAATAAAACCCTGCATACGGATGCGTTTTTTCAGGATGGTCCCCATCAGTAGCGGTAAGCGGTCCGGACCCTCCGGCAGGTTGGTCGCATTGTAGCCGCTGACCAGTCCGCAAACCGGCACGCGCGCGGAGGTATTCAAGAGCGGCAGCACGGCGTCAAAGACTTTACCGCCGACGTTTTCGTAATACACATCAATGCCCTGCGGGCAGGCTTTTGCCAGTTGTTCGTCAAAATCATCCGCATGGTGATCCAGACAGGCGTCGAAACCGAGCACGTCGACCGCATGACGGCATTTCTCCTCCCCGCCAGCCACGCCGATGACCCGGCATCCTTTGATTTTACCGATCTGCCCCACCGTTGCGCCGACCGGCCCCGTGGCCGCCGCCACGACAAGGGTTTCCCCTGCCTGAGGCTGGCCGATATCGAGCAGCCCCATATACGCGGTGAAGCCCGGCATCCCCAGCACGCCGAGTGCCCATGAAGGATGCGACGGGTTTTCACCCAACTTCACCAGCCCCTGCCCGTCGGATAGTTCATACTCCTGCCAGCCGCTGTAACCCAGAACCCATTCACCCTCTTTATAATCCGGATGACGGGAGGTCTCGACGCGGCTTACCGTGCCGCCCACCATCACCGCGCCAATCTCGACCGGAGGTGAATAGGATGGCGCATCGCTCATACGGCCTCGCATGTACGGATCAAGCGAGAGCCATACGGTGCGTAATAACACCTGCCCCTCTGCGGGCGCGGGGATCGGCTGCTCTTCCAGGCGGAAATTATCGGCAACCGGCGCGCCGTGTGGACGGGAAGCCAGTACCCAGCGTCGGTTTTGCGTAGTAGATTGACTCATTCATCGCTCCTTACTGCTGAAAATGTCATTCAAGTCTGGCACGTTATCCTGCGGATCGCCTGTGCATTATGAGCCGGACTGATTAAGCCGCACGACCAGATAAAGGCACGATTCATCCGTTTCGTTGATAAACCGGCAGTCGTTCGGCGGCCCGAGTTCCAGACAATCTCCGGCCTTCATTTCATGGCGAGTATCCCCCTCCAGAAAGACCAGTTCACCTGCCTGCAACCAAATCAGCTGTCGTGCCAGCGCATAAGAGGAGGCGGGCATCGGCACATCGCTACCTGCGGGTAGCTCCACCTGGACGAGGTCGATAGGCATATCGCTGCGCGGCGACACATGGCGACGCAAATAGTGGGTTTGCGGATCGCGCCAGACGGGCTGGTTCGCCAGACGTAACAGTTTGCCCTCCTGCATTTCCGCGCGCGCAATAAGCGTAGACATGCTAATACCGAAGGCACCGGATAACCGCGCAAGCAGCGTCGCCGTTGGGCTACTGTCTCCCCGTTCAATCTTGTGGATCATGGCGCGTGAGATACCTGCCCGTTCGGCCAGTTCGCTTAATGACCAGCCCCGCGACTCGCGTTCAAGGCGTATGCGGGCGCTAATGCGTTGATTCATATTGTCTGTCATTGTATTCATGACGTCATACTATAGTGTACGGATGGTTTTTCGGGGCAGTTTTGTGACAAAAAAATAGGGATTTTGTCGTAGCGATGCAATATAAGAACTGTGTAATATTGTGAGTAAATCGTACTACTATAGTGAACAACACAGCCAGAGGTTACCCATGATTGTTCGTCATGCCTGCAAAGAAGATTGTGCCGCTATCGGTGAAATTTATAACCATGCGGTGCTGCACACCGCCGCCATCTGGAATGATAAAACTGTCGACACCGATAACCGTATCGCATGGTTTGAGGCGCGTACTCTGTCGGGTTATCCAGTGCTGGTCAGTGAAGAAGACGGAGTGGTGACGGGATACGCCTCATTTGGCGACTGGAGAGCGTTCGACGGATTTCGCCACACCGTGGAGCACTCGGTGTACGTTCATCCCGAACATCAGGGCAAAGGCATTGGCCGGCTGCTGATGACGGAGTTAATCAAGGAAGCCCGCCAGATCGGTAAACACGTGATGGTTGCCGGTATTGAGGCGCAGAACCAGGCGTCAATTCATCTGCACGAAACCCTGGGCTTTATTACCACCGGCAATATGCCGCAGGTGGGAACCAAATTCGGTCGCTGGCTGGACTTAACCTTTATGCAGCTCCAGCTTGATGAGCGCAGCGATCCGGATGCTCTGCCATGAATCAATCGTTGACGTTAGCGTTTCTGGTAGCCGCCGGGATTGGGCTGGTGGTGCAAAACACCCTGATGGTGCGTATTACGCAATCTTCCTCCACCATTCTTATCGCCATGCTGCTGAACTCGCTGGTGGGGATTGTGCTGTTTGTCAGCATTTTGCTGGTGAAAAATGGCCTGGCGGGGTTTAACGAACTGGCGTCAACGGTGCGCTGGTGGACGTTGATCCCCGGCCTGCTGGGGTCTTTTTTTGTCTTTGCCAGTATTAGCGGCTATCAGAATGTGGGCGCGGCAACGACCATTGCCGTCCTGGTGGCAAGCCAGCTGATTGGCGGTCTGGTGATGGACATCCTCAAGAGCAACGGCGTTCCCCTGCGCGCGCTGGTTGGCCCGGTCTGCGGCGCAGTGATGCTGGTGGTCGGCGCCTGGCTGGTGGCACGGCGCCAGTTTTAACCCTTACAGAATAGTCCCACCCTGCGTAAGGTGGGCATGGCGTGCCTCCGCCTCTTCTTTATGCTGCTTACCATGATGCGCAATCGCGGTGCGCAGGCGCTGCTGCTGGGTATAGCGATCTTCACGGCTGAGCTCTGCATCATCGCTTAATTCGATCAGCAGTTCGTTCATGTGAGTAATTACGCTCTCTTCGATGGTGGCATCGACGCGGGCGATAACATCATTTAAATGTGACATTGTCACTCCTTTTCACGTGCCCGGTGGCGCTACGCTTACCGGGCCTACATTTGACACCCGTAGGTCGGGTAAGGCATAGCCGCCACCCGGCAAAATACGATCAGTTCAGCTTCGCTTTCGAGAAATCGCTGCCCATCAGGCTTACGCTGTACCCGGTCACATTGCTGCGGGTCGCGTAGAACGTTTTGCCGTTAGCTAACGCAATCCACGGTGCCTGCTGGTAGAAAATCTCCTGTGCCTGGCCATACAGCTTCGCACGTTCGTCCGGGTTGCTGGTCAGTTTGGCCTTTTGCACCAGCTCATCATACCCCTTATCACACCAGCGCGCGGCGTTAGATCCGGTTTTGATGCTGTTACAACCCAGCAGCACATCGGCGAAGTTGTCCGGATCGCCGTTATCAGACATCCAGCCGAACAGCGCGGAATCATGCTCGCCTTTGCGCATGCCGGAGAGATATTCCCCCCACTCGTAAGAGACGATTTTCGCCTTCACGCCCACCTTCGCCCAGTCAGCCTGGATCATCTCTGCAATGCGTCGGGAGTTCGGGTTGTACGGACGCTGAACCGGCATGGACCAGAGGGTCACTTCCGCGCCTTTCTCCAGACCCGCCTGCTTCAGCAGCGCTTTCGCTTTTTGCGGATCGTAGCCGTAATCCTTCAGGTCTTTATTAAAGCCGAGCATGTTCGGCGGGATCGGCGATTTAGCGACCGTACCAGACCCCATAAAGACCGCGTTCACAATGGCCTTTTTGTCCGTCGCGTAATTCAGAGCCTGGCGCACCAGCACGTTATCAAACGGTTTTTTCTCTGTGTTGAACGCCAGGTACCCCACATTCAGCGCATCCACCGAGTGCAGGGTCAGGTCTTTGTTTTTCTTGATCGCTTCAAACTGCACCGGCGACGGCGCAGGAATGATCTGACACTCGTTCGTTTGCAGCTTCGCCAGACGCGTCTCAACGTTTGGCGTGATGGAGAAGATCAGGTGTTTGGTCGGCACCTCACCGTCCCAGTAGTTCGGATTGGCGACGTAGCGGATCAGCGAATCCACCTTGTACTGCTGGAGCACATACGGCCCGGTGCCGATTGGCCAGGTGTCCACATTTTCAGGCGTGCCCTTTTTCAGCATCGCGTCCGCGTACTCGGCAGAGAGGATCGAGGCGAAGTCCATTCCCCAGTCGGCCAGGAAAGCTGCGTTGGGTTCGCTCAGCGTGAACTGAACGTGATAATCGTCGATCTTTTTCACATCCTGAATGAGCTTGTCGAGGCCCACGTCATTAAAGTATTCGTAATTACCCTGGGAAACATTGTGATAGGGATGCTTAGGGTCTTTCTGACGCATAACGGAGAAAATAACGTCATCAGCGTTAAAATCACGGGTCGGTTTGAAGTATTTATTGCTGTTGAATTTCACCCCTTTACGCAGGGTAAACGTGTATGTTTTGCCGTCTGGCGAAATGGTCCACGACTCCGCAAGAGAAGGCACCGGCGTGTTTTTTACCGGGTCGAAGTTAATCAGACGGTTATACAGCGTTTGCGAGCTGGCAACAAACGAGGGGCCAGAGCTGGCGATCTGCGGGTTAAACGACTCCGGCGACGCCTCAGAGCAGTAGATAATGGTGTCTTTGTTTGCCGCCCATGCGGCGCTTGCCGGTAGCAGCGCGCTCAGCGCGAGGGCGAGCACGGTTTTCCCTGTAAACATGGTTATTACCCTTTCGGTTTTATTATAGTGAACAGTAATAACAGCACAGACGTTTTGGCCTGACAAATAACGAATCACTATCAGGTTATTCTAAAGCCGTACATTTCGCTGGTTTTAGCATCAGCCCGCAGAAACCGATTTGCCTTAAGGTCCATTATTCGTCAAGCACAACCGTTACGATCAATGCCGCAAGAAATCGTCCCTTTTGTCGTCTCCTCCGCCGTTTGCTTGCTTACCTGTTTCGTTAAAGTAATGGCGTGAAGAAGTCTACAGGACCAAATCGTGGCAAAAACACTTTTACGCAGCGGCAATCTGGATGATTTTCAGGCCGTTGGCGGCGGCGGACAGGCCGTTTTTGAATCAGCGCTGCAAATCCGCGAAGCGCTTCGGTTGCGCAAACAGCAGGCTATCGTCGATTGCCTGGCCATTCCTCAGGTCAATGACGGCGGCGATCGCGTTGACTGGTACTCCCCGGTTGAAGGAACCGTCTCCAGCTGGAAGGCGGCGGATGAAGACGATCGTTTTCGCGCCCTGCGCTATCTGGAAAACACGCTCGCCAGCATGGAGTCGCTGAGTAAAAAATGCCTTCAGTCACCGAAAACGGCGCAGCAACTGTTTGGATCTCTGCTCTCTAAAGCTTTCCAGTTTCCCGGTGAAAACTTTGTTTTCCTGGTGGATGGCAAACCGGTGATCTGCTTCTGGGGTTTCGTCAGTCTTAACGAAAACGCGCGCGACGACGTGCTGGACTGCCTGCGCGAATCGTTGGTCCCTGAACCTGAACCCGTGATGATTAACGAACCTGAACCTGAACCTGAGCCAGAACCGGCCCCGGTGGTGACCTTCGAGCAGGCCGACGCGCCGCTTATCACGCCTGTGGCTACCGTCCGTATCACCGAAGATGAGCTGTATACGCCAGAGCCGGTGCGCATGAACACCGTGCCGTCAGAGCCCGCACCAGCGGTGGTGCAGAAAAAACGTCGCTCCCCCCTGTGGTTGCTGCCGGTTGCCGCCGTCATTATTGCAGCCATTGCCACGCCGCTGCTCTGGCCAAAACAGGCCCCGACCGCAGCGCCAGTTACCTCATCAGCGCCAGCACCTGTCGCCATTGCTCCGGCCCCCGTGAAGACGGTTGAGCCGCTTGAGCTGAAACTCCCGCTGCACCAGGCAGAAGTGGTAGAGCCCAAGGTGAAGACGCCTGCCCCGGCAGCCGAACCGGTGGTCATTACCGCGATACCGAAAGATGCGATGGTGATGGAGGCAAACCAGGTCAAAGCGGGGTTAACGCGCTTCCTGAACGGCACCTGGCGCGCGTTTCTCGATGTGCAGGATCCGCTCACCGGCAAACCGCCGTCTCTGCGCTACCAGATCCAGAACAATAAAGGTTTCGCCCGGGTCGTGCATGGCGACAACATTGTCTGCCGGGTAGACGTCTTTTCCGGATTACACAGCAACGGCGAGCTGTTGATCAAAACGCGCGGAAACGCTCGTTGCACCGACGGTTCACGCTATCCGATGCCGGAAGTGACCTGTAAGGCAGGTGCCAGCGACGTGGCGGAATGCACCGCACGTTACGATGCCAACACCGTCGTTCCTCTGACGTTCAAGAAAGCAGGTGTCTGATCCTATGCTGGTTAATCTTTGCGACTATAAACAGAGCGTGACGTTGATTGCTAACAGCGGCGTACAGTTTCTCGATTTTGGCCTGACTCCGCAGGACACCGCCAGCAACGGGCGTTTCGTGCGTAAAACGGCAAATGGCCCGCTGCTGCGCCTGGATTTTGACCTGGTCAACGGCCGGTACACGCTGCCTGCCACCGATGGCGGGAAGCCGGAAGTGGTCAAGCCTGAAAGCACCATTCCACTGCATGACTCCCTGACCGTGCTGGACGGTGTCTGGCTGCCGCTCCCTTTCCTGCGCTTTAACCCGCCGCGGACGTTTGTTGATGGCCCGGATAACTGGGCGCGCGTCCAGGTACGGAAGCTGTCCACGCCCGACGCGGCAGGCAATACGCACCGGGTCACCGTCGCGCTCGACAGCCAGATTGCGGAGCATGCGACGTCTGCCCTGTCGCCGGTTGAAAACGACATTCTTAACGGCACGCGTTTCGCCCTCGCCTGGCGCGACAGTGAGGTTGAGAGTTTCCTTGACCAGACCTGGATTGACGGCTGGCTGCGTGAAGCCTTCACACAATATGCTGACGGGGTTGAAAAACGCGCCGAGCGCGAGCTGCATCAGGCCATGCGCAGCTTTGAATATCAGGCGCACTGGCTCAACCTGCTCTCCATGCTCGGTGAACAACTCACCGTGCCGGAAGTGAAGTTTGTCACCCATACCCTGAGCACCCCTGCTATTCCTGTCGATCTGATCCTTGACGTAGGCAACACCCACACCTGCGGCGTGATTATTGAAGATCATGGTGATGCCAACGACGGCCTGCGCCAGACGGCTGAACTCCAGGTGCGTTCCCTGAGTGAGCCGCAGTTTCTGAATGAGCCGCTGTTTACCAGCCGTCTTGAATTTTCCGAAGCGCGTTTTGGCAAGCAGCACTTCTCGGTGGAAAGCGGCCGGGAGGATGCGTTCGTCTGGCCATCCATTGTCCGCGTGGGTGATGAAGCGCGTAAGCTGGCGATGCAGCGTCTGGGCACGGAAGGCAACAGCGGTATCTCCAGCCCGCGTCGCTATCTGTGGGACGAAACGCCGGTCGTGCAGGACTGGCGCTTTAGCCAGATGAACAGCAAAACTCAGCGCGAACCGCTGGCAACCGCGTTTCCGCTGATGAACCTGATGAACGACGACGGGGAACCGCTCTTTACGCTGCCGCAGGATGAGCGCCTGCCGGTGTTCTCGCCGCAGTACAGCCGCAGCACCCTGATGACGCACATGCTCTGCGAGCTGCTGGCTCAGGCGCTTGGCCAGATTAACAGCGTAGCCACCCGCTTGCGGCTCGGCTTCCCAGCCTCTCCCCGCCAGCTGCGAACGCTGATCCTCACCCTGCCTTCGGCGATGCCGAAACAGGAGCGCGAGATTTTCCGCCGCCGCATGTTCGAAGCCATCGCCATCGTCTGGAAAGCGATGGGCTGGCATCCGCAGGATGAAGATTTTGCCAGCCGCAAACAGCAGGAAAAAAGCGTGGTGCCGGTCCCTGAGATCCAGATGGAGTGGGACGAGGCCAGCTGCGGCCAGCTGGTGTGGCTGTATAACGAAGCCATTTCCCACTTCGGTGGCCAGACCGAGGCCTTTTTCGCCTCCCTTGCCCGTCCGGATCGCGCGCCTGAGCCTGGCGTCCAGCCGGGGCGTGCGCTGCGCGTGGCCTCGATTGATATCGGCGGCGGCACGACGGATATGGCCATCACGCACTATCAGTTAGATGATGGTTCCGGGAATAACGTCAAAATCACCCCGCAGCTGCTGTTCCGCGAAGGGTTCAAGGTCGCTGGCGACGACACGCTGCTGGACGTGATCCAGCGCTACGTTCTGCCCGCCCTGCAAACCCAGCTTCAGAAATCCGGCATAGCCGATGCCTCCCAGCTGATGGCATCCCTGTTCGGTGACTCCGGGCGGATCGATACCCAGGCGGTCCTGCGCCAGCAGACGGCACTTCAGCTCTTTATGCCGATCGGCCACGCGATCCTGGCGGCGTGGGAATCGAGCGATGTTGACGATCCGCTGGCCGGGCTGCATGCCACCTTTGGCGATCTGCTTGCGCAAAAACCGACCCGCAACGTGATGAACTATCTCCGGCAGGCGATCGACCATGCGTTGCCTGCCGGCTCAGAACACTTTGATCTGTTCAGCGTCCCGCTGCACGTCAGTTTCCGCGAGATGCAGGACGCGATGCTGGCGGGTCAGTTCACGCTTGCCGCCCCGCTGCATGCGGTATGTGAGGCGATCTCTCACTACAGCTGCGATATTCTGCTGATCACGGGACGGCCAGGCTGTCTGCCAGGCGTTCAGGCCTTGATTCGCCACCTGCAACCGGTGCCCGTCAACCGCATCGTCTGGCTGGATAAATACCAGGTTCATGAATGGTATCCGTTCAGCCAGCAGGGACGAATCGGCAACCCGAAATCCACAGCCGCCGTGGGAGCGATGCTCTGTAGCCTGGCGCTGGATCTTCGTCTGCCGCGCTTTAACTTTAAAGCAGCAGATATTGGCGCGTACTCTACGGTGCGCTATCTGGGCGTGCTGGATAACACCATCAATACCCTGCGGGACGAGAACGTCTGGTATCACGATATTGACCTCGATAAGCCCGGCGCGAAACTGGACGCCCGTCTGCACTTCCCGCTGCGCGGCAACGTTACGCTGGGCTTCCGGCAACTGGCCAATGCCCGCTGGCCCGCGACGCCGCTCTATACCCTGAGCATCAACTCTGCCGAGCTGGCGAAAGCCATTGCGGGCGACGGCGTACTGAACGTGCGCCTGAAGCTGCGTGGCGGCAATAAGCAGGAGGGCCCGGAATCTTTCGAGCTGAGTGATGCCTGGCTACAGGACGGCACGCCAGTGCCGCCGGACGCCCTGACCTTTAAACTGAATACTCTGGCCGATCGCCGACACAGCGGCAGCCACTACTGGATCGACAGCGGGAGCGTATACCTCAAATGACTGCGACGACTGCCACCACTCAGGCCTTAATCGGGTGGATCAACGAGACGCGACAGCACGCCCCGATGCTGGATAACGAAGCCGACGCCCTGCTTGCCCGCCTTAACGCCGCGCGCGCGCGTGAAGAGGCCCTCGAACGTGCCCTTGTCTGCCAGGGCAGCATCGGCTTATACGGCCACTCGCAGGCCGCGAAAGCGCATCTGCTGGCCTCCCTGTGCGGCAGCGGCGACGAACGGCTGAACGTTACGCCGGGTCAACGCACGTTTGATTACTTCTCGCATATTAACCCCGGGCATGCGCCGACCAATATGGCCGTGCGTTTCACCAGAGCGACCAGCGAGGTCGCAGACGACGCGTTTCCCCTGCGCCTGAGCCTGGTAACGGAGGCCGAGCTGGTACAGCTGTTTATCGCCCGCACCACGTTGGATCCGCAGATCCGTGCGGTGGATAAATCGGTGATTGAAGCCCGGCTTGAGAAGTGGCGTACGCTGCGTCAGCCGCACAGCGTGCCGGGAATAACGGCGCAGGAAGTCGCGACCGTTGCCCGGTTCTGGCAAACCGTAGTACCCGGCGCTAAGCAGCATATTGATGATGCCCTGTGGCACCAGTTTGCCCTGCTGGTTCCGTCGCTTGATCTCAGCACCCGCGCCAGCGTCTGGTCTCTGCTGTGGGGTGAGCAGCAGGAGTTAACCCAGCAGTGGCTTAAACTCGCCCAGGTGCTGCATCAAACCAGCCATGCCAGCGCGCTTGCGGCGCCGTTGAGTCTGCTGGTGGACAGTTTTGGTCTGCCGTGTGAAGGTTTCCTTACTCACGGGGCCTTTACCGTGCCGGAAGCGCAGGAAACATTGCTTCATCCGGTAAATAACGGCGAGTTAATTAATGCCATTAGCCTGCCCGTCGATGTGCTGGCCAGTCTGACACGCGAAGTGGTGCTGCCCGTTGAGAACTGCGTGCTGGATAACGTTGACGTCATTGATATTCCGGCCATTTCTGAGGAAAACACGCCACTGATGATGCAGGCAAAATGCCTGTGGTTGCTGGAGCATTATCGTCAGCACATTCAGCCGGATGTCCTGGTTATCTGCAATGCGACGGCCCACCACCAGCAGACGGCAAAAACGGCCAGGCTCCTGCAAAACTGGGTCAAAGAGACGCAGCCGGTGGAAGAGTCCGCGTTGCCGGGCCTGGTCTGGGCCATTACCCCTCACGATGCGCGGTTTACCACAAAGCAGAATCTGGACGAAGCGGTGCAACAGTTGCTGGGCCAGCCGGGTCTGCGCTGGGGCACGCTCCAGGCGCTCGATACCCACAGCATGCAGCGGGTAATTGAATGGCTGTCGCAGGCTACCCTTCCAGCACAGCGCCAGAAGCGTCTCCACGCGCTGAAAAGGCTGTTGCAACAGTCTCTTTCGACGCTGATGCGCGCATACGTCGCCCCACTCACTCAGGAGCCAGGTGCAGGGCGGGCAGAGGCCGAAAAAATGGTCCGAACGCTGCAAGGCAGCGCCGCTCGTCATGGTGAACTGCTTGAAGGACTTCTCCCGCCGTTAAATGCGTTTGAGACGCTGCTGACGGTTCACCAGCCCCGTGAGGAACAGGTCAACGGCCTGTTTAACGATGTTATCGATCTGTTTGCGGAAGAGACGCAGGAAAATCCAGGCGCGTTGCAGACCAAAGACAAAGCGCGGCTGGCCCATAACGTGTGGGTTAACCATCTTCGTCAGTGGAGTCGCAACGACGCGGCGGCTGCCCGTCTGGGCCTGGACCCAGAGGTATTACAGCAGATTGCGGATGTGCTGATCGTTACCAGCTACCGGCTGGATCTGCCGCTGCAACTGCAACGTATTGCAGAAACAGATAAAAGCAGTGCTGCGCAGCTGCATGCCGCGACAGGCAATTTCGTTAGCTGGCTTGGCTATGAACTGACGCCCGTTTCTGAACGGCCTGCAAGCCGGATCCGCAAAGGTCAGCCAATTTTTGTGACGCCAGTTGTGAGCAACGCTTCACCCCGTCTTACCCGACTTGGCGAGCAGCCTGTTCATGCGGCGACAGCCTATGTTTATGACTGGCTGGTTGCGCTCTACACCCGCGCGATTGAGAATGTGGATTATCAGTGCCCGTATGACATTAAGCCTGCTGCGCGGAAAGCCTTGTCTGCCTTGCTGTCTTAATCATTGCAGCCCGCAGCAATGCGGGCTACCCCTTTATGATCCGTTTATGAAGCCAGACAAAGCCTGAGCCAACGCTGACGGGTTTTCCCAGGACATTGAATGGCCCGCATCAGGGATAATTTTTACAGCAACGCCTTTTTGTTGCAGGCGATTAAAATCTTCATCAGGCAGGGACCACTCACCAAAAACTAACATGACCGGGCAGCTCAATGACAAAAACAGGTGTTCCCAGTCGGGTTTAACGCCCTTGACCAGGCTCGTTGCGCCGCGCCAGACGGCCCAGGGGGCATTGCTTTGAAGGCTTCCAGACCACGCCGTCGTTTCCGCCCGCAGCATGTCATCATAGCCCTGTTCCAGAAAATGTTGTTCCGTTTGGGCCGCAATTGCCCGGCTGAACATCCCGCCACCCGCATGAAAATTGGGTTCAGACACTATCAGGCCTTTAACGCGTGACTTTAGCAGCGTTGCCGTTTCGATCGCGATACTCCCCCCCATGCTATGACCATAGAGCC
>NZ_JBMKHQ010000003.1:72044-197233 GCF_049237385.1 Enterobacter cloacae complex sp. IR5412 | reverse complement strand
GATCGATCAGAATGGCTCTGCGCCCCCCGAAACGGGTATCACAGACAATACGAGGATATTCATACGACGATGCACAGCCCAACCCGTGGATAAACACAACCGGGTCACCGAAACCGGGAAGATCCTGCCAGCGCACCGTGCAGCCTGCTTGCTGTGAATAGAAACTGTTCATAAGCACTCCATGTATGACGGACTGTATATTTATACAGCCTCAATGTATGGAATGCTATGTCTGGATGCCGATTCTTGAACCGTGCTTCAGAAAAGAGAGATTAACAGGGCAACAGGAAAGCTCATCGGCCAGGTAGATCCCACCAGGAATGCGCTCAACAGGCGAATACGTTTACGATCTTTAGACAGGAACCAGGTAATTAATGCGCAGATGGAGGCCATGATTGCGTAGAACACCAACATCTTTTGAAACAACGTCATTCTGTTTACCTGAGCCGAAAAATAACCGCACGCAATATGCGTCATATGTTGACACAGATCAAGTTTTTTCGTTACACAATAACCCCTTAATTATTAATGATAATAACAACTGAGTACCTTGTGTAACAACGCCGGGTAAAGCAAAACGGTTATTATTGATAACATGCAAATTAAATGCACTTTTTGATAAATCCATCCCCTCAGAAAGCAGTCTAATAACAGCAGGCTTTTAAGGGAGGAAACATGCTACGCATTCCGCAGAGTTGCATTCACACCCGTTCCACGCCTTTCTGGAACAAAGAAACGGCCCCAGCCGGCATTTTTAAACGTCACCTGGATACGGGCACGCGTCCGGGCGTTTACCCTCGCCTGTCGGTGATGCGTGGCGCAGTGCGTTATCTGGGCTATGCTGATGAATTTACACCTGAGCCTGACAGCGAGCTCGTCATTGAAGCGGGTCGTTTCGGCGTTTTCCCGCCAGAGAGATGGCACCACATTGAGGTGATGACCGACGACACCCTGTTCAATATTGAATTCTTTGTTGAACCTGAGGTGCTTAAGTCCCTTTAAGCGCCCGCCAACATGAAGGAAACTATTATGTTACGTATTCCTGAAAACTTTGTTCATACCCGCTCGACGCCGTTCTGGAATAAAGAGACCGCCCCAAAAGCGCTTTTTACCCATCACAACACCAAAGCCGGCGTGTACGGTCGGTTGTCCGTCATGCAGGGTGCGGTGCGTTACTTTGGCTTTGCCGATGGCGACGCCACCGAGCCCGATCTGGAAGTGGTTATTGAGGCCGGTTCTTTTGGCATCTCCCCACCGCAAAAATGGCACCGCATTGAGCTTCTGACCGACGACACCTATTTTAATATCGACTTTTTCGCGGATCCTGCCGTCACGCTCAGCGGTGCGGGTATCGGTAAAGTGGTCAACACGCATAAGGAGTAAATAATGGGTAAGGCTACCTATACCGTGACCGTCACCAACAACAGCAACGGCGTGTCGGTGGATTATGAAACAGAAGCGCCAATGGAGCTGTTGATTCCGGACGTCGCGGCAGATGTCGTGAAGGATCTGGTGAATACCGTTCGCGCCTACGATACGGAAAATGAACACGAGGTATGTGGCTGGTAAGCTGAATCGCCCGGCACTGCGCCGGGCATGAGGGTTTAGTGTTTAAACATGACATGTCGGACTACCGTGTAATCCTCAAGTCCGTAGACCGACATATCTTTACCATAACCGGATAACTTCATCCCGCCGTGCGGCATTTCGCTCACCAGCATAAAATGGGTATTGACCCAGGTGCAGCCATACTGCAACCGTGCGCTGAGGCGATGGGCGCGTCCGACGTCTTTTGTCCAGACGGACGAGGCCAGGCCGTATTGCGAATCGTTAGCCCAGTTCAGCACCTGCGCTTCATCCTCAAATTCTGTCACGCTGACCACCGGGCCAAACACTTCTCGCTGGACGATCGCATCTTCCTGCTTCGCCCCGGCCAGCAGCGTTGGCTGGAAGTAATATCCTGCCCCCTCTCTTTTACTGCCACCGGTGACGACGCGGATATGTCCAAGGGCTTTGGCTTCATCCACGGCAGCGCAAACGCGGGAAAGATGCGCTGCGGAGCTGAGCGGGCCCAGCTCCGTTGATGTATCGTCCGGCGCGCCCATTTTCAGGCTGGTAACAGCTGCGCCCAGCTTTTCGACCAGCGCGGGGTAAATCCCCTTCTGGGCATAGATACGACAAGCTGCGGTACAATCCTGACCAGCATTGTAGAAACCAAACGTACGCACGCCTTCAACCACGGCATCCAAATCTGCATCGTCAAAGACAATGACCGGCGCTTTTCCGCCCAATTCCATATGGGTACGTTTAACTGAAGATGCGGTATGCCCGATAATATGTTCTCCGGTAGCAATAGAGCCGGTGAGAGAAACCATACGGACTTTTTCGTGCCCGGTCAGCGGATCTCCTACGGTTTTGCCGCGACCAAAAAGCACGTTGAGCACGCCTGGCGGGAAGATATCTTTCGCCAGTTCCGCCAGCTTCAGCGCCGTCAACGGGGTGATTTCAGATGGCTTGATGACGACGCAGTTTCCCGCCGCCAGCGGGGGCGCCAGCTTCCACGCCGCCATCATCAGAGGATAGTTCCAGGGCGCAATAGAGGCGACAACGCCAACCGGGTCGCGGCGGATCATTGAGGTATGTCCTTCGAGGTATTCTCCGGCAGCCAGCCCGTTCAGGCAGCGGGCGGCCCCGGCAAAGAAGCGAAACACATCGACCACGGCCGGGATCTCGTCCCCCTGGACACAGTGCAGCGGTTTCCCGCAGTTAAGGGATTCCAGATTTGCGAACGCGTCAGCGTTGGCTTCTATCACATCAGCCAGTTTCAACAAACTTTCGGCGCGCGTTTTGGGCGTCGTTTGCCCCCACTCAGTGAACGCGCGATCGGCAGCCTGGACGGCAGCGTCCACCTGTGCTGCCGACGCTTCAGCAATCTCCAGCAATACTTCACCCGTGGCAGGATTGTAAACCGCCTGCTTCTCACCCTCGCCGGTCACCAGTTCACCATTAATCAGCAGTTGATTTTGCATAGCATCGTCCTGTTGAAATCGACATAGTTTTCGCTGTCAGCACACGTTCTGGCGGGTCGATGCGTGACAACGTCACGTCACCAATCCGCACTCCCTTACTAAAGGTAGACCGCGCATCATGTCGCTTCAGGAATTTTCATCAAGGTGTGACTGGGGGCAGCATCATTTCGCGAATTAACGCCGCCAGTTGGACGACCGCCTGCTCCTCCCGCTCGCCCCATCCCCATGAGGTATTGAAACGGAAAAACGGTGTCCAGATATTGGAGGTGGAAAACATTTTGCCGGGCGCAATGCTGATTTGATGAGTTAATGCCTTTTCACTCAACTGCCCCGCATCCAGCTGTTCAGGCAGTTCCAGCCATAAAAAGTAGCCGCTGTCGTTATGATGGATCTTGACGCCAGCAGGCATATGGCGCAAAAGCGATTGCCAGGCCTGCTGTTTGCGTTCAGCAAGCGTGCGCCGCAGGCGACGAAGGTGGGCGTCGTAACGTTTGGTCGCCAGGTAATCCACCAGCGCCAGCTGCATGGGGGAGCTGGTGGATAACGTACTCATCAGCTGTAACTGCTGAATACGGCGCGCATGTTTTCCCGCCGCCACCCAGCCAATACGGAAACCGGCCACCAGACACTTAGAGAATGAGGAGCAGTGCAACGTCATATCCTGCTTATCCCAGGCCTTTGCCGGAAGCGGCTTTTCGCGGCCAAAGTAGAGTTCGCTGTAAACATCGTCTTCAATCAGCGTGACGTTATGCCGGGTTAATAAGGCCACTAGCTGAGCTTTCTTCTCTGCACTCAGCGTGAAGCCGAGCGGGTTCTGACTGTTGGTCATCAGCCAGCAGGCTTTCACCGGATAATCATTTAACGCCTGCTCAAGGGCACTGAGATCGATGCCCTCACGCACGTCAGTAGCAACCGACAGCGCTTTCAGTTTCAGACGTTCAAGTGCCTGGAGTGCGCCATAAAAACAGGGGTTTTCGACGATAACCCAGTCACCTGGTTCAGTGACAGCCTGCAAACTAAGGTTGAGTGCTTCGAGCGCGCCCGCGGTGATCACAATTTCGTCCGGGGAGATATTCATCCCCTGCTGAGCGTAGCGACGGGCAATGGCATGACGTAAGTCAACGTTACCCGGCGGCAGGTTTTCAATCACGCTCATGGCCGTGGCCGTTTTACTGACATTAGCCAGCGAGCGGTTGAGTTGCTGAAGCGGGAATAGGCGCGGATCGGGAAATGCCGAGGCAAAAGGGACAACGGAGGGGTCGCGGCTGGCCTGTAGCACGTCGAAGATATAGGTGTTGATGTCAACTACTTCATCGCGCATCACCTGCGCGGGCGGTGCTGGCTGGTGTGTGGTCGGACGGGCGGCAACGTAATAGCCTGACTGCGGTCTGGCAACAATGCGCCCCTGACTTTCCAGCATCTGATACGCGTGGCCCACGGTCATGAAACTCATGCCGCTGCTTGCCACCTGCTCTCGCAGAGAAGGCAGCTTATCGCCCGGCAACCATACGCCAAGCTCAATCTGCGAGATAATTTGTTGCGCCAGACGCTGGTATTTTTTCATCAGATTCTCCTTATTGCTGACAGTGTATATCAGCAGGAGAAAAAGAGAAGAATTTGCTAACTGTTATGGGAAACGCGGTAGATTACTTGCGGTACTCAGTAATGTGATTCTGAGCAGAACGCGCTGCGGCCAGGTGGTCGAGCGTGATCATCGACGATTTGCAGAAAATGCATTTTGCGCCGAACGGATTTTTGTCAGACACATCAAAAGCTGAGGTGCGGTACTGCGAGCCATGACAGCATGGGCAGCGGAAATGGATATAAGAAGTCATAGGATTCTCCTGTAAACGTAAAAACGTAAATTACTCATGAGCCGATCAGGCAAAAGTTGGTTCGATACAAAACTAATCGGAATGTAGATAAAGACCCAAGAGAGGCTGCGGAGAGGCACAACGTGATGAGAACTGCTTTATAAAACTACGTCAGATATTTATTTGGATTCAAAACCAGAAATCCATTAACGCATGTTGCTGGCGACAAAGCAAGCTGTTTAATGCGTAAAAATCATAAAAAGAAATTTTTTATTCAAGATTGTCTACAGCTTCATTGATTATTCAAGAAACCGATTTCGAAGCACCAACACATAACACATTGAAATATAATTGTTTTATATGGCATTTTATGCCTACCTGGTTGGTTCAACAGAGGTATTAACTTTTCAGATTCACTCAGAAAAAAGGAACTATAGGATGGCAATTCCAGCATACCTCTGGCTAAAAGATGACGGTGGCGCGAATATTAAGGGCTCTGTCGACGTTGTAAATCGTGAGGGAAGTATCGAAATTTTGAGTTTTGGGCACGGCCTGTATCTCCCTACCGACAACATGACCGGTAAGATCACAGGTACCCGTATTCATAGCCCACTTAATTTTGAAAAAGAGTTCGACAGCTCAAGCCCCTATTTGTACAAAGCAGTAGCAAAAGGACAAACCTTAAAAAGCGCTGAGTTTAAGTGGTATCATATCAATAATGCAGGCCAGGAGGTCGAATACTTCAACATGCTACTGGAGAACGTGAAAGTTGTCTCTATCTGCCCACTCATGCATGATATAAAAAATCCCGCGACTGAAAAACATAACCATCTCGAAAGTATCGCACTTCGCTACGAAAAGATTACCTGGAAGCATTGCGACGGGAATATTCTCTTCTCTGATGAATGGAAAGACAGATGATTCGATGTACTTTTCATTTAAACGGGGGACAACTTTCAACGCTGAGCTGTCCTGGCCTGGGTTTTTTCCCCGCATATTCAGGAAACTCAGGTCACAACAGAAACAATCCTGATGCCGTTTCAACGCCTGAGGTAGGGCCATTACCACCCGGACTCTATTATATCGTTACACGTCCTCGAGGTGGGTTAGCTACCCACTGGCATGATGTTATCAAAGAGTTTGAAAGCGGATCGAACCGTGATTTTTGGTTTGCTCTTTATCGTCATGATAATCACATTGACGATACAACCTTTATCAACAGAGTTGAGCGAGGATCTTTTCGTCTACACCCTGCGGGACAGTCCGGTATTAGTAATGGATGCATCACATTACCAAACCATGCTCACTTCAGAATATTAATGCATGGACTACTGGCGTCCGGCACAATAAAAGTCGCTGCTGGATTAAATGCACTTGGCACCATACAGGTATATTGATGAATGCAAGAAAACATGCCCTTACGTGGGTGGTCGAAACATTGATGCTTTTCATTATTTATTCGCTGGTATGCTACATCATGCCGGATGTTTTGCTTTATCACCTCTACACCAGACATTTTGGATTTGTAACTGAACTTGAATGGAGTGAAAGCTACACATTATTACTTTTTATTTTTTCCTTTCTGCTTAACGCCGTATTGATCTACCTTTGGGCGTTACGAAAGTGAGCGTTAACATGGGCTGTAATATTACCGCCCGATACAAGTTTCACATAGACGGTCAAGAAAACTGTTATAGATAAATAACATCGGTCTGTCTCTGCAACCCAGACCTGGCAAAGCTTAGAATGGCATCGAATTTTTTGCACTGCGGAGTTTTGCATGTTTGGTTTCGATGCGTTTCATCTTGCGCGAATACAGTTCGCCTTTACCGTATCCTTTCATATTATTTTTCCGGCGATAACCATTGGCCTGGCGAGCTATCTCGCCGTGCTGGAAGGGCTGTGGCTGAAAACAAAAAACCCCGTCTGGCGTTCGCTGTACCATTTCTGGTCGAAGATCTTCGCCGTCAACTTTGGGATGGGCGTGGTCTCCGGCCTGGTGATGGCTTATCAGTTTGGCACCAACTGGAGCGGGTTTTCGCAGTTTGCGGGCAGCATTACCGGCCCTCTGCTGACCTATGAAGTGCTCACCGCGTTCTTCCTTGAGGCGGGGTTCCTCGGGGTAATGTTGTTTGGCTGGAATAAGGTCGGGCCGGGGCTGCACTTCTTTTCGACCTGCATGGTGGCACTGGGGACCCTCATGTCTACGTTCTGGATCCTCTCGTCAAACAGCTGGATGCAGACACCGCAAGGGTATGAAATCATCAACGGTCAGGTCGTTCCGGTGGACTGGTTTGCCGTGGTGTTTAACCCCTCCTTCCCTTACCGCCTGCTGCACATGTCGATAGCGGCATTTCTCAGCAGTGCACTGTTTGTCGGAGCCTCCGCGGCCTGGCATTTGCTGCGCGGAAACAACACCCACGCTATTCGCACCATGTTCTCCATGGCGTTGTGGATGACGTTGATCGTAGCCCCTGTTCAGGCACTGGTGGGTGATATGCACGGGCTTAATACCTTAAAACACCAGCCCGCGAAAATAGCCGCCATTGAAGGCCACTGGGAGAATTCGCCGGGTGAGCCTACTCCACTGCTGCTGTTTGGCTGGCCGGATATGGATCAGGAACGGACCCGTTTTAGCCTTGAAATTCCCGCTCTCGGCAGCCTTATCCTGACCCACAGTTTCGATAAACAGGTTCCGGCATTGAAGGAGTTCCCAAAAGACGATCGCCCGAACGCCACCATTGTCTTTTGGTCTTTCCGCATCATGGCCGGTTTAGGGATGTTGATGCTCTTCCTGGGCATGGTGGCGGTCTGGCTGCGTTACAAACAGCGCCTCTACACCTCACGTTCCTTCCTGTGGTTTACTCTGCTGATGGGGCCATCCGGGCTAATCGCGATCCTCGCCGGATGGGTAACAACGGAGGTCGGCCGCCAGCCCTGGGTCGTCTATGGGCTACAGCGTACGAAGGATGCGGTTTCCGCACATGGCGATCTGCACATGAGCATCAGCTTGCTGGCCTTCTTCGTGGTTTATACCGCGGTGTTCGGCGTGGGTTACAGCTATATGGTGCGTCTGATTAAAAAAGGGCCGCAGCCTTATGAATCCTTCGCGACTGAATCCGATGGCCGCCCTGCTCGTCCGCTTTCTGCCGTCACCACTGAATTTAAGGAGTAACCGTAATGGGTATCGATCTTTCCATTATCTGGTTCGTGATTATCGTTTTCGCCACGTTGATGTATATCGTGATGGACGGTTTTGATCTGGGGATAGGCATACTGTTTCCGGTAACGCCGAATGCGGACGATCGCGACGTAATGGTCAACAGCGTGGCTCCCGTCTGGGACGGCAACGAAACCTGGCTGGTGCTTGGCGGTGCGGCCCTGTTTGGCGCCTTTCCTCTCGCCTATGCGGTGATCATCGACGCGCTAACCATTCCACTGACAATAATGCTGATCGGGCTTATATTTCGTGGCGTCGCCTTCGAATTTCGCTTCAAAGCGACTCCGGCGCACCGTCCGTTCTGGGATAAGGCCTTTATTGGCGGGTCAATTGTGGCGGCCTTCAGCCAGGGCATCACCGTCGGCGCGGTCATCCACGGGTTCAGCGTCACCGGTCGCGCTTACAGCGGTGGTCCGTTTGACTGGTTTACCGCGTTCAATCTTTTCTGCGGTGCGGGTCTTGTGGTGGCTTACGCGCTGTTAGGATCAACGTGGCTGGTAATGAAAAGTGAAAATGCCCTGCAACAGCGGATGCGTCAGGTATCGAAAGTGCTTCTGCTCCTGCTTCTGGTATTCATTGCGGTAATCAGTATATGGACCCCTCTCGCCCAACCAGCCATTGCTGCGCGCTGGTTTACGCTGCCGAATCTGTTTTATCTGCTGCCCGTTCCTGCGCTGGTTGCGATCCTGAGTCTGTGCCAGTGGCGCTGCCTGAACGATCCTGCGAGCCATACCCTGCCGTTTATCATGACGTTAGGGCTGGTTTTTCTTGGATTTAGCGGGCTTGGGATCAGCATCTGGCCGCATATCATCCCGCCGGACATTACCCTCTGGCAGGCCGCTGCGCCAGCCCAAAGCCAGGGCTTCATGCTGGTGGGCGCACTGTTGATCATTCCTGTGATTCTGGTCTACACCTTCTGGAGTTATTACGTTTTTCGCGGAAAAGTACAGCATGGGGAGGGTTATCACTGATGCAACAACCTGTATGGAAACGTTTGATGTGGCTTGCCATCATCTGGGGCGGCAGCGTCCTGGCACTGGCCTGCGTAAGTATGCTCTTTAAAATGCTGATGGCCGCAGCCGGGTTTAAATCGCACTAATTCATTCACCGGGTGCGTTGCCGCCCGGTCCTTATCTCGCACTTTCAGATAAACCCCATTAACACCCTGGAGGGTATGGTTACACTGAAAAAATATTTACAGCATTGATAGTTTGAGAAGAAAAATGAAAAAGCTCGCGGCAGTAAGTTTAATCAGCCTCGCACTGGCGGGATGCGTTAATCCCGGTAAAGCCTCCGTTCAGACCGATCAGTTAGAGAATCACCGTTTCGTGCTGGAAAACGTTGATGGCAAAGCGGTTAAGGGCCTGAAAACGCAGCCTGAAATTCGGTTCAGCGCGCAGCCCAGTATCAGCCTGATTAACAACATTGCCGTCTCCGGCACAATGTGCAACGGCTTCAACGGCCAGGGAAAATTGTCCGAAGGAGAGTTGACGGTCAAAACGCTGGCAATGACGCGGAAACTCTGCACCGAGCCGCAGCTTAATGAACTGGATCAGACCCTCGCCGATATGCTACGCACAGGCGCTCAGGTAGACCTGACCGAAGACCAGTTAACGCTGGCGACAGCCAATAAGTCTTTAATGTTTAAGCGAGTTGAATAACTCAGTAACTCCCGCACGATCCTACGGCAAGCGACTGCTCACTACAGCGTTTGCCGTTTGGCAACGCGCACATTCCGATAGCGGAGCCGTCGAGCTGACGGGCAACGGAGAGTGACCCTCCGATCATTGCGCAGTTGGCCTGGCCTGAACTGGACATAGCCGCTCGCATACCTGGCGTAACGTGTGCCGCTGTCGCTTGCTGTACAGGTTCATTGCTGCATGCCGACAACAGTAACGCGGCACATCCGACCCAAAATGCAGAACGCATACCTTCCTCCCCATAGTTAAAGCGAAACCTATGCATAATAGGCATCACGCACCGCATCGTCGAGAGCGGATGTGCGTATTTATGCGCTCTGGTAACAATTTCTCGCAATTTTTTATCGCGAATAGCCATCCAGTCATTGATACAGCGCATACCAAGGACACAAAAGCGAAAATCGTAAAACCTGAGCTTTGCTAAAATACACAGATAATATTCAGGGTCTGTCGTCGTTTTACAGGCCCTTCATTTTTGCGCAATGTAAGGGTGTTGTCCTATGCAAACTATTGACGGCAATGGTGCAGTCGCGTCTGTTGCGTTTCGCACCAGCGAAGTTATCGCCATCTACCCCATTACCCCAAGCTCCACGATGGCTGAACAGGCTGACGCCTGGGCTGGTAATGGGGTAAAAAACGTCTGGGGCGATGTCCCGCGGGTTGTTGAGATGCAGTCCGAAGCCGGCGCCATTGCCACCGTGCATGGTGCGTTGCAGACCGGTGCCCTGTCGACCTCATTCACCTCGTCTCAAGGGCTGCTGTTGATGATCCCCACGCTTTACAAGCTGGCAGGACAATTAACGCCGTTTGTCCTGCACGTCGCCGCACGTACTGTAGCCACACACGCGCTCTCTATTTTTGGCGACCACTCAGACGTGATGGCCGTGCGTCAGACCGGCTGCGCTATGCTCTGCGCCAGCAGCGTGCAGGAAGCACAGGACTTCGCGCTGATTTCGCATATCGCCACGCTAAAAAGTCGAGTGCCATTTATTCATTTCTTCGATGGTTTTCGCACCTCTCACGAGATCAATAAAATCGTTCCGCTGCCGGATGACACCATACTGAACCTGCTGCCGCAGGCTGACATTGATGCCCATCGCGCTCGGGCCCTCAATCCGGAACATCCGGTGATCCGGGGTACCTCTGCCAACCCGGATACCTATTTCCAGTCCCGCGAGGCGACAAACCCGTGGTACAACGCGGTATATGAGCACGTCGAACAGGCGATGGACGATTTTGCCGCTGCGACGGGTCGCGCATATAAGCCATTTGAATATTACGGTCATCCGCAGGCCGAGCGCGTGATCGTCCTGATGGGCTCCGCCATCGGCACCTGCGAAGAGGTGGTCGATGAGCTTCTTACGCGTGGTGAAAAAGTTGGCGTACTAAAAGTTCGCCTCTACCGTCCATTCTCTGCGAAACATCTGCTCGCAGCCCTGCCGGAAAGCGCGCGTGCCGTGGCGGTACTTGACCGCACCAAAGAGCCTGGCGCGCAGGCTGAACCCCTTTACCTTGATGTAATGACCGCTCTGGCTGAGGCGTTTAATCACGGTGAACGCGAAACGCTGCCGCGCGTCATTGGCGGGCGTTATGGTTTGTCTTCCAAAGAGTTCGGGCCGGAGTGCGTCCTGGCCGTATTTGCTGAACTGCGCGAGGCAAAACCGAAGCCGCGCTTTACGGTCGGCATTTATGATGACGTGACTAACCTTTCTCTCCCTTTGCCGGAAAACACCCTGCCCTCGAATGCGAAACTGGAAGCGCTGTTCTACGGTCTGGGCAGCGACGGCAGCGTCTCGGCGACCAAGAACAACATCAAAATTATCGGTAACTCCACGCCGTGGTATGCGCAAGGGTATTTCGTCTACGATTCCAAAAAAGCGGGCGGGTTGACCGTCTCGCACCTGCGCGTCAGCGAACATCCAATCCGCTCGGCATACCTGATTTCTCAGGCGGATTTTGTTGGCTGTCATCAGCTCCAGTTTATCGATAAATACCAGATGGCCGAGCGCCTGAAGCCCGGCGGTATTTTCCTGATCAACACCCCGTATAGCGCCGATGAGGTCTGGGCACGGCTGCCCCAGGAAGTCCAGGCGGTGCTAAACCAGAAACAGGCGCGCCTGTATGTCATTAACGCCGCGAAGATCGCCCGCGAGTGCGGCCTGGCCGCGCGTATCAATACGGTTATGCAGATGGCGTTCTTCCACCTGACCAATATTCTGCCGGGCGACAGCGCGCTGATGGAGCTCCAGGGGGCGATAGCCAAAAGCTACAGCAGCAAAGGTCAGGAGCTGGTTGAGCGCAACTGGCAGGCGCTGGCGCTGGCCCGCGAGTCGCTGTTCGAGGTGCCGTTGCAGCCGGTCAATACCAGCAGCCCGAACCGGCCGCCAGTGGTGTCTGACGCTGCCCCGGATTTCGTCAAAACCGTTACGGCGGCGATGCTTGCCGGGTTGGGCGACACTCTTCCCGTCTCTGCGCTTCCGCCTGATGGCACCTGGCCGATGGGCACAACCCGTTGGGAAAAACGCAACATTGCCGAAGCGATCCCTATCTGGAAAGAAGAGCTATGCACCCAGTGCAACCACTGCGTGGCGGCCTGCCCACACTCGGCCATTCGCGCCAAAGTGGTGTCGCCAGAAGCGATGGCGGACGCACCGGAAAGTCTGCACTCGCTGGATGTAAAATCCCGTGATATGCGTGGCCAGAAATATGTTCTTCAGGTGGCACCAGAGGACTGTACCGGCTGTAACCTGTGCGTCGAGGTGTGCCCGGCGAAAGATCGTCAGGATCCCTCAATCAAAGCCATTAATATGATGTCACGTCTGGAACATGTTGAAGAAGAGAAAGTGAATTATGACTTCTTCCTCGACCTGCCCGAAATCGATCGCAACAAGCTGGAACGCATTGACATTCGTACCTCGCAGCTCATCACCCCCCTCTTCGAGTACTCCGGGGCGTGTTCCGGATGCGGTGAAACGCCGTACATCAAACTGCTTACCCAGCTTTACGGCGACCGGATGCTGATTGCCAACGCGACGGGCTGCTCGTCAATCTATGGGGGGAACTTGCCGTCTACGCCTTATACCACCGACGCGTATGGCCGCGGCCCGGCTTGGGCAAACTCGCTATTTGAGGATAACGCAGAATTTGGTCTGGGATTCCGCCTGACGGTCGATCAGCACCGCGCCCGCGTAATGCGTCTGCTGGAACAGTTTGCCGATAAAATCCCGGCAGAGCTGAATGACGCCCTGCATGCGGAGGCCAAGCCTGACGTTCGTCGCGCACAGGTTGCTGAACTGCGCCACGCGCTTCAGGGTGTTGAAGGGGCTGAACAACTGCTGACCGATGCTGACGCGCTGGTTGAAAAATCTATCTGGCTGATCGGTGGCGACGGATGGGCCTACGATATTGGTTTCGGTGGTCTTGATCACGTCCTGAGCCTCACCGAAAACGTTAACATTCTGGTGCTTGATACTCAGTGTTATTCCAACACCGGCGGACAGGCCTCGAAAGCAACGCCACTGGGTGCGGTCACGAAATTTGGTGAGCATGGCAAACGAAAGGCGCGTAAAGATTTGGGCGTCAGCATGATGATGTATGGACACGTCTACGTCGCGCAGATTTCGCTGGGCGCGCAGCTTAACCAGACGGTGAAAGCCATTCAGGAAGCGGAAGCGTATCCTGGCCCGTCGCTGATCATCGCCTATAGCCCGTGTGAGGAGCATGGCTACGATCTGGCGCTTAGCCACGACCAGATGCGTCAGCTTACCGCAACCGGCTTCTGGCCGCTGTACCGCTTTGACCCGCGCCGTGCCGATGAAGGAAAATTACCGCTGGCGCTGGATTCACGTCCGCCTTCAGACGCCCTTGCCGAAACCTTACTTCAGGAGCAGCGTTTCCGCAGGCTGAACGCTCAACAACCAGAAGTAGCAGAGCAGCTATGGAGGGACGCGGCAGCGGATCTTCAGAAGCGTTATGACTTCCTTGCACAGCTGGCGGGGAAAGCGGAAAAATCAACCAGCGAATAACCGTTATGCCCGGCTTGCCCGGGCATTTTTTTGCCATAAAAAAGCCCGATGCACGTGCACCGGGCTAATCCAGAAGTTCGGTGAAAATTGCCTCAACGTTCTGAACAATATTCACGTGAATTATGGATGAAAAAATCTTAAAGGCATATAACGCCATGGAGAATACCTTCTTTACCACTTAATTAATAATTTTTATTTTGTATCGATTATAACGATTAATTCACGGCATCAATTGTTATTTCAAACGCATCATTTGCTTTAGATTTTACTCAACCCGTAACAATTATATTTTATTCATCAACCCTCTGTGTGATTTAGCATGGGACAGCTTTCCATCCCGGAAAGTTCACTAAGCAATAAAAAAATAACTGCAAAGGAATAATCAAAATGCAAAGAAAAGTACTGGCACTGATGATCCCCGCTTTGTTAATGGCTGGAGCCGCTCACGCAGCTGAAATTTATAATAAAGACGGCAATAAACTGGATCTGTATGGCAAAGTAGATGGTCTGCATTATTTCTCTGACGATGCGTCAAAAGATGGCGACCAAACCTATATGCGTCTGGGTTTCAAAGGTGAAACCCAAATCAACGACATGATGACCGGTTACGCGCAGTGGGAATACAACATTCAGGCAAACAACACCGAAGGCTCTGACAATCAGTCCTGGACGCGTCTGGCCTTCGCGGGTGTGAAGGTGGGCGACTACGGATCCTTCGATTACGGCCGTAACTATGGCGTCCTGTACGACGTAGAAGGCTGGACCGATATGCTGCCAGAATTTGGTGGCGACTCTTATACTTATGCCGATAACTTTATGACCGGTCGTGCAAACGGCGTGGCGACCTACCGTAACACCGACTTCTTTGGTCTGGTGCAGGGTCTGAACTTCGCGGTGCAGTATCAGGGTAATAATGAAGGTAATAACTGCGATGAGAATTTCTGCTCTACTAATGAAGGGACCAACAACGGTCGTGATACACGTCATGAAAATGGTGACGGTTACGGTATCTCCGCAACCTACGATTTCGGCATGGGCTTCAGCGCAGGCGCGGCATATGCTTCATCTGACCGTACTAACGATCAGGTAAATTACACTACTGCGGGCGGTGATACTGCGGATGCATGGACCGCAGGCCTCAAATACGATGCCAACAACATTTACCTGGCTGCAATGTATTCCGAAACCCGCAATATGACGCCGTACGGCGACAATGCAGATGCGGTTGCAAATAAAACCCAGAACTTTGAAGTGACCGCACAATATCAGTTTGACTTCGGCCTTCGTCCGGCTGTTTCCTATTTACAGTCCAAAGGTAAAGATCTGGGCAATGGTCAGGACGATAAAGACCTGGTGAAATACGCTGACGTCGGTGCTACCTACTATTTCAACAAAAACATGTCCACCTATGTTGATTATAAAATCAACCTGCTGGATGAAGATGATTCATTCTACAAAAACAATGGCATCGGTACGGATGACATCGTAGCGTTAGGTCTGGTTTACCAGTTCTAATCCCGATAGCCCGCAGCGATCTGCGGGCTAATTTTATCTCTGTTTCGCCTGTTCTTTGCGAAAAGAGAGATAGCCAATTACCCCGCTGTCGCCATCCATAGGGTGATTTATCCCATCCATTACCGCCACTTCCGGGAAGTCGAATGGCGTAACATTTTCCAGACAGGCGACATTCACACCATATTCATTGGGATTGGAACGTCGTTGATGGAACGTGTAAATACCGCAAACCGAGCAGAAGAAATGGCGCGCCGTGCCGGTGTTGAAACGGTACTCTGTGAGCGTGTCCGCGCCCTGCGTCACCTTAATACCCGTCAACGGCGCGGAAACCACTACTGCCCCGCGCATCCTGCAAAACGAGCAGCTACATCGCCGTGCGGTATTCAGGCCGTCCGTCAGCTCAACAGTAAATTTCACCGCCCCACAATGACACTGTGCATGACGAATTTCAGCCATCGCTTATACCCCTTTTCTCACTAACTCAGCCGCTTTTAAAAAGACCTCATCTTCGACACCATCCCCCTTTTGCCTGCCGAGCCTCACCAGCTCATCGACAATACTTTCACGGTTGATGATCTTCTGCGCTGAAACCAGCCCGATAACGGCGGCACCAATCGCCAGCCCAACTAATCCTGTCTGTTCGTCTTTATTTTTCATAGAAGCGCTCCCTTGTCCCCCTCAAAAGCGTAGCAGGAGAACTGTAAAACGTGCTGGAACGCGGGGAAGAGGTCGGTGCTTTATCTCACCTTCTCGTCCGGCAAAACAGGGGGTTCTGAGCGGGTATCGGAATATCGTGAATAGCGTTGCGCATAGAGAGGCCGTAATGGGTGTTAAAACCGCCTTCGTAGAGGCGGCTGGTCATTACTCTGGATCTTTATCGCCTGATTCAGGCGCTGAGCCAGGATCATCTTTCGGTTTTCTTCCATCCTTTTCCGGGTTATCCGGGCTGGGATTATAATCAGGATGGTCACCATTAACGGGTCGGTCAGTCATTTTCACCTCCGTTTTTACTGCGTAAGCTGTAAGTGTAGACAACCCGTTAGTCTTAACCAAACTTCTTTGAGGGGCTCATTTGTAAATCGTGCTGGCATTCGGCGCTGCAATCCGTACCATACACGACACACTTTCGCATGCTGGTTTTTACCGGTAGCCGCAAACCCGTCTTTTATCGCTAACCAGATGGGGCACATAAATGCGCAGATGGTGTATGAAATCTATGCTACATGGATAGAAGAGATGAACACGAAGCTGACGCTTTGAAATCGTTTTCTCACCCTGTGCCCCATTTGAGATCTGAGTAACAAATAGATGCAACAAAATCAAGAGATTAACAAGAAAGAACAGTACAACCTGAATAAACTGCAAAAGCGACTGCGCCGTAACGTGGGCGAAGCCATTGCAGACTTCAACATGATTGAAGAAGGCGATCGCATCATGGTCTGCCTGTCGGGCGGTAAAGACAGCTACACCATGCTGGAGATCCTGCGCAATCTACAGCAAAGCGCACCGGTGAACTTTTCCCTGGTCGCGGTTAACCTCGATCAGAAACAGCCAGGATTCCCGGAGCATATCCTGCCGGAGTACCTTGAGAACCTGGGCGTTGAGTACAAAATCGTAGAAGAGAATACCTACGGCATTGTTAAAGAGAAGATCCCGGAGGGCAAAACGACCTGCTCGCTTTGCTCACGTTTGCGTCGCGGCATTCTGTACCGCACCGCAACCGAACTGGGCGCCACTAAGATTGCGCTTGGTCATCACCGGGACGACATTCTTCAAACACTGTTTCTGAATATGTTTTACGGCGGCAAAATGAAGGGAATGCCACCGAAGCTGATGAGTGACGACGGCAAACACATCGTGATCCGCCCACTCGCCTACTGTCGCGAGAAAGACATTGAGCGTTTCTCTCAGGCCAAAGCCTTCCCTATCATTCCGTGCAATCTGTGCGGCTCACAGCCGAACCTGCAACGTCAGGTCATTGGCGACATGCTGCGTGACTGGGATAAACGCTATCCGGGCCGCATCGAAACCATGTTCAGCGCCATGCAGAACGTGGTGCCTTCGCACCTCGCCGATGTTGAACTGTTCGATTTCAAAGGGATTAACCACGGTTCAGAGGTAGTGAATGGCGGGGATCTGGCGTTTGACCGCGAAGAGATCCCGATGCAGCCTGCTGGCTGGCAGCCAGAAGAAGAGGATGCGCAATTCGATGAACTGCGCCTGAACGTGGTGGAAGTGAAATAACCTGACTGCGTCTCAGACAGGCTTCTGAGACGCTTTTTTCCCTTACTTCAGCAGCCGAACGCGGCAGGTTTTCCCTTTAATCTTCCCGCCCTGCAACTGTTTCCAGGCCTTATGCGCAACCGACTGGCGAACCGCTACATAGACATGTGCAGGATGGACCGTGATCTTGCCAATATCTGCCCCGTCGAGACCGATATCCCCTGTTAACGCCCCCAGAACGTCACCGGGACGCATTTTGGCTTTTTTTCCGCCGTCGATGCACAGGGTGGCCATTTCCGCTGCCAGCGGAGCGATGCTGATATTACCGGGGGCATTCACCCAGTTGAGTTTCAGTTGCAGCATTTCCGCAAGAATATTAGCGCGCTGCGCCTCTTCAGGCGCGCAGAAGCTGATCGCGAGACCGCTGTTACCCGCACGCGCGGTACGCCCGATACGGTGGATATGCACTTCCGGATCCCATGCCAGTTCGAAATTTACCACCAGTTCAAGCGATTTAATATCCAGGCCACGGGCCGCCACATCCGTTGCAACCAGCACGCGAGTGCTGCCGTTTGCGAAACGCACCAGCGTCTGATCGCGATCGCGCTGCTCCAGATCGCCATGCAGCGATAATGCGCTCTGTCCGGCATCATTCAGGGCATCGCACACCGCCTGACAATCTTTTTTGGTATTACAGAACACCACGCAGGACGCTGGCTGGTGTTGGCTAAGCAATTTTTGCAGCAGTGGAATTTTGCCCTGCTGCGACGTCTCGAAGAACTGCTGCTCAATCGCTGGCAATGCATCGACAGTATCGATTTCAATGGTCAGCGGGTTCTTCTGCACGCGCCCGCTGATCGCCGCAATCGCCTCTGGCCAGGTGGCAGAAAAAAGCAGCGTCTGACGCGTGGCGGGCGCAAAGCGGATCACGTCGTCAATCGCATCGCTGAAGCCCATATCCAGCATGCGGTCAGCTTCATCCATCACCAGCGTTTGCAGTGCATCGAGTGAAACGGTGCCTTTTTGCAGGTGATCGAGCAGACGGCCCGGCGTTGCCACAATGATATGCGGCGCGTGTTGAAGGGAATCGCGCTGCGCACCGAACGGTTGTCCGCCGCAGAGCGTTAAAATTTTAGTGTTAGGCAAAAAACGCGCCAGACGACGCAGCTCACCCGCGACCTGGTCGGCCAGCTCGCGCGTCGGGCAGAGTATCAGGGACTGGGTCTGAAACAGGGTTGCATCAATATGCTGCAACAGGCCGAGTCCAAATGCAGCCGTTTTTCCACTACCGGTTTTCGCCTGCACGCGCACGTCCCGGCCTTCAAGGATAGCTGGCAGCGCGGCGGCCTGGACAGGGGTCATAGTGAGGTAACCCAACTCATTCAGGTTAGTCAGTTGGGCTTCAGGCAGAACGTTGAGCGTGGAAAAAGCGGTCACAATATACTCTCATGGTAATGATTGCAGTCAGATGGCGCGTATCCTCGCAGATCTCCGCTAACGATGCGACAATTTAATCGGTTCTTCGTCCGGTGGCGGATCCGGCATCGGCTGCGGACGCGGGATGGGATCGGGAATTGGAGTCGGATCGGTGGGCACCGGATCGGACTGCCATATGTTCAGGCGTTGCAAGGCAAGTAGCATACTCATCTTTCCCTCCAGATTAGGGTGCTTACCCCTAAAGGGTAGACGCAGATAAACAGGAGGCAAAAAAAAGCCGACTATGAAGTCGGCGTCGTACGAATCAATTGTGCTATGCAGTAATTCAAAAAAAGGAAGTAAGACAATATGGAGCGCAACGCCCATCGCTTGACGTTGCATTCACCTGCGGGAGTAATATTGCACCTAACATGGTCTAAGTTTATTGACTTCGCTCAATTAAAATGTCGTTTTGAAGCAGTCGCAGCATTAGAAAATGCGTAAATTTACAGCCATTTACTACGATGCAACCACCATGCAACACCCCCAATCAAAACCACTAACATGACGCAAAACGTGGTGAAGCCATAGTGATATTCACCGCCGGGGATCCCCCCAAGATTGACGCCAAACAACCCGGTTAAGAACGTACTCGGTAAAAAGACCATCGCCATCAGCGACATGGTATAGGTTCTCCTGGCTAATGACTCCTGCATTACCTGTGCTATCTCATCCGCCATGACCGCCGTTCTGGCGATACACGAATCAATTTCGTCCAGACCACGTCCCAGCCGGTCAGCAATATCCTGCATTCTGCGACGCTGATCGTCATTCATCCAGCTCATGCGTTCGCTGGCCAGTCTCGCATAGACGTCGCGCTGCGGGGTCATATAACGGCGCATAACAATAAGCTGTTTTCGCAACAACGCCAGAAAACCACGTGGGGGAATTTGCTGATCGAGCAGGTTGTCTTCCAGATCGATGATTTTATCGTGGAGTTCTTCAATAAACTCGCTGGCATGATCGGTCAGCGCATCACATACATCCACCAGCCAGCTTCCGCAATCCGTAGGCCCCGTGCCCTCTTTCAGATCGTTAATGACGTCATCCAGCGCCAGCACTTTTCGCTGACGGGTGGAAACAATCAATCGTTCATTCATGTAGACACGCATTGCCACCAGCTGATCCGGACGCTCATCCGTACTGCCGTTTATGCAACGCAGTGTTATTAACGTCCCCTCACCCATCCGGCTGACGCGAGGTCTGAGACTTTCTCCCGCCAGCGCATCCCGAACGTTGTTGGGCAATAGCGGCGTGGACGCGAGCCACTCGGCGCTGTCCGGGTGCGTGTAGTTGAGGTGCAGCCAGCATGGGTGTTCGTTGTCGATGTGATCCTGATCTTCAAGCGGCCTTGCGCCCCCGCGTCCATCAAGTACCCATGCAAAAACCGCGTCAGGTACGTTAACTTCAGACCCTTTAATGCTCTCCACAGCGCCTCCACCGATTTATCTCTTTCGGTGTCAGTCTAGCTTTCGTCGAGGGTTAAGCAATAATTATGTGAGGCATCATCCTGAATATGCTCAGGAATTCACCACCCATTCGCGGCTTATTAACGCATTATCAGCCTGGTACTCGTTCTTCAGACGGAAATTACGTGTTCGTGTCTGAAGTTCAATCACCTGATTGCGCAACACATCTGACGAGCCGTTGAGTTCTTCAACCATCGACACATTGCTCTGTGTTACGCGTTCCAGCTCTGACAATGCCAGCGTGATTTGTGAAATCCCTTTTTCTTGTTCCGATGTTGAGGCGGAAATTTCATCCATCAATCGGCTCACGTTGCCCGAGCCGGTAACGATGTCGTGCATGTTTTTTTCAGCTTCAGAGACTACGTTAACGCCCTGCGTCACGTTATGGCTGGTGACTTCAATCAATGACTTAATATTTTTTGCCGCTTCGGCGCTACGATGCGCCAGGCTTCTGACCTCACCAGCGACCACTGAAAATCCTTTTCCATGGTCGCCCGCTCTTGCCGCTTCAACGGCGGCGTTAAGCGCCAGAATATTGGTCTGAAAAGCGATACCGTCAATCAGCGAGATAATCTCTGTCATTTGCTGGGCGCAGTCGGTAATTGATTGCATATTGTTCGCGACCTGCCCCATTAACTCTCCGCCTTTACGCGCCTGCAACGTCGCGATATTCGCCTGTTCGCTGGCTAAACGGGTATTGTCGGCATTATTTTTTGTACTTGCAGCCATCTCTTCCATGCTGGCTGCCGTTTGCACCAGCGAAGCTGACTGCTGTTCTGTTTTAACGGAAAGCTGCGCGCTGCGTGAAGAAAGCTGATCTGACAGGGTCATCGCGGTTTGCGAGGAGGCGCGGATCTCACGGACCAGCGTTGCAATGTTGCTGGAGAGACTATTAATGCCCGGGATCAGTCGTCCCGCACAGTTGTTGCCGAATTCAGGGATCGACACGCCGAGATTGCCTGACGTCACTTCTTCAATACTTTTTTTCACAGTATTGATCGGCGTCACAAGATATTTTGTCATGTATGCCCAAAGCAAAAATAAGGCGATGAATTGTACAATTATGACAGCAATAAAAAGCGAAGAATTCCGTGAAAATAGCGCTATAACTCCATCACTTACCAAAAATACACATAAAAGGAAATAGACAATGAACGTTCTGACACTAATATTTCTTAGCATACCTTTTCCTGGGATATTATATTTTGGTTGGCATTAAAGGTTATAGCATTGCCATACGAATTTGTCCTCACGTTCGTCGCTGGTTTGTTGTTTTGCAGTTTGATTTGCGCAGTTTTACTTAAGGTGGATAAAAAGCATGTTTTACGCTAAATATCTGGCTTGTCGTTGGGTTACTGATACACCTTCATAAACGGTAATTATATATTTAAGGAGGGGTACTGTAGGCCGCCGGTGTGTAGTGGTGCTTAATAAGTTAACGTAGTTAATATATATTAACTACGTTAATGCGCGCTCCTTCCGTTAGGGTGACTTACGTTCAGGCCAGACAGTCGATAGCCTGGAAAAAACAGTCCTCAGTCATGAGAATATTCTCTTTTGGACTTTGATGCCCGCGACGAATATACCAGCCTGTTTCAGGCGCCATGCTTAAATGGAATATCCTCGCCCCCGACAGACTATCGGGGACATTAATACTCATCGTCACACACCCCTTCTCCGGCCCCCTGATCACCTGTTCTGGCATAATGGTGACGCTGCGATCCCCATTTTGCAAAATGATCGTCGTAATGGCATAACGACATATACCGCTACTGAGGCTGTAGCCAACCGTACTTAAATCGGTGATATGTTTTTTAGATAAAAATATTTCAATACCAGAACCTTCAAACCATGTAATAATTTGCTGCGCAAGATCCTCCATCCGCTCACAAAACGCCCTGACTTCGGCCTCAGCCGTATTAACATAGATCGGTTTGTCCCCGATACTTTGCTGCACTTTCTTAAAAAAACGCTCTCTTGCTGACATGACAACTCCGTGTTTTTCGCCAGTCTCATTATTCTTTTTGGTGCTTCAGCAAGGCATAGCTGGCAATCAACTGCTGAAGATGCTGTTCGGTCTGGTTTAGCTGCGCTGCTGACAGGGGTTGCCCGGCAGGTAAAATGGAAAGCAGACGAAGCTGCTCCTCAAGCGGAACGGTATGGCTGAAGGACTGCGACATGGCAAACACGGCTGATTTCAGTTCGCTGACCGTCATGTACTTCCCCTTCTGTTCATCCAGCGCGTTTAGCCTGTTCGTCAACTGCTGTAACTGCGTCATTCCCTGATGCCAGCCATTCAGCTCTGACTCTGCAAGTCCGGCAACGCTAATCTGCTTGTGCCAATGTTGCGCCAGGGGTTTGGCTTCTTCCGGCCACAGCGTCAGCGCCTGCTGCACCAGACGGTCGCCGAAGCTCACTGCCCAGTCTGGTTTCAACTGTAAAAGCTGCGCTAACAACTTTTGTGTCCTGCCAATCCCCGGTTCCGGTGACGGTGACGTTTGTTGCAGCGCCTCTAATTGCCCTGTAGATAGCCCTTGAGGTAGAGGAGCCAGAGCCGCGGCTAGCTGCGCTTGTGCCGAATCTGGCGCATGCAACATCTGCCATCCTCCTGCGACGACACTGGCTGCCACCAGCATGGTCAACATACCAGCAGCAAATGGCTTCCAGGGTTTCATCGACACCGGAGGTTCTTTAACCACCCCAACGTTCAGCACCGGCTCGGGCTCAACCACATAAACCCATTTACTACGCTCAGTCGGTTCGACGAGGTGAATTTCCGTAGCACCCAATGCGTCACCGTGCAGACTCATGTCCGTATTTTCGCTGTTTTCCAGACGCACAGCTGCGTTCTGCATCATCGTGCGCAGAGCATCAAGCTGAGTAGCATGCTTGAGTTCCATACGCTGCAAGACGTCCCCCAAAGCGCTCAGATGCTCTTCAGACTGATACAGCTGCCCTAAGTCAGCGTACGTCAGCGATAGCGTTCGTACTACCTGTTGCAGGCGCTTGCTGAGTGCACTGAGGATTTCGATTCGCGCATGGACAGGCTGTGGCCAGAGGTTTCCCCACTGGCGGGCTACCAGTGCAGCAAGTAACGCAAGCCCCTCATTCATACCGTACAATCCGGCCAGATGCGTACGGGCGAGCGTATACCAGGCAGCCGTTTGTAGCTCCACACCGTTATGCCCGAACAGTGACAGACAGAGCGTTTCCGCGTGTTGCCAGTTCACATCCGGGCGTGCCGGATGGGTGAGCTTGTTCATTTCTTCGCGCAAGGCAGCGTAACCCGCAAGCGTGCGCGGATCCCCGCCGGTTCTAAGTTGGCGTTCAGAATTTATTGTCATAACTGTTTTAACCTGAGTAATAACTAGATGGCGGCACGTGCATCGAGGTATTGCTGTTGTTTCAGATGACGGATTAATACCCTGCCCTCCGGCATAAATTCCGTACCATATCGAACTAACCCGACCCCCTTCAGCTCCGCGTCAATGGCGTAGCGAAGCTCACCGGCCTGAATCTGATCCTGCATCACCACTTTAATTCGATTCAGGCGCGGCTCATATTTCAGCAACACGGCCGACAGTGTGGTGATCAGCTGATGGGCGGTTCCGGGCATCCCCTGGAGGATTTTTGTCATATCCGGCAGGCCGTAGTCCGGCAGGTGAGCCAGCGTACCAGCGCGGCAGTTGAGGATGCGCTGCATATTATCGAGTACTGATAAAATCACCTGATTCTGTTCGCTGACCTGGTTGAGGTTCAGGCCACCTGAGAAATTGCCGCTCAGCATTTCATACAGCGATGGCGTATTATGTCCCTTTGGCATCAGTCATCCTTCAATGGCTGTAACGTCAGGTGGTTATTCCCGGCCTCCAGAATGCGCGGCTTATCCGGATCGAGATCTTCACGTTTTAGAACCTGCTTCCAGGTATTGTTGTCCAGGTCCGGGTGACGAAACAGGCCGACTACCGCGACAAACTGCGTTTCTTCTTCCATTGGCATATCAAGATTTGTATCACCACCCGGTTTTACGACCACATCTCGGGTCGCCAGCAGGTCGGCTTTCAGGATGGTTTCGCCATCTTTCAGGAGTTGCTGGTAAACCGTTTTATCGAAGATTTTACGGTCTTTCAGTTGATAGACGCGGACTACCACCGGCTCGGAGAGTGAGTTATTTTCGCGGGAATCGGTGTTTAACGCTTCACGCGCCGTGAAATCCAGGTGCAGCATCTTAATTTTTTTGTAGAACACGGAGTTAAATGCCGATTTGGTGCCATCAGTGATGCCCTGCGTCACCCCGCACCCCGTCAGGCTGAATGCCAGCAGAGCAGGCAGCAAGCTCGCGTGTTTAATTGAACTTGTACGTAACACGTCGGTTTCCTTGTTGTGATATTGCCGGCTTCAGGCCGGTGTAATAGCCCAGTTCCGTCGTAAAGGTCGGTGGGATATCGTCTGTAAACTCCCCCTCATCAGCCCCCAGCACGCCGTTCATCCCGAGCCAGAAAGGGCCTTCACCAAGCGGCGGAACGGCAAGAAGTCGGGTCCGGGTGGTCAGGGTGAGTTTTGCCTTAAAACGCCAACCGAGCCAGACACGAAGCATCACCATAAAGTCCTGATACAGCAGACCGTCCGGCTTCCAGCCCTGTGCCTCCTGTTCATTATCCGTCCTAAGCGCAACCAGCAGTTGGCTACCCGCATCCATCGCTTCGTCACCCAGTGGCGTGTTGCCGTCCAACAGAAAATCGTCATCACCGTAAAAGCCCAGTGGCTGACCAATTTCCACCGGCCGCAGGCAGTACGGGCTAACCTTCACGGTGGTTTCCGGGGCCAGCAAAGTCACCAGCGCCTGCATCCCCTCCTGCGTTTTGCCCGGTTGCTGTAGGACACCCAGCAAAGCCAGAAAACGGGATACCGGTGTGGCAATGTGGTCTGCTGTGCCGGGAATACCCAGCCCCACCAGGCCCAGCAGTGACTGCGAGATGCTGTCTGTACCACCGGGTTCAAAGGTGGCAGGGTAAGAGTATTTACGCCAGATACGGTAAAACTGCGTCAGAATGCGATGGCTGAAGATATCCAGAAAACCCTGTAGTGCATAATGCCCTTCCCGACGCTGAGCGATGTCATCGAGATACGCCGTCGGCAAGGGTGAGTCGACACCGTACATTCCCATAAAGGTCGTGCGGATGAGTGGTGGCCGGCTGTCATCCTCCTCATCATATTCCACGGCTTTCATCTCACTGGCCGGAAATCCCATCCCCGGATGTGGGGCAAAGCGTACCGGATCATCCCCCGGGTGACTGGTCGAGCCCATCAGCGGCCTGCCCGGGTTACGCTTCTCCAGTAACTGGCATAAACGGTAAAAGTTCATACGATGCAGGTCGGCTTCCAGCCGTGGGCTCAGCCGGGAATACGGCGATTGTGCTTCTCTTCCCATTCCAGGCGCTCTCCGGTAGGTTGCAGGATGATAATCAGTCGGTTAAACAGATAAATGTCGGTGTAGAGCGCAAAGAAACGACTCAGCATCTCGCCAAACAGGCAGATGTCACCGCGCCCGGCAAAGCCATGGCTGTCCAGGGTCACCTCAATCTGCACGCCGCGCACCAGATAGCCCTGCTCAAAGCGTTCGGTTTCACTGTGCTTCACGTCAATGATGGCTTCCAGGCGGCGACGGTTCATCTCGCTGTCGGTCCATTCATACAGCGCCAGGGTACCGCGCAGCACGTCGGCATTATCCATCATCGACAGAAATCCGCTGCCAAGGTGACTCAGCACGCGCCAGTGGAAACGGTCCTGCGCCGGTGGGTAACAAGGTAGCGTCGGCGCGCACAGGTTGCGCACGGCAATGCTGACCGAAGTGGTTTTCATCACCGTATCAAGCACGGTGCTTTGCAGCGCACGTCGTGGCAGTTGACCGTTTGTGCCGGTGAGCGTCAGCGACAGGCTTTCGTCTTCCGGGACGGTATGATTATCAAATGCTTCGCCGCCAAGAATGAGCCAGGTGTTATGCAGGCCGGACGGACCGCGGCGCACGCGGGTGTGGTAGTAATATTCCGGTGCTTCATGACGCATCATTCCTCCCTTATGACGGAAGCTCGAAAACGGCACGTAGGTATGCTGACTCGACGACATCACCGAATCCACGGTATATATCTCGGTATGGCCATCCTGCACGCGCATCGGGCGCAGCATGTATTCGGTTTGCAGAGAATTGAGCGTCAGCGGATCGGATTCCAGCGGGAAAAGGTTAATGACCGGCACGCAATTCAGGCGCAGGTGCTTTTCGGTAAAGCTGAAGTCATGCTCCCAGCGTTCCGCCAGCACCACGTCGATTTCAAACCAAGGAAGCTCAGAAGGAAAGATCACGGCCTCCAGCCCGCGCAGCCCCATGAACATAAATTTCTCGCGGAAGGTGAAGTACTCCAGCAGCAACTGGTAACCGCTGAAACTGCTGTCCCCCTTCGGCCACAGCCTGTCATCATCACCAAACCCCAGTGCGGTGAAATACCCGTCCATCGGCCTTCTGTCTACGTCACCTGGCATGCGCAGCCACAGACGCGCCGTATTCATGGTAAAAGCTTCATGCATAGCGCAGGCCAGCGGTGCGTCAGCATTGAAATAGAACGGGATCTGGCTGAGATCGACACGGCTCCAGTCAGCAAGATGGCTACAACTGAAGCGCAGGCTGATGACAGAGCGCCCGTCAGGATCAGTCGACAGGCGGGCATGCTCCAACGCCAGTGGCTGAAGGGTTATCTCTTTAGTTGTGGTGTAGCGACAACGCGTGCCTTTTTCACCGATCGGCCGCGAATTGACCTCGAAACCTCTGGCAATACGCATCGGTTCTTTCATCTCACGCCAGACAGGAGTGAACTCCACCACCGACATCGAGGGAATGGTGCGCAGGTAATGCGGCCACAACAGGCTGACCAGCCCTTCGGTCAGTTCCGGCAGGTCGTCGTCAAGCTTCTCGCGCAGGCGGCCCATCAGGAAGGCAAAGCCCTCGAACAGGCGCTCCACGTACGGGTCGCGCGCGCCCGCCTTATCGAGATTGAGCATTGCTGCCTGCTCAGGGTGAGCGCGGGCAAATTCTTCGCCTGCTTCCAGCAGGTAGCGCATTTCAGCGTCGTAATAACGCAGGGTTAAATCATCCATAAGAACCTGAATAAATGTGTTTTAAAGGTATGTCAGTCGCTTTACCCGCAAAGCACCGCACAGCCTGCCGGGTCAAGCGCAATCAGGCCCGCCAGAAGCTGGTCCATCTCTGGCTGAAGCCGTGACTTATCGGTTTCACTGCGGGCGGCTTTCATGCGCAGCAGTCGGAGGCGGCGTGATTTCACTTCAAACAACAGCGCTGGCGTCCACTGAGTGAGGGTGATGGCCTGTGCTGCACCGTCAAGCTCACCCAGCAGATGCAGCGCCAGTTCATTCTTACCCTTCTGCTCCGCCACACGTGCCATCAGCAGACGCACCAACCATTTGTCTTTTGTGGTGTCGGTGCCCGGGCGCGTTTGCAGCCAGTGGAGTGTGGCATCCAGACCATCCGTGTCCGCTTTCTCCAGCGCTTCCGGCTCGAGGGCCAGAATATCGTTGTCCGTCTCACTGACAGCAGTGACCGGCTCATCCCGCCAGCCGGACATCTCGTCCAGCACGTTCTGGTGTATCCAGTTCAGCGTGACCTCATCAGCAAAGGGTGTGCCGTCATTGAAGGCCAGCGTTTCAAGTCCGGGAAGGCGCCGCAGCAGCCCTTTCAGGTCAGCGATAATGATATCGGCCAGCACATCCTGGCCTGATTTAATCAGGGCCTGATGGATGTACCACTGCAAATCCAGCCAGAGATGATTGGCGCCACGCGAGAAAGTACTGTCCGCTTGTTCCAATATCTCCAGCCAGCTCTGTTGCAAATACAGCCGTTTGAGCATTGCCCGCTGGTCAGCCCGCGGCGGTTCGATGCGCGTTTTCCCTTCGGCATCCGGTGCCGGGATCGCTCTCAGCGTGTCGTGACGCAGACTTTTCATCAGTCGGTGTGCGGCAAGCCAGCCATCGGGTTGCTCACGTAGATATCCCGTCAGGGTTCGGGCCTGAGCCAGCAAATCCTGACCTGACGTGATGTGGCTCAGCACTGGCGCGTCCTGCTCTGCCGCGTGAGATGCCCACTGCGCGCGTGTTTTACTGCTGGCGTTCTGGGGTATTACCGCATCCACGCCACCGGCTTTCATCAGGCGGGAACCCAGCGCGCTGTACAGGGCATTCAGATCTGGACGTGACGCTTCAGGCTCAGTTTCAAGACTGTCTCGGATGAGAAGCAACGCTCCGGTCGTACGCTGGGCATCGTCGCGTACCACTTCTGGCCAGAGTAACAGGCTGTCAAGTAGACGAGAGCCTGCGAGCCACTCCAGCGCCGGTTTACGGCTTCGCTCACGCTGAGGATGGAGCTGTGTTCCATATTGGGTTAGTAATCCCGCCAGTAGCTCAAGCCCTTCAGCAAACCCGGTTTCACCGTCCTGGTGCAAGCGCGCCCAACAATAGTAAGTAGCAACCCGGACATCTTTGGCCACAGTGTTCAACACCTTTTCAGCCAGTTGGCAAATCAGCCCGGTATCAATACTGGAAAGTTTATTGACCTCCTCCCGGATACGCTGGAAATCATCGTCATAACCCGGGTCTTCTCCTGTAGGACTGTTCTCACTGATCGGGGTAAGCCAGCGCTGCCAGCTTTCGGAATGTGACTGCGCCTGCTGTCGCAGCAGGGTTTCATCTGCCTGGCAGGCAACAACCAGATTCTGCAAAGCGTCCATTATTCGACTCCGTCCATGTCACTGTTTTCTGTATTGGTCATCAGCGCCTGCGCCATAGCCGCGCTATCTACGCTAAATATTTGATCTGGCAGCGTGAAGCCCCGCAGTGCCAGTAACGCCAGCGGCCCACTGCCCAGTTGTGAACGCAGTACCCACTGTAGGGTACGACCATCCGGCGCGGTAAAACTCATCATCCACTGACTGCGGTCAAGCTGCTCTCGTTTACTCTCATCCAGCCAGCGAATAAAGCCCCAGGTTCCGCTGTAATCACCAAACAGACGTGCACCCGCATTGACGGTGGTCCATGTCAGCATGGTTCCGGGCTTGTAGGTGTCACCAGGCCAGCGGAAGCTCTGCCAGTCTGCCATCTGGTTGAAGTAGTGCAGCTTTTGTCCATCAATAGTCAGTTGCGTTTCTACCACCTGCGGTACCGGACGCGCCTGTAGTTCAAAGCTGATGCCCTGACTGCCGTCGGTAAATAAGATATCCGACAGCTGGCTGAGCTGATTAATCGCCCGCAGGAAGGCTGGGTTAAAGTTCAGTCCCTGGCTGTTGACTTTATCCGTTACCCACTGGCTGCCCTCCTTGTGCAGCACACCGCCGAGTTCCGTGGTCAGGAAGCGCTCAATGCGTCCGCTGTCCTTACGCACAAACTCAGCCAGCATTGGCAGAGAGGAATCACTCATGCTGACAGCAAATGGGAAACGTCCGTCAAATGCCGTATGCCAGTTCGCCACCACGGAACGACTCCATTTATCATTCAGGCTCGCTGCCGATGGCTGAAGCACAGTTTCCCAGGCCTGGGTCAGCGGCTGCACAAACATGGTGCTGCCAAAACCACTCCACTCTTCGCCCAGGCTTGCAGCAATCAGGCTGCCGTACTGCTGGGTGTCGGTCAGGTCCACGCTTTTGCCCTGGAATACGGTCTGCGCCAGGCTCTGCATCATTTCCTGAGGGTCAGAGGCGCTGGCGACCTGTTGCAGACGCAGACGCACACGGGTGATACGGGTAAGATACGTTTGCAGGCTCAGTGAATTGTCAGCCGACATAACGTTGCTGCCGTTGTTTTTACCCATAAGTGTTAGCAACGGTCCAAAGGTTTCATCCAGTGGGCCCTGCGGGCCTGAGGCTGACTGGTCAATTACCGGTTTGTCCTTCCCGCCTACCAGGTCTTTAGCCGATTTGATGATGGAGTCCGACAGGCCTTCACTCTTCTGGCCGGCCTGCCCCTGCCAGGCGAGGGTGTTCATCAGGGCAATCAGCGGTGACTGGCGAACATCACTCATCAGCGTCAGCTGGTCAGTGACGTCTGCAATATTGTTTGCCGGATTAAGTTGCAGGCTGTTGAGGAAGCTCAGCCAGCTACCGGCAAAGTCGGTGAAGTAGCGTTCCGTCAGACGTGCTTTCAGTGCTTCCGGCGACAGGTCTGAGGAAACGGTTTTCCGGCTGTCGCTCAGTACCCAGTCGATTTCATCGCGGCGGGAGTTTGCCGCTTTCTCAATGGCCTGCTGAATCCCTCCCTCCCAGGCCTGACGGGTGAACATGCCCGGCACCACCTCATCGGTGGTAAACAGGCGACGGGCATCGGTACCGCCAGTCATGTCCTCCAGAGACACATCGGCAAAGTTACGACGTACGGATTTGAGCATGTTCTCGTACAGCGTACTTTCCGCGTTGCGCCGTCCTATCTGCTGCAACAACACCTGGCGGCTCTGGCTGACCAGTTGCGCATCCGGCGTGATTTTCCACTGTGGCTGCGCTGGCAGTTCGGTGATGTAGAAGGCCCACAAATCCGGTGACAGGCTTTGCCACAGGCCAGCTGAGATACCTAAACGCGTCGGCTGCACGGTTTTCATGGTTTGCGCGTAGAATGCACCATCAGCTTTATCCGGACGGGACATCATTAGCCAGGCTTTCAGCTGGTCATAACCCGGTTTCGCCATCTGTGTCCGCTGGTCGCTGTTGGGTGCCGAATTGACCAGCGCAATAAGCTTCTGCTTAAGCGCTTCATTTGCCGGATCACGTATCAGACGGTTGTTCGCCACCCCGTACCAGGGCAGCATTGCGTCAAGCAATTGCTGATCATGGTTAAGACCAAAGCGCTGATACCATGGCGCGCCGTCCTGAATATGGTGCAGCAGGCGACCGGCATCATTACGCAAAGCATGCAGGGCCGTCAGCTGGTAATCCGATACAGAAGGGTGCTCAACCAGAGCATGAGCCTGCTGTGCAACAGAAACTATTTGTGACCGGTTGACCGCAAACGACAGCAGCATCCCTCCCCCCCAGACACTGATGATGGCCATCAGTGCCCAGGCCAGCGCTCGTTCCCACGGCATACCGACACGACGGCCACGTACGCGGGTACAGTCGTCAACAATACCCTGCCAGGTTGCTGGCAGAGTCAGGGCATGACGCTGTGATCCATAATTCTCAGCATCGGCTGTTCCCGCTGACATTCCGGCAGGTTTCTTCTCCGACAGGCTGAACATCAGACCACGCAGCGGGACGCGCTGCTGAGAAACAAAGAACCATGGCTGCAACTGCTGAGCCCAGCGGGCAATAGCACCGTCGTTCAGGTGCTGGCTCAGGCGCAGCAGGAAGTCGTGGCTGCTGTTTTCCGCGACCTGACTCATCCCCTGCGCCCGCAGGGCCAGCAGCATCAGTTCCAGCTGGCGGATCACATCATCTTCTTTTGCGCGTGGTGGAAAGCTTGCGCCTACCGCCTGCTCAGGACGCGTACCCTGCGACCAGTGACTGCTGCACAGTTGCCACAGCCAGACCGGAGCGGAATAACGCAGCAGTTCGCTGATTTTTTCCAGGCCGCGTAAATCGTTGTCACTGATTTGTGGGGTCAGATTAAGTGACTCAGGCAGTACACGGACAATCCCGTCCAGCGGACGCCCGCGGCGCAGTTTACGCAGCGCGATGTATTTTTCGCGGTCAGGCTCCGATGCCAGGCTGCCACCGTAAATCAGCACTGTGCGGTTGCCTTCAAGCCACTGCTGCTGTTGCAGGCCAGGTACCAGTTGCTCAATCGCGGCTTCATCGCCGGTGATCAACAGCAGGCGGATCTTGTTTTGCCACAAGAAGCTATAGCGTCGGCGTAAATGAGCTTTTACAGGATCCTTTTTACTGGACTTTTTATAGTTATTAAGAACATTAGCTGTGACGGACTTCCCTCCCGCGATATGCTGAAAGCGATACTCTTTTTGATGGAACCACACACCGAAGTTCATCAACATCAGGAACACAGAAATTAAAAACATGCATAAGAACCAAAGGCTCACTTTTTCTTTTGAGGATACCCATCCAAAGATATCCCCATAGTAGTAACATCCTATAAAAGTCAGCACACCAAAGATAATGAGACAGGATACAAGGCCAATCACTCTCCATTTTGCCGAGGTGTTCAATTTAATGCTCCTTGCTATTATCAAATGGCTTAATGACATTTAAAAGGTATTCATCACCAACGCCAGTGACCATTAAAACCGGCTCATTATTTTTTTCTGATATGAAAAGTGCCAGAGTAAACACCAACCAAAAATGGTGCTCATTTAAATTACCCAGCATCAAATTTAAATGCATTATCTCACACTCCCATTCAACATTCATAGATAAAGATGAGAGTCTTAATATCCCCGAAACTTCTGAAGCTTCCTCTGCACTCATATTGCTAAAAAGTACTCTTGTCGTTTTAAGAATATCTGACTGGTAAGTCATCATGTGGATGACCTCTTGTTTGGTGAGATTTTTGTTGCATACCATTGGTCGCAAAGCCACACCATTATTGTCTTTTTCAGGTGGTTGCCCTTGATGAGTCACCAGCAATATTGAAGCGAACTCTGTTGAGTCAGGGGGGTATTTTACAAAAGTTTCAATGTTTGCAGATATTATTATTGACACCCGATTTTTTGAGATGTTGGATAATGTATCAAATCCCTGTCCTAATGCTTTACTCCAACAGTAATAATTACGCAAGCAATTTTCATCAAACCCGATCGCAGCCCAACACTCTTGAAATATTGAGAAAGTAATATAATTACTATCATAGGTAAATATAACATCAAATATACATGATTCACTCAACCGTAACAGCCTTGTTCTGACAGACGACAACAGTTCGTAAATCAATTGTTCTTCAGTATATAAATCATCGTTATGGCCCCGTAGTTTCAATCGCTGGTTATTATATATTTCAACCGAATGAGACATTGCTATATCGGTTTGCGATATTGCAGAAGGGAGAAATAGTTTATAAGCGGAAACATAAAACTTTTTACTTGCCCATTCAGTCCAGTCTTTCCTGACCAATGCTGCTTCGCGCTCTCTTGCTTCGAATGCCGACAAACACAAACCATGGTAATAGATTCTAACGGAAATTATGACAGAAAAAGCTAGGGGCACCGAAAAAAACAACAGGGTAAGCAATTTCAAAAGCTCTTCATCTTCAGCAGGCAAAATAATTTTAGCCCCAACCCAACTAACCACCACAATCAACAAAATACTTATGAAAGAAAAAAACCATTTACTCCATTTAATTCCAGGAATTTTATCGACTGGAGGGATTATTTGCACAGGCCAATTCATATCATTCTCCATCATTGTTAACAGCACATTTTCTTTAAGAGAAAAAACTTCTTAACATGCCATACTGTCAATTATGGATTTAATATCTGAGTATGACTGAAGGTCTTTACTGCGATTACTAAATAAGACCTTCTTAAATACCTCATCCTGATAAAATAGCCGCTGCGCGCTCAACACATCAAGCCCAAAATCAATAACATCCTTATCGGATGTTGAGAAAGTTGAATAATAATAATCCAGCGCAGGAAGCAATAATCCCATAACATCACGCTCACTAAATTTATGCGGCATTCTCATTTTCCGATATGCTCGCAAAATATAATTAACAACTAAAATTCGGCCCATTTCTAATGCATTTTGCTCTGTTAATCCAAGTGAGTAGTTTAATTTTTTTTTGCATTTACCATCACCATTCACCACCTGAGCTATTCCGCCTCCATCAATATAAGACCATGTATTAATATTGCTTAATAGCTGTTGTTTTTGCCATTTATCTAGCGCATACATTAACAAACCAAATACTGATGGGTCGTAATAGCGAAGTAATATATTACCAACTGATTGAATCGACTGTACGGCGGACAAAGCGACCTGTTCAGCAAGCTGCTCCCCAGTTAAATCCGTCGAAATCCACGCACAGACGCTGCGCCCTTCCCCGGACTCAAGTTTTTCTATTTTCAACTCATTCAATGAATGGTAAATACTATTCTTAAACAATTGACCATCTCTCTCGCTGGAGGCACTAAGAGGGAAAAGGTAAAGTGGTAAAGCCCCCTGAAGTTCTTCCTGGCGGAATGTAACAGGATAAGATTTATATTCTCTAAGAATACCGGGCAAAAAAAGTTCTGAATGATACTGTTCTAAAGATGCATCTATCAGCAGAAAACATTTCCCATTTTTCCCAAAAGCAGCATTGGTAATTTCTTCATGTATATCGTTAAAAAATTTATCATCCATAATCAACCCTGCCAGAATAATATTAGAAACACATTTCAATTAATTTGTATTTATGATTTTCATAAAACATCATTATCTTATTCATATTTAGCCGCTCCCCCTCTCAGTAGCGATAACAATTTTCTCCTGAATAGGTAAATTTCAAACTTGGGCATGCTGGCTTACCTTGTTTCCTGTCGGGGGTAACCAAAATAACACTGTCTTTTTCTGTCTAGTAGTAAAACCAGCCTTCATCTGAATAAATGAATTTCCCACTGGGACAGGCAGGTTTACTTTTATCACCCGGCTCATACCACTTCCCATTATCTTTTAGTTGTTGCTCACTTTTTTTTGTAATTTTATTGAGATTGATTGTTGCAACTCTTCTCATCCCCAGCAACTGAAATATCTCCTCCGCCAGTTTGCAGCGTGTTGGAGCACAGGCTTTATAAGCAAAGAATGCAATTAATCCTGAAAGACCCACTCCCCCCAACAATGCTATAACATACAACCAAAAGTATGTGGTGATAAATGACTCAAGGCCCTTCCAGGTATCTTCAATCACTTCACTCAGAACTCCCGCAAAAAGCACCGAGAAGAAAAAAATCCCCGTGAGAATAAACATGTTTTTAATCCGCCACAGCATATGCGCAATATGCCCCATATCACATTTCGGACATACAGACACTATCCGCTCTTCCGGTAACGCAATGGCATAGACTTCATAATGATCATGCTGCCACTCAACAATCATGTCCACATTATCGCCAGTCTGAAGTCGGGTGATGCCCACCCAGCCGCGAAATGGTCTGCCATTAATATCTCCCTGCACATATTCCGCCGAATCATTTGATGATTCGCTCTCAGCCATAATGGCAGCCCCGACGCCAGGACTCCCTGCGACTATCGCGGCGGCGGCGGCAGCTCCGCGCTGGCCATCTGATATCTCCGGCAACGTGCTGGTCCGGTAGGCATCTGCATCAAAATACTCCCGAAAATAATCGCTACGGAAAGACTGCAGTTTCCCTGATATTTTCTCCAGAGGACCATAAGGCGGCAATACCGGCGGCGGCGGAAGCTCACGTGTCCACGGCCTGCCGTTCATCACCTCAATCTCTCGCTTTGTACGCAGGTCTGCTAATTTTTCTGGCTTAACAAAACGGGAACATATCTGATATTGCTCTTCTGAATTCATGAAATATCCTTTATCGCCCCTTCTAGGGCTTTATTCTGGTCTGCCACACTGCGGTTGAACGGTGCTGTTCCAGATACGCATTTCCTGCACCATATCTGAAGCTCGTCGTCCGATATCCAGGTCACAACCACCTGTAACAAAGTTATCGCCACCATCACTGCCCAGGCCAGCAAAATCGCCAGAGATCTGACTCCAAAATATATTTCCACCGTTTATTTTTCAGCAATTAATTCCACACCAGAAGCATTCCACGACTAATAACACTAGCGAAAGTAGCTTGTTTCACTGCCGATTTAGTAGTAAAACCAGCCTTCATCTGAATAAATGAATCTCCCGCTGGGACAGGCAGGTTTGCTTTTATCACTCGGCTCATACCACTTCCCATTATCTTTTAGTTGTTGCTCACGTTTTTTTGTTATTTTATTGAGATTGATTGTTGCAACACGCCTCATCCGCAGCAACTGAAATATCTCCTCCGCCAGTTTGCAGCGTGTTGGCGCACAGGCTTTATATGCAAAGAATGCAATCAACCCCGAAATTACAGAGGACACCACAAAAGCCATTACCAGGAAAAGATAAAACCTCTCAAATAAAGAGACACCATTTGGATTTCCTTTTGAGATAGAGATAAATACACATACAGAAACAAAAGCCACCATCAATATGGTGATTAGAATGAACATATTTTTAATGCGCCACAGCATATGCGCAATATGCCCCATATCACATTTCGGACATACTGACACTATCCGCTCTTCCGGTAACGCAATGGCATAGACCTCATAATGGTCATGCTGCCACTCAACAATCATGTCCACATCATCGCCAGTCTGAAGCCGGGTGACACCCACCCAGCCGCGAAACGGCTGGCCATTAATCATCCCCTGCACATATTCCGCCGAATCATTCGAAGACTCGCTTTCAGCCATCATTACAGCCCCGACACCCGGGCTCCCTGCAACTATCGCTGCAGCGGCGGCAGCTCCGCGCTGGCCATCTGATATCTCCGGCAACGTGCTGGTCCGGTAGGCAACTGCATCAAAATACTCCCGAAAATATTCGCTACGGAAAGACTGCAGTTTCCCTGATATTTTCTCCAGAGGACCATAAGGCGGCAATACCGGCGGCGGCGGAAGCTCACGTGTCCACGGCCTGCCGTTCATCATCTCAATCTCTCGCTTTGTACGCAGGTCTGCTAATTTTTCTGGCTCAACAAAACGGGAGCATATCTGATGCTGCTCTTTTGAATTCATGAAATATCCTTTATCGCCCCTTCCAAGGCTTTATTCTGGTCTGCCACACTGCGGTTGAACGGTGCTGTTCCAAATACACATTTCCTGCACCATATCTGAAGCTCATCGTCCGATATCCAGGTCACAACCACCTGTAACAAAGTTATCGCTACCATCACTTCCCAGGTCATCAGTACTGCAAGTATTCGGATCCCTAAAATTTCCCAAGCCAAAAAACCTGTAATTTTCCCAGCTACTTTTTTAACTATCGGTTGACTAAACTGTTCCAGCAGAAGACCGACTGATTTTGTGACTGCCAGGACATCAACTGTTGTTTTAATAAGCAATACAGAGGAAAGTAAAAAACGATTGCTTTGCAACTCTTCGTAAGTACTTGCACCATCAGCAAACACCGAAATTAAAGACGCAGTTCCACCCGCTGCCGCCCCAACCCCCTTGACCCAGGCCACCGTAAGCTCACGCGCTTCCAGACCTTTTTCTATTGCCGGCAAAATAACCGACGTCCCCTGACTCACCATCGCCAGCCCGCTGGCCAGCAGGCTCGCCAGCGGCTTCTTCTCATCCCTTACCTGTCCGCACAGGTAGATAAAATCCATCGCATTCAGCACCAGCAACAGACTGTTTATTCCCGCCAGCCGATATTCGGCCTTGCCCTTTTCTGATGCAAAGTGCTCTTCCAGCCTGCTGCTCATTCTCTGTTTAATCTCGGCGACTTCATTCCCGCTCGCCATAAAACGTCCGCTGCGCCGTATACCTGCCAGCACCGTCTGACGTAACACCGGGGCATCTTTCAGATACGCATTCACTAACGAGTGAACTTTTTCTGAAGGTATTCCCGCCCTTATCATAAATATCAGCCTGAACGCCGTGGTCGCCAGCTTCTCGCCTGTCTTATCCACCCGCAGAATTCGGCTTACCCTGTCTCCCACCGTGACGATAAACGCATCCGTGTTGAAGAGCTGTACTTCCAGTTTGCTGGCATTTTCCCTCAGCCCCTTCACGACACTGTTCATCGATTTCTGGTAATATCCCTCCAGCTTTTTCATATTGCTGACCTGCTGCATCAGGGCTGCCGTCATGGCGGTCGCCGTCAGAGGCGTCACGTCCTCGTCCTTTTTCCCTTTCACCGTCGCCAGATACGGCTCCAGCTCACTGATTAGCTGCGGGTTATTGGCCGCCACATGCCGCCACAGCAGATTCCCGCGATTTTTAGTGCTGTACTCATTCCACCAGCCGTCTATCTTTGCCGCCCCTGCCGGACAGCTGTTGATCCCGTGCATGGACATCCCCACCGCTGACTGGTAGAACAGCCCTGCCCGCTGTGCCTCGCAGTGGAAATCATCCAGCGTTGCCAGCAGTACCGGTGCACTGAGCCAGTTCACCACGCTGACGATACGCTTCTGGAAGATAGCATTAACCGAATCAACCAGGCTCGTGTAGCAGGTATCAAAGTTCGCCTGTCGGGTTGCGTTGAGCTTTTTCTGATAGGGAGCCCAGCTCCGGGCCCGGACTCCACTGAAATCCTGCGAGGGTTCAGGCAGATTTAACGCCAGTTCCTTATCGACCTGAGCCTGTATCGCGGCAACCCGTCGCTGGTGAGCAGCCAGCGGTTCGGGTGGACTCATCAGCACACTCTCCGGGTATGATGCCGTCACGTTCTGCGCATGCCAATTTCTCACTAACCTGTCATCAGCCCTGATTTGTGCCAGCACATCAGGCTTACCCTGATACCTTTTCTCAAGCGCCTGCAGACGCGAATCCAGATATTCGTCTGTCAGCATGGGACCATCAGTTCTTCGTCTCCGCATCGCGTCCTCCAGAGATTCGGCATTGCTTTCCAGCAGCGTTCTGACTGCATCGAGGTTTGTTTTGGTGGCGAACTCAAGCTCACGCTCCTGCAGGAACTGCGCCTGGCGCCCCAGCACATCTTGGCTCCAGCCGTTAAGCTCATGAACAATCCCCACCGGATCCCAGAGTGGAAGCAGCAACGGCGTCATCCCCTCACTTCGGTTTTCCATGGCCGTGACCGTCGCGGCTGCCATGCCACTGCGGTTTTTTGCCCACGGATACAGACTGGACTGCAGTTTCACCACATCATTATTGACCCGCCAGGGATCATCCACTGTCGGATCCCAGAGTGACGATGCACGGCTGATGTTTACCACTTTCGCCTCATCCGGACCAGGCAGAAGACCAGAAACAGAAGGCACCTGATAGTCCAGTACCTGATTCAGGCTTGCCCCGGTAACGTCGGTCCCTGTTTTTGTGCGCTGAGCTCCCGCCACCGAAGGCATCACTTTCTGCATTCTCTCACTGCGCTCTTCTGGCCTGATGCGATACCGATCGAGCGTTTCCTGCTCCCACGGATACTGACTGAACGCAAACCACACATTGCCGCACTTATCCGGGGATTCAATGCTCATGAACTCGACGTTTTGCGCGATATGCTCGCCCGTTTCGCACAGCGCTTTATCCACCGGTACAGGATTAGACTCCACCTGTTGCAGCCACAGTGAGCCGTCTGGCGCAACGCTGTAGCACTGCCAGTAATTGATGCCATGTTTTCCTTTTTCATAAAAAACGTAAAGGTAGCCCTGGCGAAGCGCGCGGAGTGTGTACTTTTCATTACTGGCGAGCGTTACCCCTGTTATGCGCGCATCATTCGCCCATCCCGGTAAACTGGCATTAATATTTTCTGGCACAACAGCATAGCGCACGGGCAGTACTGTCAGGCCTTTCGTTGTGCATAACCCCTGGCATGCCATATTCACATCCTTTTTTTAATTAAGCCTGTAAATAAAAAATTCTTATTTAGCCAGTGAAAAAATTAGAGCCTGCGATCACTTTATGGCCGGGACATAGACAAAGCACACGGTCCTGATCCTGTACCAGAAGTATGCCATTACTGACGATACCAATTGCAGTGGCCAGGATGGGAAATGTTCCCTTACAGACAGTACAGATGGCTTTGTCATTATTTTGTGCCACCTGTTTTCCATCACTAAAATAATTCGCAGTTGCAGAAATTATTTTCCCATTACTCGTCCTGTCACCTAAAACGGCTAATTTTGTAGTCATCTTTTTCCTCAAGTATTAGCTAAGCATCACCACAGCCCCTTGCTGTTGGGCTGCAGAAATTACCCCAGGTTTGCAGCCAGAAGGTAGCGAAAGCGTTGAATTTAACGTCGCCGCAGACTGCTGTTGAACCGCAATACATTTCAACGTGACGTTTTTGCCAGTACCAACTTCAACCCCCGCATCACTTAACCGTATAAATGTCCCCCCACAAACCAAAAGGATTTCTTTTTTGGCTGATATGACAACGCTGTTGTCTGAACTGGCGACCGAAAGCTTTTCTTTAGCAAATAAATTCAGCGCGTCCGACTGTGCCTGAATATCTACTTTGCCCTCCGAGGCATACATTTTTATTCCCAGTTTGTGTGCAAATAAGCTCAGAATATCGCCCACCGCCAGAGTTAATTTTTTGGCAATGCTAATGTCTGCATGTTGACCAGCAGTAACAATTAGATTTTCCCCCGCCGAAACTTGTACGCTCGCGGGGGTGACCTGCGCAATTCCTGAAGGGGCAGACAGAAGTAATGCTTGCTGCTTAAGATCGCTAAGCGTCTGATTCATTAATGTTGTTTGTTTCTCAAGATCGGCTAATTCCGCCTGGGCTGCTTGAGCAGCGTGACGTAATCCAGAAGTCACCTCTCTGGCAGCGTCAAGTTCTTTGAGCGCAGCTTGCATTTCACGCTGCAGTCCTTGCGCTTTCGCCTGCCCGTCCGCCGAGATGAATAGTCCTTTCTGCGCCCGGATGGCACCCCAGCTGTCGGTTCTGAGTTCAAAACCCTCCCCCCGCTGTTGTTTTTCGCTGTCGACCAGATGGCCGAGGTTCAGCTGGCTCTTGCCGCCGTACTCTGTGCTGACCTTGATATGCTCTTTTCCGCGCTCGTCGTCGAGGCGGATTTTGTTGTTCGCCGGGGTCCGCAGGACGTTGCGTTTGTAGTTCCGGATGGTAACGTGGTCGCCGTGCGCCGAGTCGTGCAGCACACCGGCAATGTACGGCCGGTCCGGGTTGCCGTCCTCAAAACCAATCGCCACCTCGGTGCCTGCCAGCAGCGGCAGGTGCAGGCCGTAGGTGTCCCCCGCATACGGGCGGGACTGACGGACCCACAGGCTCTCGAACCCGGTCTCCCAGTTCTCACGATCAAACAGCATATTGACGCGGTAGCGACCGTCCTTGTCGATATGCCCGTAGGTGTCATTTTCGGTGGTGCTGGTGACGCGGGCCGGTAAGGTACCGGCCATCACCGGGCGGCGGCCTGGCGCCGGGCGGAAGCAAAAGTCCGCGCTGTCCGGGATACCGTCAAACCTGACGCAAAAGTCTGCATCACGCCGGGCATGGCTGTGCATCGCCGTGACCACCACGCCCTGGGTAAACACCTCCGCCACTTCGTACCCGCCGGTGACTTTCAGCCGCATACCCGGTGAAAGGGTCGGGCAGCTGGTGAAAGCAACGGTCTGCGTCTGGCCATTCAGGTAGCGTTCGTGGCGGATGCGGGCGTAAAACGCCCCGGACTCCGCTGCCGGGTTGCGGTCATACGCGCTGCCCGGCGTCAGGTAGTTATCCGCCCAGTGGTAGGCATCACCGTACGTGGTGACATCCCCGCCGGTCGCGTCAACCCGGGCGTTCATGTCCTGCGTGGCCTGACGGTAGTTGTAGTCCCGGGTGCTGACCTGCTTCTGCACCACATTGTGATGGCATTCCATTCCCCAGACTGAATCCACGCCTTTTGAATGCTGGCCCGATGGCGGTACAGACGGCAGCGTCAGGCCTTTCTCATAGCCCTGCTGGCTGTCGTAAAACTCCACCACGTCAATGCTGAGGCGCGTGTCGGTGGTGAAGCGGAACCATATACCGACCTCGCCCAGCAGGCGGGTGATGAAGTGCAGGTCGTCCTCAGCGTACTGCATCACCTGCTCACGGCGTGGATACTCTCTGGTGAGCGAAAACAGAAAATCCTCACCGCGCATGCCGTGGCGCTCGCGCAGGATTTTCTCCACAATTTGTGGGACGGACATGTCCTGGTAAATGGTGTTCTGGTGCGAGCGGTCAAGCAGCGCCAGACGCGGCTCAAGCGTCAGGGCGTAGCGGGTTTCATCTTTTGACGTGCTGAGGCGTTCAAAACCGGTCACCACGCCCTGAATCACCCGTACCGGCTGCTGTATTTTGATACCGTAACCCTGGTCTACCGGGGCCTGAAGCGTCAGGGAAGCCGCTTTCATCAGCATCATCTCTTTGCTGATGACATGATCCGCGCTGGTGAATTCAGTACGGTAGCTGAACGGCGTGCTCAGGGCTTCATTGCCCTCAAATGCCAGCACATCAAGCCCTGCATCGCAGCTCTTCACCGAAAGCAGGTGATGGCTGTGGCTGAATCGTAAGGGAAGATTACTGCTCATGCATGCTCACCTTCTGTCCGGTCAAACTCGAGCACTATGCCCTCTTCCTCATCCCAGCCAAGCGTCAGGGTATGCGGCTTATGCCCCGCAGCCATCTGGCTCAGCAGCTGCTGGCTCAGGACCGGCAGAATCTGCTGGTTCAGCAGGCTGTCGATATTGCGCGCCCCGGTGTCCGGCAGCAGGCAGGCATCGGTCAGCGCGTCGTACAGGCTTTCGCTGATATGGGTAGTTATTCCGTAGTGACGGTTGAGGCGTCTGCTCACCTGATTCAGCTTCATCCCCACAATGGTACGCATCGCTGCCTGTGCCAGCGGACGGTAAATCACCGTCTGGAAGCGCGCCAGCAGTGCGGGCTGGAAGTGGTCCCGCAGGACAGGACGCAGCAGTTCATGCAGGTCCGGCTCTGTCGCCTCCGGTTGTTCCTCCAGCATCTGCATGATGAGGTCGCTGCCGAGGTTCGAGGTCATCAGAATCACCGTGTTACGGAAGTCAATTTCCCGCCCCTCGCCGTCGCGCATGAAGCCCCGGTCAAACACCTGGTAGAACAGGTTCATCACGTCCCGGTGTGCCTTTTCCACTTCATCCAGCAACACCACGCTGTACGGACGCTTACGGACGGCTTCGGTCAGAATGCCGCCCTGACCGTAACCCACGTAGCCCGGCGGTGAGCCCTTGAGCTGCGAGACGGTGTGTGGCTCCTGGTATTCCGAGAGGTTGATGGTGATAAGGGACTTCTCGCCGCCGAACAGTTCATCGGCCAGCGCCAGGGCGGTTTCGGTCTTGCCTGTGCCGCTCGGCCCCACAAGCAGGAACACGCCCTGCGGGCCGTTCTCCGGCGCCAGACCGGTTTTGCTGGCGCGCAGGCGCTGCGCAATGGCATTCAGTGCGCTGTCCTGGCCGACAACGCGTTTCGCCAGACTGTGTTCAAGGCTCAGCAGTTCCGTCTGCTCGTCCTTCATCAGGGAAGAGAGCGGTACGCCCGTCCAGTCGGCGATAACGGTGGCGACGGTACGCGCGTCCACATCCAGCCCCAGCAGCGGGGTATTCTGCTGCACGGCAGTAAGCTGCATCTGAAGGTCCGCAATCTCTCCCTGGCGGGAGATATCCGTGCGGCAGGCAAGCAGTTCTTCCGTGAGTTTCAGCTCCTGGCCGTACCGGGTTTCCCGTTCATCGAGCTGCAAAATGATGCCGACTTCTTCCTCTCCGATGGCGGCCAGACGTTCGCCGTGGGCGGTATTGCCCACCGCGATATCCTCCAGCAGCGCCTGTTTCTCCATGGCAAGTGCCGTGAGCTGCGCCTTCATCCTGGTCAGTGGCTCCGGCACCGTATCGAGGCTCATGCGGACACGGGCCGAAGCGGTGTCCAGCAGGTCAACCGCCTTGTCCGGCAGCTGGCGTCCGGTCAGATAGCGTCTGGAGAGCGTGACGGCCGCCCTGACCGCCTCATCGGTAATATGCACACCGTGGTGCTGCGCGTAACGTGGCTTGAGTCCCCGCAGCATCAGGCACGCGGTGTCGTCGTCCGGCTCGTCAACTTTCACCATCTGGAAACGACGCTCCAGCGCGGCGTCGCGCTCAAAGTACTGCTTGTATTCGCTCCAGGTGGTGGCGGCGATGGTTCTGAGCTCACCGCGGGCGAGCGCCGGTTTCAGCAGGTTGGCCGCATCGGCGCCCCCCGCCTGGTTGCCCGCACCGATAATGGTGTGCGCCTCGTCAATGAAGAGCAGAACCGGCAGGGGTGACTGCTGCACCGCGTCGATGATGTTTTTCAGGCGTTGTTCAAACTCCCCCTTCACGCCTGCACCCGCCTGTAACAGGCCGAGGTCAAGGGTGCGTACCGAGACCGGCTTCAGCGCGTCCGGCACATTGCCTTCGGCGATGCGCAGCGCCAGTCCTTCCACGAGCGCGGTCTTGCCGACTCCCGGTTCGCCCACCAGAATCGGGTTGTTCTTGCGGCGCCGGGAAAGAATGTCCACCATCTGGCGGATTTCATTGTCGCGGCCATAGACCGGGTCGATTCTGCCCTCACGGGCGCGGGCGGTGACGTCGAGGGTGAACCTGTCCAGCGCATTCTGTAACGCCGGGTTCAGCTCTCCTTTTATATCCGCATTCACCGGACGGCCGACAAACTCCACCTCATCGCCCTGCGTAAGCTCCGCTTCCTGCTGCACCTCCGGGCGTTCATCCGACTGCGCATCCAGAAGCCCCCGCAGGCGCTCAAGCTGGCTCTGCGCCAGCGTCAGCAGCGGCCACAGGCCGTCGCAGCGCACCAGTTTCGGTTTGTCCACCAGGGCCATCAGGAGGTGAATGCTGCGGATGTGCTCTTCCCCCGACAGCGAGGCGTGCAGCCAGGCCTCCTGCATCAGAGCCCGGACACTGTCCGACAGCTGCGGACGGCTGCGCACCGAACGTGGCAGGCTGTCCAGAAAACCCAGCATATCCTGCCATATCGTATCCATATCCCATTCGTAGCGCCGCGCCAGCACCGTCAGGTCGCCCTCACCCTGCTCCAGCAGCTTCAGCAACCAGTGCTCGGGCAGGATTTCCGCATGGGCGCGGGTCTGGCACAGGGAAGCGGCCCCTTCCATCGCGCGGGCACAGTAAGGGTTAAGACGGCGTAACAGGATGGCGGGATTTTCCATGAGACTCTCTCTTTATCAGTTCCGGACACGCTACCGCCCGTCGCTGTTCCCTGTTATTCAGGAACCCAAAGCGCATCAGGTCGGGCAGGCAGATTGTGTTTTTCTTTGCACAGCGTCCGTGCATACAGACGCTGTGCAAAAAACTGCGGACAGGGCCCTGTCCGCATGCGACTTACGCGGTGGCGCGTTCGTTCCAGGAATCGGAATGAATGATGTTGCCGTCCTTGTAGGTCCAGGTGATTTTTTCGTAGCGCAGTTCAATCTGCTCGAGGTGGTTGTGCTTCTCGAACGCCGGGTCCTTGATGTCGTGCATCTTCGGATTCACTTTCACCAGCTTCACGTTCTCAAGCTTCGTGTTGAAGTACTCCACTTCCTGGCCCGCGTCATTGATTCTGTACCACTTAAATTCCGCAGACTTCAGGGTCTGGCCGGTGGTCACCGCCTTGTACAGGTACGGGCTGGAGGAGTCGATTTCCTTGGTGAACAGGAACGGGGTGTGGATACGGGTACCGGTCAGCTTGCCGGTGTTATTGTCGGTCGGGATGTACAGGTTATGCTCCTGGGCCACCACCTCGATGCTGCCTTCACGATCCTGAACGTCCACAGACCCTTTGATGTCCGCGCCGCCGTCGTCCTTCAGCCACAGATAGACTGGAATTGCCATGTTAATTACTCCGTTAAGTTGTTATCAGCGCCATCATCCTGCGATGACGCGGGGGTGTTGCCCGGCAGCTGGCAGGCGTTCGCCTGCGGCACCAGACTGATTTCGACACGGCGGTTCAGCGCCCGGCCTTCCGCCGTGTCGTTGGTGGCGACAGGTCGGCTTTCACCGTAGCCCTGCACCGCAAAACAGCTCTCCGGCACATCGCCGGTGTCCCGCATCCAGTCGCGCACCGACTCCGCACGCTTCAGGGACAGCACCTGGTTGGACTGGTCATCCCCGGTGCTGTCGGTATGGCCCGCGACCACAATCAGCCAGCCGGGCTTCGCCTTGATCCCCACCAGTGAGTTCACCAGCAGCTTTGTTGAGGCGGGTTTCAGCGCCCATTTGCCGGTATCGAACAGCGACATGCTGTCGAGGCGGATGATTTTCGGCGCGACCTTTTCCACAGGCTTTGGTGGAGGAGGTGGTGGCACATATGAGCGGATCGCTTCCAGCACCGGTATTCGCAGACGTTCCCCCCGATAAAGCCCCAGACCCAGCCGGGCCGGTACACCATTGCGTGCATGCTCATCCAGCAGCGCCGCATCCTCGCGCAGCACCTGTACGGCGCTGGCTTTAGGACCGTAATCATCCATGGCGATGCTGTTGTAACGGACAATATCGAAGCTAACGCGTTGCAGCAGCTGGCGGTTGTTCCAGCCACTGCTGAGCAGTGCAGCAATGGTCGCCAACGTGAAGATTCCGAGCGCACCGCGCCAGGTTCGTCCATGCGGTGTCAGGCCTCGTCCTTCTGGCAGTAAAGGGAGGACAAAATTCGGGAACAGGGAAATAACCGTACTGTCCGTTCCCGCCGGCTGCCAGCCAGACACCTGCTGCATCGCAGTATGGCGGGACAACCACGCTGTCCAGACAGAGGTGGCCATGCTTCCGGCCAGGATCGGGCCCAATCCCCACAGAACCGCAACAGGTTCAATGACAGGAATATCGGGGTTTTCATCCATAAGGACAGCGTGGACGTGCTGTTGGAACCAGCTCATCAGGCTGTTCATAAGCACCTGTTGATGCATCGCAGGCGTTCCGCCAGTATTAACCCATTCAGCAACTGAGCCAGGCGCTGAAGTCCCACTCCAGACCTTTACCCCTTCCCCCAGGATCGCCGTCTGCCAGAGCATGTCATTCATCATCGCACTGCCGACCTGTCCATTCAGAACCAGTGGCACAGAATGGCCGGTTGCTTTACGCAACCGACTAATCTGCCAGCGCAGGGCAAGCAAACGACTGGTAAGGCGTTCACTGTCAGGGTGCTGCTGCGGACAAACACTGACCATCACTGACAGCTGACGTCCCCAGTCGGGGCGCAACCACAGTACCTGACGGGCGGCCTGCTCCAGTTCCAGATGATCCTCCACACGGATCCAGCAGCCCTGCGTGACAGTAAGTACCGGTGACTGATGCGGCCAGGCAAGCGGCAGATCGCCACAGACCAGTACCACGGGCTGGCAATAACTCGTTTCAGGCAGGTCCTCCAGACACAGGGTGAAATCGTGCTGCACGCGACGGCAGGCGACAGCCCAGAACGCCATGATTAGCCCCAGTACCGCCAGCAGGACGAGAACGGAAACCAGCCGGGATGCTGGCAGAAACCACAGGCAGACCACTGCACTCAGCAGGGCAGCCCAGAGCGCAAGCCCGCGCTGTTGTGCAGGGCTCATTTCACGGCTCCCGGCAGCAGGGTAAGCAGTGTCTGATCCAGCCAGCAATCCAGTCCCCACCATAATGCGGTGACCACCACCACACTCAGGCCAATGCGCATGGGCCATGATGCAAGCCAACCCCTTATCCCCCGTCCGGCATGGCTTTCCGCCAGAACGGGATGGGGTTGTGAATAGCTGAACGGCGCAACATGTTCATTAAGTGCATTCATGAGTTTCTGCCGCTCAGGATCGTATAGGGAGCGGAAGTTGCCGAGGAATCCGAGCATCATGACCCGCTGGAAGCAGGTCACGACAGCGTGGTCAGGAGCCGGTTCACGCAGCACATCGCGCATCCGATCGCACAGCGTGTCACCGGCGTCCATGGTGCCAAGGAAGTGCCCCTGCAGGGGAATGTCATACCACTGCACGCAGGCATCATCCTCCACACCGCGACTCTTAACCGCCTCATCCAGCAGCGCACATTGTGCGGTGAGAATATGCCGGCAGCTGGCTTCATCAAGTTCGCCCGCTTTCAGCTCACGCTGCACACGTTCGACATCAGCAATGCAACGCTCCCACAGCGTGCGCCCTTCTCCATCCTGAAATTTCGGACCGTGACGCAGGCTGATCACCTGCAGCCAGGTATCCTGCAGCAGGGCATCAATATCAATGGCCGCGGCAGCGCCGCGTTTACGCTCACTCATGTTCTCAGCACCGCAAAGAGTTCAAGTTCAGGCTCGCCGAGCATGCCCGGAACGTAAAACATGCAGGTGCCGCCCTGGAGCATTTCAGTGGCCTGAGGATGAGAGACATCAAGACTGAAATACTGATTTTCCAGACGTAACGGAATGGCTGCCGGCACATGGCGCAGCGGGGTCAGCGGCACGCCCACCCGCGATGAATTGACGATACTTCTGACATGATCGGGGCTGCCAACCTTGCACTGGCGCGGGAACTGCTCCTGCAGCTGAGCTACCGGCACCATTGAACGCACGGAGAGGTAGTAATCCGCCCCTTCACGCAGACGCGGATCATGCAGACGGGCCTGCCAGAAGTGCAGCCGGGCATCGTGCTCAAGCTCAATCGCCACCACCCGCGATGGCAGACTGGCTTCCAGAAGGTCCCCCAGTAAATCAAACAGCGGCGGAAATACGTTATTCAGTTGCTCGTGCTGCCAGACCGGGATCGCACTCACCTGGTGCTCCAGCGAGAAGGTCAGCAGGCTGCCCGCCAGGCGGGCCAGCTCCGGATACAGGCGTTCAGGCGGACTTTGCGGATGGCGCTGAAACTGCCCCAGCACGGGCTCAGCGCTGTTGAGGGCATTCAGCAACCAGAACAGCGACACGTCGGCCACGGCAAAGTCTGCCATGCGCTCATTACTTTCCCGTCGCATGGCCATCAGTCGGCTCAGGCGTACACGTAGCTGGATCATCAGCTGTTCGAGCTGGGTTAACAGCCAGCGGCTGCCCTCGATGGCCAGGAGCGGGGGGAGAAACGTCTCATCAGGCTGCCACGCCCCCTGCAGATCCTGCTGCAGGCGGGCAACCGGACAGGTCAGGTAATCGCTGTTGTTCTGATGTGCAAACCGCAGCGTCAGCTCAGGACGCATTACCGCAATCTGGCGGGTATCGTCCCCGAAGGTATTGCGGATATCCTGCCAACGCTGGCGATAGCGAACAGGACGCCCGGCTACCTCATCGGGCTTAAGACAGTTGCCACCATTCGCGCGCAGCAGCGGTAGCGCGAGCATCACTACCACCTCATTTGATTCACTCTCCAGCGCCAGAACCGGTGGCAGATCGTCAGCATTATCCGTGTCGATAAGCGTCCCGTCGGGGAAACGGATGTGCAGATGGCGGGCCTGCAGGCGGCCCAGTTTCAGTGCATCCGGTTCGAAAGTGGCTTCAATCACTCCCCAGGGATGGGAGAGGCCTAACCGGGCGATGCATTCCGCAGACCAGGCCGCATACGCGGCCTGTTGCTGGAAGTGCTGGGGAGAGACCATCTGGCCCCTGCCCCATAACGGTTGTTCCGTTTTCATGCTTCCTGCCTTACGTTACGCTTTCGCTTTCGGCATCTGGCTCACCAGAGAAAGGTTCACATCCATGCCTTCCACCTGGAAGTGCGGCACCGCAAACAGCTTCACGCGGAAGAAGCCCGGGTTGTCTTCGATATCTTCCACCACCACCTTCGCGTCACGCAGCGGATGAGAAGCCTGCAACTCATCGCCCGGATCGGTCATTTCCGTCACCAGACTACGCACCCAGGTATTCAGCTCCAGCTCCAGCAGACGGCGGTCCTTGGTGGTGCCGATGTTCTCGCGCTGGATGAGCTTCAGATAGTGCGCAATACGCGACAGCAGGAAGATGTATGGCAGACGGGCGTTGATGCGGCTGTTGGCCGTGGCATCTGCGGTGTCGTACAGCGCCGGTTTCTGCGCGGAGTTCGCCGAGAAGAAGCAGGCATAGTCGCGGTTTTTGTAATACGAGAGCGGAATAAAGCCGAGGTTGGCAAACTCAAACTCGCGGGTCTCCGGGATCATCACCTCAGACGGGATTTTCACCTGGTTGCCGGTACCCAAATCGTACAGATGAATAGGCAGATCTTTCACCGCCCCGCCCGCCTGCGGGCCACGGATCTGCACGCACCAGCCGTTATTGATGAAGCTCTTCACCATGTTTGACGCGAAGGAGAACGACGCGCTGGTCCACAGGTATTTCTCATGATCCGGGCCTTTCACCTGCTCAACGTAGTTAAAGCTGCGTACTGGTACGGTGTCCGGGCCATACGGCAGACGCCCCAGCACGCGCGGCATCACGAGGCCGATGTAGCGGGCGTCGTCGGTGTCGCGGAAAGATTTCCACTTGATGTACTCGGCGCGGTCGAAGTAGTTGCCGATATCCTTAATCGCAGCAACCTCTTCCATAGAGTCTTTCAGGAAGAATTTCGGGCCGACAGAGCCAATAAACGGCATGTGTGCGGCGGCAGACACTTTCGAGATGTTGCGCAGCAGCGCCACATCCTGCGGACTGGCGTCAAATTCATAGGATGAAATCACTGAGCCAATCGGCTCGCCGCCCGGGGTGTCGTATTCGGCGGTATAGGTGTGCCAGTAGAGGCCGCTCTGGATCAGTTCCGGTGCATCCTCAAAATCCTGGCGCAGGTCGTCCTTGGAGACGTCCAGAATCTCGGTTTTCACATTCTGGCGGTAGTCGGTGTTGTCCACCAGCTGCTTCAGGCCGCGCCACAGGGACTCCACCTTCTGGAACGCCTGGTGATGCATTACGGCATCCAGCTGACGGCTGATCTGGAAATCCAGTTCGGCGATATGGTGGTCAATCAGGGTCTTGTCGAGCTTCTCCACGGGCTGACCAGATTTGCGGATGCAGTCCATAAACACCTGCATCGCCGCCGTCAGGCGTTCACCCGCCGGCGCGTCAGAAAGCGCGGCATCATCCAGAAACGCATTGATATCACCCAGGCTCGAGGCCGGAGTCAGGTTGATTTTTTCAAACAGGGAGGCGTAAACACCCTCTTTTTCCAGTACGATGGTCTGCCCCTGCGCGGAGGCGGTTTCACTATTCACAGACATCAGCATATTCCCGGTTAATCCATCAAATTACACATGCCGCTTATTTCGGGGCCAGTGCACTCATTTCGTCGCGTAATTCCTGAGAAAGCGCCGGGTCTTTAAGAATTTTCTCGAGTTCTTTTCTGAAAGTGGCGTTATCAAGAAGATTGGATTTGAGGTCGCGTAATAAATTACGCATGGCCAGCATGGCGCGGAGCTGAGGGATCTGGCGGGCAACCTGTTCAGGTTCGAAATCCTTAATATCGGAGAAATTCAGTTTTATACTTTCCTCCGAACCATCGACAGCCATGGTGTTAGGCACCGTCAGATTAACCTCCGGGTTAAATTCCGAAAGTACGCTATTAAAGTTATTTTTGTTGACGTTGATTTTCTTCCTTTCGGACAATGGACGATTCTCTTTTCCATTACTGAAATCACCGACAGTGAGAAGTTTAAGCGGCAGTTCGACTTTCTTCTGCGCGCCGCCTGTATGCAGCGCCAGTTTTAAATTTATGCGTGCCTTGGGCACCTCATTCTGAAATGAATCGGCCATAGCAGTCCCTTTCTTTGCAAGAAATACGAGTTAAGTGAGTGACGGGTCTTTACAAAACCATATTAGAGCAAAAGCCCATTCATGATCAACTTTTCAGATCAAAGATCTGCATATGGATTTTTCTTAAGAATTTTCCACTAATCACTAGTATTTATAAATTCCAGATATAAGTGGCACGCAGAAAGTATTAACCATTTATTCACAATAGATTAGCATGAACGTCTGCCTTGATAGAGAATATTGAATTCATTGCCACCTGTCGTTGAATAATTGATTTATATCAATGCTGATTTAAGCATCAGCTGCAAAATCGCAGAGACATATCATCTTATTCAATAAACCTCCTGAATATGGAAAAATCCTATATCGGACAAAAGTCAGGTTTTAAATAGCAGGAATTAAGCTATTACATGGAGGATGTATAAATGCTTGCACGCTTTTCAATAAACTGGAAAAGAGATGTCGCTCGAAGCATTCATCAAAAGAATAAATGATTTTTTATGAAAGGAATTTTGATAATAACTAGCCTGTAGGTACCATGAACCGTGAGTTCAGGCGCTTAAGCGATGTACGGCTATTTGCCAAAACCACTTAAGCGCCTTTCCTGTTTTTTTAATGCTTTTCAATATACATTGTACGACTGTACGCAACATCCTCCGGGTTATTTATCGGATACCCTTTAACCCAGGGCTTAATGAGGCGGCCATTGGTGTATTGATAAATAGGGGCTATCGGCGCTTTCTCGGCGAGGATCTTCTCGGCCATGTTGTAGTCTGCATTACGCGCTTTTTCAGTGGTTTCGAGCGTCGCCTGATGAATAATCTTATCGTAAGCAGGGTCGTTGAACCGTGAGATGTTGCCGGTGTGAGAGGACGTCAGCAGCGACAGGAATGTCGACGGCTCATTGTAATCCCCTACCCACGACGCACGGATCACGTCGAAATTCCCTGTATTGCGGCTGTCGATGTAGGTCTTCCATTCCTGATTCTGCAACTTAACGTCAACACCCAGATTTTTCTTCCACATAGATGCGACGGCAATGGCGATTTTCTGGTGGTTTTCAGACGTGTTGTACAGCAGCGTTAATTTCAGCGGGCGCTGGGGACCATAGCCTGCCGCCTGTAATAACGTTTTCGCCTGAGCATTTAGCTCCTGCTGCGACATCTGCTCAAATGGCGAGATTTCCGGTGTAAAACCGGCAGTGACATCGGGAGTGAAATGCCAGGCCGGTTTCTCACCGGTTCCCAGGACTTTTTCAGCCATAATACGTCTGTCGATAGTCATGCTGAGCGCCAGACGTACGCGGGCATCCGCAGTTGGGCCTTTTTGTGTGTTAAACGCGTAGTAATAGGTCCCAAGCTGTGGCGGTGTATAAACCTGTCCCGGAATATCTTTAAGCAGCTTCTGGTACATGTTTTTCGGAAACGATTCTGTAATATCGATATCGCCCGCCAGGTAGCGTTTGGTCGCTGAGGACTCCTGGTTGATTGGCACAAAGGTGACTTTTTTAAGCACCGTCCTGGCGTTATCCCAGTAGTGAGTATTCGGCTCAACCACCAGTTTTTCATTCACCACGCGATCTTTCAGCACATACGCACCGTTGCCGATGAGCGCGCCAGGGCGCGTCCATTCTTTACCGCTTTCCACGTTTGCCTTTTGAACAGGATAGAACGCAAAGCTAGCCGTGAGGTTGCTGAACCATGGCAGCGGTTTATCCAGCTGCACGCGCAGCGTTTTAGCATCGACTGCCGTCACGCCGAGCGTTTCCGGTGCAGCTTTACCATCGATAATGGCCTGCGCATTATTAATACCCGCCAGCGCTGCAAACCAGGCGAAAGGTGACGTAGTTTTAGGATCAACCAGACGACGCCAGCTGTAGACAAAATCTTGTGCCGTCACAGGACTACCGTCAGACCACTTCGCGTTATCCCGCAACGTAAACGTCCAGACACGGTTATCGTTGCTCTGCCAGCGCGTCGCCACGCCGGGAACCAGCCCCCCTTTTTCATTCTGATTCACCAGCCCTTCATAAAGGTCGCGGATCACCTGTATCTCGGGTAAACCCACCGCTTTTGCCGGATCGAGCGAGGCGGGTTCATCTTTAATGTGTCGAACCAGCTCCTGCTTTTGCGCCAGCTCCGTTCCCCTGGGAACCTCCGCGGCATATGAAAGTGAAGAAAACCCGCACAGCCACAGCGCAGTACAAAGAAGCGAAACAGGATGCTTCATACGATCCCCTTAATGATGTCAGGTAACAGGCAGATGCGTAATTATTTGTTTCGAAACGGAGAAATGCAAATGCTTCCTCAGGAAAGTTGATGTCAGGCAATTTTACACACAGACGGAAACTATTTGATTAAGCGCGGGTTTTGCACAACACTGCCAGAAGCGACTTCATCATCAGGGTTTATTATGGCAACCACCCGACCAAGAACGGAACGCGGCGCCTTCCCGCCCGGGACTGAACATTATGGCCGCTCATTTTTAGGCGCCCCACTGATCTGGTTTCCGGCCCCCGAGCCCGATCGCACTAGCGGCTTAATCATTGCGGGCACACATGGCGATGAAAACTCGTCCATCGTGACGCTTTCGTGCGCGCTACGTACGCTGGCCCCCGATTTACGACGACATCATGTGATTTTGACCGTCAACCCGGACGGATGCCAGCTTGGATTACGGGCGAACGCACGAGGCGTTGACCTTAACAGGAACTTTCCGGCAGCAAACTGGCGTGCCGGTGAAACGGTGTATCGCTGGAACAGTTCGGCGCAGGAACGAGATGTGGTCCTGCTTACGGGAGAAAAACCGGGTTCCGAGCCCGAAACCCAGGCGCTGTGTCAGCTTATTCATAAGATCCACCCGGCCTGGGTTGTCTCTTTCCACGATCCCCTCGCCTGTATTGAAGATCCTCGTCATACAGCGCTCGGGCAGTGGCTGGCGGATGCGTTTGCTCTACCTCTGGTAACCAGCGTCGGGTATGAAACGCCCGGGTCGTTTGGCAGCTGGTGCGCGGACCTCAGTCTTCACTGTATCACCGCAGAGTTTCCGCCTATTTCCTCGGATGAAGCGAGTGAAAAATACCTCAGAGCGATGACAGATCTTCTGCGCTGGCAGCCTCAAAGATGAAGTACGCCGGAGGTAAAACTCAGGGCGGGTGAAACGTCAACCGCCAGCCAGGTTGGGCCATCCAGATCGGCAAAACGCACGCTGTTCACCAGCGGGAGTGCAGCACCGATCGCTCTGGACGTGCACAACATACAGCCCAGCATCAGGGAAAAGCCTTGCGCCTGGGCATCTTGTGCCAGTGCCAGGGCCTCGGTTAACCCACCCGTTTTATCCAGCTTGATGTTCACCATCTCGTAGCGGCCCTTGAGGGCTGACAGGTTCTCACGGGTATGACAGCTTTCGTCTGCACAGACGGGAAGCGGATGAATAAAATTCGCCAGCGCGGCATCGTCTTCTGCCGGGAGGGGCTGCTCCAGCATGGCAACGCCCAGATCGGCAAGCAGCTGACAACGGGCTGCCAGCCCTTCGCTGTGCCATGATTCGTTCGCATCGACGATAAGGGTGGCATCAGGTACCGCCGCACGAATGGCGACCATGCGTTCGCTAATCAGACGATCGTCGAGCTTCACCTTTAATAAGGTTGCACCGGTTGCATATAGCGCCTGGGCGCTGGCCGCCATTTGCTCTGGTTCACCGATGACCACCGTTTGCGCGGTGACGATCGATTGCGGCAGCGTAACGTCCAGCAGCGCAGGCAGCGGTTTTTGTTGTTTCGCCGCTTCCAGACTCCAGAGTGCGCAGTCAATCGCGTTACGTGCCGCGCCGGCCGGCAACCTCTGCTGAAGAGCCTCACGCGTCAGGCCCGCCTGCAACTCGGGCACCACCGTCATAATTTGCGCCATGACTGACGCCAGGCTTTCTCCGTAGCGAGGATAAGGGGTACATTCCCCGACGCCTTTTACGCCGTCCTCTTCACATTCAACCACGACCACGCAGGCCTCATTACGGCTGCCGCGCGAGATCACAAACGGGGTGTGCAATGGCCAGGCTTCTTCATAGACCTTAACGCTTCTCATCACTGACTCCTTGCAGGCCGGAAAGGCAGAAAATTGGTTTGCCGTGCTAACTGTGGATGACATACACTAGCCACGACGTTAACTATTTGTAAACAGGAAGATATCTATGTCACAACTCGTTCATTTCCAGGGCAACCCGGTTGCTGTTGCAGGTTCCATCCCACAGTCTGGCAGCAAAGCACAGCCTTTTACTCTGGTGGCTAAAGATCTGTCTGACGTCACGCTGAGCCAGTTTGCTGGCAAACGTAAAGTCCTGAACATTTTCCCAAGCATCGATACTGGCGTTTGTGCTGCATCAGTGCGTAAATTCAACCAGCTGGCGACCGAAATGGACAACACCGTAGTGCTGTGCATTTCTGCTGACCTGCCGTTTGCCCAGTCCCGCTTCTGCGGCGCTGAAGGCCTGAGCAACGTCATCACCCTTTCCACTCTGCGCAGCCCGGATTTCCTGGAAAAATACGGTGTTGCCATTTCCGAAGGCGCGCTGAAAGGTCTGGCTGCTCGTGCGGTGTTGGTGATCGACGAAAACGACAACGTTGTTTTCAGTGAGCTGGTTAACGAAATCACTACCGAACCGGATTACACCGCTGCACTTGAGGCGCTTAAAGCCTAAACGTAAAAAAGCCTCTGCAAAGAGGCTTTTTTATTTATTCGTCACCCTTCTTCTGATTTAACCCATACTCGCGCAGCTTATTCGCAATCGCGGTATGTGACACCCCAAGACGTTTAGCCAGCTTGCGCGTGCTCGGATAGCTGCGATAAAGCTGTGTTAACACCGAACGCTCGAAACGACTGGTGATGTCATCCAGCGAGCCTTCCATTGCCTCTTCGCCTACCGAGACCGTCCCGGCATCGTAATCCGGCAACAGAATATCCTGAGGACGCAGTTCATACCCTTCAAGCTGAGTTAATGCGCGATAGACCGCATTTTTAAGCTGACGAATATTGCCCGGCCAGCCGTAACGCGTCAGCACGGTACCCAGGTCGGCAGAGAGCTTCGGACGCGGCACGCCCTGCTCGTCGGCAAAACGGGCGACGAACAGTTCCGTCAACGGCATGATGTCCTGCGGGCAATCGCGCAGCGGCGGAATATTGAGCGTCAGAACGTTGAGACGATAGTAGAGATCTTCGCGGAATACCCCTTTCTGCACCAGCTCCACCAGGTTTTTCTGGGTGGCGCAGATGACGCGTACATCCACGTGCACTTCATGATCTTCCCCCACGCGGCGGAACGTGCCGTCATTGAGAAAACGCAGCAGTTTCGCCTGCATGCGTGGCGACATTTCACCAATCTCGTCCAGCAACACCGAGCCGCCATTCGCCTGTTCAAAGAAGCCTTTTTTGCCTTCCGGCGCATGCCCGAACAGTTCACTTTCCACCGCATCTTCAGGAATAGACGCGCAGTTCAGCGCCAGATACGGTTTTGCCGCACGCGGGCTGGCCATATGCACAGCATGCGCCAGCAGATCTTTCCCCGTACCGGTATCCCCGGTAATCAGCAGCGGTGCCGTAAGATTTGCCAGCTTACGCGCCTGGTCGAGCACGTGACGCATCTTCGGGCTCACCGCAATAATCTGGCTGAATGCGCCGACGTCCTGGCTGGAAAGGTTCTGTAACTGGCGTCCCATGCGCACCGTGGAGCGCAGCATGATTACCGCGCCGGTGAGCACCCGCGCGGCATTTTCCCCTTTCAGGTAGACCGGCGTGATCTCCATCAGAAAATTCTGTCCATTGATGACGACGTGCTCGCTATGGGTATTTTGCGGGTTGCTGTCCAGCCAGCGCTGGAAATTAAAACGTGGGATCAATTGCGTGGCGTAATGACCGATAAGCTTTTCCTGAGTCTGCGCAAACAGCTGGCAACTGGCCTGGTTAACGCGCTCGACTTTGTTTTTCAGATCGAGAGAGAGAAACGGCTCCGGCATTGCTTCCAGCAGTGCGCTCAGCGCAAGGTGTTCCCGCTCGGATGGCATCCAGGGGATGGTGCGTACATCCGTAACGCCAGCGATACGGCGGATTTCGGCCATCAGGCTACTGAAGGTATTAAATTCAATTTCGGCAAAATTGAGGTAAATTCGCCCGACAGGGTCGATCTCTATGCCACGTAAATCAATGCTACGTAAAACAAGAAGATCGAGTAACTCGCGGGTCAGACCGAGACGGTCCTCACAAAAGACTTCCAGACGCATGGGAAATTCACCGTTTAAGCCAATAACAGTAAAATGATATGTCAGATCACGGTATTCGGGAAGGTGGCTGTCAACAAATATTGACAGCCCGCACGATTAGTAAACGAAACCTCACTGAGAAGGTTTTTTATTGAGCGTCTCTTTAAGCTGACCAATCAATTCGCGACGGAAATCCCCCAGCCGCGGCTTATCGCCATCGATCCAGGGGAGTGGACGACAAACCTCCATCGCTTTGATTCCTAAGCGTGCCGTCAGCAGACCGGCACCAATCCCCTGCGCCGCCCGGGCAGAGAGACGCGCCGCAAGATCCTGCGACATCCAGTCCATCCCGACCTCCCGCACCAGTTCGCTTGCCCCGGCGAAGGCGATATTCAGCAACACCAGTTTGAACAGGCGCAGTCGGCTGTAATAGCCAAGCTCAATGCCATACAGTCTGGCGATGCGGTTGATCAGGCGCAGGTTGCGCCAGGCGATAAAGGCCATGTCCACCATCGCCAGCGGACTGACGGCAATCATCAGGGTGGATTCCGCCGCCGAGCGGCTGATCTCACGACGAGCCTGCGCATCCAGTACCGGCTGAACAATGTGCGCATAGAGCGTGACCACTTCCTGGTCATTCTGGGTTTCGTGGATCGCCGCATACCAGCGCTGAAGCGCCGGGTGAGAGTGATCTATCCCGGCCTGAGCCGCAAGCTTTTCACAAAAAGCACGCCCTTTTCCGGTGCCGTGACTGTGCAGCAGATCCCGCGCTTCATCGCGTTCGTGCGCACGCTGACGCAGACGCCAGAGGCGACGCCACTCGGTCACGACCGAGCCGACGCCCGCACCAACGATCAACGCCCCGGCGGCGCATCCCCCCAGCGCTACCCAGTCCTGGGTTTGCCAGGCATTGACGCCCCACTGCACGCCCTGACCAATTACGCTCACACCAAAAAGGGCTAACCCGGCGGTCACCATCTTACGCCACAGGCTGCGTTTCGGGCGCAGTGCCGCATCAACGACCGCTTCCGCCTGCCCCTCTTCCACCAACGGCTCCTCTGCCAGCACGGGAGCAAAGTTGTCGGCCTGGGGACCGCTGAAGGTTTGCGCTGTTTTAAACGCCTCATGCGGGGACTGCTCAAGCTGGCCGGTAAAATCAATGCGGGGTTTTAACGGTTCCGTCATCGCAATTTATCTCCAATTAAAAACTCCAGCGCGGCATCCAGACGGATATGCGGCAATGGCTGGTCAACGTTCATGCTCTGCGGACGGAAGTCTTCGAACTGAAAACCCTGGCTTTGCCAGAAAGCCTGGCCCGGCAAACGCGGGGGAACTTCGCCCGGATAGACCGTGAGCGGCTCACCGTCGCTGAGTCGGTTGCCCCGCAGGGCCGGAATTTTCTCGCCATTCACGTCAATCAACCCACTCTGTGTAGCCTGTACGGACGCCAGACCCAGACAATCCATACTAATCCCTTCGAACGCCGCGTTCTGCCAGGCATCCTGCACCAGCTGTTGCAGCAGGGATACCATGTTGGCGTACTGATCGACCGTCACATGATCAGCTTTTGTGGCGGCAAACAGCAGCTTGTCGATGACCGGCGAGAATAAACGGCGAAACAGCGTACGCTGGCCATAATGAAAACTTTGCATCAGCTGCGTCAGCGCCAGCCGCATATCATTGAACGCCTGCGGCCCGCTGTTGAGGGGTTGCAGGCAGTCCACCAGCACGATCTGGCGGTCAAAGCGTAAAAAATGATTTTTATAAAAACCCTTAACCACCTTCTCACAGTAATAATTGTATCGCTCGCGGAGCATACCGGCGTTAGTGGTCTTGTCTGCCTGTGCCAGCTTCGATTCGCCGATGCGGTCAACGTCCGGCCACGGGAAAAACTGTAGCGCGGGAGCACCGGCTAGATCTCCCGGCAGAACAAAACGGCCAGGCTGAATAAAATGCAGCCCTTCCTGCTTGCACTGATGCAGGTAATCCGTCCAGGCCTGGGCTATGACAGCCAGACGGTTTTCATCCGCCGGTGCCAGCGGATCCAGCCCTTCGCAAAGCTGGCGCCATTTGGTCGACCACTCTGCCCGCTGCCCCTGCAACAGATCGGTCATCTGCCGGGACCAGCTCAGGTAATCCTGCGCCAGCATCGGTAAATCGAGCAGCCATTCTCCCGGATAATCCACAATTTCGAGATACAGCGTGGACGTTTCTTTGAAGTGACGCATCAGGGATTCATTCGAGCGAAAACGAAGCGCAAGGCGAATTTCGCTCACGCCACGCGTCGGGGTGGGCCAGGCGGGAGGCTCCCCGTATAACTGTGCCAGACCTTCATCATAGGTGAAACGGGGGATGCCAAAATCACGTTGCGGTACGCGTTTTACGCCTAACAATCGCTCCTCGCGCACCGCGCTAAGCAGTGGCAGGCGCGCCCCAGCATGCAGGTTCAACAGTTGATTGACCATCGCCGTAATGAATGCCGTCTTACCGCTGCGGCTCAGCCCGGTAACGGCAAGACGCAGATGGCGATCAACGCCACGGTTCACCAGAGAATTGAATTCGTTTTTAAGTCGCTTCATCGCCGTCCTTCATTGTCTGGAACCCTGAACAAAGTCACTTCAGAATACAGTAAATTGGGGCAGATCGTTGATTATCAATTCTTAATTATTGCTATTGCCGTTTTCTCTCCAGTAAGATGGACGCAATTGCTGTCCGTCTGGAGTGAGTAAGGTGTATGTCACCCACCATCTATGATATTGCCCGCGTTGCTGGCGTTTCGAAATCAACCGTGTCACGCGTTCTGAATAAACAAACGAATATTTCTCCTGAAGCGCGTGAAAAGGTGTTGAAGGCGATAGATGAGTTAAATTACCAACCTAATAAACTTGCCCGCGCACTCACCTCTTCTGGCTTCGACGCCATTATGGTTATTTCGACCCGCTCAACCAAGACCACTGCAGGAAATCCCTTTTTCTCAGATGTACTGCATGCCATAACGGCAAAAGCAGAAGAAGAAGGTTTTGATGTTATTTTACAAACGTCCAAAAGCAGTGAAGATGATCTGCAAAAATGCGTGGGTAAAATAAAGCAGAAGATGATCAAAGGCATCATCATGCTAAGCTCGCCGGCGAACGAGTCGTTTTTCTCGACGCTGGATGAATACGGTGTGCCCGTGGTCGTCATTGGTAAAGTGGAAGGAAATTACCAGAATATCTATTCTGTCGACACGGATAATTTCCGCGACAGCGCCATATTAACAGACTCGTTTATCACGCATGGCCGCACCAAAATTGCCTGCCTGCATGCCCCGCTCGATTATCACGTCTCTATCGATCGCCTGGCGGGTTATAAATTCAGCCTTGAGAAACACGGCATCGAAATTAACCCGACCTGGGTTATCGATGGCGGCTATACCCATGAAAGCGCGCTTCAGGCGGCCTGCCAGCTACTCTCCTCAGACAACCCGCCCGATGCGGTTTTTGCGACTGACAGCATGAAATTGCTGAGTCTTTATCGTGCCGCGGATGCGCTAAATCTGGCGATCCCGGAACAGGTCGCAATGGCAGGATACAGCGACCCGATGCTATCTCTCATTTTAACCCCTGCACCAGGCGGCTTTGATATCCCCACGAAAAAGCTGGGCGAAGAGAGCTGCGATTTGTTGTTCAGGTGCATTGCGGATAAACCTGCGCCGCATAAGGTATTGGTTGAAACACATTTTTCAGATGCAGCTTCGTTACGCTAAAAACCAGGGGCAAACGCCCCTGGTATAACGTCATCAGAACGCGTAATTGACGCCGACACCCGCATAGTGGAAGCGGTCGCTCTCGCCTTCGTCATGATTTTCCCATTCGTAGGCATACTCGAGCGTCATGGAAAGGCCATTCGCAAAGTCATAAGCATAGAGCAGACCCAGTCGGTTGAAGTCATGCCCTTCACGAGTTGGATCGTCCTGCCAGTCCCAGTTTGACCAGCGATCGAGCCCCAGACGGGTGTAAGGTGTAAGCGTTGTCTGGCCTAATGAAACAGGCAGGTAGGCACGAATCTCCTGGGTGGAGAATTCACCGTTATTACGTGAACTGTCCATATTGAAGCCACGCTCTAAATAGTAGTTAACTTTTGCAGAGACGGTTTCGTTTATTGTCCAGGTAAATCCGGTTTCCGTTTCGACGCGGCTGTCAGAATAACCGGTTTTTCCCAGGTCATTCGCAAACTGGTACATGGCAAACCAACCGCCAAAACGCCAGTCATCTGTTAATTTCACATCCCAGTCAGGCTGAATTTTATAGCGCTGCATATTAGCACTACCGTCTTTCGCACCGTGCTCATCTTTAAAATGATATCCATAATTACGGAATCCGCCCGTAAGACCCAGCGTAAAATCCTCTGTGCCAATGAAGCGATACCGTAATTCAAATTCAGGACGATCGAAATAGGTGCCGCGCGTCATGCTGCTGTAATCAACCGGGCCTTCCTGATACATCGCCAGTGAAATTGTCCACGCATCATACGTGGCGTTAAACCACACGGAAGGTTCATATAATCCATCTTTATCGTCGCCCTGCCCTTCGACGTTTTCAATTTCATACATGGCACCAATATTAAATTCCCACTGTTTGGTTGACTCTGTTGCTTGCGCGCAGCTTACCCCTGCGCACAAAACGAGCGCAGCACTTCTTAGTAGAGTACTCATTAAAATATTCCTTTATAATTAACATACAAAAAAACCGGAAACTTTCATTTCCGGCGAATACCTTTCTTATCTAATAGCTGCTTCAGTATCAGCATCGAAGAAATGGCACTTACTCATATCGAACTGGATGCCGATATTATCTCCTGCAACGTAATCATCCGCCGCTCCCGCACGGACAACCAGTTCATGCCCGCCCACGTTGGCATAAAGCATAAATTCTGCCCCAGTCAGCTCAGCGACGCTGATCTTCGCCGCGATGTTTTCACCGCTGCGCTGTAGCGTGAGAATGTCTTCCGGACGGATCCCAAAGACGACCGCTTTGCGCTGGTAACCTTGCGCATTCAGTACGGCCAGCTTCTCCTCCGGGATCTCCAGACGCAGCGTTTCCGTCACGAAGTATCGGTCGTCGATCGCGCCACGAATGAAGTTCATCGCAGGTGAACCAATAAAGCCTGCAACGAACATATTCGCCGGCTCGTTGTAAACCTGCTTCGGCGCGCCCACCTGCTGAATGATGCCGTCTTTTAAAATCACAATACGGGTCGCCATCGTCATGGCTTCCGTCTGATCGTGCGTCACGTAAATCATGGTGGTGTTGAGCTTCTGGTGCAGCTTGCTGATTTCAGCGCGCATCTGTACACGAAGCTTGGCATCGAGGTTTGACAGCGGTTCATCCATCAGGAAGACCCCTGCTTCACGCACTATCGCCCTGCCTAACGCCACGCGCTGACGCTGACCACCTGACAATGCACCAGGTTTACGCTGGAGATAGTCGCGTAAACCCAGGATCTGGGCCGCCCAGCTAACACGTTCTTCGATGATGGAAGGTGCTATTTTTTGCATCTTCAGGCCAAACGCCATGTTGTCGTAGACCGTCATATGCGGATAGAGCGCATAGTTCTGGAAGACCATTGCGATATCACGGGACTTGGCGGGAACATCATTCATGCAAACCCCGTCAATAATCAGTTCACCTGCGCTGATCTCCTCAAGGCCGGCAATCATTCGCAGCGTCGTGGATTTCCCACAGCCCGATGGACCGACGAAGACGATAAATTCTTTATCTTCAATCTCGAGATTGAAATCCTTAACCACGTGGACCTGGTTATCATAGATTTTCTGAATGTGTTTCAGAGACAGTTGAGCCATTATTAATTCCTTATCAATACGCCCGGGATGCCCAGAACGCCGTCAGGCGTTCCCATGTCAGTTCCTGCGTTGAATGAAGTTGTAATCCCGCATGGTTCAGGCCAGGCCCAATTCCGACCGACAGCATTCCTGCGGCGTTGATCGCATCTACCCCTGCGGCGGCATCTTCGATACCAATGGCCTCTTCAGGACGCACGTTCAGTCCTTTACAGGCTGCAAGGAAGATCTCCGGGTCCGGCTTTGAGCGGCATATGCGCGAAGCATCGGCGCAAAAATCGAAAGCCTGATGAATGCCCAACGCGTGCAAAATCCCAGGGGCATTAAGCGATACGGATGCCAGCCCAATTTTGACCTTCGCGGCGCGAATATCCGCCAGCACGTCGCGAATACCCGGGAGCAGCGAATCCTGCGTCAGTGATGCCAGCGACTGGACGTAAAGCGCGTTTTTTTTCGTTGCCAGCGCCAGGCGCTGCTCGTCACTGAACATCCCCTCTTTCCCGCCATGTTTCAGAATGCGCTGGAGGGAGTCCATACGGCTTATTCCCTTCAGCTGTTCGTTAAATACTTCATCGAAGGTAATACCAATCTCCTCCGCCACGGCGCGCCAGGCCAGAAAGTGAAGATGCGCGGTATCGGTGATCACCCCGTCCAGATCGAATACAACAGCGTTAAGCGTCATGGCGCCCCTCCGTGGTAGCGGTCCCATTAACAGGTGCAAGAAAGTCCTTATGCGCGCAGACTTTTCGCCCTGATACGTGCAGCGTTTTACCCCACAGCGTCAATGTGACAGGTGCGGTAGTCTCAATGGTTAACTGGTCATTTTCACAGGTAATGTGCATTGTTGCGTCCCGCCACCGCAGCGGGAAGGCGAGTTTCTGCCAGTGAACAGGCAGTTTCGGTGCAAGATGCAGCTCCCCTTCGCTAATGTGCAGGCCAGCAAACCCCTGAATAGCGCCCAACCAGATCGCACCGGTGGCGGCGGCATGAATACCCTCATCACTGCTGTGTGGGTCGTCCCCCAGGTCGATGGCGATACCGTCACGCCAGAAGGCATACGCCCCCTCGGTGTCACCGCAGCGTGCGAGCACAATGCCGTGAATGGCTTTACTCAGGGATGAATCATGAATCGTGCGTGGCTCGTAGAACGCAAGATTGGCGGCACATTGCTGCGGCGTAAACCGTTCCGGCAGCAGGTAGTTAAGCATCACCACATCGGCCTGCTTCAGGATCTGCATCTCGTTCACTTCCGCGCGAGAGTAATCAAGCAGAATGGTTTGCTTACCCGCTTTGGCTTTATAGCGGCTCAGATCGATGGCAGGTTTTGCCATGAAGGTATCATCCTGCGGGATCACACCGTCTGCGTCGGCCTCTGGCAGCCACAGGCGCGCCAGGAACTTCCCGGCATTCTCCGTAAAACGCGCATCTTCACGGCCAAACATCGCCATAAACTGACGCGCGCAGGCAACGTTGTGCCAGGCCAGATAGTTGGTGTAGGCGTTGTTGTTGACATGCTCGGTGTATTCATCCGGTCCGATCACGTCATGGATCTCAAGACGACCATTGATTTCCGTCGCGCGTCCCATCCAGAACGAAGCGGTTTCCATCAGTAGCGTCAGCCCCTCATTCCGCATAAAGGCATCGTCGTGTGTCGCCTGCCAGTAAGCGACCACGGCCCAGGCGATATCAGCTACGATGTGATGTTCAGCGAGTGCGGAAGCCACCTTCTGGCGAACCCCGGTGCGGATGTTAATGGCCGCGAATTCTGGCGTCTCTTCCTGTCCGCTGGCCGCACTTTCCCACGGGAACAATGCACCCGGCCAACCGTTACGGCGCGCTTTTTCCCGTGCGCCTGCCAGATTAAGCCAACGATAGCGTAGCAGGCTGCGGGCAATCTGCGGGCGGGTAAACAGATGGAACGGCAGCAGGAAAATTTCGGTATCCCAGAAGACGTGCCCCTTGTACCCCTCACCCGTCAGCCCTTTCGCCGCAATACTGCTTCGCTCATCATGAGCAGGCGTCATTGTCGTCAGATGCCAGACGGCGTAATCCAGCGCCAGCTGATCCTGTTGCTCTGTGGAAGTCACTTCCACACGTGCGTCGCGCCAGACATCTTTCCAGGCATACGCTGAGCTTTCAAGCAACGCCTCATAACCTCTTGCCGCACAGACTTTAAGATCGGCCAGCGCGTTGCGCGCGAATGACTCCTGCGACAGCGCTTTCTCGCTACGATGAGCCACCCAGACGATCTTCTCAAGCGTGACAGTGTCACCCCGAGCAATCGTCAGCGAATGATGCACGCTGAGACGGCGGTTTTTGGCGGTGAAACAGCTGTCGCTTTTCGTCGAGAGCTGGCAATACGCCGAAACCACAACCTCAGATGCACGGTCCTGCGTTTCATACACGCCCTGCATGTAGTGCTGGTCAAAGATCCTGACCGAGATTTCATCCAGATGCTGTCTGCCGCTGTTCGTTTGTGTCGCATCTATGCCGGTTTTCAGCACGGCCTGAGCGTCGCCATCAAGCGGTGTGATCGAGAACTGCATTGCCACTAAGGGCAACTGGTCCAGCGAAACAAAACGACGGCTCTCCAGCCGATAACGTTTCCCGTCGGGTGCACGCCAGACAACGTTGCGATGCAGTTCGCCGTTAGCAAAGGCCAGCTCGCGCTGCCATTCAAGAATTTCGCCTGACAGGAGCGTGAAATTGACGCCATCAAGCTCAACATCAATACCGGTGATATCCGGCAGATTGACCAGCTCAGTAGTCTCGTTGCGACCCGCGCAATGATAAAGCCCCGCGAGATACATGCCTCTGGTCTGCTGGGTGTAATCTTCTTCATGCGTAGCGCGAATGCCCATGTATCCATTCCCGCATGACATGACAGAGGCATATTTGTTCAGGCTGTGAGGACAAAAGCCCGGATCGTTTAATACAGACACGTTCAGCATAATGTCACGCTTTCCCCTGTTTCTGCTGATTCATAAAGCGCGGCAACAAGCTGTTGAATAACCAGACCCTGTTCTGCGTCAGCGATCATAACGTGCTCTCCCAGCACATGACGCACGAAGGCATCCATACTGCGCAGATGGCGCTGATCGTCCGCCTCTTCACGATGGATAAGGGTTTCTAAAACACCGGCTTCGTCGTTATAGATATGCGCCGGGAACAGCGTTGCGCCTGCCTTATCACCGCAGAAAGAGACGTTCATGATGGACTGCTCGCGGATGTTAAGCGCAAAGGAGGTGTCCAGACGCAGAACGCCGCCGTTGCAGAATTCAATCGTGCCAAACAGGGCATCTTCCACGGTAAACTGCGTAGGATCCCATTCGCCAAACTGACCGTTGTGTTTCCGGTTCCCCAGTCTCTGGAAGCTGTGCGCGGTTACCCGCTTCACAGCCGGGAAGCCCAACACGTACATCGCAGCATCCAGCATATGAATGCCGATATCGATAAGCGGCCCGCCACCCTGGAGCGATTTATTGGTGAAAACGCCCCACCCCGGCACACCGCAGCGACGCAGCGCCTGCGCGGAAGTGAAGTAAATTTCACCGAGTGTGCCGTTCATTACCGCATCGCGCAGGAGCTGGGTGTCCAGGGCAAAGCGATGATGAAAATCATACGCAAGGACTTTTCCTGCCTTGCGCGCCGCGATGCGCATCTGGTCGGCCTGTTCCGGCGTCATTGCCGGCGGCTTTTCACACATCACATGGCAACCCGCTTCGAGAGCCGCCATCACATGTTCAAAATGGAACCGGTTAGGCGAACAGACGCTCACCACATCCGGTTTTACTTTCTGCAACATCTCGTGAGCGTCCTGCCATGCCGTTGGAATGGCATAACGTTCCGCGAACGCCTGTGCCTGCTCAAGGCGGCTGTCCATGACAGCCACCATTTGAACATCACTGCGCGTGGCGTAATACGAGGCATGCACTTTGTCTGCAACCTGCCCGGCGCCAATGATGGCGACGCGCAGAGGCAAAGGTGTAGAAGCACTCATCACGCTCGTCATCCTTAGCATTCACGCAGGTAATTGAGTGAGTCCTGATAGGCTTGAGCCGGATCGTCGGCACGAACCCGGCACTCGTACACCACATAACCCTGATAGTTATCAGCACGCAGCTGACCGAACAGGCTGGCGAAATCAAGGCTGCCGCTGCCCGGCTGATAGCGGTGGTTATCAGCAATATGCACATGACCCAGCAGATCGCGGTTGTGATGCAACGCTTCCGTCAGTGAGTCTTCTTCAATGTTCATGTGGTAGAAATCACCGATGATCTGCACGTGCTTCAGGCCGTTCTCTTCGATGTAACGACGCGCGTCGGCCAGGGTGTTGATCATATGATCCTGATAGCGGTTCAGCGGCTCCAGGGAGACGGTAGTACCGGTGCGTGCTGCTACCTCATCCAGCCAGCGCAGGGAAGCGCGGACCGCTTTGCGATCGCCGTCCAGGCTACGTGGCGAAGTCATTGGCGGCAGACGGAAGGTAAACATCCCCCAGGCAGCCGGAACGATAATCCCCTTTCCGCCAACTTCTGCCAGCGCTTCCAGAATGCGTTCAATCTGCTGGAGACCGTTCAGGCGGCGTTCTTCGATGAAATCCCCGATCCAGCCATCGTATCCGCCACACGCCGTCGTGACCGGCAGACCGGTGGCTTTGATAGCGGCTTTCACTTCGTCGAGATGTTCAACCAGCAGTCGGCCATCAATTTCATAGCCATCAAATCCCATCGCTTTGATATATTTGAATTTTTCCATGATAGCGGTCGGGAAAAAGGCCTGGTTTTGTGTTGCGATTTTCATGATTTGCTGTCCTTAGCTTAAAAAGTAACGCCCATTTTGATACTGAGTTCCGGGTGCTGATCGACATACTTCATATAGCTTTCCGGGCTGGTGGTAAAGGTGACGACCGGGTCGATCAGATCTTCACAATTGAGATAACCGTTCATCAGCAATTCCCAGCAGGTCTCTTCAATACGCTTGCGACTCCAGCGTGGATAATCCGGGTTGGGTTCACTGCATGCGCGGGAGAAGACAATCTTCGCGTTGTTGAAGTGTGCTTCGCGGCCCAGGTTGAAGCCTGCCGCAAAAGGTTTGGCGAAAGCCACGTAAGAGATCGTGCCGCCGTAGGCGAGTCCGCGCAGCGCAGATTGCAGCGCATCTGCAAAGCCGCTGGTTTCGATGATCACATCCGCGCCCTGCTTGCCGGTCAGTTTCTTAATTTCAAGACCGACATCGGTACCGATTGGGTTCAGGCAGTGGTCTGCACCGTGACGGCGGGCGATCTCACAGCGATGTTCAATAGGATCGACACCAATAACCACTGACGCGCCAGCTTTTTTCGCCAGCTGAATCGCAATCTGGCCAATAGCGCCCAGCCCGACAACTACAACGAAATCCCCTACGCGGACATTAGCATCACGCACGCCGCTCATGGCGAACTGAGCCGGATCGTAACAAACGGCGTTTTTCCAGGATGCGCCCTGCGGCATTTTGCGCAGCTTATAGTTGTTCACCGCGTTGACGATGACCGTTTCCTGCAATGGGCCGTAGCAGCAAACGCTGTCGCCGATCTGGTATTCCGTTACGTCCGCACCACATTCGATGATGTCGCCGACGATCATGTTACCCAGCTGGAATTTACCAAATTCGATGCCGCGTGCTGCCCCCTCTTCACGTGGGGTAAACATCTGCCACTCGGCGTTAAACTCTTCATCAATGAACGGGCTTGCCGCGCGGAAATCCACAACTTCGGTGCCGTGTTTCGGGGCGCCATAACGGGCACGAATCTTCACTTCATGTGCTGCAACAGGACGATCTTCGTATTCCACCAGCGCCGCTACACGAGGCGCTGTCGCAACTAATTTTTTCATGACTCACTCCTTGTTAAAATCGGCCGCCTCAGCCCTTTACGCCGCCGGCGGTCAAACCACTTTTAATAAAACGTTCAGACAGGGCATACATAATGACAACGGGCAGTGCGGTCACCAGCGATGCCGCCATCATGCGACCCCAGATGTAATCTGGCGTACTGAAGAGCGTGTTCAGCCCCACCGGCAACGTGAAGTTGCTGGCGCTGGACAGGAAAATGGAGGCGAACAGGTAGTCATTCCACGCCACCATGAAGCAGTAAACGAAGACTGACACCAGACCCGAGATCGCCAGCGGCACGGTGATGCGGAAGATGATTTGCAGGCGGTTCAGGCCGTCCATCATCGCGGCTTCTTCGATTTCGTCCGGGATAGTGTCGAAATAGCTGCGCAGCATAAAGACCGCAGTCGGCAACGTCTGCGTCACCATGGTGATGATCAGCGCCAGCTCGGTGTCATAAATGCCGAGCGCGGTGATGATTTTGAACAGCGGCACTACCAGCAGGATCCCGGAGAACATATAGACGGTGTAGAAGCTCGCATTGATCGTCGTGCGCCCTTTAAAGCGCAGTTTGGATAACGCATAAGCGCCCAGCGTACCGAGAAACACCGCAATGACCGAGGAGGTCAGTGACACCACCATGCTGTTACGGAAATAATCCACAAACGGGAAAATCAGCGGGTTAAAGATGTCGATGTAGTGCTGTAACGTCCACTCCTGCGGCAGGATAGTCGGGTGCAGTGAGATCGCCTCTTTCGCGCTTTTGAACGATGTCATCAGCATCACAAAAAACGGAAACAGCGTGATAATCAGGAATACCGCCAGTCCCAGATAAAAACCGATACGGCCCAGAACGCGTTTATTTGTTGCCATTGAGGTTTACCCTTTTTCTGGTCAGCAGAATGACAGCGAAGATGATCACAAACAGCACAACGGAAATGGCGGCTGCTTTACCCAGGTCATTGAACGCAAAGGCGGTTTTGTAGAGATATACGCCCAGAATGTCGACCTTGGTGGTGAGCAGATAAACATCCGCAAACATGTAGAACATCCAGATGGTGCGCAGCGTGACCACCGTGGCCAGCACCGGCATGATGGCGGGCAACGTCACGATACGAAAACGCTGCCAGGCATTCGCCCCGTCCATCTCTGCCGCTTCGTACAAGGATTTATCAATGGTCTGTAGAATCGCGAGGAACGAGATAAAGGCATACGGGAAGTAACGCCAGATGGCGAACAGCACGACCAGGACAAAACTGCTGCCAGGGTTATCGAACCACAGCGGCGCCTGATCGTAGAGATGCAGCAGATCAACGCCAAGATAGTTCACAATTCCGTAGCCGTTGTTGAACATGTATTTCCAGGCAAATACCAGTGAAATAGACGGCGTCACATAGGACAGTATCACCAGTGAACGTGCCGTTTTCCGCATGCGGAATTCACGGTTAAAGAAGATCGCTACGGCCAGCCCCAGTCCGGTGCTGCCGATCACCACCAGCGCCGTATACCAGAACGTCATCCACAGGGAGTGCCAGAACGCAGCATCGCCCAGGATGCGAATGTAGTTATCCAGACCGACGAACACCGCATCAATACGCGGATTCAGCGGTAAACGTAAAAAACTGATTTCAATGTTTGAAATCATTGGCCAGGCCACCAGGCCCCCCAGCAAAATCAGGCTGGGGGCCAACAGCAGCATGGCGAAAGGCATATCTGAACGACCAGAAAACAACGTCTTCATAATTCCCTTCGCAAAGCGCTCCTATCGTTGTGATATCAGGTCAGTCAGTTTCTTCTGGCTGTTGCTTAACGTCGCACTGAGATCTTTTTGTCCCACCGTCACGTTATGCACCATGGAACTGATAATGCCGGACCCGGTAACATCTCCCATGCGGGTAAAGTTCTTGTCGCCCACGGCACCAAACACCTGGACGTTCGGGAACTGCGCAATCAGCTCGTAAGGCAGTTGACCAAAGGCCTTGATAACGTCGTTGTTTTTCCAGGAATCTGTGCCCACCACGAGTTTATTGACCGGTAGCGCGGCGCCCGGAGACATCATGACCCAATCAGAGGCGTTCTGAGCCTGCTCCATCCAGGTGACAAATTTCTCGGCGGCCTGCGTTTCCTCTTCGGTCTGGCCGGTAGTGATCGTCAACGAAGTGATCATGCCGTACACGGCTGATGATTTTTCCGTCGGGACTACGAACCCCAGGTTGGCCGGATTGCCATCTTTGAAGACCGCGGGCAGGATATAGGTAGAGTAAACGGCCATAGGCGCAGAACCGTTCATGAAGGCGTCTTTGATCTCCATGACATCATTCGAGCCCGGCATGGTGTTCGCGGCCAGTGCCCTATAAAACTCCAGCGCTTTCGACATCTCAGGGGTATCGATTTTCACGCTGCCGTTTGCATCAAAGACGTTAGCCCCTCCAGACAAAGCAAACTGCGAGAAAGCCTGCTCCGTCATGACGCTTTCTGCGGTTGGAAGCGCGATACCGTAATGTTTTTTCGCCGGATCGTTGAGCGCCTGACTGGCTTTCAGCAGTTGTTCCCAGTTGTGCGGTTCCTCGATCCCCGCTGCCGCGAGCGCATCTTTGTGATACCAGATGCCGGACAGCCAGGCGCTAACCGGCACCCCCGTCCATGCGCTGCCATCTTCCGTGCGAACCACGCGTAAAATGCCGTCGTAAAATGTCTCCTCGCCCACCGCCTTGACGGCGCGGCCGATGGCGTCACGATCCAGCAACTGCTCTTTATCCATGACTTTGGCGTAGTCATGACTGATCTCTATCACCTCCGGTAGCGCACCGGTACGGGCCAGAGTAATAACCTTGGTGTTATAGGCATCTTCCTCAACGGGTACCTGTTTCACCGTTATAGTCGGGTTCTCTTTTTCGAATTTTTCAATCAATTTCGTGATAACGGCCTGACGCTCCTGTTCTACCGACGAGTGCATAAACTCAATGGTGACCTGAGATGCTTTATCGTCCTTACAGCCTGATAACAGGGCGCACGAAACCAGTGCTGATAACAGCACAATTTTTGGCATTTTCATTTTAGGGTCCTTTTTAGTTTTCTTTAATCCACATTACCTGCCATGGATTGAGGATCAGCTCCGTACCGCTAATATCCTGTCCTGATAATAATTCCTTACCAGAAAGCGTTTGTTCATAAACGGTCTGCATTTTATTGCTAAAATTAAATAATGCTGTAATTCGCTCGCCATTTTCAGCAACACGAATAATTTTAAGAATTTGTTTACCCACTGCGTCGAAAGCAGCCTGACTATCCGGATGGAACGCCCTCTCGCCGCGACGAATAGCGATAAACTCACTCAAACGAGAATAAATTTGATAACGAATACTCTTCTTATTATTCAGTTCGCTATCAAGCTGCCCCGCCGTGTATTTTTTCCGGTTAATCGCGCGGTTATATCCGAGGCGTTCGACGCCTTCATAATCGTTCCGCGAACCAAGAATGCTCTGAATATAAACAGCCGGGACGCCTGGGAAACTTAACAACACAGCATGCGCGAGGAGGAACCGTGCAATACGTTCCTCATCTGAACTGTCTTGTAAACTTAACGCATCAAGATAGGTGACATTAATTTCATAAGGGCTTCGCGTTCCGTCAGGATTATTTTTCCAGTTGACCAGCGCGCCTTCCTGCTGAAGATTTTCGACCAACGAGAGGATCTCTGATTCCGGAAGAATGCCGCGCAACGGATTCAAACCGATACCATCATGCGATGCCAGGAAATTAAACCATGTAGTGTGTGAAGAAGGCAGTGCCAGCGACCCCGCCCATTGGCAAAGTGCTTTCACATCCTGACGATGAACGGCATGCAGCACCAGCGGAGGTAAGGAAAACTGATAGACCATCTGGGCTTCGTTTTCACCATCACCGAAGTAAGAGATGTTGTCTTTGTGCGGAACATTTGTCTCAGTAATGATCACCGTTCCAGGTGCCACGGCGTCCGTAATGGCGCGGAACAGCTGAATAAGGCAATGGGTTTGTTCCAGATGGATGCAGGTTGTTCCCGGGATTTTCCACATAAACCCGACCGCATCCAGACGGATATAACGCGCCCCTTCCATGAGGTAATGGAGCAGAACGTCAACCATTGCAATCAGCACCTGCGGCGAGGCGAAATTGAGATCGATCTGGTCATCGCTGAATGTAGTCCATAAATGACGAACGCTGCCATCATTAAGCGTAAACGGCGTCAACAGCGGTAGAGCGCGTGGGCGCGTCACCGCGGATAAATCGGTTTCCGGATCGACAGAAATAAAGAAATCTTCATAACCAGGCTTCTGCGCAAGATAATTCGCAAACCATTCGCTTTTCGCTGACATATGATTGCAAACGAAATCAAACATTAAGCTGGCTGACTGTTTTAATTCCGCGACATCGCGCCAGTTTCCCGTTTCAGGTGCAACGGTATGATAATCAATAACGGAAAAACCATCATCTGATGACCACGGATAGAAAGGTAAAAGATGGACATGAGAAAAAGTACGAGAAAGCCACTCATTATAGAACCGGGTAAATACCGGCAATGCTTTCTCCCCTTTCGCGGAGATCTGATCGGCATAGGTAATCAGAACAACATCTTTTTCATCCCAGCCTGACTTACGCTTCTCCGTAATATTAACCGCCGCCAGTTGAAGCTTAGTTAATAACACGTCCAGGTGTGCATCTGAAAATGATTCACCGTAAATATGATTGATAAGGTATTTAATTTTTGCGTTCACATTATTTTCCATGGTAGCGGTCCCACGGAGTGGCAATCTACTCCCATGAAAAATATCTGTCAACGGACCTGGGGGCTGAAAAAGGCATTCTCAAAGCAGCGCAACGCAGTAATGTGAGCTGCCGCAAAGAAAGAGAAAAAGCAGAGAGGGAATTTATGCCCTCCCTCAGCGCGAGAAAGGGCTTATATGAGCGGGATTAGCGTGAAAAGTAGCGACGTGAAACGCGTTTTGCCAGTTTTTGTAACAGCGGCTCCAGGGCGACCGCCAGCAACATTCTGACCGGCTTACGGGCAACAGACTTGATCGCCCAGCCCGCCACACCAGCCGGACCATAACGTAACGCCGTCATCAGAACCAGTTTACCTGCGATTTTCAGGCCGGGTTTTACCTTCTGACCGGCCTGTTGCCAGTTTTGTTTCATGTAAGTTCTCTCTTAAAGCTGACGGAAACGACTTCTCAGCGTAAAGGTATCGGAGGTGACATAACGTTCCATCTCGCGCAATCGCTTCTCCCCTGCGCTCAGCTGTTCATCCACCGCGTTAAGAAGATCGCTGCTGGTTGGCGTGTTTTCCGCATCCAGCTCACCTTCCGGCATCGGATCAAGTACAAACGACAGAATGATGTAAGCCACCAGTGTAATAAAGGCCAGGCCAAAGAAAATCGACAATACGGTGACCACACGTACCAGTTTTACCGGGACATCCAGATAGTGTGCCAGCCCGGCGCAAACGCCCCGAACCATGCCCTGCTGCGGGATGCGACACAGTTTTTTATTCAGATTTAGTCCAGCCATTAACGCTCCCTCCAGTTCGGGTGTTCCGCATCCAGGATGGCTTCCAGCGCCTGAATACGTTCGCGCATTTTGTTTGCCTCAGAAGAGAGCTGCGCCAGCCGCTGTTGCTCGCTTTGCGACAGCTCCCCGCGAGAAGAGCGGTTGCTGTAGTGCAGCCATAACCAGATGGGCAGAACAAACAGCACGAAAATTGTCAGGGGTATTGCCAGAAAAAGCGCGCTCATGTGTACTCCTTGTCTTGCGATGCGGCACGCTCAGGTGCCGCAGGATTTATTATTGGTTGTCTTGCTTCATTTTGGCTTTCAGCGCCGCCAGTTGCTCGCTAATTTCATCATCGGCTTTCAGGTCAGCAAACTGCTGATCCAGGGTTTTCTGCTTACCGATGCTGTGGCTTTCGGCTTCCGCTTCCATGTGGTCGATACGACGTTCGAACGATTCGAAACGCGCCATCGCTTCATCCAGTTTGCCGCTGTCCAGCTGGCGACGCACGTCGCGGGACGAACTTGCAGCCTGGTGGCGCAGCGCCAGCGCCTGTTGACGTGCACGGGTTTCGCTGAGTTTGTTTTCAAGCTCACCAATCTCTTTCTTCATACGCGTCAGAGTATCATCCACCAGCGTCACTTCATGTTCCAGCGTGGCCACCATATCGGTCAGCTTCTGCTTCTCAATCAGCGCAGCGCGGGCCAGATCTTCTTTATCTTTGCGCAGCGCCAGTTCAGCTTTTTCCTGCCACTCGTTAAGCTGGGCAGTCGCCTGCTCGATACGACGCGTTAACTGCTTCTTCTCTGCCAGCGCGCGGGCGGAGGTGGAGCGTACTTCAACCAGCGTGTCTTCCATCTCCTGAATCATCAGGCGCACCAGCTTCTGCGGATCTTCTGCTTTCTCCAGCAGCGAGTTGATGTTGGCGTTCACGATGTCGGCAAAACGAGAAAAAATACCCATAATTCAATCCTCATAGTTCTGTTATCGGGCGATGCCCTGCTGAGTAGTTAATACAAATCCCATGCCAACTTTTTATCTTATTGATTTTACTGGGTGTCATTGATATTTATCCATCCAGCGGCTATTCTCACCTGGTGAATATCACTAAGGAGTGGTTAATTTCATCATGGCTGAATATAAAGACAATTTGCTTGGCGAGGCAAACAGCTTCCTGGAAGTGCTTGAGCAGGTATCGCGCCTGGCGCCGATGAATAAACCGGTGCTCATTATCGGTGAGCGCGGAACGGGTAAAGAACTTATCGCTAACCGTCTGCACTTTCTGTCTGGCCGCTGGGACGGGCCTTTTATTTCGCTTAACTGCGCGGCGCTGAATGAAAATCTGCTCGACACGGAGCTTTTCGGTCATGAAGCCGGCGCGTTTACTGGCGCACAAAAACGGCACCCCGGTCGTTTTGAACGTGCCGATGGCGGAACGCTCTTTCTCGACGAGCTGGCGACCGCGCCAATGCTGGTACAGGAAAAGCTGCTGCGCGTCATTGAGTATGGCGAACTGGAACGCGTTGGCGGAAGTCAGCCGCTTCAGGTTAACGTTCGCCTGGTGTGCGCCACTAACGCCGATCTGCCCGCGATGGTTGCAGAAGATAAATTCCGCGCCGACCTGCTGGACCGGCTGGCTTTCGATGTCGTCCAGTTGCCGCCGCTGCGTGAGCGACGCAGCGATATCATGCTGCTGGCCGATCAATTTGCCATTCAGATGTGCCGGGAACTGGGCCTGCCGCTCTTTCCGGGCTTCAGCGAACAGGCCACCGAGACCCTGCTCGGTTACCACTGGCCGGGGAATATCCGTGAACTGAAAAACGTGGTGGAACGGTCTGTTTACCGTCATGGCAGCAGCGAGACCGAACTGGACAACATTATTCTCGATCCGTTTCGGCGCGAGGTTAAACAGCTCCTTGCTCCGGCGGCGCGCCAGCATGATCCGGCGTTGCCGCTCGATTTACGCCAGTTCCAGCATCAGCAGGAGCAGCAACTGCTGGAACGGAGCCTGAAAGAGGCGAAATATAACCAGAAACGGGCAGCTGAACTGCTGGGTCTGACCTACCATCAGTTAAGGGCATTGCTCAAAAAACATCAAATGCGCTGACATTATCAGCACTTACCCCCAGACATTTTTACGAAGCAGGCGTAAGTGCGATACACTTTGCAGATCGAATCTAAAAACCTTAAAAACTATGCGCCTGGTTTTATCATCCCTGTTTGCACTCGGTCTGTTCAGCAATCTGGCCTTTGCTGCGCCCGATCGTACTGCGCCTCCTGATATTCGTGATAGTGGTTTCGTCTATTGCGTCAGCGGGCAAGTTGATACCTTTAACCCGCAAAAGGCGGGGAGCGGCGTGATTGTTGATACGCTGGCCGCACAGATTTACGATCGCCTGCTCGACGTCGATCCTTATACCTATCGGCTGGTTCCGGAGCTTGCTGAAAGTTGGGAAGTGCTTGATAACGGCGCCACGTACCGCTTCCGTCTACGCGATGATGTGGCTTTTCAGCACACCCCGTGGTTTACCCCAACCCGCAAGCTCAACGCGGATGACGTGGTTTTCACCTTCCAGCGCATCTTTAACCGCAACCATCCGTGGCATAACGTCAACGGCGGAAACTTCCCCTACTTCGACAGTCTGCAATTCGCGGACACGGTCAAAAGCGTTCGTAAGCTGGATAACCGCACGGTTGAGTTTCGCCTGACGCGCCCGGACGCCTCATTCCTCTGGCACCTGGCGACGCACTACGCGTCCGTCATGTCAGCCGAATACGCAGATCAGCTGACGAAAAAGGATCGTCAGGAACGTCTCGATCGTGAGCCTGTGGGCACAGGACCCTTCCAGTTAGCTGAGTACCGCGCCGGACAGTACATTCGCCTGCAACGACACGATCATTTCTGGCGCGGCAAACCGCTGATGCCGCAGGTTATTGTTGATCTGGGTTCAGGTGGAACAGGCCGCCTCTCCAAACTGCTGACCGGTGAGTGCGACGTCCTTGCGTGGCCTGCGGCCAGCCAGTTGACTATTTTGCGCGACGACCCCCGCCTGCGCCTGACCCTACGCCCGGGAATGAACATCGCCTATCTGGCGTTTAACACCGATAAGCCACCGCTGAATAATCCGGCCGTGCGCCATGCGCTGGCGTTAGCGATCAACAATCAGCGTCTGATGCAGTCGATTTATTACGGCACCGCGGAAACCGCCGCCTCTATTCTGCCCCGCGCCTCCTGGGCCTATGACGGCGAGGCGAAGATCACGGAATATAATCCGGCGAAAGCGCGCGAACAGCTTAAAGCACTGGGGGCAGAAAACCTGACGCTTCAGCTGTGGGTACCCACCAGCTCTCAGGCGTGGAACCCCAGCCCGCTGAAAACCGCCGAACTGTTGCAGGCAGATATGGCCCAGGTGGGCGTTAAGGTGATCATCGTTCCTGTCGAAGGCCGTTTCCAGGAGGCGCGTCTGATGGACATGAATCACGACTTAACGCTGGCTGGCTGGTCTACCGACAGTAACGACCCGGACAGCTTCTTCCGTCCGCTGCTGAGCTGTGCAGCGATCAACTCCCAGACCAACTACGCGCACTGGTGTAACCGGGAATTTGATGCTGTGCTGCAAAAAGCCCTCTCATCTCAACAGCTTGCTTCACGCATTGAGGCCTACGATGAAGCGCAAAATATTCTGGCCAGAGAGCTTCCCGTGTTGCCGCTTGCCTCTTCCCTGCGCCTTCAGGCCTACCGTTACGATATAAAAGGGCTGGTACTCAGCCCGTTTGGTAACGCCTCCTTCGCGGGCGTGACTCGTGAGAAAGAACAAGAGGTGAAAAAACCATGATTATATTTACCTTGCGGCGGCTGCTATTACTGCTGGTCACCCTGTTCTTCCTGACCTTTGTCGGCTTTAGCCTTAGCTACTTTACGCCGCACGCCCCGCTTCAGGGCTCATCCCTCTGGGACGCCTGGCTGTTCTGGTTTAACGGCCTGTTGCACTGGGATTTTGGCGTGTCCAGCATCAACGGACAGCTCATCTCTGAGCAGCTGAAGATGGTTTTCCCGGCCACCATGGAGCTGTGTATACTCGCCTTTGGCTTTGCCCTCATGGTGGGGATCCCGGTGGGGATGCTGGCGGGAATTTATCGCAATAAATGGCAGGATAAATTCATCAGCGCGCTTGCCTTAATTGGCTTTTCCATCCCTGTTTTCTGGCTGGCGCTGCTGCTTACCCTCTTCTTCTCACTGACGTTAGGCTGGCTTCCGGTGTCTGGCCGTTTCGACCTGCTATATAACGTGCAAACGGTGAGCGGCTTCGCCATCGTTGACGCCTGGCTTTCCGATTCAGTCTGGCGCGACGAAATGATCGTGAGCGCCCTGCGCCATATGGTGCTGCCAGTGCTCACGCTGGCCGTCGCACCGACGACCGAAGTGATCCGCCTGATGCGCATCAGCACTATCGAAGTCTTCGATCAAAACTATGTGAAAGCCGCCGCCACACGCGGACTGTCTCGCCTGACGATTCTACGTCGCCATGTGCTGCACAATGCGTTGCCGCCGGTAATCCCACGGCTTGGGCTGCAATTCTCAACCATGCTGACGCTGGCGATGATCACCGAGATGGTTTTCAGCTGGCCGGGCCTTGGACGCTGGATGATCAACGCCATTCGCCAGCAGGATTACGCTGCGATCTCCGCCGGAGTGATGGTGATTGGCTCGCTGGTTATTATTGTTAACGTTGTTTCCGATATTTTGGGTGCCATGGCCAACCCGTTGAAGCATAAGGAATGGTATGCCTTACGATAACGTCTACAGCGAAAAGCGCACGCCTGGTGCGCTACGCACCGTGTGGCGTAATTTCTACGGCGACACCACGGCGATGATCGGCTTTTACGGCTGCATTGGCCTCGTGTTGCTGTGTGTTTTGGGTTCGTGGTTTGCGCCGTATGGCATCGATCAGCAGTTCCTTGGTTATCAGCTTTTACCGCCATCGTGGTCGCGTTACGGGGAGGTTTCGTTCTTCCTGGGGACTGATGATCTCGGACGCGACGTGCTAAGTCGTTTACTGAGCGGCGCCGCACCTACGGTAGGCGGCGCGTTCGTGGTCACCCTGGCCGCCGCGATATGCGGCCTTGCGCTGGGCATTTTTGCCGGCTCTACCCACGGGCTGCGGTCTGCCGTGCTTAACCATATTCTTGATACCTTGCTCTCTATTCCTTCGCTGCTGCTGGCGATTATCGTCGTGGCCTTCGCGGGGCCGCACCTCACACATGCGATGTTCGCCGTCTGGCTGGCCATTCTGCCGCGCATGGTGCGATCGGTTTACAGCCTGGTTCACGACGAACTGGAGAAAGAGTATGTCGTTGCCGCCCGTCTGGATGGCGCCACCACGTTTAATATTTTGTGGTTTGCCGTGCTGCCTAACATTGCCGCCGGGCTGGTGACGGAGATCACCCGCGCCCTGTCGATGGCGATTCTGGATATCGCAGCGCTGGGCTTCCTGGACCTGGGCGCGCAGCTCCCCTCCCCGGAATGGGGCGCAATGCTCGGCGATGCGCTGGAGCTGATTTACGTTGCGCCGTGGACGGTCATGCTGCCGGGCGCGGCCATCATGGTGAGCGTTCTGCTCGTTAACCTGCTTGGCGACGGGATCCGCCGCGCAATCAATGCGGGGGTGCAATAATGCCGTTACTTGATATCCGCAACCTCACGATCGAAATTAAAACGGGCGAAGGCTGGGTTAAAGCGGTGGATCGCATCAGTATTACGCTCGCTGAGGGCGAAATACGCGGGCTGGTGGGCGAATCGGGTTCCGGTAAGAGTCTAATCGCCAAAGCCATTTGCGGCGTGGCAAAGGACAACTGGCGGGTGACCGCCGACCGTATGCGTTTCGACGACATCGATCTGTTGCGTCTCTCCCCGCGCGAACGCCGTAAACTGGTGGGCCATAACGTCTCGATGATTTTTCAGGAGCCGCAATCCTGTCTCGATCCGTCCGAGCGCGTCGGGAAACAGCTGATGCAGAATATCCCCGGCTGGACCTATAAAGGCCGCTGGTGGCAGCGTTTCGGCTGGCGTAAACGCCGTGCCATTGAGCTGTTGCACCGTGTCGGAATCAAAGACCATAAAGACGCGATGCGCAGTTTCCCCTACGAACTGACCGACGGTGAATGCCAGAAAGTGATGATTGCTATCGCCCTGGCCAATCAGCCGCGTCTGCTGATTGCGGACGAACCGACGAACGCGATGGAGCCAACGACTCAGGCGCAGATTTTCCGCCTGCTCACGCGTCTGAACCAGAATAACAACACCACCATTTTGCTGATCAGCCATGACCTGCAAATGTTGAGCAAGTGGGCGGATAAAATTGACGTGATGTATTGCGGACAAACGGTAGAAACCGCGCCAAGCGAAGACCTGGTGACGACGCCGCATCATCCCTACACGCAGGCGCTGATCAGGGCGATCCCTGATTTTGGCAGCGCAATGCCACACAAGAGCCGTCTGAATACTCTGCCTGGCGCGATACCGCTGCTGGAATCGCTGCCCATTGGCTGCCGTCTGGGTCCGCGTTGCCCGTATGCTCAGCGTAAATGCATTGAAACACCGCGCCTGACAGGGCCGAAAAATCATCTGTTTGCCTGTCATTTCCCGCTGAACATGGAGAGAGAGTGAAATGGTCGAAACCTTACTGGAAGTGCGTAACCTGAGTAAGACCTTTCGCTATCGCACCGGCCTGTTTCACCGTCAGACCGTCGAGGCGGTTAAACCGCTGAGCTTTACGCTGCGCGAAAAGCAGACGCTGGCGATTATCGGTGAAAACGGCTCGGGTAAATCGACCCTGGCAAAAATGCTCGCGGGTATGGTTGAGCCAAGCGGCGGTGAAATACTGATTGACGATCATCCTCTGGAATTTGGTGACTACTCTTTCCGCAGCCAGCGCATTCGGATGATTTTTCAGGATCCGTCAACGTCCCTCAACCCGCGCCAGCGTATTTCGCAGATCCTGGATTTCCCGCTGCGGTTGAATACCGACCTGGAGCCGGAAGCGCGTCGCAAACGGATTGTCGAAACCCTGCGTCTGGTAGGTCTCCTGCCCGACCATGTCAGCTATTACCCCCACATGCTGGCCCCGGGCCAAAAACAGCGTCTCGGACTGGCCCGCGCGCTGATCCTGCGCCCGAAGGTCATTATCGCCGACGAAGCGCTGGCGTCGCTGGACATGTCGATGCGTTCGCAACTCATCAACCTGATGCTGGAGCTACAGGAAAAGCAGGGGATATCGTATATCTACGTGACTCAGCACCTGGGCATGATGAAGCACATCAGCGATCAGGTGCTGGTGATGCACCAGGGTGAAGTCGTTGAGCGCGGCAGTACCGCTGACGTGCTGGCCTCCCCGCTCCACGACCTGACAAAACGCCTGATTGCCGGACACTTTGGTGAAGCATTGACGGCCGATGCGTGGCGGAAAGATCGTTAGCCGTTGCGTAACCCGCTTGCCAGCAGAGTAAACACCTCGATGGCATGCGGCAGCGTCTTCTGCGGCTCATCACTCGCGGCAATCATCAAGGCAGCATTCAGCGCAACGCCGTTCAACAGATGGGCTGCGACTTTCGCATCCATTTTTTTAAGCACGTTGCGTTCGATTAATTTTTCGATGGTCTGACGGGTCGACTCAAGACAGCTGTTCTGGCTGGGCCATTGCGCCGGATCGCCCAGAACGGCCGGACCGTCAAGAAGCACGATACGCTGAACTTCCGGAACGAGCGCCATGTTGATGTAGGCGATACCTTCCGCCAGCAGTCTTTCCCAATCATCGTCTGTGGCCGCGGCAACGGCTTTCGCGTTGCCCGCCATTTCGCTGTCTATCTGCGCGACCACCGCCGCCAGTAACCCTTTCTTATCCCTGAAATTATGATACAGCGCACCGCGCGTTAACCCCACGCTTGCCGTCAGTTCATCCATCGACGCTGCAGCAAAGCCTTTCTCAGCAAACGCCTTTCGCGCCGCATGAATCAATTTTTCGCGATTTTCCTGAGCTGTTTCAGCACGACGTTTTGTAGCCATAGAACTTCCTATAAAAGCGATATTTTTAATTTGACATACGCGGCGTATGTGAATTACATTTTTCACATACATTGCGTATGTTACTTCTCTTAAGTAACCACAACAACGCCTCTGACAGAAAAGGAAATGCCATGCATCCACGTAATCCTGTCTTCCCTGCCAATCGACATGCCCTTTATGAGGAGCATGGCTATTCGGCTGCTATTCGCTCTGGCGATCTGTTATTTGTTTCCGGTCAGGTCGGCAGCCGCAGCGATGGCACGCCTGAGCCTGATTTCGCCGCTCAGGTGCAGTTGGCATTCGATAATTTACAGGCGACTTTGGCCGCCGCAGGATGCACTTTTGACGATCTGATTGATGTCACGACGTTTCATACCGATCCAGAAAACCAGTTCCCCGTCATCATGGAGGTGAAGAAACTGCTGTTTCCACAGCCACCTTACCCAAACTGGACGGCTATCGGCGTTAACTGGCTGGCCGGATTTGATTTTGAAATTAAGGTTATTGCCCGAATCCCCTCGCCAGCGAATTAATATCCGGCCGTCTTAGCGTGAAGCTTCTGGCCAACCTCTGGTTGGATGAGGCGAACCCAGCACCTGGTGATATACTGCTGGAATACACACGAAATAGCCTGATAAAGAGTCAGTTCAACGTCTTTCGTGCGCCCAGTCACGGCACGTGAGCGAGAAATATCGTGACACAAGGGGCTGTGAGTGGGCTATAATTTCGAGCTAATTTCGAATGATTTTGAAATACTGCCTGTAACGCTATGAATTACAAGGCAAAATAAGCAATGAATATAAGGATTAAAGCTATGGGTTTTCTTTCCGGTAAGCGCATTCTGGTAACTGGCGTTGCCAGCAAACTGTCCATCGCATACGGCATCGCACAGGCTATGCATCGCGAAGGCGCTGAGCTGGCGTTCACCTACCAGAACGACAAGCTGAAAGGCCGTGTTGAAGAATTTGCCGCGCAGCTGGGTTCCAGCATTGTTCTGGAATGTGACGTTGCACAAGACGAAAGCATTGATGGCATGTTTGCTGAACTGGCTAAAGCATGGCCGAAATTCGACGGTTTCGTTCACTCCATCGGCTTCGCTCCGGGCGATCAGCTGGACGGCGACTACGTGAACGCGGTTACCCGTGATGGCTTCAAAATCGCCCATGACATCAGCTCCTACAGCTTCGTTGCGATGGCAAAATCCTGCCGCGCGATGCTGAACCCGGGCGCAGCCCTGCTGACCCTGTCCTACCTGGGCGCAGAACGCGCTATCCCTAACTACAACGTTATGGGTCTGGCGAAAGCGTCTCTGGAAGCCAACGTGCGCTATATGGCGAACGCAATGGGTCCTGAAGGCGTGCGTGTTAACGCAATTTCTGCGGGTCCAATCCGTACTCTGGCCGCTTCCGGGATCAAAGATTTCCGTAAAATGCTGGCACATTGCGAAGCGGTTACCCCGATTCGTCGTACCGTTACCATCGAAGATGTGGGTAACTCTGCGGCATTCCTGTGCTCTGACCTTTCCGCAGGTATCTCCGGCGAAGTGGTTCACGTGGACGGCGGCTTCAACATCGCTGCCATGAACGAGCTGGAAATCAAATAAGTCTGTTACTCTCTTCCCGCCTGGGAAGAGAGTTTTCTCCCCTCCCCGCACTTCGTTATTCCGTTCTGCTATTTGTTATCACCTAACAATATTTTTCCCCTCATCCGCCTTACGCCAGGATATTGATCGCCATTTTGAGATCAAGGAACGCCCATGGAACAACGCCGTTTTTCCGGCAAAGGCCACTGGTATCACGAAACCCAGTCGAATCATTCGCAGACGGACGTTCTGCCGCTGGTGCCTGAAGCCGCTAACGTCGACGATCGTTTTTTGCTCGATTTAGCCCTGCCTGACGACATTGCCGCAAGCTGTTGTGGGTGGCTTACGCCAGCCCGAACCTTGTGCCGCCTCTTATTCCCGCTCGATACTCCCATAAACCGTCTGCACACGCTTAGCGCCTACGACAGACTGAGCACGGCGTTGACGGTTTCCCAGGCGTGTGGCGTCCAGCGGCTCTGTAACCACTACGCGGCGCTCCTCGCCCCCCTTCCGGGCCCCGACTCTTCCCGGGAAAGCAATCGACGCCTTGCAGAAATCACTCAGTATGCCCGCCAGCTGGCGAGCTCTCCGGACGTCATTGACGATAAAGCGCAAACCCAGCTTGATGAGGTGGGACTAACAACGTATGACATTGTGCTTATCAACCAGATCATCGGCTTTACTGGTTTTCAGGCGCGGGCGGTTGCAGTGTTTCAGGCGCTGCTTGGCCATCCGGTACGCTGGCTACCGGGACACCACATTCAGCCCCATACACTACCGCTGAGCTTTACCCGATGGACAGCCACCCAGCCCGTAGTCGAACTAAAATATGCCAGTGCGGTTCAACTTGAGGCGCTCTCACGCTGGCAGGCCGAACCTGCGCTTTCAGCGCTCACGCCGGTTCTCTGCCATGAGCCGATGCTGCTGAATCTGACGGGCGAGATACTGGTTAACCACCCACAAAGCGAAGCCCAACCATCTGCATCACTCTCAGCCGCTTATACGCTGCTGCTTACGTCTCCCGATCGTTTTAGCGCCGCCCAGTTAACGCCTCTCACGGAGGCCGGTATCCCACCGGGCAAGGCAATTAACCTGTTAACCCACGGCGCTTTTAATGGCTGGCTAGACCGTCTTCGCGTGGCGCTTGGCAAAGAGGAATAACCACACGCTTTACCTAAAGAGCGCTTGCTGTAGCAGTGAGAATCGCGTAAAACTGTCAGCCGCTCAATGGCTACGAAAATAGAACATTATGTTTCAGGACAACCCGCTGCTAGCGCAGCTTAAACAGCAACTACATTCCCAGACGCCCCGTGCAGAAGGGGTCGTAAAAGCCACGGAAAAGGGCTTTGGCTTTCTTGAAGTTGACGGACAGAAGAGCTACTTCATTCCGCCTCCTCAGATGAAGAAAGTGATGCATGGCGACCGCATTTCGGCCGTTATTCATACCGAAAAGGAACGAGAGTCTGCCGAGCCGGAAGCACTGATCGAACCTTTCCTGACCCGCTTTGTCGGGAAAGTGCATAAAAAAGACGATCGTCTTTCTATCGTACCGGATCATCCTCTCCTGAAAGATGCCATCCCTTGCCGCGCTGCGCGTGGCGTTGAGCATGACTTTGTCGAGGGTGACTGGGCGGTTGCCGAAATGCGACGTCATCCTTTAAAAGGCGATCGCGGTTTCTACGCCGAGCTGACCCAGTTCATCACCTTTGGCGACGACCATTTCGTCCCATGGTGGGTGACGCTGGCGCGCCACAACCTCGAAAAAGAAGCGCCGGATGGCGTCGCGACCAAAATGCAGGACGAAGGTCTTGAGCGTCGCGATCTGACAGCGCTGGACTTTGTCACCATCGACAGCGCCAGCACCGAGGATATGGACGATGCGCTGTATGCCGAAGAGGCAGCGGATGGCAAAATGCATCTGACCGTCGCCATCGCCGACCCTACCGCATGGATTGTCGAAGGCAGCAAGCTGGACGAAATGGCCAAAGTGCGTTCGTTCACCAACTACCTGCCGGGCTTCAACATCCCGATGCTGCCGCGCGAGCTTTCCGACGATCTCTGCTCCCTGCGTCCCCATGAAGTGCGTCCGGTACTGGCCTGCCGCATGACCATCGCGGCTGACGGTACCATTGAAGAAGATATCGAATTCTTCGCCGCCACCATCGAATCCAAAGCTAAACTGGCTTATGACAACGTGTCCGACTGGCTGGAAAATACCGGCAGCTGGAAGCCTGAATCCGATAATATCGCTGCGCAAATTCGTCTGCTGCATCGCGTCTGCCAGAGCCGCAGTGAGTGGCGCCAGACCCACGCGCTGGTATTTAAGGACCGCCCGGACTACCGCTTTGTGCTGGGGGAAAAAGGCGAAGTGCTCAACATCGTCGCCGAGCCACGCCGTATTGCCAACCGTATCGTTGAAGAAGCGATGATCTCCGCCAACATTTGCGCCGCACGCGTGCTGCGCGACAAGTTAGGCTTTGGCATTTACAACGTGCACACCGGCTTTGACCCGGCTAACACCGAAGCGCTGGCCGCCCTGCTCAAAACCCATGACGTCCACGTCGATCCGGAAGAGGTGCTGACCCTGCCAGGCTTCTGCAAGCTGCGCCGCGAGCTGGACGCACAGCCGTCAGGTTTCCTTGACAGCCGCATTCGCCGCTTCCAGTCCTTTGCGGAAATCAGCACGGAGCCAGGCCCGCACTTCGGTCTCGGTCTTGAGGCGTACGCCACCTGGACCTCCCCGATCCGTAAGTACGGCGACATGGTTAACCATCGTCTGCTGAAAGCGATCATCAAAGGGGAATCTGTTGCCCGGCCACAGGATGAGACTACGTTGCAGATGGCAGAGCGTCGCCGTCTGAACCGTATGGCGGAGCGTGATGTCGGCGACTGGTTGTACGCGCGTTTCCTGAATGATAAGGCAGGGACTGACACCCGTTTCCCGGCTGAAATCATTGACATCAGCCGCGGCGGTATGCGCGTGCGTCTGGTGGATAATGGCGCCGTTGCCTTTATTCCTGCCCCGTTCCTGCATGCCGTTCGCGACGAACTGGTTTGTAGCCAGGAAAACGGGACCGTGCAAATTAAAGGCGAAACGGTTTACAAAGTCACTGACGTGATTGATGTAAACATCGCTGAAGTCCGCATGGAAACCCGCAGCATTATCGCGCGCCCTGTCGCCTGATAACCGCGTAGACTCCCAGCCGTTCCGTTCAGGGATGGCCGGGAGTTCTCCCCAGTATTATCTCTCGCAAAATCATCGTTTTTTCTCACACTTTTCTGTTTCCCACCGCCACATTTCGCCAGAATTATCTACAGTAAAAAGAGCCGTCATAGTCGACTGCAAATGAATAATTTGTGCGCTACTCAGCAGCCGCGGGAGAAAACGGGATGGACGATCTGGAGCAGAATTTGCTGTTTCGTTACATGGGTACGCATAGCCCCTGGTGGCGACTAACAGCAGACAGCAATGCTCTGCATCTTGCTGCCAGTGAAAGCGCTGAAATCGTTCAGGTGGTTGCGCTGGACGATGAGCAGGCCGCTCTGATTCGCCAGCTCACCGTTATCACGTCCAGCATTGCCATGACCCTTCCCTTGTATGGTTTGGACGTTCCCGTCCATCTTGTCGGTCGTAAAATTAACAAAAATGAGTGGGCGGGAACGGCATCAGCATGGAACGACACGCCTTCCGTGGCGCGCGATCTGGCGCAGGGACTCTCCTTCGCCGAACAGGTAGTGTCCGAAGCTAACTCCGTAATTGTCATCCTCGACCAGAACGGGAATATTCAGCGCTTCAACCGTTTAAGTGAAGAATATACGGGCCTGAAGGAACAGGAAGTCATCGGGCAAAACGTGTTTAAACTGTTCATGAGCCGCAGCGAAGCCGCGGCCTCAAAACGCAACATCACCGGTTTTTTTCGTAACGGCAGCTCCTACGAAGTCGAACGCTGGATCAAGACCCGCAAGGGGCAACGCCTGTTTCTCTTCAGAAATAAATTCGTTCACAGCGGCAGCGGGAAAAATGAAATTTTCCTCATCTGTTCAGGTACCGACATCACGGAAGAGCGCCGGGCCCAGGAGCGCCTGCGCGTTCTCGCCAATACGGATACGATTACCGGTTTGCCTAACCGAAATGCCATTCATGAGCTGATCTCCGACGCCATCACCTCCCGGGGTGAAACGCAGGTGGGCGTGGTTTATCTCGATCTGGATAACTTTAAAAAAGTGAACGATGCCTATGGGCATATGTTTGGCGACCAGCTGCTACAGGCCGTTGCGCTGGCGATCCTGAGTTGCCTGGACGACGGACAAACCCTGGCGCGCCTGGGTGGGGATGAGTTTATCGTGATGGCCACCGATACCTCGCAGGGCGCACTGGAAGCTATGGCGTCGCGCATTCTGACCCGACTGCGGCAGCCTTTCCGCATCGGGCTGATAGAGGTTTACACTGGCTGCTCGCTTGGTATCGCGCTTGCGCCCCAGCACGGTAACGATCGGGAAAGCGTCATTCGCAATGCCGACACCGCCATGTACACCGCCAAGGAAAATGGCCGGGGTAAATTCTGCGTCTTCTCGCCAGAGATGAACCAGCGCGTATTTGAATATCTGTGGCTGGATACCAACCTGCGTAAAGCGCTGGATAACGATCAGCTGTTAATTCACTACCAGCCAAAAATGACCTGGCGCGGCGAAGTCAGAAGTCTGGAGGCGCTGGTGCGCTGGCAGTCGCCGGAGCGTGGCCTGATCCCGCCGATGGAATTTATCTCCTATGCGGAAGAGTCAGGGCTGATAGTGCCCCTTGGCCGCTGGGTTATGCTCGATGTGGTGCGCCAGGTGGCAAAATGGCGCGACAAAGGGATCAACCTGCGCGTCGCGGTCAACGTTTCCGCCCGTCAGCTGGCGGACCAGACCATCTTCAGTGACCTGAAGCAGGCGCTGAAAGACCTGAATTTTGAATACTGCCCGATTGACGTGGAATTGACCGAAAGCTGTCTCATCGAAAATGAAGAGCTGGCCCTGTCAGTGATCCAGCAATTTAGCCGCCTGGGGGCGCAAATTCACCTTGATGACTTTGGTACGGGGTACTCTTCCCTGTCGCAGCTGGCGCGCTTCCCTATCGACGCCATCAAGCTTGACCAGTCCTTCGTCCGGGATATCCATAAGCAGTCCATTTCACAGTCGCTGGTGCGCGCGATAGTCGCCGTGGCACAGGCGTTGAATCTGCAGGTCATTGCTGAAGGGGTGGAGAGTGCAAAAGAAGACGCCTTTCTGACGAAGAATGGCGTCAACGAACGGCAGGGTTTTCTTTTTGCTAAGCCCATGCCCGCAGCCGCATTCGAGCGATGGCTAAAGCGCTATCAGGCCAGGAATGTCCGTTAGCTGGCTTTGCGTAAGCCCGTCGCCTGATGGCGATTTTGCAGCATAACCAGCCGCTCCATGTAGGCGATATCCTTCGGTTCAAGGCAGAAGGCGGCATCCACCCAATCCTCTGTAATGTCCATCAACTCGCTTCGCGGAAGTGGCAGAACACGCGTACGCGCGCGCAGCATGGCCCTTACGCCGTTCAGCTTCGGCTGTAGCGTGTCGATAAACGTCCGTACCGAAACATAGCTCTGTAACGGCTCGAATAAGAGATCCACAAGACCGTGCTGTTCATACCATTCCGCCGTATGCGACTCACCTTTATAGATCAGCGCCTCTGCCATTTTCATGCCGGCACGACGCGCCACCAGTGAATAACCGCCCATGCCCGGGAACAGATTGAACGCGATTTCCGGAAAGCCTAATCGGGCATCGCGCTGGGCCAGAATGAAATGGTGCGCGAGCGCGGCTTCAAACCCGCCCCCTAACGCGCTTCCTTCCACCATCGCCAGCGTGACAGCACCGGTATCGAACCCTCGTGAGGCGGCATGAACGCAGTCCACACAGGCCCGGGCATAGGCGCGTAACGCTTCGCGTCGGTTGTTTTTGATGCACTCAACGAAGAATTGTAAATCACCGCCGGTATTGTAGATGTCAGGGACCAGCGATCCGGTGACCCAAAAATCAACGACAAATCCAGACTGGCGAACCAGCCAGGAGAGATTCATGATCTCCTCGATCAGCGCATGATTGAAGCAAGGCCGTGGCGTGGCACGTAACATCATCCACACCGTGCGCCGTTCGGCCTCATAATAAGCCGCCAGTTGAGTGAATCGTTCAGCATCAGTAAACAATGTGCAGGTTGTCTGGTTGATAACTGTCATAGTCGAATTCCTCTTATAAAAAAGCGCGTTGCGCGCAGTTTTAGACTAATCCACCCCTACAACCCGCAGCATACGGGGGTTAAATTTGTCACTTTCATTTATGAACTTTGGTTATTGCATTTTTTACCTTCTCTTTTGAATCAATTTTCTGCATCATTGATAATATTAACTTTTCGCTTCAGGGTGAGCTTATGTCTAACATTGATGCAACAGCCGTGGCACAGCGTATTGATACTGTGCTGGATATTCTTGTCGCGGGCGATTATCACTCTGCTATCCGTAATCTTGAGATCCTCAAGTCTGAACTGCTGGCTGAGAACGGCACTGATAACGCATCAGAATCCACTCAACCAAAAGCCCCGTGGGAAGTGTAACCACGTCGTTTTCGCCCTTGCCTTTTAAATGGATGCTATGAATTCCCGACAACAAATCATTTTGCAGATGGTGATCGATCAGGGACGCGTAAGCGTAGTCGATCTCGCTAAAGCTACCGGCGTTTCTGAAGTCACCATTCGTCAGGATCTGAATCTTCTGGAAAAACAGAGCTACCTGCGGCGTGCGCACGGATATGCCGTTCCACTGGACAGCGACGACGTTGAAACCCGCATGATGAACAATTTTGCGCTCAAGCGGGAACTGGCGGAGTTTGCTGCATCCTTAGTGAATAACGGTGAGACCGTCTTTATTGAAAATGGCAGCAGTAACGCCCTTCTGGCGCGCACGCTTGCCGATCAAAAAGACGTTACCATCATTACCGTAAGCAGCTATATCGCCCATCTGTTGAAGGAAACTCGCTGCGAGGTCATTCTGCTGGGCGGCATTTACCAGAAGAAAAGCGAAAGCATGGTGGGGCCATTAACGCGTCAATATGTTCAGCAGGTTCACTTCAGTAAGGCATTCATTGGCATTGACGGCTGGCAGCCCGACACCGGCTTTACCGGTCGCGACATGATGCGTTCAGACGTGGTGAACGCCGTACTCGCCAAAGAGTGTGAAGCGATTGTGCTGACCGATAGCTCTAAGTTTGGCGCAGTACACCCTTATACGATGGGTCCGGCTTCGCGCTTCAGCCGTGTGATCACGGATGAGCGTTTACGCGATGAATATCGCCAGCAATTAGAACAAGACGGCCTGACTGTCGATATTGTGAAAAAAACGGCCTGATTATCCTGCTGCGCCCGAATAATGGGCGCACTTAAACCTTTCTCTGAGAGTATTCCGACCCTTCCTTTAAGAGTTTTTACCTGTTGAAACCGTTCTAAACACGTAAAATTAATATTAGCGATATAACAGGAAGTGACTATCACCTGCGTGATGATGTAACGCCTGCGCGACCAGCTTTCACGGGAACAGAATTTAAGTATGGATATTGTCTATACTTAAAGTGCATTCCTTTCCGTGAATCGATAATTCAGGAGAAAGTATTATGACCTTTACCAGCAAAAAATTAGCCGCCGCTGTTCTGGCAATCACTGTAGCAATGTCTCTGAGCGCTTGCTCTAACTGGTCTAAACGTGACCGTAACACCGCGATTGGTGCCGGTGCTGGTGCGCTTGGTGGTGCAGTATTAACGGATGGTAGTACGCTGGGTACATTAGGTGGTGCTGCCGTAGGTGGTATTATCGGTCACCAGGTGGGCAAATAATCACCATAACGGCTCTCACCGGTATAATAATATATTTTGTATTTTCAGGTCTGACTTACGCACGTAAAAAAAAGAGCCACGGCAATGTCCGTGGCTCATTTATTTTAACCGCCCGCCAGTTTGACTTTCATACCTTTGGCTTCCAGCAGCGTTTTAATTAAATCCCGCTTATCGCCCTGAATCTCAATTATGCCGTCTTTTACTGCCCCACCGCATCCGCACTTCTTTTTAAGCTCAGCGGCGAGCTTTACCAGCTCTGCATCATCCAGATCAATGCCGCTGACAAGGCAAACGCCTTTCCCTTTTCTGCCACTGGTCTGGCGCTGAATACGCACGATTCCATCGCCTTTCGGACGTTCAGCTTTCTCTTTTGGCTCTTCAATGCGCCCGGTATCTGTTGAATAGACCAGACGAGTGTTGGCATCACGCATTATGCCCCCTTTTTCAGTGATGCATTAATCGCTTTCAGAGTCTCTGCCGGATAAGCGGATTGCGTCACCGGGCGACCAATTACCATATAGTCTACCCCCGCGCTCAGCGCCTGCTCTGGCGTCATGATGCGTCGCTGATCCCCTGACTCGCTGCCTGCCGGACGGATACCTGGCGTCACCAGTTTAAATTCGCGGCCTAACTCAGATTTGAAGCGAACCGCCTCCTGGGCTGAACAGACCACGCCATCAAGCCCACACTGTTGCGTGAGGCGCGCCAGACGCTCCGCATGTTCGGCAGGTGACAACGTCACACCCAGGTCACGAAGGTCAGATTCATCCATACTGGTCAGCACGGTGACGGCGATAAGAAGCGGAGCGTCATTGCCAAACGGCACCAGCGCTTCGCGCGCAGCCGTCATCATACGTGCCCCACCGGAGGCATGAACGTTAACCATCCACACACCCAGTTCAGCCGCCGCAGCAACGGCGTGGGCAGTGGTATTCGGAATATCGTGGAATTTCAGGTCGAGGAAAACGTCGAAACCACGCTGGTGCAGATCGCGGACGATTTGCGGACCGAACAGCGTAAACATCTCTTTGCCTACTTTAAGACGGCAATCCCGGGGATCAATACCATCAACAAAGGCCAGTGCGGCGTCACGGTTATTGTAATCCAGAGCAACAACTACAGGAGAATCGGTAACTACGCGGGAAGTGGAGGAAGTAACAGACGTCATGACCAGCCCTTTTCGTCTATGGGCGCGCAGCGGCGCGGAACAGATAAACGGCATGCATTCTACCTGCCCTCGGGGTAAATGAACAGAATCGAATGCTTTTCCTGCTGAACCACAGACCGCACGGTGCTGAAAGAAATAATGCATTCTTTAGTATGTTGTAACTAAAATAGGGTGTTTTAAAAAATCACTGCCCGTCCAGACCACGAATTGGCTTGATGGTGGACCAGGCCCGGCAGGAAGGGCAATGCCAGTAGAGCGAATAGGCGGTGAAGCCGCATTTCTGGCAGCGATAGCGCGGCTTGCTCCGCACCTGTTCACCGACCATGTCTCGCAGCACCATCAGGCTCTCTTTAGCGCGCCCTTCTTCTGCATCGTTAAGATGATAATCCATCAGCTTGTGGAAGACGCGCATCGTCGGATGGCGCTGCAACTGACGGGTAATGTATACCTGGGCGGTATCACTCCCTTCGTGCTCTTCGACGACATCCGACAGCATCAGCTCGGCTGTGGCACCGGTGTTTTCTTCAACACAGCGGCGCAGGAATGCAACCCACTCGTCCTGCTTACCTAACTGCTGATAGCAGGTTTGCAGCATTTCCAGCGTTTCGCTGACCAGCTCTTTGTCCTGATCGATAACGCGAAGCAGGCTTTCCACGGCTTTGGCGTAATCACCATTAGCCATAAAGACCCGCCCCATCATTATCGAGATGCGGGCGCTGTTGCGATCGGCCGCGGCGCCTTTTTTTAGCAATGCCATGGCCTTATCCATGTCATCGCTACCCATTTGCTGAAGGGCAAGCTCGCAGTAAAAATGGGCAATTTCGACGCGCTGTTTATCTTTGCCGAGTTTGACCAGCCGTTCGGCGGTATCAATTGCTTTTTGCCAGTCGCTGGTTGCCTGGTAGATTTGCAGAAGTTGCTGAAGCGCACCGATACGGAAATCGGTCTCATCCACCAGCTGAGAGAACATATCTTCTGCGCGATCGTACAGGCCCGCCGCCATGTAATCTCTGCCCAACTGCTGCACGGCCAGCAACCGTTGCTCATAGGTCAACGATGCGCTTTCCATCAGGGTCTGGTGGATACGGATGGCACGGTCAACCTCTCCGCGCGAGCGGAACAGGTTTCCCAGGGTGAGATGCGCCTCTACGGTGCCGGTATCCTCTTTGAGCATGTCGAGGAACAGATCGACCGCTTTATCCTGCTGATTGCTCAGCAGGAAGTTCACCCCCGCAACGTAGTCACGGGAGAGTCGGTTTGCTTCATCCTGTTTTGTTTGTTGCGCGCTTCTGCGGCCCATATACCAGCCATAGGCTGCGGCGACAGGCAAAAGCAGAAACAACAACTCCAGCATATTCGATTATTCCTTGACTACCGGCACACCAGAGCTCGCCGGAATGTCAGTCGCAGGCGTAAGTTGATGTTCAAGTCGTTTAATTTTACGTTCAGCGCGAACAAGGGAAACACGAACCTTAAGCCAGAACAGGCCACATACAAGCCAGCCGATGACAAAACCCGCTGCGAATAACACAGCCAGCAGGCTCGACACCCGGTACTCGCCCTGCGCCAGCAGATAGTTGAAACTTACCTGTTGATCGTTTTGCGCGCCCAATGTGACTGAAATGACAAAAATCGCCAACACCAGTAAGAAAATGAGTAAATATTTCACATGACTTCCCGTTATGTGGTTCGAGCGTATAAAGCGTGTTCAACTCACTGCAATCAGCCTTATAAGCTACCATTTTAGTGGCGGGCGCGAAACGGAAAAAGTAATGCGCCCTTCATGGATTTATGGTCAAAATGCGGAATATCAAGCTTCAGGTTCCGCCTGACTCCCTTTCGGCTATTTCTTCCTTCTCTTCCTGCGGTGGCGTCAGAGGCCCACAGAAACGTTGTGCAAGCCAGGTCGCCAGCGTCACCAGTACCCACGAAATCAGCGTAGCCACCACCAAATCACGCGGCCAGTGCATCCCCAGCAGCATCCGGCTGCCCATTACGCCTGTCGCCCAGACCAGCAAAATCGCAATCGTGAGGGTACGTCGACGTGGCCAAAGCAGCCCCACGCCGAGTAGCGCCCAGCTGGCAGCAAACATCGTATGTCCGGAAGGAAACGCAAAGCCGGTCTCTTTTTGCCAGTGTTTGCGTAAAAATGTCGGGATATCCTGCTGTTCCGCAAGCTGTTCTTTCACCAACGCCCCGCGATCCTTACGCTTTAAAGTGTAGAACTCATCTACCGGAATATGGTGCGTTTTTTCCAGCCAGATAACAAAGGGACGGGGTTCCTGCACGCGATCTTTCACCCACGACTTCACCCCCTGCCCGACAAGAATGGCGCCTCCGAGAATGGCAAATAATACCAGCGCCGCGCGAAGACGAAAGCGCAGGCACCACAGGAACCAGGCACAGAGCAGCACGTGCGTTATAATCCCCCAGGGCTGGGTGACCGTCTCAGTTATCCAGTATAAGGCTTTCAGCCACGTCTCGTTTTGTCCGGGCTTCCACATCCAGCCGGAGAACCAAACGATCAGGGGTATAACAAGCAATACGGCGGCGCCTGCGGCCGTGCGTCTGGCAATTGAAAGCATGTCCTCTCCTTTTTCACTAAGCACCACAATCATAACTGAATTTCCACCTTCTGGTGGATATGTCGGATCGTGCGTTTAACGTCCGTATAGCGTGGTGGTGATTAGGTGAAGTAGCCGGGCTTGTGGCAAAATAGTCCAATACAGAAAGCAAAATGGGGCAAAGGCACGAAACGTGTCAGCCTGGTATGGAGAATCACATGCAGCTTAAACGTGTGGCAGAAGCCAAACTGCCAACCCCATGGGGCGATTTCCTGATGGTGGGTTTTGAAGAACTGGCAACCGGACAAGATCACGTCGCCCTGGTATACGGTGACATTTCGGGGCAGACGCCGGTACTGTCCCGCGTTCATTCTGAGTGTCTGACCGGTGACGCGCTCTTCAGCCTGCGCTGTGACTGCGGTTTCCAGCTCGAAGCCGCTCTTTCTCATATCGCAGAGGAAGGACGTGGCGTGCTGCTGTATCACCGCCAGGAAGGACGCAATATCGGTCTGCTGAATAAAATCCGCGCCTACGCGTTGCAGGATCAGGGCTATGATACCGTCGAAGCAAACCATCAGCTCGGCTTTGCTGCTGACGAGCGCGATTTCACCCTCTGCGCAGATATGTTCAAGCTGCTGGGCGTGGACGAAGTGCGTCTGTTGACCAATAACCCGAAAAAAGTGGAGATCCTCACTGAAGCGGGCATCAATATCGTTGAACGCGTGCCGCTGATTGTTGGCCGCAATCCGAAAAACGCGCACTACCTCGATACCAAAGCTGCAAAGATGGGGCACCTGCTGAGCGAGTAAACGCAAAACGCCCGGCACATGTGCCGGGCGAGTTTGATCAGTCCAGCATCTTTCGAATCACATAATGTAAAATGCCGTCGTTCTGGTAATAGGTCAGCTCTGTTGCCGTATCAATACGACACCGACAATCCAGCACTTCTGTTGTACCATCTGCCCGCGTTAACTTCACCGGAACGGTTTTACCCGGTTGCAGATTTTGCAGACCGCTGATATCAATCTGCTCTTCCCCGGTCAGACCCAGCGTTTTACGCGTTATGCCCTGCGGGAACTCCAGCGGCAGGATCCCCATTCCGATCAGGTTTGAGCGGTGGATACGTTCAAAGGATTCGGCAATCACCACGCGAACCCCGAGCAGACGTGGACCTTTAGCCGCCCAATCGCGACTGGAACCAGAGCCGTACTCTTTACCGGCAATAACGGCCAGTGGCGTACCCTCCTGCTGATACTTCATGGCTGCGTCATAAATTGAAATGACCTCTGTATCTGGCAGGTGGCGCGTCATGCCCCCTTCCACGCCCGGGACCATTTCATTACGAATGCGGATGTTGGCAAATGTCCCGCGCATCATCACTTCGTGGTTACCGCGGCGCGAACCGTAGGAGTTAAAATCGCGACGTTCCACGCCACGGCTTTGCAGATACCGACCTGCCGGACTGTCCGCTTTGATGCTCCCCGCTGGTGAGATATGGTCAGTGGTGACGGAATCGCCCAGCATCGCCAGAATGCGCGCGCCGTGAATATCTTTCAGCGGTGCCGGCTCCGCCAGCATCTCATCGAAGAAGGGCGACAGGCGAATATAGGTGGAATCATCCTGCCAATCATAGGTATCGGAACCCACCACGTCAATCGCTTTCCATTCCGCTGTACCTTCGAACACTTCCGCATACTCTTTGCGGAACATCTCGGTGGAAACTTTCTCTACCGCGCGCGCAATTTCACGCGATGATGGCCAGATGTCTTTCAGATAGACAGGTTCATTTTTGCGATCGTGACCAATCGGATCGGTCGCCAGGTTAATGTTCATGTTTCCGGCCAGAGCATAGGCTACAACCAGCGGCGGCGAGGCCAGCCAGTTGGTTTTCACCAGCGGATGAATACGCCCCTCAAAGTTTCGGTTACCGGAAAGTACCGCGCCAACGGTCAAATCACCCTGCTTGATCGCCACTTCAATAGGCTCAGGCAGTGGACCAGAGTTACCGATGCAGGTCGTACAGCCGTAGCCCACCAGGTTAAAGCCCAACTCGTCGAGGTACGGCGTGAGTCTGGCCTGCGCCAGGTAATCGGAAACCACTTTCGAACCAGGCGCCAGGGACGCCTTAACCCACGGCTGTGGCTTGAGCCCCAGTTCTACCGCTTTTTTCGCCAGCAGCCCGGCTGCCATTAACACACTCGGGTTGGACGTGTTGGTACAGGAAGTGATAGCGGCGATCACCACGGCGCCGTCAGGGAGCTGATATTGATGCCCGTTCAGAACATAGTCCACAGGACGGTGATCTTTTTGCGCGGCGTTAACCTCCAGCTCATTGCTGGCGGCAAAGGCTTTCGGAACGTTGCTCAGGGCGACGCGGTCCTGCGGTCGTTTCGGCCCTGCGAGGCTTGCCTCAACGGTGCCCATATCCAATTCCAGCGTGCTGGTAAATACCGGCTCGTCACCCGGGTTACGCCACATGCCCTGCGCTTTGGTGTAGGCCTCTACGAGCGCCACCTGCTCCTCGCTGCGACCACTGAGGCGCATATACTCAAGCGTAACGCTATCAATCGGGAAAAAGCCGCAGGTCGCACCATATTCCGGCGCCATGTTGGCGATGGTGGCCCGGTCCGCCAGCGGCAGTGAATCCAGACCATCACCATAAAATTCAACGAATTTACCCACCACGCCATGCTTACGCAGCATCTGGGTGACCGTCAGAACCAGATCCGTGGCGGTAATGCCTTCGGACAATTTACCGGTCAGCTTAAAGCCCACCACATCGGGAATGAGCATCGATACCGGCTGGCCGAGCATGGCCGCTTCCGCTTCAATACCACCGACGCCCCAGCCCAGAACGCCAAGGCCGTTAATCATGGTCGTGTGTGAATCGGTGCCCACCAGCGTATCCGGGTAAGCCACCCACTCTTTATCCTGCAATTCACTCCAGACGGCTTTGCCGAGATATTCCAGGTTGACCTGGTGACAAATGCCGGTGCCTGGTGGAACAACGCTGAAGCGGCTGAACGCCTGCTGACCCCATTTGAGGAAGACATAGCGTTCATGGTTACGTTCCATCTCCAGACGGACGTTTTCACCGAAAGCATCGTCGTCGCCGAAGTGGTCGACGGTGACGGAGTGGTCGATGACGAGGTCTACCGGTGAGAGCGGGTTCACCTTAGCCGTATCGCCCCCGAGACGCTTAACAGCTTCACGCATGGCGGCCAAGTCCACAACCGCCGGCACGCCGGTGAAATCCTGCATCAATACCCTGGCCGGGCGGTAGGCAATTTCTTTGTCTGCATGAGCATTTTTCAGCCACCCTGCCAGAGCCTGGATATCCTCCTCGGTAACCGAGTCGCCATCTTGCCAGCGCAAGAGGTTTTCCAGTAGTACTTTCAACGACTTGGGTAACCGCGAAATGTCCCCAAGCGTCCTGGCAGCCAGCGGTAAGCTGTAGTAGCGCCAGGTTTTATTTTCCGCCTGTAATGTGTCCTTACTGGCTTCGCGTAGGGTTAACGACATAAGCTCCTCCTTAAAAACAGGGATGTCCTGACAATCATCAGGGCTGTAATTAAAGATAACACAAAGATGTCGTAACGTTTTGATAACAACCCAAATTGATAAATTTAGGAATGGTCCAACGCGAGGGATTAAACAAAAAACCCCGCCGTGGCGAGGTTTTACGATTTAGTGTAAGGCCAGCCAGAGGAGCTGACACCAGAAGAGGATCGACGCTGAGAATACGCCGAGCCATGACCAGTATTTTACGGTTGTCATGTTATTCATCATAGGGACACCAGACTTTAATTATTTAAGGATGCGAGGTCTGCCCTCGTTCTATATTGCTGATGTGTATTTATTAAGGAGTACAAAAGTGCACAGTCTTTATTCAGACTATTTGCATCATTACGCAAAAATCAAAATTATTGTTTTTTGGGTTCGTCTTCTGCGAACACATCAATAAAGGCCTGCTGCTGTGGCGTCAGTTGCCAGGAGGCTGGCACGCTGGTTGCTGGCGCCTTACGCGCTTTGTGAGCATTGTCACGAAGCTGACACATCTCTTTTCTCGCGTCAGTACGCACCGTCATGACCATATTCAACCCCAATATTTCCAGACGAGAAGAGCAACAACCACCCAGAACAGGGCAGAGCCGAGAAAGACCGCCAGCCAGGCTTTACGCTTAAGCGCGGGATCCCTTTGCGGTTCTTCACTTCCTGACGGCATTGCTAACCTCATACAATCGATATCGCTTATCATTTAGAGACCAAACAATTGGCACAAGTAATCATCTGATGAGATAAATCCTAAAGAAACTTTAGCCGAAAAGCCAGTGAATTTACGAATCTGAGCCTGGGAAAATTCAATCTTTTGACCAGAAATAAATAATTGAAAAGAATAATTTGCACACCTGTAAATTAGTTTCTACTTTTGTCGCAAATTTGCGACAGTAAAACCCTATTCATCAAATGGGTTATGACGATATATGACAGTAGGCGCAGATGAGGTTAATTCTAATTTAGATTTAAAGGGGGAAACCGGTATCTTTCCAGAAGAGAAAGATACCGGGTGTAATTATTTGGCAGGAAGTTTGATGTCTTTAAACATCTCTTCGATGTCTTCATTGGAGCGTAACGCCACGGCCGTGTCGACCACGTCACGCGTTAAATGCGGTGCGAAGCGCTGAATAAAATCATACATATAGCTGCGAAGGAACGTGCTGCGACGAAAACCTATCTTGGTGGTGCTGTGGCTGAAGATATCATGCGCGTCCAGACGCACCAGATCCGGGTCTGATACAGGATCCACCGCCATGCTGGCAATAACGCCTACGCCCAGACCCAGACGCACGTACGTTTTAATGACGTCCGCATCCGTTGCAGTGAAGACGATCCGTGGCGTTAATCCGGCGCGGTTAAAGGCGGTGTCTAGCTCAGAACGGCCCGTAAATCCGAACGTATAGGTAACCAGCGGGTATTGCGCCAGCTCTTCGATTGTCACTTCGCCCTTCCCCGCCAGCGGATGATCGGGGGTCACGACAATAGAGCGGTTCCAGTGGTAGCACGGGAGCATGACCAGATCATCGTACAGATGAAGAGCTTCCGTCGCGATGGCAAAATCGGCATTGCCTTTAGACACGGCCTCTGCGATTTGCGTCGGTGAGCCCTGATGCATATGCAGGGAAACGCGGGGATAGCGTTCGATGAAACCTTTGATCACCCCGGGAAGCGCATAACGCGCCTGCGTGTGCGTGGTGGCAATATAAAGGGAGCCTTTATCCGGCCAGGTATGTTCCCCGGCGACGGATTTAATGGCATCGACTTTGGAAAGCACTTCTCGTGCGATGCGAATGATTTCCTGCCCTGCCGGCGTGACCTGAGTCAGGTGCTTACCGCTGCGGGCAAATATCTGAATACCTAATTCATCCTCCAGCATACGCACCTGCTTACTGATGCCAGGCTGCGAGGTATAAAGACCTTCTGCGGTGGAAGAGACATTGAGGTTATGATTGACGACCTCAACGATATAGCGAAGCTGCTGTAATTTCATGCCAGACCATCCGATTTAGCGCATGCGTCAATCGCTTAATACGATTTGATAATAAGAAACGGGTTAACTATAACCACTATATCATTTATAGCCAGGCTGTATAGTACGGAACAAAAAATAATAACAACGTAATAAAAAAGGGCCGGAAGTCCGGCCCTTTCAAAGGTAAGTTACGGTAAGTGAAGATTATTTTTTACCTTCAACCCATTTCCCGTCGACAAAGAAGGCTGACCAACCGGTCGCTTTACCCTCTTTCTCTGCCGCCACGTACTGCTGCTTCGTTTTACGGCTAAAGCGCACCACGGTTTTGTTGCCTTCCGGATCCTGCTGTGGCGCATCGGCCAGGTAACGCAGTTTCTCCGGCAGACGGTCACGGAAGCGGTACAGCTCTTCTACCAGCGGCGCACGGGTTTCGCGCGATTTCGGGAAGGTGTTGGCCGCCAGGAATACCCCGGCAGCGCCGTCACGCAGCACGAAATACGCATCTGACTTCTCGCACGGCAGCTCAGGAAGCGGAACCGGATCTTCCTTCGGCGGTGCAACTTCACCGTTACGCAGGATCTTACGCGTGTTTTTACAGTCGTCGTTGGTACATGCCATGTACTTACCGAAGCGTCCCATTTTCAGGTGCATTTCGGAACCACATTTCTCACACTCAACGATCGGACCGTCATAGCCCTTAATGCGGAACTCACCTTCTTCGATCTCATAACCGTCGCAGGTTGGGTTATTACCGCAAACGTGCAGTTTACGTTTTGGATCGATCAGGTAGCTGTCCATCGCCGTGCCGCATTTCTTACAGCGGCGCTTGGCGCGCAGTGCGTTGGTCTCCGCATCGTCACCTTCCAGCACGTTGAGAACTTCGTTCTCCGGCACGAGGTTGATGGTGGTTTTGCAACGCTCTTTCGGCGACAGCGCATAACCAGAACAGCCGAGGAACACGCCCGTGGTTGCGGTACGGATCCCCATTTTACGGCCACAGGTTGGGCAGTCGATGCTGGTCAGTACCATCTGGTTAGGCAGCATGCCGCCTTCTTCAGGATCTTTCTCAGCTTTCTCAAGCTGGTTGGTAAAATCGCTGAAGAAGCTGTCGAGAACTTTCTTCCACTCGGCCTTATGGCTGGCAACCTCATCGAGACTGTCCTCCATCTGCGCGGTGAAGTCATAGTTCATCAACTCACGGAAGTTAGCTTCCAGACGGTCGGTAACAATCTCACCCATTTTTTCAGCATAGAAACGACGGTTCTCAACGCGAACGTATCCACGATCCTGAATGGTCGAAATGATTGACGCATAGGTAGACGGGCGACCGATGCCGCGTTTTTCCAGCTCTTTTACCAGCGACGCTTCGCTGAAACGCGCAGGCGGCTTGGTGAAGTGCTGGGCCGGTACCAGATCAACCAGCGACAGCTCGTCGCCTTTGTTGACGGAAGGCAGCGTTCTGTCTTCATCACCTTTACGCAGCGCAGGCATCACTTTTGTCCAGCCGTCGAAACGCAGGATGCGGCCGCGCGCTTTCAGGCGGAAATCACCCGCGCCAACGGTCAGCGTAGTGGAGTCGTATTTCGCTGGCGTCATCTGGCAGGCCACGAACTGGCGCCAGATCAGCTGATACAGCTTCTGGGCGTCCGCTTCCATATCTTTAAGAGATTCCGCCAGAACGGAAACGTCAGAAGGACGGATCGCTTCGTGCGCTTCCTGAGAATTCTCTTTGCTGGCGTACTGATTAGGGCTGTCCGGCAGGTATTTCTTACCGAAGTTGTCCTCGATATAGCCACGCACCATGCTGACAGCGTCCTGGCTCAGGTTGGTGGAGTCAGTACGCATGTAGGTGATGTAACCCGCTTCATACAAACGCTGGGCCATCATCATGGTTTTCTTCACGCCGTAACCCAGACGCGTACTTGCCGCCTGCTGAAGCGTTGACGTGATAAACGGTGCGCCAGGCTTGCTGCTGGTCGGTTTGTCTTCACGATCCAGCACCTGATAACGCGCTTTTTCCAGCAGCGCTACGGCGGCCATGGTCTGATCGCGATTTTCAGGACGGAACGGTTTGTCGTTGTGGTGGCTCACCTGCAACGGCAGCGCATCGCCGCCCGGCGTGGTGACATTCGCATCCACTTCCCAGAACTCTTCCGGGACAAACGCTTTGATCTCGCGTTCACGTTCGACAACAAGACGAACAGCCACAGACTGTACACGTCCCGCAGACAGGCCGCGAGCGACCTTTTTCCACAGCAACGGCGAAACCATGTAGCCTACAACGCGGTCCATAAAGCGACGCGCCTGCTGAGCGTTAACACGGTCGATATTCAGTTCACCCGGCTTTTCAAACGCCTGACGAATCGCATTCTTTGTAATTTCGTTAAACACTACACGGCTGTAGCGTTTGTCATCCCCCCCAATCACTTCCCGCAGGTGCCATGCGATGGCCTCCCCTTCGCGGTCAAGGTCGGTTGCGAGATAAATGTGGTCTGCTTTTTCAGCAAGCTGTTTCAGCTCGTTAACGACTTTTTCTTTGCCTGGCAGCACTTCGTATTGTGCATCCCAGTTGTGCCATGGGTTAACACCCATGCGGTTGACAAGCGCGCTACGTTCATCCTTTTTAGGCTTTTTAGCCCCTTTGGTGGAGGTAGAGTCTGCGCTCTTTTTGCTGGCTGAGCCACTTGTCGGCAAATCGCGAATGTGACCAACGCTGGACTTAACCACGTAGTCATTGCCCAGATATTTATTGATCGTTTTGGCTTTTGCCGGGGACTCAACGATGACGAGAGCTTTACCCATATTCACCTTTACCTAATTTAATTCTTCCAGGAATACGCCGCACGTTGATTTCCCTTCCGCTGACGACGAGCCATTGATATTGCGACGTCGTCAGGGGATATCAACCCCTTTGTCTTACCGAACGTCAGTATGGCGACATCCAGGTCATTGAGTTTTCGGGTATTTTTCTCACATCAAAGTTCATTCGTGACGAATTCCCGGTCGAATGTCAAGCAATTCTGTTGCCAGAATGACGAAAGCGCACACTGTACCTGATAAAATTCGTTACGCAACTTTATTAGCATGCAAAAGCAAATCCCGCCAGCCAGCCCCTGTTCCTTATACCCGCGATTAGCAGGGAAAATTTGCCCCCGAAGCGACCCAGGCGTAGACTATTGTCACTGTTTAAGGAGTGGAATATGCAGAATACGACCCAACCCATTGACCGAGCTTCACTGCTTATCGAAGCAAACAAACTCATTCGCGACCATGAAGACACCCTGGCGGGTATCGAAGCGACTGGCGTGGAACAACGTAATGGCGTGCTGGTGTTCAGCGGTGAATACTTCCTTGATGAACAAGGGTTACCAACCCCGAAAAGCACCGCCGTGTTTAACATGTTTAAATACCTGGCGCATACCCTCTCAGAGAAGTACCACCTGGTCGATTAAAACGAAAACGCGAGGCATCTGCCTCGCGTTTTTCTTTACAGCAGCGGCTTTTGTCCGCGCTGCAACCAGCGTAGCAGCAGGCGATCCGCGCTTTCTGCCGCACTATTGGTAAAACGGTCGATCAAGCGCTTACGTCGGGTGAAGCGCACCCCCACCAGCTCACGGCCTTCCATCAGGTTGAGCAGGAGGTCGTCGCTGGTACCCACTTCATCCACCAGCCCTTTATCCTGCGCCTGCGTGCCGTACCAGTGTTCGCCCGTAGCCACCTGCTCAATGTCCAGCGTTGGGCGCATGCGGTGCACGAAATCCTTGAACAGATGGTGGGTTTCGTTCAGATCTTCCCGGAACTTCTGCCGTCCCTCTTCGGTATTTTCGCCGAGCAGCGTTAGCGTACGTTTGTACTGACCCGCCGTATGCAATTCGATGTCGATCTCTTTATTTTTCAGGAAACGATTGAAGTTAGGGATCTGCGCAACCACCCCAATCGAGCCGATAATGGAGAACGGTGCTGCGACGATTTTATCCGCCACGCACGCCATCATATAGCCGCCACTCGCCGCGACCTTATCTACCGCCACGGTGAGCGGGATCTGTTTATCCCGCAGACGTTGTAACTGCGAAGCCGCCAGTCCATATCCATGCACTACGCCGCCCGGGCTTTCAAGGCGTACCACCACCTGATCCTGGGCTGTCGCCACGGCCAGCACCGCGGTCACTTCCTCACGCAGAGAGGAGACTTCATGCGCATCCATGCTACCTTTAAAATCGAGCACATAGACGCGCGGTTTTGCGTCAGCCTGTGGCGTGGCGAGCTTAGCTTTCGCCTTCGCGGCTTTGGCGTCCTGCTTATGTTTTTTCTTCTGGGCTTTTAGCCACAGCTTCTGTTGATGATCGTCAAGCAGCGCCAGAGACATCTCTTCCCGCATCTCTTTATACTGCTCGCTCAGGCGGGTAATGCGTAACTCACCACGCTGACGCTTACGCTGCGTCAGGTTGACAATCAGGACGGCAATCACCGCGACAGCAATAACCACCGTAGCGATTTTGGCCAAAAACAACCCATACTGAGAAAGTAATTCCACGCGTTCCACCTTGATTTAACCACGAATCTTTCACGCCAGTGTACAACAGCCCTGCGCAGGCGTCTCGCTCTGGACATTAGCTCTGCGAGGCGGCTTCAGGAATCCCCCGTTTCTGGTTTAAATCTTTGCAAATTGTTAATTTCCCAGCGTTCTGTCCTGTAGACTGATTGAATTCTGACGCGGTTTCGGGCATAAAGCCGAAAAGTCATAAATAAAGGTGCAAGTCACGCCCAATGCGCCTGAGGAGCCACCGTGCATTATCAGCCACAAAAAAACCTTCTACAGAACCGCATCATTCTGGTTACCGGTGCCAGCGACGGGATTGGTCGCGAAGCGGCGCTGACTTATTCTGAATACGGTGCGAGCCTTATTCTGCTGGGACGTAATGAAGAAAAGCTCAAAGCCGTTGCCCGTGAAATCGAAAACGCCGGCGGTACCCCCACGCCCTGGTATACGCTCGATCTGCTGACCTGTACGTCAGCGTCATGTCAGGCCCTTGCCCAGCGCATTAGTACGCATTATTCGCGTCTGGACGGCGTACTGCACAACGCGGGGTTACTGGGCGAAGTGCGCCCGATGGATGAACAGGATCCGGAGATTTGGCAGCAGGTGATGCAGGTTAACGTCAACGGGACGTTTTTCCTGACCCAGGCCTTGCTTCCTTTATTACTTAACTCAGATTCCGGTTCGCTGGTGTTTACCTCCTCCAGCGTGGGGCGTCAGGGTCGTGCGAACTGGGGGGCTTACGCCGCCTCAAAATTTGCCACCGAAGGAATGATGCAGGTGCTGGCCGAAGAGTATCAAAACCGCCATCTGCGGGTTAACTGTATTAACCCTGGCGGTACGCGCACTAAAATGCGTGCCAGCGCGTTCCCGACAGAAGATCCGCAAAAGCTTAAAACCCCGGCCGATATTATGCCTCTTTACCTGTGGCTAATGGGTGACGACAGCCGTCGTAAAACCGGAATGACATTCGATGCTCAGCCAGGCCGCAAACCGGGGATATCGCAATGAGTGAAGACCGTCATCAGCAGCGCCAGCAGCGTCTGAAAGAACAGGTTGATGCACGTGTGGCAGCCGCCCAGGACGAACGCGGGATCCTCATCGTGTTCACCGGCAACGGCAAAGGCAAAACCACCGCCGCATTCGGTACCGCCACCCGCGCAGTCGGGCACGGTCAGAAAGTGGGCGTGATCCAGTTTATCAAGGGTGAATGGCCCAACGGCGAGCGTAATCTGCTCGAACCGCATGGCGTTGAGTTTCAGGTGATGGCGACCGGTTTTACCTGGGATACCCAGAACCGGGAAACAGATACCGCAGCCTGCCTCGCCGTCTGGGAGCATGCCAAAAGAATGCTCTCTGACCCGTCGCTGAACATGGTGTTGCTGGATGAGATCACGTATATGGTGGCCTATGACTACCTGCCGCTGGAAGCCGTGCTGGAGGCCCTCAGGAACCGCCCTGCACACCAGACGGCGATCGTCACGGGGCGCGGGTGTCATCGGGACATTCTGGAGCTGGCCGACACCATCAGCGAGCTGCGTCCGGTTAAGCATGCGTTCGATGCGGGTATCAAAGCGCAAATAGGGATTGATTACTGAAGAAAAAAGCCCGGTATATTCACCGGGCTTTTAGATTAACCGTTGTTATTACGGCTGCCAGAGCGGCGATTGCTGCTAACCTGGCTGTGACGTTTAACCGCACGGCGGATCTGGTTCGCCTTCATACGACGACGATCTTTCTCTACCGCCACTTTCGATGTGGTTTCTGGCGTAAGGCCAACCAGATCGCGCAGGTAGTTGGTTTGAGTCAGATCCAGCTCGGTATAGCCGCCACGTGGCAGGCCTTTCGGCAGCAGGATGTCGCCATAGCGGACACGAATCAAACGGCTTACCTGGACACCGACCGCTTCCCACAGACGACGCACCTCGCGGTTACGTCCCTCTGTCAGGGTAACGTTGTACCACTGGTTAATGCCTTCACCACCGGTAAACTTGATGGTTTTGAACGCCGCTGGGCCGTCTTCCAGCTGAACGCCACGCGACAGATCGCGCAGTTTGTTCTCATCAACCTGGCCGAAAACACGAACGGCGTATTCACGCTCCACTTCACGACTCGGGTGCATCAGGCGGTTTGCCAGTTCACCATCGGTGGTGAACAGCAGCAGGCCACAGGTATTCACGTCCAGACGCCCTACGGCAATCCAGCGGGCGCCACGCAGTTTTGGCAGACGGTCGAACACCGTCGGGCGGCCTTCCGGATCGTTGCGGGTACACAGTTCGCCTTCCGGCTTGTAGTAAGCCAGCACTCGGCAGATCTGTTCAGCGGACTCTTTCACGGAGATAAGATGGCCGTCAATGCGGATCTTCAGCCCCGGTACGATTTCAACGCGGTCACCGAGTGTGGCGATTTTACCGTCCACACTCACGCGACCTGCTTCAATAATGGCTTCGATTTCACGGCGCGAACCGTGGCCGGCACGCGCCAGCACTTTCTGTAACTTCTCGCTCATTGAGCTTCCTCAGGTGTCGCCTTCACAGGCGTCGAATCAGGTCAAAAACAGGGCAACGCCCTGCTTTGATGGCCGCGTAGTATATCTGCTTACACCCTTACAAGAAAGGCTTAACATCGCCCACGCCTTCACGAATCACTTCTGGCGCGTCTTCGGTGAGATCCACCACGGTGGTCGGTTGCTGGCCTAGATAGCCGCCATGAATAATCAGCTCCACCACTTTCTCCAGACGATCTTTGATCTCTTCCGGGTCGGACTCGGTAAACTCACTGCCCGGCAGCATCAGCGAGGTAGACAGCATCGGCTCGCCGAGGGTTTCCAGCAGCGCCTGGGCAATCGGGTTCGACGGCACGCGCATGCCGATGGTTTTACGTTTTTCCTGCAACAGACGACGCGGCACCTCTTTTGTCCCTTTCAGAATGAAGGTGTAGTTTCCCGGCGTGTTGTTTTTGATCAGGCGAAAGGCCACGTTGTCGACATACGCATAGGTCGACAGCTCAGAGAGATCGCGACACATTAGGGTGAAGTTGTGGCCGTCCGGCAGCTGGCGGATGCGACAGATGCGCTCCATCGCCCCTTTATCCTCGATTTTACAGCCCAGCGCGTAGCCAGAATCGGTTGGGTAGACAATAACGCCACCTTTACGGACGATTTCCACAGCCTGATTAATCAGACGTGGCTGTGGGTTATCCGGATGGATATAGAAAAACTGACTCATACTTCCCTCTCTTCAATTTGCTGTGGCTGTTCCCAAAGCTGCCAGACGGGCTCAACGCCAGCGGGTAACCAGAGCTTGCGCCCCAGTTCAATCCACGCGCAGGGCTGATGGAAATCTGAACCCTGTGACCCAAGCAGGCCAAACTGACGGGCGTAGGTCGCGAGCTGCGAACGCTCATTGGGTGCCTGCTGACACTGGGCAACTTCCATCGCCTCACCGCCGGATTCGGCAAAGTGGGCCAGCAACCTTTTCAGCCATTTAGCAGAAAGATTATACCGCCCCGGATGGGCCAATACGGCCTTACCACCAGAATGATGAATCACATCAATAGCTTGTTTTATTGTACACCACTGGGGAGGAACGTATCCGGTTTTCCCGCGAGCCAGATACTTTTTAAACACATTCGCCATGGTCGTCGCTTTACCGGCGTCAACCAGAAAACGGGCGAAATGGCCGCGCGTGACCGCCCCACCGTTCGCCAGCTTGCGCGCGCCTTCCAGCGCACCGGGGATATGCGCCTTCTCAAGACGTTCGCCTATCAACTCCGCGCGTTGATTGCGTCGTGCTTTTTGTTCTTGCAAAAATGCGCACATTGCCGGATGTTCTGTATCAATATTCAGGCCAACGATATGAATTTCGTGGTTTTCCCAGAGCGTGGAGATCTCGACCCCGGGCACCAGATTTAGCGCCAGCCCGCTTCGGGCAATCTCGGCGCGCGCGGCGGGGATGGCGTCTGTTGTGTCGTGATCGGTTATTGCCAGCGTGCCGACACGCATTTCAACGGCGCGATGGACCAGGGCTTCGGGCGTCAGCAGGCCATCTGAAGCCTGCGTATGGCTGTGTAAATCATAAATTACGGCGTAGGTGGTATCGCTCAAAGCACTTCCCATAACAGTCTGGAGACATCCGAAGCACCTATGATACCGACTTACCGCGAAATACTGAAATCAGGGGTTGACAACACGCCATCGAACTAGTTAACTAGTACGCAAGTTCACACGAGAAAGGTATCTGAAAATGACAGCACATTTCGCTCTGCACGGTTGGTGGCGTACTTCCTGATCTTCGGGCAGTGTCACGCGTCTGCGAAAAGCAAACAGATACCCGGCCCGCTCCCAAGCGGGCTTTTTTTTGAACAGAATATGAGAATAACAACATGCAAACAGCCAAACCCCACCTCGAACTGCTGACCTGCGAGGCGGCCTATCGCCATAACCCTACCGCGCTCTTTCATCAGGTGTGCGGTGCACGTCCTGCGACGCTGCTGCTGGAATCTGCTGATATCGACAGCAAGGACGATCTCAAAAGCCTGTTGCTGGTTGACAGCGCGCTGCGCATTACCGCATCGGGTGACACTGTCACTATTAAGGCGTTATCCGAGAATGGCGCGTCGCTGCTGCCGCTGCTGGATGCGGCTCTGCCTTCAGGCATTGAAAATGAGCGTCATCCGGACCTGCGAATTCTGCATTTCCCGCCGGTAAGCCAGTTGCTGGATGAAGATGCCCGCCTCTGCTCACTCTCCGTTTTCGACGCCTTCCGCCTGCTGCAAAATCTGGTCATTGTGCCGGAAGATGAGCGCGAAGCAATGTTCTTTGGCGGGCTGTTTGCTTACGACCTGGTTGCTGGCTTTGAAGATTTACCGGAAACCGAGCAGGGTAACCGCTGCCCGGACTACTGCTTCTACTTGGCCGAAACCCTGCTGGTGATCGACCATCAGAAAAAATACACCCGCATTCAGGCTAGCCTGTTCACGCCATCTGTGTTTGAGAAAAATCGCCTCGCGCAGCGCATCGGCCAACTGCAACAGCAGATGTCAGAAGCACCGCCCGCGCTCCCGGTGCAGCGTGTTGAAAAGATGACCTGCGAGGTGAGTCAGACCGACGATCAGTACGGCGCGGTGGTGCGTCAGATGCAAAAAGCGATTCGTGCCGGGGAGATTTTCCAGGTGGTGCCGTCCCGTCGCTTTTCACTGCCCTGCCCGTCGCCGCTGGCGGCTTACGATGTGCTGAAAAAGAGCAACCCAAGCCCGTACATGTTCTTTATGCAGGACAATGATTTCACTCTGTTCGGCGCGTCACCGGAAAGCTCCCTAAAGTACGACGCCACCAGCCGCCAGATTGAGATCTACCCGATAGCGGGAACCCGTCCACGCGGCCGTCGTGCCGATGGCTCCCTGGACCGCGATCTCGACAGCCGCATCGAACTGGAAATGCGTACCGACCACAAAGAGCTCTCCGAACACCTGATGCTGGTTGACCTGGCACGTAACGACCTGGCGCGTATTTGTACGCCGGGCAGCCGCTATGTGGCAGACCTGACCAAAGTCGACCGCTACTCCTTCGTCATGCATCTGGTATCCCGCGTGGTGGGTGAGCTGCGCCACGACCTCGACGTCCTGCACGCCTACCGCGCCTGCATGAACATGGGCACGTTGAGCGGCGCGCCGAAAGTCCGCGCCATGCAGCTGATTGCCGAAGCTGAAGGCCGCCGTCGCGGCAGCTACGGTGGCGCGGTGGGCTATTTCACCGCTCACGGTGACCTCGATACCTGCATCGTGATTCGCTCCGCCTACGTTGAGGACGGCATTGCTACCGTCCAGGCCGGGGCCGGGATTGTGCTGGATTCTGTTCCGCAGTCGGAAGCCGACGAAACCCGCAGTAAAGCGCGCGCGGTACTGCGCGCCATTGCTACCGCACACCATGCACAGGAGATTTTCTGATGGCTGACATTCTGCTGCTCGATAATATCGACTCCTTTACCTACAACCTGGCAGATCAGCTGCGTGCGAATGGGCACAACGTCGTTATCTATCGCAACCACGTTCCGGCCCAGACGCTGATTGACCGTCTGGCGACCATGCAAAACCCGGTGCTGATGCTCTCCCCGGGGCCAGGCGCACCGAGCGAAGCGGGCTGTATGCCTGAGCTGTTGACCCGTATGCGCGGCAAGCTGCCGATTATCGGCATCTGCCTCGGCCACCAGGCGATTGTCGAAGCCTACGGTGGTTACGTGGGTCAGGCGGGGGAGATCCTGCATGGTAAAGCGTCAAGCATTGAACATGACGGTCAGGCGATGTTTGCCGGTCTGCCGAACCCGCTTCCGGTGGCGCGTTACCACTCACTGGTCGGCAGCAATATTCCGGCCGGGCTGACGATTAACGCCTCGTTTGAAGGGATGGTGATGGCGGTGCGTCACGATGCGGATCGCGTCTGCGGGATGCAGTTCCACCCGGAATCTATCCTGACGTCTAACGGCGCGCGCCTGCTGGAGCAAACGCTCAACTGGGCGTTGCAAAAGCTGGAGCAGACCAACACCCTGCAACCGATTCTGGAAAAACTGTATCAGGCCCAGACCCTGAGCCAGCAGGAGAGCCACCAGCTTTTCTCCGCCGTAGTGCGCGGCGAGCTGAAGCCTGAGCAGCTGGCCGCTGCGCTGGTGAGCATGAAAGTGCGCGGCGAAAGCCCGCAGGAGATCGCCGGTGCGGCAACCGCGCTGCTGGAAAATGCTGCCCCGTTCCCGCGCCCGGACTATCCGTTTGCCGATATCGTTGGGACCGGTGGCGACGGCAGCAACAGCATCAATATTTCGACCGCCAGCGCCTTTGTGGCGGCGGCATGCGGACTGAAAGTGGCGAAGCACGGCAACCGCAGCGTGTCCAGCCGTTCCGGATCGTCCGACCTGCTGGCGGCTTTCGGTATCAATCTGGACATGAACGCCGAGCGTTCCCGTGAAGCGCTGGATGACCTGGGCGTCTGTTTCCTGTTTGCGCCGAAGTATCACACCGGTTTCCGCCACGCTATGCCCGTTCGCCAGCAGCTTAAAACCCGGACGCTGTTTAATGTGCTCGGTCCACTCATTAACCCGGCGCACCCGCCGCTGGCGCTGATTGGCGTTTACAGTCCGGAGCTGGTCCTGCCGATTGCGGAGACGCTGCGCGTCCTCGGTTACCAACGCGCCGCCGTGGTACACAGCGGCGGGATGGATGAAGTTTCCCTGCATGCGCCCACGCTGGTGGCCGAACTGAATAACGGCGAAGTGCTGAACTATCAGCTTGAGGCCGCTGATTTCGGGTTGACCCCGTACCATCAGGACGCCCTGGCGGGCGGCACGCCGGAAGAAAACCGTGACATTCTCACGCGCTTATTACAAGGTAAAGGTGAGGCCGCCCATGAGGCCGCCGTGGCGGCCAACGTAGCCATGCTGATGCGTTTACATGGCGAGGAAGATCTGAAAGCCAACGCCCAAAAAGTTCTGGACGTACTGCGCTCCGGTGCAGCTTACGATCGCGTTACCGCACTTGCGGCAAGAGGGTAAATAATGCAGACCGTTTTAGCGAAAATCGTCGCCGATAAGGCCATCTGGGTGGAAGCCCGTAAGCAACAGCAGCCGCTCGCCAGTTTTCAGAATGACGTCGTTCCGAGCAGCCGTCGTTTCTATGATGCCCTCCAGGGCGCGCGTACCGCGTTTATTCTGGAGTGTAAAAAAGCGTCTCCGTCCAAAGGCGTGATCCGTGACGATTTCGACCCGGCGCGTATTGCCGGTATCTACAAGCATCATGCGTCTGCCATTTCTGTGCTGACGGATGAGAAATATTTCCAGGGCAGCTTCGATTTTCTGCCCGTAGTCAGCGGCATCGCGCCGCAGCCGATTCTGTGCAAAGACTTTATTATCGACCCGTATCAGATCTGGCTGGCGCGCTTTTACCAGGCCGATGCCTGCCTGCTGATGCTCTCCGTGCTGGATGACGAACAGTATCGCCAGCTCTCCGCCGTCGCGCACAGCCTGAATATGGGCGTGCTTACCGAAGTGAGCAACGAAGAGGAGCTGGAGCGCGCCATCGCGCTGGAAGCCAAAGTGGTCGGCATTAACAACCGCGACCTGCGCGACCTGTCGATTGACCTCAACCGTACGCGCCAGCTTGCGCCGCGTCTGGGTGCGGGCGTCACGGTGATCAGCGAATCCGGAATCAACAGCTACGCTCAGGTGCGCGAACTCAGCCACTTTGCCAACGGTTTCCTGATCGGTTCCGCGATGATGGAACACGACGATCTTAATGCGGCCGTGCGCCGCGTGCTGCTGGGTGAGAACAAAGTTTGCGGCCTGACCCGTGAACAGGATGCGCAGGCGGCGTATGAGGCGGGCGCAATCTATGGTGGTCTGATCTTTGTTGAGTCCTCTCCTCGCGCCGTTAATGAAGAACAGGCGCGCAAGGTGATTGCGGCTGCGCCACTGAGCTACGTGGGCGTGTTCCGCAATGCGGATATTAACGACGTTGCGGCGAAAGCGGACGCGTTATCCCTGAGCGCGGTTCAGCTACATGGCGATGAAGATCAGACATACATCGATGCTCTGCGACATGTTCTGGCACCTCAGGTTCAGATCTGGAAAGCGCAAAGCGTTGGCGCCATCCTGCCCGCGCGTAACCTTACGCATGTTGATAAATACGTGCTCGACAACGGCCAGGGCGGCACGGGGCAGCGTTTCGACTGGTCACTGCTGCGTGGCGAAGTGCTGGACAATGTCCTGCTGGCGGGGGGATTAAGCCCCGATAACTGTGTGGAAGCAGCCAAAACCGGCTGCGCCGGCCTCGATTTCAATTCAGGCGTAGAGTCCCAACCGGGCATAAAAGACGCCAGCAAGCTGGCATCGGTATTTAAAACTCTGCGTGCATATTAAGGAAGAGAAGATGACGACATTACTTAACCCGTATTTTGGTGAGTTTGGTGGGATGTACGTCCCACAAATCCTGATGCCCGCGCTGCGCCAGCTGGAAGAAGCGTTCGTGAGCGCGCAGAAAGATCCGGCGTTTCAGGCGGAGTTTACTGACCTGCTGAAAAACTACGCCGGTCGTCCGACGGCACTGACCAAATGCCGCAACCTGACCGAAGGCACCAGAACCACGCTCTACCTTAAACGTGAAGATCTGCTGCACGGCGGCGCGCATAAAACTAATCAGGTGCTTGGCCAGGCTCTGCTCGCCAAACGTATGGGTAAAACCGAAATTATCGCCGAAACCGGCGCGGGCCAGCACGGCGTGGCCTCTGCCCTCGCCAGCGCCCTGCTCGGCCTGAAGTGCCGCATCTATATGGGGGCGAAAGACGTTGAACGCCAGTCGCCTAACGTGTTCCGTATGCGTCTGATGGGGGCGGAAGTGATCCCTGTGCACAGCGGTTCTGCCACGCTGAAAGATGCCTGTAATGAAGCGCTGCGCGACTGGTCTGGCAGCTACGAAACCGCCCACTACATGCTCGGTACCGCGGCAGGCCCGCACCCGTTCCCGACCATCGTGCGTGAATTCCAGCGCATGATCGGTGAAGAGACTAAAGCGCAGATCCTCGAAAAAGAGGGTCGCCTGCCGGATGCGGTGATCGCCTGCGTTGGCGGCGGATCTAACGCCATCGGCATGTTTGCCGATTTTATCGACGAAACCAGCGTTGGGCTGATTGGCGTTGAGCCTGCCGGCCACGGCATTGAAACGGGCGAGCACGGTGCGCCGCTGAAGCATGGTCGCGTGGGGATCTATTTCGGCATGAAGGCCCCGATGATGCAGACCGATGAAGGTCAGATTGAGGAGTCTTACTCAATTTCAGCCGGGCTGGATTTCCCGTCCGTAGGGCCGCAGCACGCGTTCCTCAACAGCACCGGCCGCGCGGATTATGTCTCCATCACTGATGACGAGGCGCTGGAGGCCTTCAAAACGCTGTGTCGCAATGAAGGGATCATCCCGGCGCTTGAGTCTTCCCACGCGCTGGCACACGCGCTGAAAATGATGAAGGAAAACCCGGAAAAAGAGCAACTGCTGGTGGTAAACCTTTCCGGTCGCGGTGACAAAGATATTTTCACCGTTCACGATATTCTGAAAGCACGAGGGGAAATCTGATGGAACGCTACGACAACGCATTTGCACAACTGAAAGCCCGCCAGGAAGGCGCTTTCGTTCCCTTCGTGACGCTGGGCGACCCCGGTCCGGAGCTGTCGCTGAAGATTATCGATACCCTGATTGACGCTGGTGCCGACGCGCTGGAGTTGGGGATTCCGTTCTCCGATCCGCTGGCGGATGGCCCGACCATCCAGAACGCGACGCTTCGCGCGTTTGCTGCGGGCGTGACGCCGGGCCAGTGCTTCGAAATGCTGGCGGCGATTCGCCAGAAGCACCCGACCATTCCGATCGGCCTGCTGATGTACGCCAACCTGGTGTTCAGCCGCGGTATTGATGCGTTTTACGCAGAGTGCGCCCGCGTGGGCGTTGACTCCGTGCTGGTGGCTGACGTGCCCGTTGAAGAGTCTGCGCCGTTCCGTCAGGCGGCGATGCGCCACAACGTCGCGCCGATTTTCATCTGTCCACCGAATGCCGATGACGATCTGTTGCGCCAGATTGCCTCTTACGGACGGGGTTACACCTACCTGCTCTCCCGTGCGGGCGTCACCGGTGCGGAAAACAAAGCCGCGCTTCCGCTGCATCATCTGGTGGAGAAGCTGGCAGAATACCATGCTGCACCGCCGCTTCAGGGCTTTGGGATTTCCTCTCCGGATCAGGTTACTGCGGCGATTGACGCGAAAGCCGCCGGGGCCATTTCCGGTTCGGCTATCGTGAAAATCATCGAGAAGAATGTGGATAAGCCAGAGCAGATGCTGGCTGAGTTACACGCATTCGTCACATCCATGAAAGCGGCCACACACAAGGCGTAACCGTTAACACCGTCTGGCCCCGGCGTCAGGCGGTTTTCCCTTATCTCTTCCTGAAAGAAGCAGGTCAAAATTGATCCTGTCGATATTTTCGGTGTGAATGACTTTTCAAACTTTCGCGTAAGCGTATGATCTGGGCTCTTTTTAGCGTTACCCTTCTGAGTTCAGAGGTTATTCATGTCCTGGCATTCCTTCAAACAGACTTACCTGGTTAAGTTCTGGTCACCTGTTCCGGCCGTTATCGCGGCAGGCATTCTCTCTACCTATTATTTCGGTATTACCGGCACCTTCTGGGCTGTTACGGGCGAGTTTACCCGCTGGGGTGGGCAGCTATTACAGCTGGCAGGCGTTCATGCCGAAGAGTGGGGTTACTTCAAACTGATCCATCTTGAGGGCTCACCGCTGACCCGCATCGACGGAATGATGATCATTGGCATGTTTGGCGGATGTTTTGCGGCCGCGCTGTGGGCCAACAACGTTAAGTTGCGCATGCCGAAAAGCCGCATCCGCATTATGCAGGCCGTGGTCGGCGGTATCATTGCCGGGTTTGGCGCCCGCCTGGCGATGGGCTGTAATCTGGCCGCGTTCTTTACCGGTATTCCGCAGTTCTCGCTGCATGCCTGGTTCTTTGCCGTCGCCACCGCCATAGGCTCATATTTCGGTGCAAAGTTCACCCTGCTGCCACTGTTCCGCATTCCGGTGAAAATGACGAAAGTTAGCGCTGCATCTCCGTTAACGCAAAAAACCGATCAGGCGCGTCGTCGCTTCCGCCTCGGTATGCTGGTCTTTTTTGCTATGGTTGCCTGGGCGATTTGCACGGCGATGAATCAGCCCAAACTCGGTCTGGCCATGCTGTTCGGCGTCGGCTTTGGTCTGCTGATTGAACGCGCGCAGATCTGCTTTACCTCCGCGTTTCGCGATATGTGGATCACCGGACGTACCATGATGGCGAAAGCCATTATTGCCGGGATGGCCGTGAGCGCGATCGGGATCTTTAGCTATGTTCAGCTCGGCGTTGAGCCGAAAATCATGTGGGCCGGTCCTAATGCGGTCATTGGCGGGCTGCTGTTTGGTTTTGGCATCGTGCTGGCGGGCGGGTGTGAAACTGGCTGGATGTATCGCGCCGTGGAAGGCCAGGTGCATTACTGGTGGGTTGGTCTGGGTAACGTGATTGGCTCAACCCTCCTGGCGTACTACTGGGATGACGTCTCTCCAGTACTGGCAACCAACTGGGACAAGGTCAATTTGCTGAATACCTTTGGTCCACTCGGGGGGCTCATGGTGACCTACGCCCTGCTGCTTATCTCCTTCTTACTGGTTATTGCGCAAGAAAAGCGCTTCTTCCGGCGTGCCACCGTCAAAACTGAAACTCAGGAGAATGCCGCATGAAAGAGATCGTGCCTGATTATCGTCTCGATATGGTGGGTGAACCCTGCCCTTACCCGGCCGTTGCCACGCTTGAGGCGTTACCGCAGCTTAAGAAAGGTGAAATTCTGGAAGTGGTGAGCGATTGCCCCCAGTCGATCAATAACATTCCGCTTGATGCCAAAAATCACGGCTATACCGTGCTGGATATCCAGCAGGACGGACCAACGATTCGTTATTTAATTCAGAAGTGATTTCACGATCGAAAAAGGCCTCTCAGAGGCCTTATCTAGTTTACTGGCTTTGGCCACCGTCGTCGTCTGAGTTTCGGCAGGCATGAATGAGTGGTGAGACGTGTTCCGCAAACGGAACAGATAGCACCGTGAGGTAGGCTATGTGCTGGGCTGAACGTCGTGAACTGAAACTGTTTACCTGCACAAACCGGACACTCAAATTTAATGTTGGGGATATCCCCTCCAGCCAGGTATGTGGAACAACCACCATACAGCAATCCCCGGCTGACCGGGGATATATCTTCTGTCAGAAACGATAACCTGCTGAGAACATAAATACCCATGGATCCAGACGGGTACTGATACTCTGCTGCTCACCGCCAGCTTTAAAGCGCACGTCTGTATCAATGTCCATATACCAGACCGAGGCGTTGATCAGCCAGTCACGGTTAATCAGATAATCCAGACCAACCTGCCCCGCCATGCCCCACGAGTCTTTCAGGCTGAGATCGGATAGCCCAGCCTCTTTACCGGTATCGTTAAATTTCTCTTCAAAGAAGGTGGTGTAGTTAACGCCTGCACCAATATAAGGGCGTAACTTGCTGCTGGAATCGCCGAAGTACCACTGCGCCATCAGGGTTGGTGGTAAATGGTGCACCGTAGCAATGTCCCCGGTCGGCCCTAAACCGACGCGGTGACGGAATGGCGTGGCGGCCAGAAGCTCAACGCCAATGTTATCCGTAGCCATATACGTGAATGTCAGGCCTAACTGGGTGTTATTGCTGACGCTAAACCCGCCCATACCCAGTACATTGTCGGAACCTTCCGTTGGACGCACCGTTGCCGAACCGGCACGAATAAAGAATTCACCTGCTTCATGTGCGTACGCGCCGCCAGAGAGACTGCTTAAGATAAGGGCTGCCACCGCTAATTTTTTCATATCCGCTCCATCGTTGTGGTTTTAATTGCGGAGGAGAATATACTCACAAATGAGTAATAAGTGATCTAACACAGATCACATTAAAACCAGTAAGTTAACATTCATTGATCTAGGTTAATTTTTGGTGACGCCTCATAAAGCAATAAGTTGTTACCGCGTCAATTTTTGGCATTTCATAGTTAAAAAATTTTCTGTTTTTCCTCTCTTGCGCTTCCTGTAGCGGCTGGATAATTTATCGCTCTCACAATCTGATTTGATGCGTTCTACTTTTGCAGGTGTGCCATGAGTGATCATAACCCGTGCATGACGTGCGGAGCCTGTTGTGCGTATTTTCGAGTCTCTTTCTACTGGGCTGAAGCCAGCGATGGCGGCGGCACCGTTCCGGTTGATCTCACTGAACCCTTGACCCCTTTCCTGCGTTGCATGCGCGGCACCAACCAAAAACAGAGCCGCTGTGTGGCACTGCAAGGTGAACCTGGGGTATCCACCCGCTGTTCCATTTACGCGGATCGCCCCAGCCCGTGTCGCACTTTCGCGATGTCGGGAGTGGATGGGCAGGTCAATGAGGCATGCAATCGCGCCCGCGCCCGCTATGGATTACCGCCGCTTTACAAAGATATGCTTTTCCATACAAGCCTTGATGCTGCCACCAGCGTGTTATCCGGTGTACAATTGCCGGCTAATTAACACCTGCAATACTCAAGGAGAGTGCATGTCTATCACGGCGAAGTCTGTCTACCGTGACACGGGAAATTTTTTCCGCAATCAGTTCGTTACTTTTTTACTGATCGCGTTGTTGTGCGCCTTTATTACGGTGGTGCTGGGTCATGCGTTCTCACCCAGTGATGAACAGATTGCCTCGCTGAGCCAGGGGGATCATCTTGCAGGCAGCGCAGGGTTATTTGACCTTGTGCAGAATATGACGCCAGAGCAACAGCAAATCTTGCTGCGTGCATCTGCGGCATCTACCTTCTCGGGGCTGATCGGCAACGCCATTCTGGCGGGTGGCGTGTTGCTGATGATCCAGCTGGTGTCTGCCGGCCAACGCGTCAGCGCGTTACGTGCCATCGGGGCCAGTGCTCCGGTGCTGCCGAAACTGTTTATCCTCATCTTCCTGACCACGCTGCTGGTCCAGATGGGGATAATGTTGGTTGTCGTTCCGGGCGTGCTGCTGGCTATCGTGCTTTCATTTGCGCCAGTAATGGTTGTGCAGGACAAAATGGGTATTTTCACCGCCATGCGCAGCAGCATAAGGCTCGCGTGGGCGAATATGCGTCTGGTCGCCCCGGCCGTTATCAGCTGGTTGCTGGCCAAGACTCTACTGTTGCTGTTTGCGCCGAATTTTGCGGTATTAACGCCAAACGTCGGCGCGGTTGTCGCCAATACGCTGAGCAATCTGATTTCAGCTGTACTGCTGGTCTATTTGTTCCGCCTGTACATGTTAATTCGTCAGTAACCGGGATCGCAGAATGAAGCAGTTTCTTGATTTTTTACCGCTGATCGTATTTTTCGCTTTTTATAAGCTGTACGACATCTATGCCGGCACGCTGGCGCTGATTGTGGCAACGGCTGTGGTGCTGATTTACAGCTGGGTTCGCTATCGCAAAGTTGAAAAGATGGCGCTCATCACTTTCCTGATGGTGGCGGTGTTTGGTGGTCTGACGTTGTTCTTCCACAATGATGAATTTATCAAATGGAAGGTCACAGTGATTTACGGCCTGTTTGCGGGCGCGCTGCTCATCAGCCAGTGGGTGATGAAGAAGCCGCTGATTCAGCGCATGCTGGGGAAAGAACTGACGCTGCCGCAGGCTGTGTGGGGGCGTCTGAATATCGCCTGGGCGCTATTTTTTATTCTGTGTGGTCTGGCGAATATCTATATCGCATTCTGGCTGCCGCAGAATATCTGGGTCAACTTCAAGGTGTTTGGCCTGACGGCGCTGACCCTTATCTTCACCCTACTCAGCGGCGTTTATATTTATCGCCACATGCCGCAGGATGACAAGCACTGATCCTTCTGGCCAGATCGTCACGCGGTCTGGCCTCTTTTCCCGCCTTCCCTTTTCTCCACAACCTTCCTGCGAAAATGTCTGAATCATGAAGATTTTATGGAGATTGCTGTCGCTTTATTGTAATGAGAATCACTATCATTAATATTCTTCATCGCATTTTTAACAAATGGAAATGAGTTGATGAATAACATAATAAGATTTGCCCCGGCTACACTTACGCTCGCCATTCTTTCAACGCTATACCAGAGCGCGCACGCAGCGGAAGATCCTCTCGCCGATGGTGAAACAATGGTCGTTCAGGCAACCGCTGAAGAGGCCCTAAAGCAACAGCCGGGGGTTTCCATCATCACGGCAAAGGACATAGAAAAGGATCCACCGGTTAACGATCTTTCGGAAATTATTCGCAAAATGCCCGGGGTTAACCTCACCGGAAACAGCGCGACAGGCAGTCGTGGTAACAACCGTCAGATCGACATCCGCGGTATGGGGCCAGAGAACACGCTGATTCTGATTGACGGTGTGCCGGTGACGTCACGTAACTCGGTGCGCTACAGCTGGCGCGGGGAGCGCGACACCCGCGGGGACACCAACTGGGTTCCGCCAGAGATGGTTGAGCGTATTGAAGTGCTCCGGGGACCAGCTGCCGCCCGCTATGGTTCGGGGGCTGCCGGCGGCGTCGTCAACATCATTACCAAACGCCCGTCCAACGACTGGCACGGCTCCCTCTCCCTGTACACTAACCAGCCTGAAAATGATAAAGAGGGGGCGACGAAACGCGCTAATTTTGATCTGAGCGGCCCCCTCGCGGGCGATGCGTTAACGATGCGCCTGTACGGGAACATCAACAAAACCGACGCAGATGCTCAGGACATCAACACCGCGCAAAACGGCTCTTACGCCGCCGGGCGAGAGGGCGTACGTAACAAGGACATTAATGCCCTGCTCTCCTGGAAACTCACGCCACAGCAGATTATCGATTTCGACTACAGCTACAGCCGCCAGGGCAATATCTACGCGGGTGATACTCAATACAGCAACAGCAACGTCAGCCCTGACGGTCTGGTGTCGTCTCTGTATGGACACGAAACCAACCGAATGTACCGCCAGTCTTATGGCATTACGCACAACGGCATCTGGGACTGGGGTCAGTCAAAGTTCGGGGTTTATTATGAAAAGACCAACAACACCCGACTGGAAGAAGGCTCTACGGGCAAAGTTGAAGGGATGATCAATAGCGATAAATACGATACCAGCCGGCTGGAGTCATACCGTTCAACGGGTGAACTGAACATTCCTTTCTTCTGGCTGGTCGAACAGACGCTAACCGTGGGTGCAGAATGGAACCGTGATGAACTGAACGATCCGGCCTCAATGCAGTCGACAAATGTGTCGGGAGAAGTGATTAACGGCGTTCCCGGCACGGCTTCTGAGCGCAACAGCAAAAACAGCGCTGACCTCACCGGCATCTATCTTGAGGACAATATTGAAGCGCGTCAGGGCACCAACCTGATCCCAGGGCTCCGCTTTGATTATCACAATCAATTTGGCAGCAACTGGAGTCCGAGCCTGAACCTCTCTCAGGATTTGGGTGACATGTTCAAGGTTAAAGCGGGTATCGCTCGGGTATTTAAAGCGCCAAACTTGTATCAATCCAGCGAAGGCTATCTGCTTTCCACCCGCGGCAATGGCTGCCCGAATAACGTTTCCGAAGGAAGCTGTTATCTGTTAGGTAACCCGGATCTGGATCCGGAAATCAGCGTGAACAAAGAGATCGGCCTGGCCTTTGCCCTGGAAGGCTACGAGGCTGGAATTACCTGGTTCCGCAATGATTACAAAAACAAGATCGTTTCAGGAACGGACGTGCTGGGGCAGACAAGCAGCGACGCAAATATCCTGCAATGGGAGAACGGCGGTAAGGCCGTTGTTGAAGGTCTGGAAGGCAACCTCACCGTCCCTGTTATTCGCGACACGCTAACCTGGCGTACTAATGCGACGTATATGATTCAGTCTGAAAGTAAAGACACCGGTAATCCGCTGTCGATTATCCCCAAATATACCGTCAACACCATGCTGGACTGGGAGGTTAACAGCAAGCTTTCAGCCAACGTAAGCTGGACGATGTACGGCCGCCAGAAGCCCAGAGAAAACGCTGAAATCCGCAAAGAGGAAAATGCGATGTCCAACAGAGAGATCGGCGCGTATTCCATCGTGGGTATCGGCAGTAACTATCAGCTGACCAAAAACCTGCGCCTGAATGCCGGCATCAGCAACCTCTTTGACAAGCAGATTTACCGTGAAAATGACGGTGCATCTACCTATAACGAACCGGGCCGCGCCTATTACGCTGGCGTAACCATGTCCTTCTGACCTTCAGGCGCCCGCGCTGCGGGCGCTAACCCTATTCTCTCCAGCCAGAAATCATAGTAGCATCCCGCCTGAAGTCTTCAGTTACGAGTTTAAAAACAATGACAACAAATGACGCCCCACAGGGCGAACTGGTTTTACGCACACTGGCAATGCCTGCGGATACGAATGCCAATGGCGATATTTTTGGCGGCTGGTTAATGTCGCAGATGGATATGGGCGGTGCAATCCTGGCAAAAGAGATTGCACACGGGCGCGTGGTAACCGTCCGGGTCGATGGCATGACCTTCCTGCGCCCCGTCGCGGTGGGGGACGTGGTGTGCTGTTACGCACGCTGCGTAAAACGCGGCAATACGTCTATCTCCATTAACATTGAAGTATGGGTGAAAAAAGTCTCTTCTGAACCGATTGGTCAGCGCTATAAGGCGACGGAGGCCCTGTTCATCTACGTGGCAGTGGATAGCGACGGTAAGCCCCGCCAGCTCCCACGGAGCTGATCCTCAGGTAAAAAAAAGCCTCCTTGCGGAGGCTTCTTTTATTCCATCTGTGCCCCGCCGTTCAGGCGGAAGACAATGTTCACAATCAACCCATTGCCGGGTTTACCGGCTTCATAGCGCCACCTGCGCATGGCCGATTTAACTTCACGTTCAAACATATTCGCCGGCTGTGCGGACAGGATTTCCACGTTATCGACACGTCCATCGGCCGTAACGTCG
>NZ_JBMKHQ010000003.1:0-71988 GCF_049237385.1 Enterobacter cloacae complex sp. IR5412 | reverse complement strand
TTTGTCGCGGTCGTGGTGTTATTCATCAGCGGACGTGACGGGGCGGCATTTTCAACCGGCTGCGTGGCGCGTGGCTCAACCGGACGCACTTCGCGTTTCGGACGCTCTTCCACCTTTTTGACCGGCTTGGGTTTTGGCTTCGGCTTAGGTTTCGGCTCTGGCTTATGGATCACCACCGGCGCTTCTTTTGGCGGTTCAGGAATCGGCTCGGGTTCCGGCTCGGGTTCAACAACGGGCTGTGGCGGCGGCGGCGCAACCTGCGGCGGTTCAAGATCCGCGGGCGATACCATGGTCACAGAAATTGGCTGCGCTGGCGCTGGCATTTCAATAACCTGATGAACCGAGGTATAGAGCAGACCCGCCACGACAGCACCGTGAATAACGACGGAAAGCAGCGTCGGCCATGGAAAGCGGCGAGGTAAATCAAGGGTCATCGAAGTCATAATCATCAACGTTAAAAAACCGAACCTCGATTTTAAATGCAAATAGCAATCATATTCAATAAGACACTTTGTCCTGGCGCAATTTAAGCGTATATGAGGGCAAAAAAGGGGCATCCAGATCAGGGTTTTAACATTGTTATTATCTTTACATTGCAGTCATTTGTGCTTTCACATAACGTAAATGTCACTTTTACCGGTTAAGGAGCTTTGCCGTGCTTTATGTGATTTACGCTGAAGATGTACCTGATTCTCTGGAAAAACGTCTTTCCGTTCGCCCTGCCCATCTGGCGCGTTTACAGCTGCTACAGGATGAAGGTCGGTTGCTGACCGCAGGCCCGATGCCTGCCGTTGACAGCAACGATCCGGGAGCAGCGGGTTTTACCGGCTCCACGGTGATTGCCGAGTTTGAATCTCTGGAAGCCGCGCAGGCCTGGGCAGAAGCAGACCCGTACGTCGCAGCCGGCGTGTACGAGAAAGTCACGGTTCGCCCGTATAAAAAAGTGTTCTGAAACGAAAGGCTCCCTCGGGAGCCTTTTCTTCATTCAGTGCAGCGACGCCAGCCTCGCCGCAAATCCAACAAACAGCAGGCCTATCAACCCATTCCCCAGCTTCGCCAGTTTCTTTTTGGTTTTCAGGTAACGCGTGACAAACGCGCCTGAGAAAATCAGGAAGCTCATGTACATGAAGCTGATCAGCTCAAGCGTTGTGGCGAGGATCAGGAACGACGTGCCGGTATTCTTCGCATTGACATCAATGAACTGCACGAAGAACGATACGTAAAAGAGAATCGCTTTCGGGTTCGTCAGGCTCAGCACCAGCGAACGCTTAAGGATCGCGCTTGCCGGTTCGGCGCTACTTACGTGCGCATTTTTTTGACGTGTCATAACGGACCAGAGCATTTTTCCGCCGAGCCACAGCAGATAAAACGCCCCAAGATAGCGGACAATATTAAATAATACCGGAGTGGTCTGGATCAACGCGGCGACGCCCGCCCAGGCCAGAAACATCAGCACGGCATCACCAATAAACACACCGGTGGCTGCCAGATAGCCTTTCTTAACGCCGTGGCCAATCCCTGTTTTCAGCACAAACAAGGTGTTCGGTCCTGGAACCAGCACGATAAAAAATGCGCCGACAACATAGGTCCAGAAATTCAGTACACCAAACTCCGCAAACACGTCTCACTCCTTTTGCTCAAAAACAGCGGGGATACCGGTAATAACGGTATCCCCTGAATCAGTTGCGCTATTGTACGCCGTTATAGCCATCAAGATAAGTCGCGGCCAGTTCGTTACCAAATAATATGGCGTCTTTACTGTCCATGTCCGAAGACCATTTATCCTTCGCGTTGCCTGCGTACAATTCCTGCGACTTCGCATTTTCTTTCAGCTGATCGCGAATGCTTTGCGCGTATTCACTGGCTTCAGCCTGAGTCCGCCCTTCCGCACGGTCAGCTTTGCCCCGGGCATAAAGCTCGCGGAACTGCGCTACGTTCAGGTGATAATTTTTCTGCACGCTGGAGGTGTAATTGCCGCCAGTAAAGCTGGACTGATGCGACACGAAATAAAACGCGTGCCGTTCGGGTGAGGTTTTGCTACTGGCACAACCGCTTAATATTGCAATCCCGAAGAGTGCTGCCATCACTTTTACGTTCATCCTTTTTTCCTTTAATAAAGCCAATGTATTCCCCACGCAAAAACATAATCTGCCAATGAGGAAAATGACGAAAGTCCTAAACCTTCCCTGAGCGCATCCAGCGCCAAAAGTGCAATAAAAATCCAGAGATAAGGATTCATCTTTTAATATCATGACGTTATGGGGACGTAGTATATCGTGGAAAGCAGACGGGAGGAGACTGCAAAAATTGATAGTCTGGATGTTTAATGGGCACCTTTACGGTGCCCCTCATGCTTTTCAGATATCCTGGACCGCGAACAGCAGCGCGTTACGGTGTCTGTTCAGGCCACATTTTCTGATGGCGTGGATACGCATATTGCGGCGGGATTGTGCTTCCAGCCAACGAGCCTTACGACGACTCACCTGTCGCAACATGCGCCAGCGCCCTACTTCAGTTCTACTGCGCTTCATGTCTACAACTCTTTCTCTAACAGAGATGCCATTATATGCTTAAGCAGGCGGCAAACCAGCGCTTTTATCTGCCGTTTTTATTTGCCAGATGAATCCTGATGCGTAAACTCATAACAATACGCTTTCAAAAGGATTTTTTATTTATGACAACCTTCTACACCGTGGTGAGTTGGCTGGTCATTTTAGGATACTGGCTGTTAATTGCCGGGGTGACGTTGCGCATTCTGATGAAACGCAGAGCGGTACCTTCCGCCATGGCCTGGCTTCTGATTATCTACATTCTGCCGCTGGTGGGCATCATCGCCTATCTCTCTTTCGGTGAACTTCATCTGGGTAAACGCCGGGCCGAACGCGCCCGTGCCATGTGGCCCTCCACGGCAAAATGGCTTGCCGACCTTAAAGCCTGCAAGCATATCTTCGCCGAAGAGAACAGCAGCGTGGCCGCATCTTTGTTCAAGCTGTGCGAACGCCGCCAGGGCATTGCTGGGGTAAAAGGCAATCAGCTGCAACTGATGACCTCTTCCGATGACGTGATGCAGGCGCTGATCCGTGATATCCAGCTCGCCCGGCATAATATCGAGATGGTGTTTTATATCTGGCAGCCGGGCGGCATGGCGGACCAGGTCGCCGAATCGCTGATGGCCGCTGCACGTCGCGGTATCCACTGCCGCCTGATGCTGGACTCCGCCGGCAGCGTGGCCTTTTTCCGTAGCCCGTGGGCAGGCATGATGCGCAACGCCGGTATCGAGGTGGTCGAGGCGCTGAAAGTGAATCTTATGCGCGTCTTTCTGCGCCGCATGGATCTTCGTCAGCACCGGAAAATGGTCCTGATCGATAACTATATCGCCTACACCGGCAGCATGAACATGGTCGACCCCCGCTTCTTTAAACAGGATTCTGGCGTGGGGCAATGGATCGATTTGATGGCTCGCATGGAAGGCCCGGTGGCAACCTCTATGGGCATCGTCTATTCGTGCGACTGGGAAATTGAAACCGGTAAACGCATTCTTCCCCCGCCGCCGGATGGCAATATCATGCCGTTTGAGGAAGCCAGCGGGCACACTATCCACACTATCGCCTCCGGTCCTGGCTTCCCGGAAGATCTGATCCATCAGGCACTGCTTACCGCCGCGTACTCCGCGCGGGAATATCTGATCATGACCACGCCCTATTTCGTCCCCAGCGACGACCTTCTGCACGCCATCTGTACAGCGGCACAGCGCGGAGTGGATGTGAGCATTATTATGCCGCGCAAGAACGATTCGCTGCTGGTCGGGTGGGCAAGTCGCGCGTTCTTTAGTGAGCTGCTGGCCGCGGGCGTTAAAATCTATCAGTTCGAAGGCGGTCTGTTACACACCAAGAGCGTGCTGGTAGACGGAGAGCTGAGCCTGGTGGGTACCGTCAACCTCGATATGCGCAGTCTGTGGCTAAATTTTGAAATTACGCTGGTCATTGATGACGCCGGTTTCGGCGGCGATCTGGCGGCGGTTCAGGATGATTATATCTCCCGCTCACGCCTGCTGGACGCCAGACTGTGGGCGAAACGTCCGCTGTGGCAGCGAATTGCCGAACGACTGTTTTACTTCTTTAGTCCGTTGCTGTAAAACGTGCCCAACGATGTTTAACAGGTAGTCATCATGGAAATGGATCTGAACAATCGCCTGACCGAAGACGAAACGCTCGAACAGGCCTACGATATTTTTCTCGAGCTGGCGGTCGATAATCTCGACCCTGCTGACGTCATTCTTTTCAACCTGCAATTTGAAGAGCGTGGCGGTGCTGAGCTGTTCGATCCGTCTGAAGACTGGGCCGAACACGTCGATTTTGATCTCAACCCGGACTTCTTCGCTGAGGTGGTAATTGGCCTGGCAGATGAAGACGGCGGAGAAATTAACGACATCTTTGCCCGCGTCCTGCTGTGCCGCGAGAAAGACCATAAGCTGTGCCATATTCTCTGGCGCGAATAATAAAAAAGGCTGCCCGCGCAGCCTTTTTTATTTAATCCGGCAAGGCATTTCCACAGCGGTGACAAAACCGCGCCCCGGGTTCATGATTTCCCTGCTGACAATTCGGACATTTGCGTTGCTGCTTGCTGTTCTGGAAGGCGCTGCTCATATGGGTGGTAATTAGCCCCGTCGGTATCGCTATCACCGAATAACCGATCAGGATAAGAACCGATGCCACAATACGTCCGAGCGGCGTATGCGGTGTAATATCGCCATAGCCCACGGTGGTCACCGTGACGATAGCCCAGTAAACCGACGCATTAAGCGTGGTAAACCCGTATTTTGGCCCTTCGATTAAATACATCAGGGAGCCAAAAACGATCATCACGATAGCAATAAACGAATAGAAGAGAATAAGCTGGTGGCGGGCGCTGACAATGGCGACCCAAAAAACCCTCAGCGACGGCATAAAGCGCAGCAGCTTCAGAATTCGTAACACACGAATCGCCCGCATTGCGCGCCAGGCAAACACATAATTCAGGCTGATCTCAGGCCACAGCCACATGACATACAGCGGCAGGATAGTGGCTAAATCAATAAATCCCCAGAAGCTGAAAACGTATTTCGCCGGATTTGGCCAGCTAATGACCCTCAGCACATACTCTGCGGTAAACACCAGCGTGACGATCAATTCCAGCCAGACAAAAACGTGCCACTCCTCATACGTCATGTGGTACTGCGTTCCGGCACCGGATTCGATAAAGATAATAATGACGCTAATCAGCGCAAATAAGCCACACAGACCCTCGAAACGGCGACCGGAAACCGTTTCTGGATCAAATAAAAGGTGATAAAGCCGCTGACGGGCCGACGTGAATAATCGCGACACATTAACCTCGAAAAAATAAGGGCTGACATCATGTCAGCCCTTGCGATTATAACGGGTCTACTTTCAGGCAGGAAACCGCATGTCGGAAACTGCCCTCCAGAACCGGCCGTGTTTTTGCACATTCCGGCCCGGCTATTGGGCATCGCGTACGGAATACGCAGCCTGAAGGCGGGTTGATTGGCGAAGGCAGTTCACCTTCCAGAAGCTGAATGGTTTTATTTTTTTCCAGATCGGGATCCGGAACGGGAACCGCAGACATCAGCGCTTTGGTATAAGGGTGCAGCGGATTATGGTACACCTCATCATACGTGCCCAACTCCACGGCGTGGCCCAGATACATGACCAGCACACGGTCTGAAATGTGTTTTACCACCGCCAGATCGTGGGCGATGAAGATCAGCGACAGCCCCATTTCCCGTTGCAGTTTCTGTAGCAGGTTAACCACCTGGGCCTGGATGGAAACGTCCAGCGCCGAAACCGGCTCATCACAGATAATCAGTTTCGGTTCAAGGATCAACGCGCGTGCGATACCGATACGCTGGCACTGACCGCCGGAAAACTCGTGAGGGTAGCGGTTGATGAGGTTAGGCAACAGACCCACCTTCAGCATCATCGCTTTCACCCGATCGCGAACTTCCTGGCGCGGCATCTTCGGATGATAGGTGCGCAGCGGCTCGGCAATGATTTCGCCAATGGTCATACGCGGATTCAGGGACGCCAGAGGATCCTGGAAAATCATCTGGATATCACTGCGAACATTGCGCCATTCATCCGGCTTCATCCCCAGCAGATCTTTGCCAAGCCAGGCCACTTTCCCGTCGGTGGCTTTCACCAGGCCGATGATCGCACGCGCAAATGTCGACTTGCCGCAGCCGGATTCGCCCACCACGCCCAGGGTCTCCCCTTCGTACAGGCGTAGCGTGACGCCATCCACCGCTTTCAGGGTTTTGGCAGGCTGCCAGAACCACTGTTTACCGTCTTTGATATCGAAATGGACCTTCAGGTCAGCGATTTCGAGCAGCACATTTCTTTTTTCGTCGATTGCGTTCATACCAGCTCCTCCAGCGGCTTAAAGCAGGCGCGTAGACGGCCTGGGGCAAACGCTTCCAGCGGCGGTGCGCTGTTACAGATTTCCATCGCATGCGGACAGCGTGGCTGGAACGGGCAGCCTTTTGGCAAACGCAGCAGGTTTGGCGGGTTGCCCGGGATAGTCAGCAGCGACTCCCCTTCCGCATCGAGGCGCGGTACGGCATTCAGCAGCCCGATAGAGTACGGGTGGGCTGGCTGGTAGAACACATCGCGGGCATTACCGTATTCCATCGTGCGGCCTGCATACATGACTAACACTTTGTCGCAGATCCCGGCAACGACGCCTAAATCGTGGGTGATCATGATGATGGCGGTGTTGAACTCACGCTTCAGCTCGTTCAGCAACGTCATGATCTGCGCCTGGACGGTCACGTCGAGAGCGGTGGTTGGTTCATCAGCGATCAGCAGTTTTGGCCGGCAAAGCAATGCCATCGCGATCATGACGCGCTGGCGCATACCGCCGGAGAATTCGTGCGGATACATGCGCATGCGCTTGCGTGCCTCAGGCATTTTCACCGCATCCAGCATTTTGACGGACTCTTCAAACGCTTCGGCTTTGCCCAGCCCCTTGTGGAGCATCAGCACTTCCATCAGCTGTTCACCCACCCGCATATAGGGGTTCAGGGAGGTCATCGGATCCTGGAAAATCATTGAAATCTGCTCGGCGCGCAGCTTGTTCAGCTCATGTTCCGGCAAGTTCAGGATCTCTTTCCCGTTAAACGTCGCCGAACCACCTATCACGCCGTTTGACGCCAGCAGGCCCATCAGTGCGAATGCGGTCTGGGATTTACCGGAACCGGATTCGCCCACAATGCCCAGCGTTTCACCGGCACGCAAGTCGAAGTTGAGATCGTTAACGGCAGTCACATCACCGTCGGGGGTTTTAAACGTCACGCGGAGGTCTTTAACGTCCAGCAGTGCGCTGGTCCGCTGTTGCGCCTGTGGCGCGGTTGCCGTTTCAATAATGGTCATGACGGCGCTCCTTAACGGTCTTTCGGGTCGAGGGCATCACGCAGGCCATCGCCGATAAAGTTGAAACAGAACAGGGTGACGACCAGGAAGCCCGCCGGATACAGCAGTAACCACGGTGACACTTCCATGGAGTTTGCGCCGTCACTTAACAGAGCGCCCCAGCTACTCAACGGCTCTTGCGTACCTAATCCCAGGAAGCTCAGGAAAGATTCAAACAAGATCATACTTGGCACCAGCAGGGAGGCGTATACCACCACCACGCCCAGCACGTTAGGAACGATATGACGCACCACAATATTGGCGGTAGAAACGCCACCAACCTGTGCGGCTTCGATAAACTCCTTACGTTTAAGGCTCAGCGTCTGGCCGCGCACAATACGCGCCATATCCAGCCAGGACACCATCCCGATCGCCACGAAGATCAGCAGGATATTTTGACCAAAGAAGGTCACCAGCAGAATGACGAAGAACATGAACGGGAAGGAGTTCAGGATTTCAAGCATACGCATCATCACGGAGTCCACTTTCCCGCCGAGGTAACCGGAAAGCGAACCGTAAAGCGTGCCGACAATTACCGCCACCAGCGCCGCTGCGATGCCAACCATCAGGGAGATACGGCCGCCAATCGCCACACGCACCAGCAAATCACGCCCGGAGGAGTCGGTACCGAAATAGTGCCCGGATTCCATATCCGGCGCGCTGGACATCATGCCCCAGTCCGTATCGAAATAGGTGAACTGAGAGAGCATTGGCGCAAGGGTTACGAAAAGCGCGATAAGCACCAGCACGACCAGGCTGGCAACGGCGGCACGGTTATGCATAAAACGACGGCGGGCGTCCTGCCAAAGGCTACGACCTTCGACCTCCAGCTTTTCACTGAAGTTTTCCAGCGCCTCGCTGTTTTTCTTACTCAACATCATGGCGTGCTCCAGTTAGTAACGGATTTTCGGATCGATAACGGCATACAGCACATCGACAACGGCATTAAACAGAATGGTCAGCGCGCCCACGAGGATCGTCAGGCTCAGCACCAGCGAATAGTCTCGGTTAAGCGCCCCGTTAACAAACAACTGCCCGATGCCCGGCAGGCCATAAATGGTTTCAATCACCATTGAACCCGTAATAATGCCGACGAATGCAGGACCCATATAGGAGAGCACCGGTAACAGTGCAGGCTTGAGAGCGTGACGGAAAATAATCCGGCGCATCGGCAACCCTTTCGCTCGGGCGGTACGGATAAAGTTCGAATGCAGGACTTCAATCATTGAACCACGCGTAATACGGGCGATACTGGCAATGTAGGCCAGAGATAATGCCACCATCGGCAATATCATGAACTTCAGCGCCCCGCCATTCCAGCCGCCCCCGGGCAGCCATTTAAGGGTTATCGCGAATATCATGACCAGCAACGGCGCGACAACGAAGCTGGGGATAACCACCCCGGTCATTGCGACCCCCATTACGGCGTAATCCCATCGGGTATTTTGTTTTAGTGCGGCGATAACGCCCGCAGTGACACCGAGAACAACGGCCAGGATAAATGCAGCAGCCCCTAATTTAGCCGATACCGGGAAGCTGGACGCCACCAGGTCGTTAACGGAATAGTCTTTATATTTGAATGACGGACCAAAATCACCGTGTGCAAGTTGCTTCAGATAGTTGAAGTACTGCGTAGTGATAGGATCGTTTAAATGATATTTCGCTTCGATGTTGGCCATAACTTCTGGCGGAAGCGTGCGTTCACCGGTAAAAGGACTGCCCGGCGCAAGACGCATCATAAAGAAGGAAATTGTAATTAGAATAAATAACGTTGGAATCGCTTCAAGACAGCGACGCAGGATAAATTTCAACATTGCCCGTACCTTCTGGCGTGTGCCTGATGAATGTTACAAAATAGACACAGTGGGGCAAGCTCGCTCGCCCCACGTATTGCCATTAATGCTTGATAATATAAAGATTCTTAACGGAAATATTATCCAACGGGTCTTTACCGGTATAACCCCCTACCCATGGTTTCACGAGGCGGGCGTTAACGTAGTAGTAAACCGGAACGATCGCAGAGTCTTTATCGAGCTGTTGTTCTGATTTCGCGTACAGATCGGCGCGCTGGGCGTCATCTGCCACTTTCAGGGTATCGCCAATCAGCTTATCAAACGCCGGGCTCTTATAGTGTGCGGTATTGTTCGAACTGTCGCTGAGCATGGTGTTCAGGAATGAGGTCGGTTCGTTATAGTCCGCACACCATCCTGCACGTGCCACGTCAAAGGTTCCCTGATGGCGCGTATCGAGGAAGGTTTTCCATTCCTGATTTTCCAGCTTCACGTTCACGCCGAGATTTTTCTTCCAGATTGACGCGACGGCAATAGCCAGTTTTTTATGCAGATCGGAGGTGTTGTACAGCAGACTAAACGTCAGCGGCTTGTCGGCGGTATAGCCCGCTTCAGCCAGCAGCTTTTTCGCTTCTTCATTACGTTTTTCCTGGGACCATTTGAACCATTCAGGTTCAACCAGCTTCATACCGTCGGTGTAAGGCGGGGTGTAGCTGTAAGCCGGCAGGTCGCCCTGATTCTTCACTTTATTCACGATAATGTCGCGATCCAGAGCCAGCTTCAGTGCGGTACGAACACGTACGTCGGTGAACGGTGCTTTCTGGTTGTTAATTTCATAATAGTAGGTGCACAGATACGGATCGACGTGAACTTCTTTCGGGATCTCTTTTTTCAGCTTCTGGAACAGTTCAATCGGCATGTTGTTATAGGTCATGTCGATTTCGCCGCTGCGGTAGCGGTTTACGTCCGTTACCTCAGAAGAGATTGGCAGGTAGGTGACCTGATTGATAACCGTCTTGGCATTATCCCAATACTGCGGGTTGCGCTCCAGCACCATACGCTCGTTAACGACCCAGTCCTTCAGCTTATATGCACCGTTGGTCACGATATTCGCAGGCTGCGTCCATTTTTCACCAAATTTTTCTACCGCGGATTTTGGTACCGGAGAAACGGACGGGTGAACCAGCAACTTATAGAAGTACGGAACAGGTTCGCTCAACGTCACTTCAAAAGTGTTGGCATCGATGGCTTTTACGCCCAGGTCGGTTACTGGCTTTTTACCCGTGATGATGTCATCAATATTGGCGATATGGCCATACTGGAGGTAACTCGCGTACGGGGAGGCGGTATTCGGATCCGCCAGACGCTGCCAGCTATAGACGAAATCTTCGGCGGTAACCGGCGTACCGTCAGACCATTTGGCATCTTTACGCAGATGGAAGGTCCAGACTTTAAAATCTTTGTTGTCCCATTTTTCCGCCACGCCCGGAGCCGGGTGGCCGTCTACGTCAGTCACCAGCAGACCTTCAAACAGATCGCGGTTAACGTTAGACTCTGGAACACCTTCAATTTTGTGCGGATCAAGAGACTGCACTTCCGCACCGTTATTACGTACCAGCGTTTGCTTCTCAGCCAGCTGAACACCAGCAGGAACGTCCGCAGCCATTGCAGCGTTGCCCGCGATTAGCGCAGTTAAAATCCCCGCCGCTACCAGACTTTTTTTTGTGATGATGGACATTGTGTTGATACTCCACTCATTATTATGACTGGCCTTCGCCAGTTGTGTAATCCCCTGTTGGGGCCTGTACAGCGCAGGAGTTTTTTTTGCTGCTGTCAGGTTCTTTTTTTACTTCTTGCTATCATCGACTTCATTATTACTGACCGCTCGTACGGCGATCTTGCGTCGATTCTTTACACCTCTCCCCTGTCAGTGAGGTGTGCTGGAAAGCTTAAGTGAGGTCTATATGAAAATAGTTCTCATCAACTTGTTTAATGCCGCAAAATATAAGGCCGGAAAGTACCAAATGGTGCCAACTCTCGCCAATACATTTTGCAAATTTGTTAAGCATTTCTCTTTTACGGAGTCAGGCGTAGCTATGCCGCCGACCACCTTTCACGCCAAAAACAAGTAAAACCCTTACAATACATTCAGTTGTAGAGTTCTCTCGTGACTGGTGCGATGACATGACAAATTCGGACGATTTTTCACGAAAATTTAACATCTGGTTATTATTTAGCACATTCGTCTGGGTCAGCGTCGAAATTACTAATATCATTTCGGTTATCTGTCAGCAAGCCCCAGAGTATCATGTGAGTAAAATAACAGAGCGTTTGAAGGATTTATGGGCAGAGAAGCAAACTGAAAATAAACAACCTCTTGAAAATCAACAAAAGAGGGTTATTAGTAGAACTTATTATGGCTGGTGCGTATTTCAACTTTATTTATATGATTTGCTGATATTCACGTAAAAAAACGGAGCCGCTGGCTCCGCTCTTTCAAACGAAAGTCAGTGTACTAATCCGGGGAATATACTTTTTATACCGGTAACGATAAATTCGATGCCTAACGCCATTAACAACAGACCCATGATACGGGTAATCACGTTGATGCCCGTTTGTCCCAGCAAACGAACCAGCCATGGCGCCATACGAAATACGCCCCAGCAGCAAAGTGCGAACAGGGCAATGGCGACAGAGAAGCCAATCAGGTGCATCAGGCTGTGATAGCGTGTTCCCCATACAATGGTAGAACTGATTGCCCCCGGGCCCGCCATCAGCGGCAGTGCCAGTGGCACCACGCCGATGCTCTCGCGGATAGCTGTCTCTGATTTTTCCTGCTTATTCTGTTTATCCTCCCCCAGCTTGCCGCTGATCATCGACATGGCAATCGTCACCACCAGGATCCCGCCTGCTATTCGGAACGAATCAATCGAGATGCCGAAGACCTGAAGAATGGCGTCCCCCAGATAAAGAGACGTAAGCAAGATAATCGCCACCGACAGGTTTGCCGTCAGGTTGGTTTTATTTCGCGCGGCGGCTGTCTGATAGCTGGTCATACTGATGAAGACAGGGATAATCCCTACCGGGTTGACCAGGGCAAACAAGCCAATAAAAAACTTGAAATATGTAGGGAAATCAAAGAGCGTTTGAATCACATTAAGCTCCGCAATTAAGCATGGTCAGGGAGAGACAGCGTGTAATGATAAATCCGCGCTGAAGATACGCTTTTTAGCCGCACACTTCACCAGAAATCTGTTCTAAAACGTTATCAATTCATGATGTTAAACATTTGTATACTCAATGATAGCGCCACTTCCAATAGTTACTTAATTATTTAACACTGGAATAATTAGCACAAAATAACCCTGCTGAAAGGTATCAGCTTAGGACAAAATTGATCTTGATCATAATTTTCGTACTCAGAAGTGAGTAATCTTGGTTACGCCGCCAGGGAGATCACCTATCAAAAAGGTATGATGCTAAGGTAAGGCTCTTTTAGTAAATTAGTGAGCGGAAGCAGTGAGTAATCCTTTGTTTTACTGTGTGTTACGCAAGTGGGATCGGCTCTGACTATACTGTCAGACGTATCGAGCGCTGGTTTACTAAAAGAGTTTAAACATTATCAGGAGAGCATTATGGCTGTTACCAATATCGCTGAACTGAACGCCCTCGTCGAGCGCGTGAAAAAAGCCCAGCGTGAATATGCCAATTTCACCCAAGAACAGGTTGATAAAATCTTCCGCGCGGCCGCTCTGGCTGCTGCAGATGCTCGAATCCCTCTCGCTAAAATGGCCGTTGCCGAATCCGGTATGGGTATCGTTGAAGATAAAGTGATCAAAAACCACTTTGCTTCAGAGTATATCTACAACGCCTATAAAGATGAGAAAACCTGCGGTGTGCTGTCAGAAGACGACACTTTTGGCACCATCACTATCGCTGAACCCATCGGCATTATTTGCGGTATCGTTCCAACCACTAACCCAACCTCTACCGCCATCTTCAAATCTCTTATCAGTCTGAAAACACGTAACGCAATCATTTTCTCCCCGCATCCACGTGCGAAAGACGCCACCAACAAAGCAGCGGATATCGTGCTTCAGGCTGCCATTGCTGCGGGTGCGCCAAAAGATCTGATCGGTTGGATCGACCAACCTTCTGTTGAACTGTCCAATGCCCTGATGCATCACCCGGACATTAACCTAATCCTGGCGACCGGCGGTCCTGGTATGGTTAAAGCAGCATACAGCTCCGGTAAACCAGCCATCGGCGTAGGCGCAGGTAATACTCCTGTTGTGATCGACGAAACGGCAGATATCAAGCGTGCAGTTGCCTCTGTGCTGATGTCGAAAACCTTCGATAACGGCGTTATCTGTGCATCTGAACAGTCTGTTGTCGTGGTTGATTCGGTATACGACGCCGTTCGTGAACGTTTCGCCAGCCACGGCGGCTACCTGTTGCAAGGTAAAGAACTGAAAGCCGTTCAGGACGTGATTCTGAAAAATGGTGCACTGAACGCAGCTATCGTAGGTCAGCCAGCGTATAAAATCGCTGAACTCGCCGGCTTTAGCGTCCCTGCTTCCACCAAGATTCTGATTGGTGAAGTGAAAGTCGTTGATGAAAGTGAGCCGTTTGCTCACGAAAAACTGTCCCCGACACTGGCAATGTACCGTGCGAAAGATTTCGATGACGCGGTAGAAAAAGCAGAGAAGCTGGTGGCGATGGGCGGTATCGGCCACACCTCTTGCCTGTACACCGACCAGGATAACCAGCCAGAGCGTGTTGCTTACTTCGGTCAGAAGATGAAGACGGCACGTATCCTGATCAACACCCCTGCTTCTCAGGGTGGTATCGGTGACCTGTATAACTTCAAACTCGCACCTTCCCTGACTCTGGGTTGTGGTTCCTGGGGTGGTAACTCCATCTCTGAAAACGTTGGTCCAAAACACCTGATCAACAAGAAAACCGTTGCTAAGCGAGCTGAAAACATGTTGTGGCACAAACTTCCGAAATCTATCTACTTCCGCCGCGGCTCTCTGCCAATCGCGCTGGACGAAGTGATTACTGATGGCCACAAACGTGCGCTCATCGTGACTGACCGTTTCCTGTTCAACAATGGCTATGCAGACCAGATCACCTCTGTTCTGAAAGCGTCTGGCGTCGAAACTGAAGTCTTTTTTGAAGTTGAAGCTGACCCAACCCTGAGCGTTGTACGTAAAGGCGCTGAACTGGCTAACTCCTTCAAACCTGATGTGATCATCGCACTGGGTGGCGGTTCCCCAATGGACGCCGCGAAAATTATGTGGGTCATGTACGAGCATCCGGAAACCCACTTCGAAGAACTGGCGCTGCGCTTTATGGATATCCGTAAACGTATCTACAAGTTCCCGAAAATGGGCGTGAAAGCGAAAATGATCGCCGTCACCACCACTTCCGGTACCGGATCAGAAGTGACGCCATTTGCTGTTGTGACTGATGACGCAACGGGTCAGAAATATCCGCTGGCTGACTACGCACTGACGCCAGATATGGCTATCGTTGACGCCAACCTGGTCATGGAAATGCCGAAATCACTGTGTGCGTTCGGTGGTCTGGATGCGGTAACTCACGCCCTGGAAGCTTACGTTTCCGTACTGGCTTCTGAGTTCTCTGACGGTCAGGCTTTACAGGCACTGAAACTGCTGAAAGAAAACCTGCCAGCTTCTTACAACGAAGGTTCGAAAAACCCTGTAGCTCGTGAACGTGTACACAGTGCGGCAACCATCGCGGGCATTGCATTTGCTAACGCCTTCCTGGGTGTCTGTCACTCCATGGCGCACAAGCTGGGTTCACAGTTCCACATTCCTCACGGTCTGGCGAACGCCCTGTTGATCAGCAACGTTATCCGCTATAACGCCAACGACAACCCAACCAAGCAGACTGCATTCAGCCAGTACGACCGTCCGCAAGCTCGTCGTCGCTACGCTGAAATCGCAGACCACCTGGGTCTGAGCGCACCGGGCGACCGTACTGCAGCGAAGATCGAGAAACTGCTGGCATGGCTGGAAAGCCTGAAGGCTGAACTGGGTATTCCTAAATCTATCCGCGAAGCAGGCGTTCAGGAAGCTGACTTCCTCGCTCACGTAGATAAGCTGTCTGAAGATGCATTCGATGACCAGTGTACTGGTGCTAACCCGCGCTACCCACTGATTTCCGAACTGAAACAGATCCTGCTGGATACCTATTACGGTCGTAACTTCACTGAAAGCGATGTCGCTGCCGTAAAAGTTGACATCCCCGCAGTTGTAAAGGCTGACAAGAAAGCGAAGAAAAATGCTTGATTGACAGTGTGAAAAAAAACCCGCCGCTGGCGGGTTTTTTTATATCTGAGGATCCGTAAGACATTTTTTTTATTTGCGATTGTCGCCCTGTAACGCCGTCAGCGAGCCTACAGCCAGCGCCTCTTTATAATGCTTGCGGCAGACCGAGACATAACGTTCATTGCCCCCTATCACCACCTGCTCGCCATCAGCATAAGGCTTACCCGACTGGTCCAGGCGAAGAACCATACTTGCCTTGCGGCCACAAAAGCAGATAGTTTTCAGCTCAACCAGCTTATCCGACCAGGCGAGCAGATACTGGCTACCGGCAAATAACTCACCGCGAAAGTCAGTGCGTAATCCATAGCAAAGAACGGGAATATCCAGCTCATCAACGACCTCTGAAAGCGCATGGACCTGCTCGCGGGTCAGGAACTGGCTTTCATCTACCAGCACGCAATGGACAGGCTTAGAGGCATGCTGGGCACGAATGTCCTCAAGCAGGTCCGTTTCAGGGTTAAACAGCCTTGCAGGCGACGAGAGCCCTATTCTTGAGCTTACCTTCCCTGCCCCAAAGCGATCGTCGATTTCGGCGGTATAAACAACGGTACGCATCCCCCGCTCCTGATAATTGTATGAGGATTGCAGTAACGCCGTCGATTTCCCTGCATTCATTGCCGAATAGTAGAAATAAAGTTGTGCCATTGGCCGAAGAATCCTAATCAATGTGTAATATTCCCGATGGATCATTGTACCATATTTTGTATTGTCATCAGCGGCGGGCTGCGTGCTCCAGGCTGTTCTGCACCAATAAACTCTTCGTTGATAGCGCAAAATAATGCGTTAAAACAGACAGTAAAGGCTTTTAGCACGGACAATAAGGCGAGCTCGACACCGGAGATAACACTTCTTTTTATAGTGGCTTCTGCAATCTTTAAAATTCACTATTTATTAACTATTCTTCTGTTCGCTGCGCTTAGCCGGAGTAATACGAAAGGCTGATATTTATCAACCGCAACTATAATTCCTGAGGTAAAAGTCACAAAACAAACATGCAAATGACGCGCTTTTGCCGTTTGAAACGATATCTCATCGCCCCAGCAAACAATGAAATTTAAGTTAGCGTAATTAATAATAGCGTCATTAATTTTGTATTTTTTGAATTCCTTACATTCCAACCTATTGCACAAGTGAAATTAACGCTCTATTATTAGGACAACAAACCCACCCCCATTATAAGTTTGAGATTACTACAATGAGCGAAGCACTTAAAATTCTGAACAACATCCGTACTCTTCGTGCGCAGGCAAGAGAATGTACCCTCGAAACGCTTGAAGAGATGCTCGAAAAATTAGAAGTTGTCGTTAACGAACGTCGTGAAGAAGAAAGCGCAGCAGCGGCTGAAATCGAAGAACGTACACGTAAACTGCAACAGTATCGCGAAATGCTGATTGCCGATGGTATCGATCCAAACGAATTGCTGAACAGCATGGCTGCGGCTAAAACCGGTACCAAAGCAAAACGCGCAGCACGTCCTGCTAAATATAGCTACATCGACGAGAACGGCGAAGAGAAAACCTGGACCGGCCAGGGTCGTACTCCTGCTGTAATCAAGAAAGCTATGGACGAACAAGGTAAACAACTGGATGACTTCCTGATCAAGGATTAATCTGGAAAGATTCTGAAAAATCCCGCTTAATGCGGGATTTTTTATGCCCATAATATTCCCCAAACATCTCCTTACATTCTGTCATATTGCCTGGCTCACTATTTAACGTCCTTGACAATCTCCAGCCAATTACGGATCGACAGGCATAAAAAAACCGGTGGGCATCGCCACACCGGTCTTGTTCACTGGTCCGTGAGTTTATTACTTAATACCCACGCTACCTTTGAGCCAGGCTTTAAATTCTTCACCCAGGCTGTTATGGCGAATGCCATATTCGACGAATGCCTGCATATAACCGAGCTTATTACCGCAGTCATGGCTCTTACCTTTCATATGGTAGGCTTCCACGGTCTCTTTCTCGATCAGCATATCGATAGCATCCGTCAGCTGGATTTCATCGCCCGCACCCGGAGGCGTTTTGGCCAGCAGCGCCCAGATTTCAGCACTCAGTACGTAACGGCCAACGACAGCAAGATTAGACGGCGCGACGTCCGCTTTAGGTTTTTCAACAACGCCAACCATTGGTACGCTTTCACCAGGTTGCAGGGCAACACCTTTGCAGTCAACCACACCGTAAGCAGTCACATCGTCGACTGGCTCAACCATAATCTGGCTGCTGCCGGTTTCGTCGAAGCGTTTAATCATTTCCGCCAGGTTTTCCTGGGAAAGATCGGACTCATACTCATCAAGGATCACGTCTGGCAGAATAACCGCGACCGGCTCATCACCCACTACCGGATGTGCACACAATACTGCGTGCCCCAGGCCCTTCGCCAGGCCCTGACGAACCTGCATAATGGTAACGTGTGGAGGGCAAATAGACTGCACTTCCTCCAGCAGCTGGCGCTTTACGCGTTTTTCCAGCATTGCTTCGAGTTCGAAACTGGTATCGAAATGGTTTTCGATAGAGTTTTTAGATGAATGCGTCACCAGTACAATTTCGGTGATACCTGCCGCAATACACTCATTCACGACATACTGGATTAATGGCTTATCAACCAGAGGCAGCATCTCTTTTGGGATTGCCTTCGTCGCTGGCAACATCCTGGTACCCAATCCCGCCACCGGGATAACGGCCTTTCTGACTTTCGAATTTAGGGCAGCCATTGAAATTCTCCTGAACTGTTCAAGTTTTGAACTTTTATGCATTGAATAACGCGTTGAGTATACAGTCTCAGCCACTAATACGGGTCTGAAAAGAACGCGTTGCCGATCAATTAAGACAAATACGCATGAAACTTGCAGCGATAGTAGCACTGTCAGCAAAAACACAGGTAAAGCAATCTGAAAAATAAAATCTGACTGCTTACTCCGTGGACAACATTAAGCGTAACCGCCCACCGGCACCCCAAATTTGGCACTGCCAGGAGGTGCAGCGATGGCTAATTTGATTAAGGTAAGTATTACCCAACGTTCCCAACGGCACACCGTTACTCACCTGTATATGGTGTTCGCCGGTATTCAGCGTGGCATTTAATCCAGCAGAGACCAGAATAAGGTTATTCAACCCGCTGTGATAATAGCCAACCAGAAGCGGGAACTGCCCCGGCAAATTGGCCTGGCGAAAAAGTTGGTTGACCTGTTTTAGTAAACTGCCTAACTCAGGAAGTCGTTGCCCCTGATGGGATAATTGTTCCTGTAGCAATCCATTAAACAGCGCACGGAGTAATAAGGCCGCCAGAACGCCGTTATCTCCCGCTCGGGTAACATCCAGGCAATAAAAAGCGAGGTCGGAATCTGATAGCGGCGCAATATCCAGCACCAGTCCAGGCTGGTCAGCCGCTACCAGCTGGCGATAATTTACTCTGCAATGAGAGATATTTTGCTGCACCGGCGGCTGAAGTTCCTGAAGCAGCTTCGCGGCCGCGAGCGGATTACTGACTAAAGCATCCCAGTCCTGGAAAAGACGTTCTTCTTCTTCCACCCGGGAATTAAACATATTGGGATACAGGCAGGCCAACACCGTTTCACGCAGTCGGTTTAAATCTTTAACCGGTTTGAGCAGGATATCCTGCACACCCAAACGCAACGCCTTAGCAATATCCGCCATATTTTCGGTTGCCGAGATCACCAGTATCGGTGTCTGATAACCTTCGTTACGCAGATTTTCCACCAGCATTAATCCGTCCATGCGCGGCATCTCGAGATCGCAGATCATCAGATCAGGCGCCATGCTGGCCATTTTTTCCAGTGCCTCGACGCCATCTTCGGCAAGGGACGTGGTTGCACCCAGTGAGGATAACCACGAATCCAGTAGCGATCGGAAAACGGGCTCGTCTTCTACTATCAAAATATGTTTTCCGGCCAATGGCTGTGTCATGGTTCCTCCCCTGGCTGACAGTTACTCAATAGTGGCATGCTATTGGTACTATCGCCTGTCAGATTTTGCTGAAGTAATCAAAAAAGTGCTTAACGTGCTGTACGCACAAAAGGCAACAGTTCATCTATTTTCTTTTCGACGGCTAACGAGCCCGCTGCTATGGCGGCCTCAGCCCGGTGGAAATCAAGGGTAGAGATTTGTGGACAATAGGGCTGAATAAGAATATCCGGAGGATCGCCAGCCATACGGTTTCGCTTCAGGCGATTCTCAAGAATTTGAATGGAGGTCGTCATGATTTCAATGGCGTTCGGCGCGGTCACCGTGCGACGGGCAGTCAGGCGCCCTATTCTGCCGCGTAAACGCGCATGCCAGGCAAGTTTCTCTTCTTCCGCATCATCGCTCTGAAGATTAACCGGCATCAAATCCTGCTGCATAAGGTGAGCGTCGTGCTGTAAATCCACTGCAATGACGATATCTGCCCCCATGGCGCGCGTCAGAGAGATGGGCACAGGATTCACCACACCGCCATCAACGAGCCAGTAGCCATTATGAGGCACAGGCGCCATTAACCCAGGCATGCTACAGGATGCGCGAACGGCGAGATGAATATCCCCTTCGGTGAGCCATAACTCCCTGCCCGTACTGAGGTTGGTTGCAACGGCGCCGAAAGGCATTTGGCAGTGGCTGAAGTCAGCGAGGGGCATTATCTTACGAAACTGATTGAATACGCGTTCGCCGCGCAGCAGGCCGCCACGCTGCCAGGAGAGATCCATCAGGCGCAGTACATCCCAGTAACTAAAGGAGCGCACCCAGCTTTCAAGCTGCGGGAGCTTACCGCAGGCGTACGCGGATCCGACCAGCGACCCGATAGAACATCCTGCGACAATATCAACGTCAATCCCCATCTGGTTTAAGGTATTGATAACGCCAATATGTGACCAACCCCGGGCTGCACCTGAGCCCAACGCCAGTCCAATTTTTACCTTTCTCATTAGCCCTGTTTTACTTCCCCTGGATTCCCGACATAGCGTCAACGCACCTGCTCAGTTAACATATTGCTACCTTAAGCGTTTAACGCCTTATTTTTTGTTCCAGGAAGAGAATCGTGTCTCAACTCTGCCCCTGTGGTAGCGCTCTGGAGTATAGCCTATGTTGCCAGCGATATCTTTCTGGCGAGCAGGTTGCACCAGACCCGTCACACCTTATGCGCTCGCGGTATACTGCTTTTGTGATCAAAAACGCAGACTACCTGATTAAAACCTGGCATCCGTCCTGTGTTGCTGCCGATTTTCGACAAGAGATTGAAGCCGGATTTGCCAACACCGTCTGGCTGGGCCTTACCGTCTTTGATGCCGCTCCCGGCCGCGATGCCAACGAGGGCTATGTCAGTTTTGTCGCCCGCTTTAGCGAACAAAACAAACCCGGCGCCATCATTGAACGCTCACGGTTCTTAAAGGACAGCGGGCAATGGTATTATATTGACGGCACACGTCCGCAATTCGGTCGTAACGATCCCTGCCCCTGTGGTTCAGGAAAAAAATTTAAAAAGTGTTGCGGCAGTAATGCCTGACAACTCAGACTTCGCAAATACATAAACAGGATTTCCCGGCGATGCAATCATTACAACGTAAAGTTCTGCGCACTATCTGTCCCGATCAAAAAGGACTGATCGCACGAATTACCAACATTTGCTACAAGCATGAACTGAATATCGTGCAGAACAACGAGTTCGTTGACCACCGTACCGGTCGCTTCTTTATGCGTACCGAGCTGGAAGGTATTTTCAACGACACAACCCTGCTTGCCGATCTGGACAGCGCCCTGCCGGAAGGCTCGGTGCGCGAGCTAAACCCGGCGGGTCGTCGCCGCATTGTCATTCTGGTCACCAAAGAGGCGCACTGCCTGGGCGATCTGCTGATGAAAGCCAACTACGGTGGCCTGGACGTCGAAATTGCCGCCGTCATTGGCAACCACGAGACGCTGCGTACGCTGGTTGAACGTTTCGACATTCCGTTTGAACTGGTCAGCCATGAAGGTCATACCCGCGAAGAGCACGACAACCTGATGGCTGCTGCGATTGAAGCACATAACCCGGACTACGTGGTGCTGGCAAAATACATGCGCGTGCTGACGCCATCCTTCGTGGCGCGCTTCCCGAACAAAATTATCAACATCCACCACTCCTTCCTGCCAGCCTTTATTGGCGCGCGTCCGTACCACCAGGCGTACGAGCGTGGGGTGAAGATCATTGGCGCAACCGCGCACTACGTGAATGATAATCTGGACGAAGGCCCAATCATCATGCAGGACGTGATCCACGTGGATCACACCTACACGGCAGAAGATATGATGCGAGCTGGCCGTGACGTTGAGAAGAACGTACTGAGCCGTGCGCTTTATCAGGTACTTGCTCAGCGCGTCTTTGTGTACGGCAACAGAACGATTATTCTTTAATCCTTCGGAAAATGAATTGATTAGCTTTACGCCTTTACGGATAAAAAGCAGGCAAACAGCTTCATTTTCCTAAAGGAATGCTTTACAGGGGCGTCTCATTTGATATGATGCGCCCCGCTTCCAGCAGGAAGCAGGCCAGTTAAAAGCATTACCCCGTGGTGGGGTTCCCGAGCGGCCAAAGGGAGCAGACTGTAAATCTGCCGTCATCGACTTCGAAGGTTCGAATCCTTCCCCCACCACCATCTCCAGCTTTACCTCAAAATATGAATTACCCCTGGTGGGGTTCCCGAGCGGCCAAAGGGAGCAGACTGTAAATCTGCCGTCATCGACTTCGAAGGTTCGAATCCTTCCCCCACCACCATCACTTCCAGATTCTTTAGCACTCTCCAAAAGCACAATGCCCTATGGTTCTCCCATGCGGGGAAAGATGAGAAGCTTCGACCAGGGTTCGATCCGAGCATAGTGAATTCCGTAGGCCGGGTAAGGCGCAGCCGCCACCCGGCATCCGCACGAAACCCTGGTTCCAGGACAAAAAAAACCCCGCAAATGCGGGGTTGTATCAATACAGCGAATCAGCGACGAGCACGCACGATCTGATATTTGCGCGTCAGGTACTCCACCGGCGCACTCCAGATGTGCACCAGGCGAGAGAACGGGAACAGCACAAACAGGGTCATACCCAGCACCAGGTGAACGCGGAAGATGAACGCCACGCCGTCCAGATGCTCAGAGGCACCACCGCGGAAGGTCACGACAGACTGCGCCCATCCCACCAGCTTCATCATCTCGCTGCCGTCCATATGCTGCGCAGAGAATGGAATGGTCAGCAGACCCAGCGCACACTGCACCATCAGCAGGGAGAGGATCAGGATGTCCGCTCCGGTCGTGGTAGCCCGCACGCGTGGGCTGAACAGACGGCGTTTCAGCAGCAGCAGCCCACCCACCAGGGTCATCACGCCGCAGGCGCCACCGGCGAGCATCGCCATCTTCTGCTTCACTTCAATCGGCAGCCACGCTTCGTACATCCAGTGCGGCGTCAGCATCCCCAGGAAATGACCGGCGAAAATACCCAAAATCCCGATGTGGAACAGGTTTGACGCCAGGTTCATCCCTTTACGATCCAGCATCTGGCTGGAGGCAGCACGCCAGGTGTACTGGCCATAGTCATAACGCAGCCAGCTTCCCACCAGGAACACGGTGCCCGCGATATACGGGTAAATGTCAAAGAAGAACATATTCAGGAAGTGCATTAGTGCTGTCCTCCGTTAGAGATATTCAAATATTGCGGAGCCACCGCTCCGGCAAAACGACGCTGATGCGCGGAGATTTCAGATTCGCCACAGCTCTGGTCAGCAAAGAATTTCACCTGCTCTTCTTCCCAGACGGCATCCAGTGCTTGTGGGGTGTCGTCACGGGCTTCATCCGCAATTTTTTCCGCCACTTTTTGACTGTCAACCGAGGCGTTAGCCAGTTTCACCAGCAGATCGAACAGGACTGCATAATTGCTCTCACGTTGCTGGAGACGTGCGCCGAGCAACGCCAGAATGGGAGCGATGTCCTGCAACCCGCCCAGCGCTTCCTCTTTCGGCAGCTGCGCCAGATATTCCAGGTACAGAGGCAGGTGATCCGGCAGCTCGCGGCTGTCGAGTTGCAAACCGTGCTGCTCGTACTGGGCCATCAGATCCACCATCGCCTGACCACGGTCGCGGGATTCACCGTGAACGTGTTCGAACAGCAATAGAGACGTGGCACGACCACGGTCAAACAGCTGGCTGTAGTCCGCCTGCGCATCAAGAAGATCGCGCGCCAGCAGGTCGCGGAGGAAAATGCCCAGCGTCTGGGCATCCTCTTTATCCAGGTTTTCAGATGACGCGAGTGCATCAAAGAGTTCCTGCTGATGCTGCACAAGCGCAGCATCAGGGTACTCGAGCAGACGCGAAACAATGACGAGTTCAATCATTGGTGCGGCTCCGTTTTGCTGGTCACATCCATCGCGTCGATGCGGCGGCTGTTGAACAGGTTGAATTTGCTGTCTGACCCGTGGCAACCGTCGCCAAAGGTAAAGCCACACCCACTTTTCTCCGGGAAGGCCTCGCGAGCCAGCTCGCGGTGACTGCTCGGCACCACGAAACGATCTTCGTAGTTAGCGATTGCCAGATAGCGGTACATCTCCTGCGCCTGCGCTTCGGTCAGGCCGACCTCTTCCAGCGCGCGGGTATCGTTAACGCCGTCAACGGTTTCCGCACGTTTGAAGTGACGCATCGCCAGCATACGTTTCAGCGCCAGCAGCACCGGCTGGGTATCCCCGGCCGTCAGCAGGTTGGCCAGATACTGAACCGGAATACGCAGGCTTTCCACGTCCGGCAGAATGCCGTTGCTGCCCAGTTCACCTGCGTCAGCCGCAGACTGAATCGGAGACAGCGGCGGCACGTACCAGACCATCGGCAACGTGCGGTATTCCGGGTGCAGCGGCAGCGCCAGCTTCCAGTCCATCGCCATTTTGTACACCGGGGACTGCTGTGCGGCGTCAATCACGCTCTGCGGAATACCGTCTTTCAGCGCCTGCTCGATCACCTTCGGATCGTTCGGATCGAGGAAGACGTCCAGCTGACGCTGATACAGATCTTTCTCGTTCTCGGTGCTTGCGGCATTTTCAATCGCATCCGCGTCGTACAGCAGCACGCCGAGGTAGCGGATACGCCCTACGCAGCTCTCTGAGCAGACGGTCGGCATACCGGCTTCGATACGCGGGTAGCAGAAGATACACTTCTCAGACTTACCGCTCTTCCAGTTAAAGTAGATTTTTTTGTACGGGCAGCCGGTGATGCACATACGCCAGCCGCGGCACTTGTCCTGGTCGATCAGCACAATGCCATCTTCTTCACGCTTGTAGATGGCGCCGCTTGGGCAGGTCGCCACGCACGCCGGGTTAAGGCAGTGTTCGCACAGGCGCGGCAGATACATCATGAAAGTGTTTTCGAACTGGCCGTACATCGCCTTCTGCATGTTCTCGAAGTTCTGGTCTTTGGCGCGTTTTTCGAACTCGCCGCCCAGAATTTCCTCCCAGTTTGGACCGCTGGTAATTTTGTCCATGCGCTTACCGGTGATCAGCGAGCGAGGACGGGCGATCGGCTGGTGTTTGCTTTCCGGCGCGTTGTGCAGGTTCTGATAGTCGTAATCAAACGGCTCGTAGTAATCGTCGATGCCCGGCAGATGCGGGTTAGCAAAGATTTTACCGAGCAGCATCGCACGGTTACCCATGCGCGGTTGCAGTTTGCCGTTGATTTTACGGATCCAGCCGCCCTTCCACTTCTCCTGGTTTTCCCAGTCGGTCGGGAAGCCGGTGCCCGGCTTACTTTCCACGTTGTTGAACCAGGCGTACTCCATACCTTCACGGCTGGTCCAGACGTTTTTACAGGTGACTGAGCAGGTATGACAGCCGATGCATTTATCCAGATTCAGCACCATGCCGACTTGTGAACGAATTTTCATTTTACGCTCTCCTGTACCTGGTCATTACCTTCGCCATCTAACCAGTTAATATTCTTCATCTTACGTACCACCACGAACTCATCGCGGTTTGATCCTACAGTGCCGTAGTAGTTAAAGCCGTAGGCCAGTTGGGCATAGCCGCCGATCATATGCGTCGGTTTCGGCGTAATACGGGTCACAGAGTTGTGAATACCGCCGCGCTGCTCGGTGATCTCTGAACCCGGCAGGTTAACGATACGTTCCTGCGCGTGGTACATCATGGTCATCCCGGCTGGTACACGCTGGCTCACCACCGCACGTGCCGTCAGGGCACCGTTGCTGTTGAACACTTCGATCCAGTCGTTATCTTCGATACCCAGATCTTTGGCGTCCGCTTCGCTCATCCAGACGATCGGCCCCCCGCGCGACAGCGTCAGCATCAGCAGGTTGTCGCTGTAGGTGGAGTGGATACCCCACTTCTGGTGCGGCGTCAGGAAGTTCAGCGCCTTCTCAGGGTTACCGTTTGATTTCGCCCCCATCACCGCTTTCACGGAGCGGGTATCGATTGGCGGACGGTAAACCAGCAGGCTTTCACCGAAGTCACGCATCCACTGGTGATCCTGATACAGAGACTGACGGCCAGAGAGCGTGCGCCATGGGATCAGCTCATGAACGTTGGTGTATCCGGCGTTATAGGACACATGTTCATCTTCGAGGCCAGACCAGGTCGGGCTGGAGATAATCTTGCGCGGCTGAGCCTGAATATCGCGGAAGCGGATTTTCTCTTCTTCTTTATTCTTCGCCAGATGCGTATGGTCACGGCCGGTAAATTCACTCAGAGCCGCCCACGCTTTTACCGCCACGTGGCCATTGGTTTCCGGTGCCAGGGTCAGGATCATTTCCGCTGCATCAATTGCCGTGTTCAGCATTGGCTGGCCTTTGGCCGGGCCGTCCGCTTTGGTGTAATTGAGCTTGCGCAGCAGGTCCATTTCGCTCTGGGTGTTCCAGGCGATGCCTTTGCCGCCGTTACCGATTTTCTCCATCAGCGGGCCGATGGAGGTAAAGCGCTCGTACGTAGCCGGGTAATCACGTTCAACCGGAATAATGTGCGGCGCGGTCACGCCCGGGATCAGGTCGCATTCGCCTTTTTTCCAGTCCTTCACGTCAAGCGGCTGCGCCAGTTCGGCAGCGGAGTCGTGCTGGATTGGCAGCGTCACCACGTCGGTCTCTTTGCCCAGGTGCCCTACACAGACTTCGGAGAATTTCTTCGCGATGTCTTTATAGATTTCCCAGTCGCTTTTTGATTCCCACGCCGGGTCAACTGCCGCAGACAGCGGATGAATAAACGGATGCATATCCGAGGTATTCATGTCGTCTTTTTCGTACCAGGTCGCGGTTGGCAGCACGATGTCCGAGTACAGGCAGGTGCTGGACAGACGGAAGTCGAGGGTCACCACCAGATCCAGCTTGCCGTCGAGACCGTTGTCTTTCCACTCCACCTCTTCCGGCTTCACGCCGCCCTGCTTGCCGAGATCTTTACCCTGAATACCGTTTTCGGTACCAAGCAGGTATTTCAGCATGTACTCATGGCCTTTACCGGACGAACCCAGCAGGTTGGAGCGCCAGATGAACAGGTTACGCGGATGGTTTTTGCCGTTCTCAGGCTGTTCTGCCGCAAAACGGATTGAGCCATCCTTCAGCGATTTCACGGTGTAGTCCACCGGTGACATGCCCGCTTTCTTCGCCGCTTCTGCAATGCGCAGCGGGTTAGTGCCCAACTGCGGTGCAGACGGCAGCCAGCCCATGCGTTCAGCGCGCACGTTGAAGTCAATCAGGTGGCCGCTGTAGCGGGATTTATCCGCCATCGGCGACAGTAGCTCCTGCGCGGTCACCGTCTCATAGCGCCACTGGCTGGAGTGGTTATAGAAGTAGGAGGTGCTGTTCATGTGACGAGCCGGACGCTGCCAGTCAAGGGCAAACGCCAGCGGCTGCCAGCCGGTCTGCGGACGCAGTTTTTCCTGGCCCACGTAGTGCGCCCAGCCGCCGCCGCTCTGCCCGACGCAGCCACAGAAGATCAGCATGTTGATCAGGCCGCGATAGTTCATATCGAGGTGATACCAGTGGTTCAGACCGGCACCGACGATGATCATGGAGCGACCGTGAGTTTTGTCTGCGTTTTCCGCAAATTCGCGGGCGATACGGGTGATTTGGGCGCGTGGCACACCGGTGATCTGCTCCGCCCAGGCTGGTGTATAAGCCTTCACGTCGTCATAGCTGGTCGCGCAGTTTTCGTCGTTCAGACCGCGCTCCAGGCCATAGTTCGCCATGGTCAGATCGTAGACCGTAGTGACCAGAGCGGTAGAACCGTCCGCCAGTTGCAAGCGCTTAACCGGCAGTTTGTGCATCAGAACGTTTTGCAGCTCAACCTTGTTGAAGTGCTCGGAACCTTCACCACCAAAGTACGGGAAGCCGACATCGGCGATTTCGTCCTGGCTGCCCAGCATGCTGAGGCGAAGTTCTGTCTCTTCACCCGTGTTGCCGTTACGCTGTTCCAGGTTCCATTTGCCTTTTTCGCCCCAGCGGAAGCCGATAGAACCGTTTGGTGCCACCAGCTCGCCGTTGCTGTTGCAGGCGACCGTTTTCCACTCCGGGTTGTTTTCCTGACCCAGCGCGTCCACAAGATCCGCAGCACGCAGCATACGGCCAGCGGCGTAATAGCCGTCACGCTCTTCAAGCATCACCAGCATTGGCATGTCGGTGTAGCGACGCACGTAATCGGTGAAATACTGGCTTGGCTTGTCGAGGTGGAATTCACGCAACATGACGTGGCCCATCGCCAGCGCCATGGCGGCATCAGTACCCTGTTTCGGTGCCAGCCACAGGTCGCACAGTTTGGCGATTTCGGCGTAGTCCGGGGTCACGGCAACGGTTTTGGTCCCTTTGTAACGTACTTCGGTAAAGAAGTGCGCATCAGGGGTACGGGTCTGCGGAACGTTAGAGCCCCAGGCGATGATGTAGCTGGAGTTGTACCAGTCAGCGGACTCCGGCACGTCGGTCTGTTCGCCCCAGGTCTGCGGCGACGCTGGCGGCAGGTCGCAGTACCAGTCGTAGAAGCTCAGACAGGTACCGCCGATAAGTGAAAGGTAGCGCGCGCCGGAGGCGTAAGAGACCATCGACATTGCCGGGATTGGCGAGAAGCCTGCCACGCGGTCAGGACCGTAAGTTTTCACGGTATAGACGTTGGAGGCCGCAATCAGCTCGTTCACCTCTTTCCAGGAAGAACGAACGAAACCACCGCGACCACGCGCCTGTTTGAAGCTTTTCGCTTTGTCGGCGTCCTCGATGATGGATGCCCAGGCATCAACCGGATCGCTGTGCTGCACTTTCGCTTCACGCCACATTTTCATCAGGCGTTTACGCATCAGCGGGTATTTCAGACGGTTGGCGCTGTAGAGATACCAGGAGTAGCTGGCCCCACGCGGGCAGCCGCGCGGTTCATGGTTCGGCATATCCGGACGGGTACGCGGATAGTCGGTCTGCTGCATTTCCCAGGTCACCAGACCGTTTTTAACGAAAATCTTCCAGCTACATGAGCCAGTGCAGTTTACACCGTGGGTAGAACGGACAACTTTGTCATGCTGCCAGCGTTGACGGTAACCGTCTTCCCAGTCCCGGTTGGTATCCAGAACCTGGCCGTGCCCATCGGCAAAAGTTTCACCCTTCTGTTTGAAGTAGCGAAACCGGTCCAAAAATTTGCTCATCGGGTATCTCCTGTGTGGAGCCTGTGGCTCTCTAAATCGACATTGCTGATTTGCAGCGAAGGTAACGCTATGAAAGATGGTGAGAATTGATAACGATCAAGACGGAGGGGGTCTCTGAAGGGGGGTATTAGATCAAATACCACCAAAGCGGTAGCTGTTAATATTTTTTAACTCAATGATTTATATGGATATATTTTATTTATCGTACAATAAGCGGAGCAAAATTTAACATCTTAGGTATTAAGGGGTAGAGACACCTGTAAAGCGATGGCGATCACAGCGTTACCTGCGTGCGACTACGGGAAACGCTATTAGTATGTTGTAACTATTAAGCGATTAAAAAAAGCGCGGCACTCAGGCCGCGCAAACGGATAATCAAGCTTACTTGTTTTTCTTGGTATTACGGCCATATACCAGCCAGGTGATGACCACACAGGCGATATAGAAGATGAGGAATACCTTCATCGCACCCGCCGGAGAGCCGGTCAGATCCAGTGAGATACCGAACGCTTTTGGAATAAAGAAGCCGCCAATCGCGCCAATCGCAGAGATAAACCCAAGCGCCGCAGCGGTATCGGTGGCGGCTTCACGCATCGCCTGCTCGTCGCTCCCGCCCTGCGCTTTCACGCGGTCCATGGTCAGCTTGCGGAAGATGACAGAGATCATCTGGAAAGTAGACGCACTGCCCAGCCCGGCGGTCAGGAACAGCACCATGAAGACGCCGAAGAAGGCAAAGAAGTTACCTCCCTCACCACCCGCAGGCAGCGTCAGGAACAGTAGCGCACAGAAGATGGCCATCAATACAAAGTTCACCAGCGTAACGCGCGTTCCACCCAGACGGTCGGAGATCATCCCGCCCAGCGAACGTGCCAGCGCACCAATAAACGGACCGAAGAAGGCAAACTGAAGGATCTGTACGTCCGGGAACTGGGTTTTCGACAGCATGGCAAAGCCTGCGGAGAAACCGATGAACGAGCCGAAGGTCGCCAGATACAGCAGTGCCATTACCCACAGGTGGCCACGTTTCAGAACCGGCAGCTGCTCGCTCAGGGACGCTTTGGACGCGGACAGGTCGTTCATGAAGAACCATGCCGCCAGGGTAAAGACCACCAGGAACGGTACCCAAATCCAGGAGGCATTTTGCAGGAACAGCACTGAACCGTCGGGCTGCGTCACACCGCCGCCGCCAAACGCCGCGAAGATGGAGACCGAGATCGCCAGCGGAGCAATCAGCTGCATCACGCTCACGCCCATGTTACCCAGACCGCCGTTAATGCCCAGCGCACCACCCTGCTTCGCTTTCGGGAAGAAGAAGCTGATGTTTGCCATACTGGACGCAAAGTTCGCCCCCGCAAAGCCGCACAGCAGAGAGATAATCACGAACACGCTAAACGGTGTAGAGGTATCCTGCACCGCAAAACCGAGCCACACGCACGGCACGATCATGATCCCGGTACTGAAAGCCGTCCAGCGACGACCACCAAAGACCGGCACCATAAACGCGTAAGGAACGCGCAGCAGTGCGCCTGAAAGCGACGGCAACGCAGTCAACATAAACAGCTGATCGGTGGTAAAGGTAAAGCCCACTTTTGGCAGGTTAACCGCAACCGCACTGAACAACATCCAGACGCAAAACGCCAGTAACAGACATGGCACGGAAATCCACAGATTACGACTTGCTATACGGTGGCCGCGCTGTTGCCAGAACGCCGGATCCTCTGGACGCCAGTCTGTAATAACGGCACCAGTTTCCCTTTCGGGAGCGGAAGAGTGACTCATAGACACCTCTGATTCTCGAATGATGCTGCAAACATTAGGGCTTTAGGGCGGCGGTAAGTTGATATAAATCAAAGGAAAAGTGGGAGGTTTTGCGGCGAAAAAAAAGCCATCACTCTTAATGAGTAGATGCAAAACGTAAAAAAGGTGTGATTTTTCACGGTGCTGACGCATCCCTGCTTCGTCCACCCACTAACCGTTACCTCCCTGGCAATTTAGAGGTAATCCTTTATTGGTATGGGTATACTCCAGGGTATGCACCAGAATAGCGCCATTCCTGCAATCAGGTCACGTCAGGAGCCCGGCAACTCTATGTTAAAAAGATGTTTATCTCCGCTGACGCTGGTTAACCAGCTGGCGCTTATTGTTCTGCTGTCCACCGCTATCGGTGTGACCGGCATGGCTATTTCTGGCTGGCTGGTACAGGGTGTGCAGGGTAATGCGCATGCCATCAACGAGGCAGGCTCGCTACGTATGCAGAGTTACCGGCTGCTGGCGTCGGTGCCGCTGACGCAGGCTGACCAACCGCTTATCGACGAAATGGAGCGTACCGCATTCAGCCATGAACTGGAAAGAGCCGCCATTCGTGACGGCCAGCAATCTCAGCTTAAGGCGCTTCAGGGCTACTGGCATACCCAGCTGGAGCCCGGGTTAAAGCGGGCGGAAGACCGGGAAACGGTCGCCCAGGATGTCGCCGGGTTTGTGTCACGCATCGATCATCTCGTCTCCTCGTTCGATCGCACCACAGAGTTACGCATTGACCGCGTGGTGATGGTTCACCGCGCAATGGCGCTGTTTATGGGTTTGCTGCTGATTTTCACGGTTATCTGGCTGCGTGCGCGGTTGCTTAACCCCTGGAAGCAACTCCTGGCGATGGCCCGCGCCGTCACACAGCGCGATTTTACCCAACGCACGCACATCAGCGGGCGCAACGAAATGGCGATGCTCGGCGAGGCGCTCAACACCATGTCGGCGGAACTATCTGAAAGCTACGCGGTACTGGAAAAACGCGTCCAGGAGAAAACCGCCGGGCTTGAGCAGAAAAACGAGATCCTCTCTTTCCTCTGGCAGGCGAACCGTCGCCTGCATATGCAGGTACCGCTTTGCGAGCGTCTCTCGCCGGTACTGAACGGCCTGCAAAACCTGACTCTGCTCCACGATCTTGAGCTACGGGTTTATGACGTTGAAGATGAGGAAAACCATCAGGAATTTACCTGTCAGTCGGACATCTCCTGCGACGATAAAGGGTGTCATCTGTGCCCGCGCGGCTTGCCGCCGCTTACCACCAGCGGCACGACCCTCAAGTGGCGGCTGATGGACAGCCATACCCAGTACGGTATTTTGCTGGCCACCCTGCCCGCCGGACGTCACCTGAGCCACGACCAGCAGCAGCTGGTCGATACTCTTGTAGAGCAGCTCACGGCCACGCTGGCGCTCGACCGTCACCAGGAAAAACAGCAGCAGCTGATCGTGATGGAGGAGCGCGCCACCATCGCTCGCGAGCTGCACGACTCCATCGCCCAGTCCCTCTCCTGCATGAAGATGCAGGTGAGTTGCCTGCAAATGCAGGACGAAGGCATGCCCGAGAGCAGCAAACAGCTGCTCAGCCAGATCCGCAACGAGCTTAACACCTCGTGGATTCAGCTTCGCGAGCTGCTGACCACCTTCCGTTTACAGCTCACCGAGCCGGGGCTACGCCCTGCGCTGGAGTCCAGCTGTCAGGAATTTAGTGCCCGGCTGGGCTTCCCGGTGAAGCTGGATTACCAGTTGCCACCGCGTTTTGTCCCCTCTCACCAGGCGATCCATCTGCTGCAAATTGCCCGTGAAGCCCTGAGCAACGTGCTTAAGCATGCCGAGGCGACGGCCGTCACGGTCACCGTCAGCTGCCAGGATAATCAGGTGAAGCTCAGGGTTCAGGATAACGGCCGCGGCGTGCCGGAAAATGCCGAACGAACGAACCATTATGGTTTAATCATCATGCGAGACCGCGCGCAAAGCCTGCGCGGTGATTGCCAGGTTCGCCGGGGAGAGTCAGGTGGCACCGAAGTCGTGGTCACCTTTATACCCGAAAAGCCCCTCATAACTGCTCAAGGAGAAAACCATGACTAATCAGGAACCGGCATCTATCCTGTTGATTGACGATCATCCGATGCTGCGCACTGGCGTTAAACAGCTTGTCAGCATGGCGCCCGATATCACCGTCGTCGGGGAAGCCAGCAACGGCGAACAGGGTATTGAACTTGCCGAATCGCTCGATCCTGATTTGATCTTGCTCGATCTCAACATGCCGGGCATGAATGGCCTGGAAACCCTCGACAAGCTGCGGGAGAAATCCCTCTCTGGCCGGGTGGTGGTCTTCAGCGTCTCAAACCATGAAGAAGACGTGGTCACCGCCCTCAAGCGGGGGGCAGACGGCTATCTGCTGAAAGATATGGAGCCGGAAGATCTGCTCAAGGCGCTGCAACAGGCTGCCGCAGGCGAGATGGTGCTGAGTGAAGCGTTAACGCCGGTACTGGCCGCCAGCCTGCGTGCGAACCGCGCCACGTCTGACCGTGACGTCAGCCAGTTGACCCCGCGCGAGCGCGACATTCTGAAGCTGATTGCTCAGGGTCTGCCGAACAAAATGATCGCCCGCCGTCTGGACATCACCGAGAGCACGGTCAAAGTGCATGTCAAACACATGCTGAAGAAAATGAAGTTAAAATCCCGCGTCGAAGCCGCCGTCTGGGTGCATCAGGAGCGCATTTTTTAACTTACTCATCCGGCAGCAACTTCCACCGTGGATCGTCGGCAGGCATTGCGACGAGCGGTTGCACCACGGAAAGCGTGATCTCATTGGAGGAGACACGCTGCCCATCCTTATCTTCCACCACGGCCGTAAGCCGCCATTCGTTTTTCGCCCCTTCCGCGTCGTTCCAGGCGGGCATGATTATGCTCCAGCCATCGCTGCTGTTGCTGTTTGCCGGTGAGGTCAGGCTGAGCGCCTGGGTATCACCCAGCCAGTGGATCTGACGGATACCGTGCGTGCTGCGAATTTGCAGCTTCAGCATCACAGTTTCGCCTGGCTTAAGATCCCACGGCGGCGTGGCCAGATAGACCGAGAGGGTTTTACGCTGACGGAATTCCATCACGGGCAGATTATCACGCTCAGGTGAATCATAGCGGCTGCCCCGCAGCGAGCGCGTCGCCGCCACTTCCCCGGCGGAAAGCTGTTTCGCCAGTGGCACGCCAAAGCGATAGTTGAGCTTCAGCCCGAGGTTATTCTGGCTAACGCCGCTCTCCCCCTGCTTATGGGCAGCCGTCAGGGTGACCAGCGGAACGGGGGTATAGTTCAGCCCCAGGTTGACCGCAACCGGGTTGTGATACCCCGTACCGCTGTTAAACAGATCGACGTTATCGCCAAAATACTGTTCAAAGCTGACGCTGGTGTTCAGGTGATGAAACCAGGGAAGCCAGGCTTTGGCCGTTACGTCGTACCCGCGCGCCATGCGCTGCTCCCGGATGTCGGAACGCGGCTGCCAGCCAGCGAACGGCTGGTAGTAATTGGCCGACAGGCGAAGGTTTTCGCCCCACGCCTCTGCGCCCAGTCCGGCACGTTGCAGGTTGTCTTCCAGCAGGTTGTCGTAAAAGGTGTTGTAGCCCAGCAGCCAGTTTCCGGCAACCCAGCGCTGCCCGATCCCGACGTTGCTCACCAGCCCGTCTGTCTGCTGCGTCAGGCCAAGCTGGCTCCAGCTCAGATAGCGGGTGTTGTCGCTCCAGGGGATAAACCAGCTTCCGCTGCTGCCGTTAAAGTTACCGTCGTCATCCACCAGTACATTGACATTGGCGTTACCCCAGGGGGAAAGCCAGGATTCGATCTGCTCGTTGACTTCCCCGCTGACGGCATCCCGCACCTTGCCAAACGCGAACTGTCGCGCCTGCTGCCCGGCCGTCAGGCCGTTATCGATCATACTGGCTTCACCGAAGGCCTTTGCCATTTCAGCCAGGTGCTTTTCGCCTTCGGTAGTCGGTTGCGCCATACCGAGATCCGGCAGACTATCGCCGTTGTTATCAAACGGATTTTGCGCCTGCTGCACGAAGGATTTCGGCGCACCGTGAACGGCTCCAGCCGTAAAAAGGGGGAGTAACAGCAAAAAACGGATGCGGGACGATACAGCCTTCAACGTCGTCAATCAGAACCTGTGTTTATGAACAAACACTTATTATGTTAACGCCATAAGCCCTGAAAACCAGTCTTAACAGAAATTTCAGGAATATCCTGAACAGAATTGTCGGGAGGCGGCTTCGCCTTACCCGACCTACAAATTCGTGCCGGTGCGAAGCCGCCACCTGACGCCTTTACACTATTATCCCAACAGCCCTTTCAGCTCCGGCAGGCAGGAGCCGCAGTTCGTACCGCAACGCAGCTTCACGCCCAGCGCTGCGGCAGAATTACAGCCTCCGGCTATCGCCTTACGTATCGTATTTTCACCCACGCTAAAGCAGCTACAGATAATTCGCCCGGGATCGGCATCTTCGCCCGGCCGTTGTCCGTGCAGCAGCGCGTGGCGTTCAGCGAGTTGTACGGGCGCAGCAGCAAAGGCTTCTTCAATAAACGCATGCGCCAGCGCCGGCAGCGTCTGGCCTTCCCAGTAGCCCAGCATCAGCTCGCCGTGATGCCAGGCGAGCACGCTGCTGCGTTCTCCCGTCTGTGCCACCTGTAACTGCCAGCCCCGACCGCTGGCGTACGCCATGACCCACGACAGCAACGGCTGCTCCCCCGCCACCGTCAGACGTGAGGCTTTACGCCACCAGCATACCGACGGCGGCAGCGCTGGCAACTCGCGGGCATACAGCTCCCCCTGCCAGGCGGGTAGCCAGGGCAGGATCCTCACCGCGGTTTGTTTACTCTCCGGCTGGCCGGACCAGGCATCAACCCGCCCTTCCACCAGCGCGTTGACCTTCCCCTGCCGGGCAAACTGCGCGTTCCAGTGCATCGGCGCAAACAGCTCGCCCGCACGCTGTGCGGTAGAGATACGTACTCTGGCAACCATGACCCCGCGCGGGGAACTTATCCGCGCCAGCTGGCCGTCAGTCAGCCCCGCGCGCGCCGCTTCGGTTGCGTTCATCTCAATAAAAGGCTCATCGATATGCTGCATCAGGCGCGGAACATACCCCGTGCGCGTCATGGTGTGCCACTGATCGCGGATCCGCCCGGTATTCAGTATCAAGGGGTACAATTCGTCGACGCCTGCCCCATGCGAGGAAGGATCAACCGGTACAAGATTTCTTTGCGGGAAATCACCGGCATGCCACTGATAAGGCGCCAGCTCGTCCCACGCCTCTCGCGACAGCGACGCCAGTTCGCGCAGGTTTAGCGCCCGTTCGCCGTTATTTTCAAACGCCGTCAGCGCCGCATGTTCACAAAATATCTCATGAGGGTGTTCCCAGGCGAAGGCATCGCCATAACCGAGCTGCTCTGCGATCCGGGCGATGATCCACCAGTCCGGTCTGGCCTCGCCCGGCGCAGGCAGAAACGCGCGCTGGCGCGAAATACGCCGCTCGGAATTGGTCACCGTTCCGTCTTTTTCGCCCCAGCCCAGGGCGGGAAAACGGATATGAGCAAACCGGCTGGTGTCCGTCTCCTGCATCACCTCAGATACTATGACCAGCGGGCAGACTGCCATGGCCTGGCACACCGCGTGGCTGTCGGGAAGTGACACGGCAGGATTGGTGCCCATGATCCACACCGCCTTCACCTCGCCGCGGGCAATCGCGTCAAACAGCTCTACCGCCATCAGCCCCGGCGTTTGTGCCAGCCGCTCGGTTCCCCAGAAACGCGCCACGCGCGAAAGATCGTCCGGCTCGAAGTTCATGTGCGCCGCCAGCTGGTTCGCCAGCCCACCCACTTCCCGCCCGCCCATGGCGTTTGGCTGTCCGGTCAGCGAAAACGGGCCGCAGCCCGAACGGTTGAACTTCCCGCTGGCAAGATGCACGTTAATGATGGCGTTACACTTGTCGCTGCCGCTGGAGGACTGGTTGATCCCCATGGTGTAGAGCGTGATCGCGCGTGGCGCAGTGACAAACCAGTCGTAGAAGGTGCCAATCTCGTCTGAAGGCAGATCGCAAAACGCGGCCACGTGAGGAATCGGCCACTCGCCGCTCCCCTGAATCAGATTGAGCAATCCCACAAACAGCCCGGCGTCGCTGCCGGGCTTAAGCGCCAGATGCAGGTCAGCGACATCGCAGGTGGCGGTTTTGCGCGGATCGATCACGACCACTTTCATCTGCGGGTTGCTGCGTTTTGCCTGCACCAGCCGCTGATACAGCACCGGATGCGTCCAGGCCGCGTTTGAGCCAACGAGTACCACCAGATCGCTGTTTTCCACGTCCTCGTAGCTGCACGGCACAATGTCTTCACCGAAGGCGCGTTTGTAGCCCACCACCGCCGACGACATGCACAGCCGCGAGTTGGTATCAATGTTCGCCGCCCCGATAAAGCCTTTCATCAGCTTGTTGGCCGCATAGTAATCCTCGGTCAACAGCTGGCCGGAGGCATAAAACGCCACCGCCTGCGGCCCCCATTCGGTGATGATCTTCCGTAGCCGCTCGCCCGCTTCACCCAGCGCCTGCGGCCATGCCACCTCCATGCCGTCAACAACCGGGCGCAGCAGACGTCCCTGCAACCCCGTCGTTTCCCCGAGGGCAGATCCTTTTACGCACAGGCGACCAAAGTTCGCCGGATGAGTTTCATCCCCACGAACGCTTACCGCGCCATCTTCCACACTGGCGACCACGCCGCAGCCCACCCCGCAGTAAGGGCACGTTGTACGGGTTTCCGTCATGAGGCCTCCGCACGCATCAACAGCTCTTGGCTTCCAACCCAAACCTTGCCGTTTTCAATTTTTACCGGCCAGGCGCGCACCACGGGTTCGCCGTTCTCCACCTGACATCCATCGCGCAGACGTATGCGCTGCTTGTAAAGCGGGGAAATCACCACCGGCTCGCCCGCTGCATCGCCAAGGATACCGCGCGAAAGCACGTTCGCGCTGCTGCCCGGCTCCAGGTCGTCCAGGGCATAAACGGACGTTCCAAAGCGGAACAGCGCAATCGGTTTTCGGCCAAGCCGCGCGCCGATGCCCGCCTGCTCGGGGATATCATTGATGCCGCAAATTTCCTGCCAGCGCTTGCTCTCCGCCGCGGCAGGGACATTCACCGCGGTGCGGAACAGCGCCAGGCGATCAGGATCGTTGAGGGTGGTTTGCCATTCGCACTGATAGGTCTCCACCACCCGGGCCATCTCCTGCTCCAGCTCGTGGGCGATCCCAAGGCTGTCGTTGAGGATCACCTCGCGCAGATAGTCGAGGCCGCCTTCCAGGTTATCCATCCAGGTACTGGTGCGTTGCAGACGATCTGCCGTGCGAATGTAGAACATCAGGAAACGGTCAACGGTGCGGATCAGCGTTTCGTCGTCCAGATCGCTGGCAAAGAGATCCGCGTGGCGCGGCTTCATCCCGCCGTTGCCGCACAGATAAAGGTTCCAGCCCTTGTCCGTGGCAATCACCCCCACGTCTTTGCTCTGCGCCTCTGCGCACTCACGGGTACAGCCGGAGACCGCCATTTTGATTTTGTGCGGCGCACGTAACCCCTTGTAGCGATGCTCCAGTTTGACCGCAAGGCCGGTGGAGTCCTGCACGCCATAGCGACACCAGGTCGACCCGACGCAGGATTTCACCGTGCGCAGGGATTTCCCGTACGCATGTCCGGTCTCAAATCCGGCCTCCACCAGCGCCTGCCAGATTTCCGGCAACTGTTCGAGCGTGGCGCCAAACAGGTCAATACGCTGTCCGCCGGTGATTTTGCTGTAAAGGCTATAGCGTTTCGCAATCTGGCCGATGGCGATCAGCCCGTCGGCCGTCACTTCCCCGGCGGGCATGCGCGGCACGATGGAATACGTTCCGTCCTTCTGAATATTGGCAAAGTAGCGGTCGTTGGTGTCCTGCAGCGGCAGATGCGCCGGTTTCAGCAGGTATTCGTTCCAGCAGGAGGCCAGCACTGATCCCACCAGCGGTTTACAGATCTCACAGCCGTGCCCTTGTCCGTAACGGCTGATAAGCTGGTCGAAGGTCCGGATATGGTTGACGCGCACCAGGTGGTATATCTCCTGACGCGAGTACGGGAAGTGCTCACAGATATCTTTTTTCACCTCCACGCCCTGCTCCGCAAGCTGGAACTCCATCACCTGCTTCACCAGCGCGCTACAACCTCCGCAGCCGGTCGCCGCTTTGGTGCACTGCTTAATGGCGCCGATATCCGTTGCGCCCGCACTTACCGCCAGGCAGATATCCCCTTTGCTGACGTTATGACACGAACAGATCTGCGCGCTTTCCGGCAGCGCCGCCACGCCCAGCGCTTTCGGCGCGCAGCCTGACGACGCGGGTAAGATCAGCGTTTCCGGCTCTTTTGGCAGACTAATGCCGTTAAGCATCATCTGCACCAGCGTGGCGTATTCGCTGGCATCGCCCACCAGCACGCCACCCAGCAGGGTTTTGCTGTCGTGACTGACCACAATTTTTTTGTAGATTTGCTGCGGCCCGTGCGTCCACTGGTAGCTCAGCGCCCCCGGCGTGCGCCCGTGGGCATCACCAAACGACGCCACATCCACCCCCAGCAACTTGAGTTTGGTACTCATATCCGCGCCGGTGAAGCGCTTCTCCTCACCCGCCAGCACAGCGGCAGCCACGCGCGCCATCTGGTAGCCCGGGGCCACCAGGCCAAAGATTTTCCCCTCCCACAGCGCGCATTCCCCGATGGCAAGCACGTCCGGATCGGAGGTCCGGCAGCCGTCGTCAATACAGATCCCGCCGCGCTCGCCAATAGCCAGCCCGCTGCTGCGTGCCAGCGCGTCCTGCGGACGAATACCGGCAGAGAAGACGACCATGTCCGTTTCCAGCTGTTCACCATCGGCAAAGCGCAGTACCAGCCCGTCGTCTGCGGTGGCAATCTCCGTCGTCGATTTACTGGTGTGTACCCCTACGCCCAGCGCCTCAATTTTCCTGCGCAGCATTGCCGCACCGTCGCTGTCGAGCTGCACCGCCATCAGGTTCGGCGCAAACTCCACCACGTGGGTTTCCAGCCCTAGCTGCTTAAGCGCATTCGCCGCCTCCAGCCCCAGCAGGCCGCCGCCAATTACCACGCCGCGGCGAGAGCCTGCCGCATGGGCCGCAATGTTGTCCAGATCGTCGAGGGTGCGGTAGACAAAACAACCCGGCAGATCGCTGCCCGGAACGGGCGGTACGAACGGGTACGAGCCGGTCGCCAGCACCAGCTTATCCCAGTGGGTTTCATGGCCGCTGGCGGTACGCACAACGTGTGCATCACGATCGATAGCGACAATCTGCTGCGAGAGGCGCAGCTCTATACCGTTATCGGCAAAGAACTCCCCCGCCACCAGCGAGAGCGAGTCCGCGCTGCGTCCGCCAAAATATTCCGACAGATGCACGCGGTCATAGGCCGCATAGCGCTCTTCGCCAAAAACAATAATCTGATACTGCTGATGCAAATTGCGGTTAACGCAGTCTTCGAGGAAATGATGGCCGACCATACCGTGCCCAACCACCACCAGAGTAGGTTTTGTCATAGCGTTCTGTCCTGCAACCTGCGGTTGCGTTGTGAAACGATCGAACAGCCAGTCCGCGTGGGCGGGCGCAGCCGTTGCCAGTAAATCGGTAAAGGTTGCCGCGCTGCGGCAGTCACCCAGCAGCAGCACGCCAGCCAGCGTCCCCTGATGGATCAGTAAACGTCGATAGTGACGGGTCAGCGGATCCCATGAACTCCATACCACATCGTCCGCCTGCGCCGTCGCGCGTCCGAGGCTGAACAGCTCCACGCCGGTCACCTTAAGACGCACGCCGTTGTCGGTCCGGGTAAACGGCGCGGTGACCTCCCCGGCCAGCCGCGCGGCGAGAATATCCGCCTGCGCCAGACAGGGGGCGACCAGGCCAAATGTCTGGCCGTCAATTTCGCAGCACTCGCCGATGGCGTAGATAGCCGGCACGGAGGTTTGCATCTGGTGATCCACCACGATACCGCGCGCGCAGCGAATGCCGCTGGTTTTTGCCAGCGCAACGTTGGGCTGTACACCCGTGGCCAGCACCACGCGCGCGGCGGTGACGCGGCATCCGTTGAGTAGCGTCACGCTCTTGCCGTTAATCGCCGCGATGCCAGAGGCGAGTTCACAGCTAACGCCCCGCGCCGCCAGCGCCTCTTCAAGCAGCAGTCCCGCCTGCTGATCCAGCTGCTGTTCCATCAGCCAGGGACCACGATGGATAAGCGTGACGTTGTCACCGTTGCGCGCCAGCGCTGCCGCTGCTTCCACGCCAAGTACGCCACCGCCCAGCACTACCGCCGGACCGGAGAGGTTCTGGATGGCGCGGGTCTCTGCCAGGGTGCGAAAGGTGAACACATGCGGCGCATCGCCGCCGGGGATCGGCGGCACTACAGGGGTAGACCCGGTGGCAAACACCAGCGCATCCCAGCCCAGCGTGCGAGCAGAGGTACGCACTTTACGCGCGTTAACGTCTACTGATAGCACCGTTTCTCCTCGCAGCACCGTCACGCCTCGTGCCGTGTACCAGTCTTCATCGTGCAGACAGATGTGCTCCGCCTGCTTTTCACCACTCAGCACCGGCGAAAGCTGGATGCGGTTGTACGCCTGCTCCGGCTCGTCACCGATGACGGTGATAGCGAAACGACCGGGCACACGCCCGGTGAGCGATGCAATCAGCCGGGTTGCCGCCATACCATTACCGATAATGACCAGTCGCATCGTGCCCCCTCATTACGCCGCTTTCGGCTGTTTTTCGTAGAGGAAATGGAGGATCTGCTGGCGCATGTGGTGATAGCGGCTATCGTCCGCCAGCTGCACCCGGTTGCGCGGGCGCGGCAGATCGACGCGCAGGATCTCACCCACGGTGGCCGCCGGGCCGTTGGTCATCATCAATACGCGGTCAGAGAGCAGTACCGCCTCGTCCACGTCGTGAGTGATGAGCACGATGGTGGTGTTCAGCGCCTGCTGGATCTGCATCACCGAGTCCTGAAGATGGGCACGCGTCAGCGCATCGAGCGCGCCAAACGGCTCATCCATCAGCAGCACTTTCGGCTTCATTGCCAGCGCCCGGGCAATACCGACGCGCTGCTTCATACCGCCGGAGATCTCCCCGGGGCGCTTATGCAGCGCGTGGCCCATCTGCACCCGGTCGAGATTGTGCTCAATCCACTCTTTGCGCTCGGCCTTACTCATGGTGCGACGGAAGACCTGATCCACCGCCAGCGCCACGTTGTCGAAGCAGGTTAACCACGGCAGCAGCGAATGATTCTGAAACACTACCGCACGCTCAGGCCCCGGCCCGGCGATTTCGCGGTTGTCGCAAATCAGCCCGCCTTCCGTCGGCAGCGTGATCCCGGCGATCAGGTTTAACAGCGTCGACTTGCCGCAGCCGGAGTGACCAATCAGACTGACGGTTTCGCCCTCGTGGATATCAAAAGAGACGTTTTGCAGTGCCAGAAACTCGCCGCTGGCGGTGGAAAAACGCTGGCTCACGGCCTGGACCTGAATTAAAGGTTTCATCTTCACTCCTTATTTTTCCTGCCAGCTAAAGCGACGGGCGATCAGCATCAGCCCCTGCTCCAGCAGCAACCCGACCACGCCAATGATGACGATGGCGATGAGAATGTTTTCGACGTTAAGGTTGTTCCACTCATTCCAGATCCAGAAGCCAATGCCTAAACCTCCGGTGAGCATCTCGGCGGCGACAATCACCAGCCAGGCAATGCCAATGGAGAGACGTACCCCGGTCAACACCGCAGGCAGCACGGCGGGGAAAAGAATGCGGCGCATGATGGTCCACTCTGAGAGTTGCAGCACCCGGGCCACGTTGAGGTAGTCCTGCGGAATACGGCGCACCCCTTCGGCGGTGTTAATGACCATCGGCCAGATGGAGCAGATAAAAATGGTCCAACTCGACGCGGGCTCCGCTTTCTGGAACAGCAGCAGGCCGATAGGCAGCCAGGCCAGCGGGCTGACCGGACGCAGGAGCGCGATCAGCGGGTTGAACATGCGGGAGAAAAAGGTGAAGCGCCCAATCAAAAAGCCCAGCGGAATGCCCGCCAGCGCCGCCAGACCGAAGCCGATGGCGACGCGCTGCAACGACGCCAGCACGTTCCAGCCAATGCCCATATCGTTTGGCCCGTCGCGATAAAACGGATCGGCAAACAGGGTCATGGCCGAATCGAGCGTGCTGAGCGGCGTCGGGAAACCTTTACTGTTTATCGCCGCCAGCTGCCAGAGCACCACCAGCAGACCGAGACCGAGCAGCGCCGGGATGACGCGCTGTAAAAACTCATTCATCCGACGCGTAAACGCTGGCGCACGACGGCGAACCTGTAGCGGAGGCAGGACAATCACTTCCCCGCTCTCTGACTTCTCTTGTGGTTGCGTATTTTGCAGATGCTGCATACTCAGGCCCCTTTACGGTGAATGGCGAAGCGGTTGGCGTACCCTTCCGGATCGGTGCCGTTCCAGACGGTGCCGTCCATCAGGGTACTGCTGCGATACGGTGATGACGGTGTGGACATGCCGCCCACGGCGGTCGCGGCATCCTGCCAGACCGCGGTCTGGTTAATGCGCTGTGCGATGCCCGCATAATCCGGCGCGGCGTTGAGCAAGCCCCAGCGACGGAACTGGGTTAAGAACCACATGCCGTCGGAGAGATACGGGTAGCTCACGGCACCCTCATTGAAGAAACGGATCGGGTGCGCATCCTGCCAGCGCTGACCGAGCCCGTTGTCGTATTCGCCGAGCATGCGTCCGGTGAGGTACTGTTCCTTGCAGTTGAGCCATGCGCGGCGCGAGAGGATCTGCGCGGTTTCACGTTTGTTTTCCGCTGACGCCTCGATCCAGCGCGCGGCTTCCATCACGGCGCTCACCAGCGCCCGTGCGGTGTGCGGATTTTTCACCACCCAGTCGCGTCGGGTGCCGAGGATCTTTTCCGGGTGATCGGCCCAGATGGACTGTGACGTGGCGGCGGTAAACCCGATGCGGTCGTTAATCGCCCGCGCGTTCCACGGCTCGCCGACGCAGAACCCGACCATGTTGCCGATGCGCATGTTCATCACCATCTGTGGCGGCGGGACCACCACAGTGCGCACGTCGTCAAACGGGTTAATGCCCGCACTGGCCAGCCAGTAGTAGAGCCACATAGCGTGTGTCCCCGTCGGGAAGGTATGCGCGAAGGTGTAGGTTCCCGGTGCCTGCTGTGTAATCAGCTTTTTCAGCCCGTCGAGATCACGAACGCCCTTCTCCGCCAGATCGCTGGAGAGCGTAATGGCCTGACCGTTCTGGTTGAGAGTCATCAGGTTCGCCATCTGCTGCGGCTTGCCCGCGATACCCAGCTCCAGTCCGTACAGCAGGCCGTAAAGAATGTGTGCGGCGTCCAGCTCCCCCGCCACCAGCTTGTCGCGCACCGCCGCCCAGCTCGCCTCCTTGGTAGGTACAATGGTAATGCCGTGTTTTTTATCGAACCCTTTCAGGGCCGCGATAACCACTGGCGCGCAATCGGTCAAGGGGATAAACCCGATACGCACAGTATCCTGCTCCGGCTTATCTGACCCCGCCGCCCATGCGGCCTGCATGACACCCGGCAACAGCATCGCACCACTCGCCAGCATGCTGGCCTGCAATAACCGCCGTCTCGACAAATCCGCCATAATTGCTCCTTAAAAAAGGCAAAAAAAAGCGCCCGACGGTGCTGAAGCACCGCTGGACGCCTTTATCCCGAAGACGTATGCACCGCCGTTGGCGCATCGTCAAAAATAGTTAATCTGTTAATGCAAAGGTGATGCCAGCTTTTTAACCCCGGCGTTACGGGGTTTCTGCAAGGAGAGCACTGTTTTACGCACCTCAATCAGGCATTAAATGCCCACTGACTGTGCAACTACTCCCCAGGGGGTATCTTCCACAGATTTTTCACCGTAAGGAGCGCACGGGCGATATCCACCATGCGTTGGTTTTTATCCATCGCCATTTTGCGCAGGGCTGTCCACGCCTGCTCCTCGCTCATGTTCTGATGCGTCATTAGCACGCTTTTGGCCTTGTCGATGGTCTTGCGCTCCTCCAGCGTGTCGCGCAGGGAAGCAAGTTGACGGGAGAGTTGCTCAATTTCGCGCGCCTGCTGGCGCACCAGCGGCAGCAGTGGTCTATCCGGAAATCGCGCCAGGATATCGCCGTACTCATCGTCTACGTGCAGGTTTTCGCTATAGCGACGCTCCTCAACTGCCGTCATCAGATCGGCAATGGCTACCTCCTCCAGCGTGCGCAGATGCTCAAGACGCGCGGTTTGCAGGGCAAACCATTTGAGGGCGGTATCGCCATTATCTGCCGGAGGCTGGCGGGTGCACGCTTCACGCCTGAGTTTTTCAGTCTCCAGACCCGGCTGACAGTTGAGGGTAAACGTCTCCTGCACGTCTGGAGTGCAATGGGAGATAAAAACCTCAAAGCAGGCCTGCTGGCCATCAATGCGATCCACCAGCCGCTGGCGAGTTTCATCGTCAAAGAATCCCTGGGTGAAACCAATAGCCCCTAACGCCCGCTCTTGTCCCACAAGTTCTTTGCCCTGCATCAGGCTGTAAAGGGCCACAAATCGGCCCGCGATGTGCGGATCGTCAATGCTGTCGCTGAGTTGAGGTACGATATTGAGCAGATGACGCAGTATGCGGCTGTAGTGTTCCATCGCCTGCGGCGCGGTGACGCGTTGACCTGTAACGCCATCACGCAGCACCGTCAGCGTTTCAAGGCCGTGCAGTGCGCTGGCGATACGTTCGCAGAGGGCGCTGCCCGGCAGCGGTTCGCTAAACAGGAGGTGCAATGCAGCAAGGTTTTCATCCACCAAAGCCCTGCTGGCCTTGCATTCAGGCCCGTACAATTTACCCTGCGAGCAGAGCCAGACATTTGACGCACCGCGTTCGCACTGTAGCATATGCACCAGTCGACTGATGCCGTTCACCAGTGCGCCCAGCTGCGCTAATCTGCCGAGCTGTTCCTCCCGCAGCATTCTTGCACGCTGGAACCATTCGGTCGCGCCAGGCGAACTGCCAGCCACTATCGTCATCGTTTCTCTCTCCGATACATATTCTTCGGTATGAGAAGCAATATTCGTGCCTTTTCAAAGAACAGGAGTCAACATGCAGAAGATTGTGATCGTCGCCAACGGTGCGGCCTACGGCAGTGAATCCCTTTTTAACAGTCTGCGCCTGGCAATCGCGCTGCGCGATAAGGAGAGTGAGCTGGAGCTGCGCCTCTTTTTGATGTCCGATGCCGTCACGGCCGCGCTGAAGGGGCAGAAACCCGCTGAGGGCTACAACATACAACACATGCTGGAGATCCTGACCGCGCAAAACGTTCCGGTCAAGCTGTGCAAAACCTGTACCGACGGTCGCGGCATTACCGGGCTGACCCTGATTGATGGCGTGGAAATTGGCACGCTGGTTGAACTGGCTGAATGGACTCTTACCGCTGATAAAGTATTAACTTTTTAATAATAAATCGCTAAAAATATTATTTTCTTATGGACGCGGTTTCAGCATCAAGTTTACCTGCGCCATTGCCGATAGGCATGGAAACAACACAGCAGGTATTACACTTATGTTCAGATCCATTCGCGCCCGCATTATTGCGGCGACGACAGGCTGTATGGTCGTCGCCCTTCTTCTTAATACTATTATCAACTTTCAGGTCACGCGCCAGGATAATCAGCAGTCGCAGCGCGATATACTGACCAGCACCAGCGCCAGTCACAATATGGCGATTGCCGACTGGGTCAAAAGCAAAATGACGGTGATTGCCTCCGCGCAGAGTATCGCGCTGGCTGACGATCCGGTTCCGGTGTTTAAGCAATTAGCCCAGGCGGGCGGCTTCACCAACGTCTACGCAGGCTACGCCAGCAAGACGGCGAAATTCTCCGATCCTGCGGGGGTCCCGGCGGATTATGACCCAACCATTCGTCCCTGGTATCAGCAGGTGGTGAGCACGGACGGCCCGGTTGTGACGGCGCCCTACGTTGATGCCGGGACCGGGAAGCTGGTGGTGACGTTTGCCGTACCGGTGAAGGAGAATGGTACTCTGAAAGCAGTGGTAGCGGGCGATGTCGCCATGGATAGCGTGGTGGCGAACGTGCGCGGGATCCACCCAACGCCTGCCAGCAGCGGGTTGCTCCTGAACAGCGACGGCACGGTTATTGCCGCCAACGAGCCGACCCTGACGCTGAAGCCGTTTACCGGGACGATCAAAGGCATCGACCTTGCGGCGCTGAAGAGCGGTAATCCGGTCGACGGGACGCTGAATGATGAGGAAAAAACCTTTATAGCCTCAGCCGTGCCGGGCACGAACTGGCTGCTGGTCGTCGCCCTCGACAGCAGCGACGCTACCTCCGGCATGCGTTCCTTGCTGAAAGCGTCGGCAATCTCGCTGGTGATTCTGGCGCTTCTGAGCGGCGCCATTGTCCACCTCCTGATAGCCCGCCTGCTTAAGCGCCTGTCCGACATTCGCGACGCGATGCACAGCATTGCCAACGGCACCAACGATCTATCCCAGCGTCTGCCGGATAGCGGCGATGACGAAGTGGCGCAAATTGCGCAGGCGTTTAACGCCTTCAGCAATAAACTCTCGGTGGTGATGGTCCAGCTTCGCGACGCCAGCGCCTCAGTGAAAAACGCCGCGCAGGAGATTGCGGCAGGCAATCAGGATCTCTCCGGACGAACCGAGCAGGCCGCGTCCAGCCTGCGTGAGACCGCCAGCGCCGTGGAAGAGATAACCGCCTCCGTTACCCAGTCGAATGAATCGGCCGAAGAAGCCAACGACCAGGCCAGTAAGGCCTCTGCGGCCGCAGCGCGCGGCGGCGAAGTTGTCTCGCAGGCAATCAGCACCATGCAGTCCATCGAAGTGGCTTCTGCAAAGATTGGCGATATCACCAGCGTGATTGACGGCATCGCCTTCCAGACCAACATTCTGGCGCTTAACGCCTCCGTCGAAGCGGCTCGTGCCGGTGAGCAGGGCCGTGGGTTCGCGGTCGTTGCGGGGGAAGTGCGTAATCTGGCCAGCCGCAGCGCTCAGGCGGCGAAAGAGATTAAATCCCTTATTGACTCCACTACCGAAAGCGTTGCAACCGGCTCCCGATTTGTGCACCTTGCGGGCGACAGCATGGATGAGATCCGCGCCAGCGTCGGGAGCGTGTCTGGCATTATGCGTGAAATATCTATTGCCACCCGCGAGCAGATGAAAGGCATCCATGAAATTAACCACGCGGTGACTCACCTGGATCGCATGGTGCAGCAGAACGCTGAACTCGTTGTACAGTCTGCTGCTGCGGCCAGCGCGCTGCAAAGCCAGGCGGGCGACCTTGCTGAGACCGCTGGCCATTTCCGCATATAATTTTTCCCGGACGCGCGTTAAGCAGGGAAAACGCGCGTCGGCTGAAAGGTTTCAGAAATTTTGTCATTTTTGTTTAATCGTTGCGCCATTTTTTGATCGAAATCAGCATCACCCACCTTCCCCTTTGGTGTTATGCAATGAGTAAATTGTGAACAACATCACGCTCGGGATGGGCAAAAACGACGGGGTATAAAAAATGGCACGAGTTAAAACGAGTCTGAAACTGTTTGGCGGGGATACGGTAGTGGTGCGTTGCTCAGAACGTTGCCGCATCCATCTGATGAGTACAAAAGGGCAAAAGCAATCGCAGGCAGATATCCTTACCGTCCAGGATGATAAGGCCTGGCTGACGGTGCCTTACACCGGCACCTGGGATGTGCTGATCGACAGCCACAGCCAGTCGCTCGAACATTCCGTAAGTTACGTGGCAGCATAACCATAAACGCCCGGCCAGCCGGGCGTATTATCAGGCAAAACCCGGGCGGAGCGTATTGCTGAGCGGGTTCCCTTCCAGCAGCGCTTTAACCTTCACCACCAGCTCACTCAGACAGTCGTCCTGCATACCGAGACGCGTCAGCTCCTGATCGAGCGAGAAAAGGTACTGGGCATTAGTGCCCAGCGGTCCACTGGCGGCGGCAATCAGCGGGGCAATCACCTGGGTTCGGGTGTCGGCTTCATACAGCGGGTGCCGCGGATCCATAATGAACACCAGCGCGTTGACGGTGCGGCCGTCGTCCAGTTCCAGCTTGCACCAGCTGGGCATATAGCAGCCGGTGATCATCTCGCGCTTCCACAGCAGCGTCAGCTCATCTTCCAGCGTGGTATCCGGCAGCCGGTATGCCACACCCGTGGTGCGCCCGCCCTCTTTTAGTGCAAGCATACGTCCAGGCTGACACGCGCTGCCGCGTCCGGCGGTCAGGCGCAAACAGAAGGCGCGGTGCCAGCCAGGCAGCGTTCCGGTTGCCGATTCAACAAACTCGAGCGCCGGGTTCCACATCAGAGAGCCGTAACCAAAAATCCAGACCGGGCCATCATCCGGGCGGCAGGCCAGCGTTGCCGCAAGCGACGCCGCACGTTGTTCAGCCGACCACAGAAGCGATTCCTCAATAGCACCAAATGCCGTCTTACAATCTGCCTTCATCAAGAAATCACGCGTTAACACATTCCACCTCCGCCACTGCATGCTTCCTTGCGACATCTTTAATGCGCCTTCCCGGCATTCTGTGCTGTTCATTTTAACAGCAGTTGAGCAACGATAAGCAATTCGCGGGCCAGATGCAATACAGCGGCAGTTCAACCGCCTGAAATGTCAAAATGGAGGCAGCGTATTATTCGGCAGCTATTTCTTTTTGTGCCATTTGTCATCATCCCCTTTCTCATAGTCATTTTTTACGGCGGCCCAGGCCACTTTATGCGCCGTCTCTTCACGGCTGGCATCGTCCCGGCGATCTTCTTTATCTTTGTACTGATCCCAGGCGCTGTTAAAGGCTTCTTTGTAGATATCCTGAGCGTGGGCAGGCAGTACGTTTTGCACGTTATCCGGTAATTCGCTTTTCGATTTGTATGGCATCGCTAACCTCTCTTTTGGCTAAAAGATAAGTGTGGACGACGATACGCCAGGGTGCCAGCCGACAGCAAGAAATGAACTATTTAATAGCACAAACCATTGTTATTAAATTATTATTTTGTGTAAATAAGGTATTATAAGCTTCAGGAAGAAAAATCCCATTAAAGGGTAAAATTAAGTAAAAAATACAGGGTATTTAACCGTTTTCTGTTAATTTAACACCCTCAAAATCTATCTATAATTACAAGCACCTGCACTGTTGGAGAAACACATGACAGCAACACACGAGGCGGTAAAGACCCGCCACAAGGAGACCTCTCTCATTTTCCCGGTTCTGGCACTGGCTGTGCTGCTCTTCTGGGGAAGCAGTCAGTCATTGCCAGTGGTTGTGGGGATCAATATTCTGGCTCTGGTGGGTATTTTAACCAGTGCATTTAGCGTGGTACGCCATGCGGATGTTTTAGCCCACCGTCTTGGAGAGCCGTATGGGTCATTAATTTTAAGCCTTTCGGTTGTGATTCTTGAGGTCAGTCTAATTTCCGCATTAATGGCCACCGGCGACGCCGCACCAACGTTAATGCGCGATACGCTCTACTCCATCATTATGATTGTTACCGGCGGCCTGGTCGGTTTTTCGCTTTTATTAGGTGGCCGCAAATTTGCCACCCAGTACATGAACCTTTTTGGCATTAAACAGTATCTGATCGCCCTGTTCCCGCTGGCGATTATCGTGCTGGTATTCCCGATGGCATTGCCGGGCGCAAACTTCACCACCGGCCAGGCGCTGCTGGTGGCGCTGATTTCCGCGGCAATGTACGGCGTGTTCCTGCTGATCCAGACCAAAACGCACCAGAGCCTGTTTGTTTACGAGCATGAAGACGACGGCGACGATGATGACCCGCATCACGGTAAGCCGTCGGCCCACAGCAGCGCGTGGCACACGGTTTGGCTGATCGTGCATCTGATTGCGGTAATTGCGGTCACCAAGATGAATGCGAACCCGCTGGAGGCGCTGTTAACTGAACTGAACGCGCCGGTCGCCTTTACCGGTTTCCTGGTAGCCCTGTTGATCCTGTCGCCAGAAGGCCTGGGAGCGCTGAAAGCGGTGCTCAATAATCAGGTGCAGCGTGCGATGAATCTGTTCTTTGGCTCCGTTCTGGCGACCATCTCCCTTACCGTTCCGGTGGTAACGCTTATTGCCTTTATGACGGGGAATGAATTGCAGTTTGCGCTGGGTGCACCAGAGATGATTGTGATGGTAGCGTCGCTACTACTGTGCCAGATTTCCTTCTCAACCGGCCGCACCAATGTGCTGAACGGCGCGGCGCATATGGCGCTGTTTATTGCGTATCTGATGACGATATTTGCGTAATTTTTTTGCCGGGTGGCGCTGCGCTTACCCGGCCTACGAAACCCGTAGGCCCGCGCAAGCGTAGCGCCGCCGGGCAAAGAAAAACCCGCCGAAGCGGGTTTTTTTATTAGTTGCTGGTATCCAGCTCGTCGAAGCTCTTCACCAGATCGTCAATCGCTTTGATCTGTTTCAGGAATGGCTCCAGCTTATCCAGCGGCAGCGCGGATGGACCGTCGCATTTCGCGTTAACCGGATCCGGGTGCGCTTCAATGAACAGACCCGCCAGGCCGGTTGCCATACCGGCGCGCGCCAGTTCGGTCACCTGCGCACGACGCCCGCCAGACGCGGCGCCAAACGGGTCGCGACATTGCAGGGAGTGGGTCACGTCGAAAATCACCGGAGACTGGTTAGAGACGTTCTTCATTACGCTGAAGCCCAGCATATCCACAACCAGGTTGTCATAACCGAAGTTTGAACCACGGTCGCACAGGATCACCTGGTCGTTACCACCTTCGATAAATTTATCGACGATGTTACCCATCTGGCCAGGGCTCACGAACTGAGGTTTTTTCACGTTAATCACGGCACCGGTTTTCGCCATCGCTTCTACCAGGTCAGTCTGGCGCGCCAGGAACGCCGGAAGCTGAATCACGTCTACCACATCAGCCACGGGCTGTGCCTGAGACGCTTCGTGCACGTCGGTGATCACTTTCACGCCAAACGTCTGTTTCAGCTCCTGGAAAATCTTCATCCCCTCTTCCAGGCCCGGGCCACGGTAGGAGTGAATGGAGGAGCGGTTGGCTTTGTCAAAAGAGGCTTTAAACACGTACGGGATGCCCAGCTTTTGGGTCACGGTCACGTAGTGTTCGCAGATGCGCATAGCGAGATCGCGGGATTCCAGAACGTTCATACCGCCAAACAGCACGAACGGCAGGTCGTTTGCCACGTTGATATCACCAATGCTAACCACTTTTTGTTTCATAGGATCGCCTTATTCAGGTGTGAATCGGAATTAAGATTAATGCAGTGTAATGTGTTTATGCGCGATCGCGTTGATCTGCGCGCGAATCATTTCGCTGATCGGATCTTCCGGACATTGCTCGACGAAATAATTCAAATCATTCAGCGCCACGTGCTCGCAGTCGAGCTGCGCATAAATCAGGCCGCGGTCACGGATTTCGTACGGATCTTCCGGATTGAACTGCAACAGCACTTCGCTTGCGCGCAGGGCCAGCTCCATCTGACGCTCTTCCATCAGCGCAGACTTCAGCGTATCCAACAGCTTGCGGATCACTTCGGCGTTATCGGCTTCATCGAGATCTTCATTGAACAGCTCCGCTATCGGGCTGATGTTGCCTTTCAGCCAGACGTCCAGCGTATGCTCATCCAGCGTGTCCCCGTTAAACGGATTGATTAACCACATCTCACCGTCCAGCCACTCCGCCCGCAAAATCATCTGCGTGGGGAAAATGACCGGCACCAGTGGAATATCCAGTCGGTGCGCAACCCACAGTAAAATGGCGCCCAACGCGACGGCGCTACCCTGTCGATTTTTCAGCACCTGGTCCAGCCACAGTGCGTCAGACAGGCGATACACGCCTCGCGTGTCGCAAAAACCCCATTCGCCGTAGAAAAGCTCAATCAGCTTCTCTAATTGCCAGTCTTGCGGACGTGCCTGATTGATCTCTTCGCGCGCCAGGCTGACCAGATTTTCCAGTTCAGCGTAAACGTACTGTGATGTGAAATCGTCGCGGATCATCTCTGAAATCAGGATCATACCATCGCATAGCGGCACTTTGTTAAATTCGAAATCGGCTAAGGACCTCATGACTTACCCCAGTAACGGTATTCTTGTGGTGGCGAGTTTAATGATGATGTACAGCACCACCAGACCCAGCAGAAAGGCGATAAACCCTGTCTGCTGGCTGCGCGGACGATGACGCCCAAGCGCGATAAAACCCAAAACGATGTAGATGATAACGCCAAACAGCTTTTCAGTCAGCCATAGGCCTTTATCAGTAAATGGCAGATAGCCGGTCTTCCACATTAACCCGGCTCCGGAAAGGAACAGCACCGTATCGATACCGTGTGGGGCGATACGTACCCAGCGGGCGTTAATCAGCGGATTATTGCTGTAGCGCCACCAGTAGCGGACAATGAAAAAGCCGATGGTCAGGGCAACGGAAACCAGGTGAACGGAGATTAGCAGCGTAAACAGGCTCATGACCACTGCCCCAGCGTCAGACGTTCATTGCCGCCGTAATCCCGGCAGGTTTCCACGGCGGCGTATCTGGCACGCGTAAACAGTGCTCGCACCGCCTCTCCCTGCGTCCACCCATGTTCCACCAGCAGCCAGCCACCGGGAAGCAAATGTTGCCGTGACGTTGTCACAATGTGATCGAGATCCGCAAGTCCCTGATTCGCAGCGACCAGCGCGGTCAACGGTTCAAAACGCACGTCGCCCTGCGCGAGATGCGGATCGTCTTCGTCGATGTAAGGCGGATTGCTGACAATCATTTCGAACATGCGGCTTTCAAGCGCGGCAAACCAGCTGCTTTGCAGAACGGAAACATTGTTCAGCCTCAGCCGTTCAACGTTGCGCCGCGCGAGGGCGACCGCATCAGGCATCACGTCTACCGCCGTCACGATACAGTCCGGCCGCTCGCTGGCAAGCGCCAGCGCAATCGCGCCGGTGCCGGTACCGAGATCGAGGATCTGACACGACTGCGCCGGTAACCGCGCCAGCGCCTGCTCCACCAGACACTCTGTGTCCGGGCGCGGGATCAGCGTGGCCGCTGAGACGTACAGCGGAAGTGACCAGAACTCGCGCTCGCCAACCAGATGCGCCACCGGCTCGCCGGTTTTACGGCGGGCGAGCAGTGCCCCCAGCTGCGATAGCTGTTCAGCTGTCAGTTCGGTTTCGCCGAAAGCCAGCAGATACGTGCGGGCTTTACCCGTCACATGCTCAAGCAGAATTTCGGCGTCCCGCTTCGGGCTTTCACTTTCTGAAAGTTCACGGGCCGCCTCACGTAACCAGCGCTGAAAATCCATTAATCCTGCTCGGACAGCGCCGCCAGCTGGTCGGCCTGGTATTCCTGCACGATAGGCTCAATCAGCATATCGAGCTTGCCTTCCATTGCCTCATCCAGACGGTAGAGCGTCAGGTTGATGCGGTGGTCGGTTACGCGCCCCTGCGGGAAGTTATAGGTGCGGTTACGATCGCTACGGTCGCCGCTGCCCAGCAGGTTACGGCGGGTAGAGGCTTCCGCCTGCTGGCGTTTCGCCATTTCCGCCGCGTGGATACGGGCACCCAGCACGGATAACGCCTTAGCTTTGTTCTTGTGCTGGGATCGCTCGTCCTGACACTCAACCACAATCCCGGTGGGCAGGTGAGTAATACGGATAGCGGAGTCGGTGGTGTTAACGTGCTGACCACCCGCCCCTGAAGAGCGGAAGGTGTCGATGCGCAGATCCGCCGGGTTGATATCCGGCAGTTCCGCTTCCGGCAGCTCGGGCATGACCGCCACCGTACAGGCCGAAGTGTGAATGCGTCCCTGAGATTCTGTCGCAGGCACACGCTGCACGCGGTGACCACCGGATTCAAACTTCAGCCGACCATAAACGCCGTCGCCGCTGATTTTGGCGATAACCTCTTTGTAGCCGCCATGCTCGCCTTCGTTGGCGCTCATGATCTCTACGCGCCAGCGGCGTGATTCCGCATAACGGCTGTACATACGGAACAGATCTCCGGCGAACAGCGCCGCTTCGTCGCCGCCGGTACCGGCGCGGACTTCCACAAAAGCGTTACGCTCATCGTCCGGATCTTTTGGCAGCAGAAGGACCTGAAGCTGCTGCTCCATCTCTTCTGACCGTGCTTTAGCGTCCTGCAACTCTTCCTGGGCCATCTCGCGCATTTCAGGATCGTCGAGCATCATCTGCGCGGTTTCGATATCTTCCTGGACCTGTCGCCAGTCGGTAAAGCATTTTGAAACATCACTTAACTGCGCGTATTCACGCGACAGCGCGCGAAAACGTTCCTGGTCGGCAATGGTCCCGGCATCGCCGAGCAGCGCCTGGACTTCTTCATGGCGCTCGTGCAGAGCTTCCAGTTTAGCGACGATAGAAGGCTTCATAGGCGTAAATGCACCTTGTCTTAGAAAATGGGTATAGGGCGCTATTCCAGCCCGAGGCTGTTGCGCAGAATAGTCAGGCGTTCATCGTCCCCGTCACGGGCAGCCTGCTGAAGAGATTTGGTTGGGGCATGGATCAGGCGGTTGGTCAGTTTCCAGGCTAAATCCTGCATAATCGCCTGCGCGTCGCCGCCCTGTTCAAGGGCCGCTAACGCTTTGGCCGTCAGGTCATCACGCACCTGCTCCGCCTGACCGCGGTATTCGCGGATGGTCTCGCTGACGCTTTGCGCGCGCAGCCAGGCCATAAATTCGCTGGTTTCCTGTTCAACGATGGTTTCCGCCTGCACAGCCGCCGCCTTACGCTGGGCAAGGTTGTGCGAAATGATGCTTTGCAGGTCATCCACGCTGTACAGGTAGGCGTTCGCCAGTTTGCCCACTTCCGGTTCGACATCACGCGGAACGGCGATATCCACCAGCAGCATCGGTTGATTGCGGCGGGATTTCAGCGCACGCTCGACCATCCCTTTCCCGATAATCGGCAGCGGGCTGGCGGTAGAACTGATAATAATGTCCGCCTCTTTCAGACGTTCATCGATGTCGCTCAGCGCAATCACCTCAGCGCCCACTTCATCTGCCAGCACCTGCGCACGTTCGCGGGTGCGGTTAGCGATGATCATCTTCTTCACCTTGTGTTCGCGAAGATGGCGCGCCACCAGCTCGATGGTTTCGCCCGCCCCCACCAGCAGTACGGTGACGGTCGACAGCGATTCAAAGATTTGACGGGCAAGAGTACAGGCCGCGAAAGCAACCGAAACCGCACTGGCGCCAATGTCGGTTTCGGTTCGCACACGCTTCGCCACGGAGAATGACTTCTGGAACATTCGCTCCAGTTCGCTGGCTTTCAGATGCCCTTTCTGGGAATCCGCGAAGGCTTTTTTCACCTGGCCGAGGATCTGCGGCTCGCCCAGCACCAGCGAATCCAGACCGCTGGCCACACGCATCAGATGGCTGACCGCATCGTTATCCTGATGCCAGTACAGGCTGTTGCGCAGCTCTTCTTCGTTGAGGTTGTGATAGTCACATAGCCAGCGGATCAGCGCCTCGTGCAGGTTGTCCTGCTCTTCCACGCTTAAATAGAGCTCGGTACGGTTGCACGTCGACAGCACCACGCCCCCCTGCACCATCGGCTGTGCAAGCAGGCTATCCAGCGCCAGGTCGAGCGAATCCGGCGAAAACGTAACGCGTTCTCGCAGTGAAACCGGGGCCGTTTTGTGGTTAATACCGAGTGCTAATAGGGTCATGTTGAGCGGGAGTAGTACCAGCGTTAATAAGGTTAGCAGGACGCATCATACAGGATGCGCGAGATCAATAAAAGAGACTGCCCCCTTTCGGAGTAATAGCTTACGCCGCGCTTTGAGATAATTTGAACGTAGACGGTGGCACCCTTCAACGCTAGCATTAACAGTTATAACTGCAACGTATCTCAAGGATTTGTCATCATTATGACCCGAATGATTCGCCTGCTGCCTCTGGCGGCCCTGGTTCTGACCGCCTGTTCCGTTCATCAGCCGAAAGGCCCGGGCAAAAGCCCCGACTCACCGCAGTGGCGTCAGCACCAGCAGGATGTGCTGAAATTAAGCCAGTACCAGACCCGCGGTGCATTTGCATATCTCTCTGACGAACAAAAAGTTTATGCTCGCTTCTTCTGGCAGCAAACGGGGCAGGACAACTATCGCCTGCTGCTGCTCAACCCGCTGGGCAGCACCGAGCTGGAGCTTAACGCGAAGCCTGGCGAAGCGCAGATCACCGATAACAAAGGCCAGCACTACACCGCGACCGACGCCGAAGAGATGATTGGCAAACTGACCGGGATGCCGATTCCGCTCAATAGTCTGCGCCAGTGGATCCTTGGCCTGCCGGGTGACGCCACCGACTATACGCTTGATGACCAATACCGTCTGAGCCAGGTTAACTACACCCAGGGCGGTAAAACCTGGAAAGTGGTGTACAGCGCGTATGACAGCAAGACGCAACCATCGCTGCCGTCCAATATGGAGCTGACGCAGGGTAGCCAGCGTATCAAGCTGAAAATGGATAACTGGATCGTTAAATGATGACCCACTGGCCCTCTCCCGCAAAACTGAACCTGTTTCTCTACATTACCGGGCAGCGCGCTGACGGCTATCACACCCTGCAAACCCTGTTTCAGTTTGTCGACTACGGCGACACGATCTCAATCGAACCGCGTCAGGACGGGCAGATTTTCCTGCTGACGCCAGTCGACGGCGTGGCGCATGACGATAACCTGATCGTGCGCGCTGCCCGCTTGCTGATGAAAACGGCGTCGTCGTCGGGTCGTCTGCCAGCGGGAAGCGGTGCGGATATCCGTATCGACAAACGCCTGCCGATGGGCGGCGGTCTTGGCGGCGGTTCGTCAAACGCCGCGACCGTACTGGTGGCGCTTAACCACCTGTGGGGCTGCGGTCTGACGACGGACGAACTGGCAGCATTAGGGTTGACGCTGGGCGCCGATGTACCAGTATTTGTGCGCGGCCACGCGGCGTTTGCTGAAGGGGTGGGCGAAATCCTCACGCCGGTCGATCCGCCGGAAAAATGGTATCTGATCGTTCACCCTGGCGTGAGCATTCCTACCCCGGTCATCTTTAAAGATCCTGACCTGAAAAGAAATACCCCGGTACGGTCAATAAAAACGTTATTAAATTGTGAATTCAGCAACGATTGCGAGGATATCGCAAGAAAACGTTTTCGCGAGGTTGATGCGGTGCTTTCCTGGCTGTTAGAATACGCGCCGTCGCGCCTGACCGGTACAGGGGCCTGTGTCTTTGCTGAATTTGACACCGAATCCGCCGCCCGTCAGGTGCTTGAGCAAGCGCCGGATTGGCTGCATGGTTTTGTAGCACGCGGGATGAACACCTCCCCCCTACAGCAGGCCATTCTGGCGCAGACTGAGTTTCGGTGACAACGTCACCCTGTTCCAGACGTTGCATCGCGCTCTTTAATACACCGCCTGGATAGCGTTTGCTTAGGCCCCGCAGTTTGCGGCGAACGCTATCCACCACTGGACGCATGCCTGAGGTTCTTCTCGTGCCTGATATGAAGCTTTTTGCTGGTAACGCCACCCCGGAACTAGCACAACGTATTGCCAACCGCCTGTACACTTCCCTCGGCGACGCCGCTGTAGGTCGCTTTAGCGACGGCGAAGTCAGCGTACAAATTAACGAAAATGTACGCGGTGGTGATATTTTCATCATCCAGTCCACCTGTGCTCCAACGAACGACAACCTGATGGAATTGGTTGTTATGGTCGACGCGCTGCGTCGCGCTTCTGCTGGCCGTATCACTGCTGTTATTCCTTACTTTGGCTATGCACGTCAGGACCGTCGCGTCCGTTCCGCGCGTGTGCCAATCACCGCTAAAGTTGTCGCAGACTTCCTGTCCAGCGTCGGCGTTGACCGCGTACTGACGGTCGACCTGCACGCAGAGCAGATCCAGGGCTTCTTCGACGTGCCGGTTGATAACGTTTTCGGCAGCCCAATCCTGCTGGAAGACATGCTGCAACTGAATCTGGACAACCCGATTGTGGTTTCTCCAGACATCGGCGGCGTGGTACGTGCTCGAGCTATCGCGAAGCTGCTGAACGATACCGACATGGCGATCATCGACAAACGCCGTCCGCGCGCTAACGTTTCTCAGGTGATGCACATCATCGGTGACGTGGCTGGCCGCGACTGCGTGTTGGTGGACGACATGATCGATACCGGCGGTACGCTGTGTAAAGCCGCTGAAGCGCTGAAAGAGCGTGGTGCGAAACGCGTATTCGCTTACGCGACTCACCCGATCTTCTCCGGCAATGCGGTAAACAACCTGCGTAACTCCGTCATCGACGAAGTTGTGGTGTGCGATACCATTCCACTGAGTGACGAGATCAAAGCGCTGCCAAACGTGCGTACGTTGACTCTGTCCGGGATGCTGGCCGAAGCGATTCGTCGTATCAGCAACGAAGAATCCATCTCTGCAATGTTCGAACACTGATCGAACACGGCCAAAAAACCCGCTACGGCGGGTTTTTTTGTTTATAGTATTTATTTGTATGACTTATGCCTCCTTCACCTGCCATTCATATGACAGATGATGCGCACACGGATGATAGATAATTGTGAAAAACGTAACCTCCTCACATGTTCTGCCCTTTCGCGCCCTCATCGACGCCTGCTGGAAAGAGAAATACACGTCGTCACGCTTCGTTCGTGACCTGATAGCCGGGATCACCGTCGGGATTATTGCCATCCCGCTGGCGATGGCACTGGCGATTGGTAGCGGCGTCGCGCCGCAGTACGGGCTGTACACCTCAGCCGTTGCGGGGATTGTGATTGCGCTGACGGGCGGGTCCCGCTTCAGCGTCTCCGGCCCAACTGCCGCCTTTGTGGTGATCCTCTACCCGGTTTCCCAACAGTTTGGTCTGGCAGGCCTGCTGGTTGCCACCCTGATGTCCGGCATCTTTTTAATTCTGTTCGGTCTGGCCCGCTTTGGTCGCCTGATTGAATATATTCCCCTTTCCGTGACGCTGGGGTTCACCTCGGGGATTGGGATTACCATCGGGACCATGCAGATTAAGGATTTCCTCGGCCTGCAAATGGCCCATGTTCCGGAGCACTACTTACAGAAAGTGGGCGCGCTGTTTATGGCGTTGCCGACGGCCAACCTGGGCGATGCAGCCATTGGCATCGTTACCCTCGGCACACTCATCGTCTGGCCTCGCTTAGGCATTCGTCTCCCGGGGCATCTCCCCGCTCTGCTGCTGGGCTGCGCGGTGATGGGCGTCGTCAACCTGCTCGGTGGACAGGTCGCCACCATTGGCTCCCAGTTCCACTATGTTCTGGCGGATGGCTCACAGGGTAACGGTATTCCGCAGCTGCTGCCGCAGCTGGTTCTGCCGTGGGACATGCCGGGCTCCAGCTTCACCCTGAGCTGGGATTCCCTTCGCGCTCTGCTGCCTGCCGCGTTCTCCATGGCAATGCTGGGCGCGATTGAATCCCTGCTCTGCGCCGTCGTGCTCGACGGCATGACCGGCACTAAGCACAAAGCCAACAGCGAACTGGTCGGTCAGGGCTTAGGGAACATCGTTGCACCGTTCTTCGGCGGTATTACGGCTACGGCTGCGATTGCCCGTTCCGCCGCGAACGTACGTGCGGGCGCGACATCACCGGTTTCCGCGGTCATTCACTCCCTGCTGGTGATCATGGCGCTGCTGATCCTTGCCCCACTGCTTTCATGGCTTCCGCTCTCTGCCATGGCTGCGCTGCTGCTGATGGTGGCCTGGAATATGAGTGAGGCGCATAAGGTGGTGAATCTGCTGCGCCGTGCGCCGAAAGACGACATTATCGTGATGCTGATCTGCATGTCGTTGACCGTACTGTTCGATATGGTTATCGCCATCAGCGTCGGCATTGTGCTGGCCTCGCTGCTGTTTATGCGCCGCATCGCGCAGATGACGCGTCTCTCCCCGGTTAACGTTGAGGTGCCTGACGATGTGCTGGTGCTGCGCGTGATTGGCCCGCTGTTCTTCGCCGCAGCGGAAGGTCTTTTCAGCGATCTGGAATCCCGCATTGCGGGCAAACGGATTGTGGTGCTGAAATGGGATGCCGTCCCGGTGCTGGATGCCGGCGGTCTGGATGCCTTCCAGCGCTTTGTTGCCCGCCTGCCGGAAGGCTGCGAGCTGCGGATCAGTAACCTCGAATTCCAGCCCCTGCGCACCATGGCGCGCGCGGGCGTGCAGCCGATCCCTGGCCGATTGTCCTTCTACCCTAACCGTGAAGCTGCATTAGCGGATCTGTGAGTCATCTGATGCAGAGACACGTCTTTGCATCATCACCCCGATCGCCTGCTGGAGCCATTCAAGCACGGCAGGCGTCATCCACGTGCCTTTCATCAGATGCGGCTCCTGCTGCATGGCGAGACGAAATTTTTGCTGGGTCTGCGGGTTTGTTCCCGCATAGGACTGGAATAAAACCAGCCAGTTTTCTGCCAGCTTTTGCGCATCGTCAGAAGCGGGACTGAGATTATCCCGCTGCGCCTGATGCAGCTTCGCCACCAGCGGCGGCCACTCCATCATCCGGTCAAAGTAGTGCGACCGGGTAAAGGCCATCTCTTCGGCAGTGAGATATTTCTCCCAGATGCTGAGCTTTGATTCGGCAAACGCCCGCGTGATGTAATCCGTAATCTCCGGCGTAATGCCGGTTTGCTCCTGCATCTGCGGCTCCACGCTGTGCATTTCGTTCAGACGGGTCAAAAATTCCGGTTTGCCTGCGGTATCCTGTTCCAGGCGTTCCATCCACCGTGAAGCCAAATCGGTCGCCCGCGCGTCCGTGACGCTGACGTTCTGTTCCAGCAAGTGTTTAACCTCCGTCACCAGACCCGACCAGATATCCGCCAGCGCCTCTTTCTCTACCGCAAACGGTAGTTGCTGCAACTCTTCTTTGCTAAACCAGCGATCGTACATATTCATTAACTCCAGAGTCTGTAGCCAGGATTCCAGATCCGGCGTCGCATCGTCGGTCAGCCCGGTACGCAATTCCACCAGCCGGTTGCGCAGCGTATGGATGCTACGCAGTTGCTTGTCCAGCAAAATGATTTGCCCGTCGAGTAATTCCGCTAATGACAGCGAACGCTGTTCCAGAAAATCCCTGATTTCGGCAAGCTCCAGCCCGGCTTTTGCCAGCGTCTGGATCATATGCAGACGCTGCACATCCGCCAGGTTGTAAAGCCGGTAGCCTGCCGCGCTTCTGGCAGAAGGTAACAACAGCCCTGTTTGCTCGTAGTGATGCAAAGTCCGCACGGTAATCCCTGCGCGTTTCGCCAGTTCACCCACCTGAATCAACATAACGGCTCCTTTTGTTCTGCCAGTGTCGCTACTCTGAAGCCTTACGTTACGTGAGGGTCAATGCGTCATGCAAAAAAAAACGACTTCAGATGAAGTCGTTTCGGTGTTCTTTATGGGGCACTAGCCGTGCTTATGCTGGTCGCGGCGGCATCGTTTATCGTAATGGCGCACCCACCAGTATTTATCGCAGACTTCCTCATGTCCGCTCACGCGCGCCCCGGCGAGCCACAATACCGCACCGAGGAAGATACTCAGCACCGCGCCATGCGCAAAGTATTGTGGGAGGTCAAGCTGCGGTAATTGGTTTAAAATTGAATAACCGACACCGGCGACCATCACGAACAGTCCCAACCCCATTAGCACGTTACCGAGCATTGAAGCGTTTTTGCGTTTCATATGTCACCTCCGGAACTTTGGGTTGTCAGGGGAAAAACCCCTTCTCCTTGTGTGTAAAGTATAGACAACGCCACTTATATGAGTTGCGTGAATGATCACATTTACAGATAACTCCCGGACAAAAATTTACAAATAAGACATTGAACAGCTTGAAATTCTAATTGTTCAAAGAAGAAATTATTCGCATTTCGGTGTACAGCAGGCAGAACTTTGTCAAGCGGCGCGCCAGACAGTAAACTACGCGCCAGATCTGGAACCCATTAGGAAGTAAATCGTGACGATTAAACTGATTGTCGGCCTCGCCAATCCGGGCGCAGAGTATGCCGCTACCCGCCATAACGCCGGCGCCTGGTATGTTGATCTGCTGGCGGAACGTCTGCGCGCTCCCCTGCGTGAAGAACCCAAGTTTTACGGGTATACCTCACGCATCAATCTTGCGGGTGCTGACGTGCGGTTGCTGGTGCCAACCACCTTTATGAACCTGAGCGGCAAAGCCGTGGCGGCTATGGCAACGTTTTATCGCATCAATCCGGATGAGATCCTGGTGGCCCACGACGAACTGGATCTGCCGCCAGGCGTGGCGAAGTTCAAGCTGGGCGGCGGTCATGGCGGCCACAACGGCCTTAAAGACATCATCAGCAAACTGGGTAATAACCCTAATTTCCACCGTTTGCGCGTGGGAATCGGCCATCCGGGCGATAAAAACAAAGTTGTTGGTTTCGTACTGGGTAAACCACCGGTTTCTGAGCAGAAGTTGATTGACGAAGCGGTGGACGAAGCGGCCCGCTGCACCGAGATTTGGCTTCAGGACGGCCTGACGAAAGCCACCAATCGACTGCACGCTTTCAAAGCGCAATAATCGGCGCCATGGGGCTTTTTTACCGCGCGTCGCGCGGGTTACGTGTATAATAGGCGTAGTTATTTACTTTTCTTCAATCGGTTATCGTTAACGGATTGATTATCAAGATATTAAGGTGATTTAGAAATGGGATTCAAATGCGGTATCGTCGGTCTGCCAAACGTGGGCAAATCCACCCTGTTCAACGCGCTCACCAAGGCAGGTATTGAAGCGGCGAACTTCCCGTTCTGTACCATCGAGCCGAACACCGGTGTTGTTCCTATGCCCGATCCGCGTCTGGACCAGCTCGCGGAAATCGTGAAGCCGCAGCGCATTCTGCCGACCACCATGGAGTTCGTGGACATCGCGGGCCTGGTAAAAGGCGCATCCAAAGGTGAAGGCCTGGGCAACCAGTTCCTGACCAACATCCGTGAAACCGAAGCGATCGGCCACGTTGTGCGCTGCTTCGAGAACGACAACATTATCCACGTTAACAACAAAGTGGATCCGGCTGACGACATCGACGTCATCAACACCGAGCTGGCCCTTTCTGACCTCGACACCTGCGAGCGCGCCATTCACCGCGTGCAGAAGAAAGCCAAAGGCGGCGACAAAGACGCGAAAGCGGAACTGGCTGCCCTGGAAAAATGTCTGCCACAGCTGGAAAACGCGGGCATGCTGCGCGCGCTGAAAAACCTGACTGAAGAAGACAAAGCGGCGATCAAATACCTGAGCTTCCTGACCCTGAAGCCAACCATGTACATCGCCAACGTTAACGAAGACGGTTTCGAGAACAACCCGTACCTCGACAAAGTGCGTGAAATTGCCGCGGCTGAAGGTTCTGTGGTGGTAGCGGTTTGCGCGGCCGTTGAATCTGATATCGCCGAGCTGGACGATGCCGACCGTGAAGAGTTCATGGCCGAGCTGGGTCTGGAAGAGCCGGGCCTGAACCGCGTGATCCGCGCGGGCTATGAGCTGCTGAACCTGCAAACCTACTTCACCGCTGGTGTAAAAGAAGTGCGTGCATGGACCATCCCTGTCGGTGCGACTGCGCCTCAGGCGGCTGGTAAGATCCACACCGACTTCGAGAAAGGCTTCATTCGTGCGCAGACTATCGCGTTTGAAGACTTTATCACCTACAAGGGTGAGCAAGGCGCGAAAGAAGCTGGCAAGATGCGTGCTGAAGGGAAAGACTACATCGTTAAAGATGGCGATGTGATGAACTTCCTGTTTAACGTCTGATTAGTTTTGAGTGAAAAAATCCACGCCTTGGCGTGGATTTTTTTATTCCGAGATTAATTCCCCGATCAGTATTAAATTTAAAAAATACCTTCTTTGGGAAGAGGTTCTCTCACCCTCCAAGGATCATCTAGCAAAAACTTCGCAGCTGTACGTTCATGCCATCAAGCGCGCCATGCTGTTTCCTTATAACACCCTATGGCTTATCATTGCATTTTGTTAAAAAATCTCATAACAACAGCAACTGTAGCGAATAATTCGCTTACATTTAATGGCTTCTTAGGAAAGATCTTCTTCTGTTACCAATCCATTAACAAATTTAGAAAATGAATTTGTTAGATATCTTTGAAGTTTTGTGTGATTTTCTTGCATAGTCAAATCCTCATCAAAAGAATCTGTAGCAAAATATACGATTGAATAATTATCTAAATTCAGACAAAAGAAGTTCCCTCCCCAATCATTTGCGAAAGGAAGCAAGTTATTAGGAATGACTTCCCGAGCCAACATGCTGATATAGCAGCCGTCAATTAAAGATCTAGGATCATCATTTGTCTGAGCATTATAAACAAACGGTTTAAACCCTGCCACCTCTACTGGCTCAAAATCTTCATCACAGTCCCACCAACTTTTCTCAGGAGTGCCACCATTAAAATGCAGATAATGTGAAACAAAATCATCCGGAAGGGTAATAGATAATTTCTCTTCGATTTTAGCAATATCTGCACGTTCAATCTTTTTTTCACAGTTACTGAAATGATTCATAGATTTATACCTCAATGGTGACAGTTTGCACGCAATTTTTTCGGAACACACCCCTTCAACCAGCCTTTAGAATGTGAAACAGCAATAGCTTCTTGGGATCCATATTTTACCCCAAAATATTTCTCGAATTGTGAAACTGAGCCTTTGTGGGGGAAAATAGCTTCATGCGCAGAAGTTTTTACTAGTTGCATTGTTGTCCTTCCTGTGGCTGGGTCAAAATCATCGACATGGTGCCATGTATATCCGATTGCTTCGTTTTTAGAAATACCGGCTGCCTTGAATGCCTTGGTGAAATCTCTATCTCGAGTTCCTTGCATTGTAATAGATACAATATTCTGTTTCGTTCCATTGATTGGGAAAAGATCTGGGCTTCCTGTAAAGTCGACTCCCTTTAATGCCAACCCCCACGGATCCACCCACCCCAGCGCATTCGGCGCATACTGGTATAGTTTTATCCCCCCCGCCAGCCCTATCTGGTCCTGCTGCGTAAACCGTCCGCAGTCCGGGTCGTAATACCGGAACAGATTGTAGTGCAGCCCTGTCTCACGATCCAGGTATTGCCCCTGCATCCGCAGATTCTGGGAATACCCAGATACCTGCGTCTCGCTTTCCCGCAGCAGTTTGCCCCAGCGTTGTTCACCCCTTCCCAGCGCACCTGCCCTTCGCTATCCGTCATCCGCTCCGGCGTGCCGTTGGGCTGACAGTGGAACCAGAAGATTTCCGGGGCATCAACGCCGTCAATACGCGCCAGCGGGTCGTAGCTGTCCTGATCGCTGTAGACGTAGGTCAACAGCACATCCCCGCACATTTCCTGTAACAGCCGTAACCGTTCCCGGACAAACCGCGTGGCGACCAGCTTACCGGTTGGCAGGCCGTCAGGCATCTGGCGGTGCGTATTGCTGATGAGGCGGCCCAGTGGATCGTAGCGGAAGCTGACCTCCGTCTGCGGTCTGTTGCGGTCCCGCGGCTGGCTGATGACCTCCGTCAGGCGGTGCTCGCCGTCGTAGCGGTAGTGCCAGCGGGTCTGGCCGTTATCTTTCTCCACGGTGCGTCCGTGAACGTCATAGCGCCAGCGAATGCCGTTGAGCTGCGTCAGACGGTTTTGCGTGTGCTTCTCAGCAGAACCTTCAAGCGGTGAAGGTTCGTTAGTGGTAGTAGTTTGCGCCACGGTTGAATCCGATAATGCTGAACTGGACGATGCCGACCGTGAAGAGTTTATAGCCGAGCTGGGTCAGGAAGGGCCAGGCGCGAAAGAAGGAGGCAAGATGCGTGCATAAGGAAAAGATTACATTGTTGAAGATGGCGATGTGATGAACTTCTTGTTTACGTTTAATTTTTATGAACGGGAAAAATCCACGCTTAGGGGTGGATTTTTTATTGCAGGGTAAAAGTTATTGTCTAAGAGAACTGTCTTCAAGCTGGGTACAAAAGTAATGATTTCAGAGTCTCAAACTTTAAAGTCTGTAAAGACTGCTCGCGTAGATGCTTTCCAAGTAAGGCCTGACACTAGCACTTAGCGAGACTGACACCTCCGATTCACAGTATCAGTATGCCGGACGCCTGAAAGATCCGCTCTGAATTCCCCTTTTCTAGCCATTCCACATGAGCAGGTATCGCTGCGTCAATCTCTTTGACTGGTTTTATATAGGTAAATATGACAAAGTAAACAGTGCTCATCCTTTGCTTCTCAGCACAGTTTATCAGCCACTTGTTAGAACTGCTTATGCAACCCTCTTTTGCCACTAGTTATTGTTAATATTTTGGGGCGCTTTCGATCTCAACACGCAGGGCCTGACCGAGACAGCGTGTTAAGCTTCATATCATAGGTATAAAACCAGTCATACCAGCCATTTTGGTGAATTGCGAAACTACAGACAACAATGACTTCCTTCGACAAATTAAATGTTAAGTAATAGAAATAAGCGTTTTCAGGTGGTGCAGAAAGTAATAGCTCTTGGCCCTCAACATTGAAGATTTTCAAAACGGTTGGTAATGGTTCTGGTTCGCTTATCGCAAAGACTAATTGGCGTACAGGATCGACCTTTGCGGCATCTAAGCGAGGTATGTTTAGTCTAATAATTTTTGAACAGAAAATCCATTCTAGCACGTTGTTTTCTCAGATAAACCTGAAGTCAGCGATCATATTCGCTCTCAATAAAAAATTATTTTTATACATGGATGATGTTGAAAGTTTTTGATATTGATGCTGACTTTACTCTTTAAAACGGCCTCAAGATTCCAATGAGGCTTCAGGTTTTTATCATTAAGAATAACAACCTTAAATTTAGTTTTGATTTGAATATCTTATCTGAGAAATAATAAAAATATCATCTATTTGGTTGTTGATAGCTTTCCAGGCTCTGGAATTATAATATTTTAAAAGAAAAGGATTGATATGCTTAATCACGGGCCATAAAAATGCATCAATGTACTAAGATCATCTAAATCTTGTGCGGTGAGTTCATTTCTCTCCATTTTGTCATACTTATACATTATACCTTTCATCGGAGGGCCGGAATCATGTTTAGTTGCCATGCTCATTAACTCATCAATATCTGATTCTTTTATTAAAGTTCTCTTTAAAAATTCAAAGAGCATTTTTTCTGCATCTTTTCTTTCTAAAAAATACATTTTGATTACCTTACTGATTTTATGTAAAAAGTCACAAGTATAACTAGAAGTGCCTTTTTGTCGCTGATCTATGGTTCTTCATTTTAACATTTTTTTGGATGAAAAAATCTACGCCAGGGCGTGGATTTTTATTCAGAGATAAACACCCTCTTCTAATGAGTTTTCAGTAAACGTTGCTTTTGTAAAGGAAATTAGCACATCTGAACCATGCTTTTTATATTTAACCTCGTAACTACCTGGTTCTAAAGTAATAAACTCGCCTGAAATAGCATCTGAATCATCTGGCTCCAGATCTCCGCCAGTGACATCCTCTCCCGCCCCTATGAAAACCTTTCCAGTAGGTACGTTTAAAAATAACGATCCGGCATATTCACCAATTTCACTTTTAATATCAACTTTATAGTTACCATCATCTCCAACATTGAGAAATAATACATTCCCTTTATTTATTTCTTCAACTTCATCTTCTGGAAGACTCCACCAATCTGCATCATCATTAATCCTATGCTTTAATGACATCAAATCATAAATTACTAATGTGGCAGTATCCGTCTGTATATTAATAGATTTATTCATTTTACCCCCTATTGAAATATTATTTCACTGATGGTATCTCCGGGCTGAAGCCCCGCCTTTCTGCCTGCATTTTTCAAAGAACTACCGACACTTTTATTAATAGTTTCATTCAGCATTTGTAATCTTTGTGTAGGCGAACCTCCAACAATTAAATCAACAGGATGATCAGCGTTTAATTTACTTAGATCAGGTGCTGAACAAAACATTTTTTCAAAGCGTGCAGAAACAGCCTGCCTGTAAGAACTTTGCAAAGATGAAATCCTAACCTCATGGGTGCCAGGAGACCAAACTAACTCTCCTCTTTGAGCCGCTCGGTTTAAGGCATTCATTTTTTTCATAAACTGTCTTTCGAGGAATTTTCTCTCAGTTGATGACAGCTTTGTGCTGCTTAAAATCTTCGGTTTATTAACAGTTAAGCGGGTACCTCCAGAACACCTACTCAACCCCCACGGATCCACCCATACCAGCGCATTTGGCGCATACTGGTAAAGATTTATCCCTCCCGCCAGCCCTATCGGGTCCTGCTGCGTAAACCGTCCGCAGTCCGGGTCGTAATACCGGAACAGATTGTAGTGCAGCCCTGTCTCGCGATCCAGGTATTGCCCCTGCATACGCAGGTTCTGGGAATATCCTGATACCTGCGTCTCGCTTTCCCGCAGCAGTTTGCCCCAGGCGCTGTTCACCCCTTCCCAGCGCACCTGCCCTTCGCTATCCGTCATCCGCTCCGGCGTGCCGTTGGGCTGACAGTGGAACCAGAAGATTTCCGGGGCATCAACGCCGTCAATACGCGCCAGCGGATCGTAGCTGTCCTGATCGCTGTAGACGTAGGTCAGCGGCACATCCCCGTGCACTTCCTGCAACAGCCGGAACCCTTCCCAGACAAACCGGGTGGTGACCGGCTTGCCGGTTGGCTGGCCGCCCAGCATCTGGCGGCGCGTTTTGCTGATGCGTCGCCCGAGCGGATCGTAGCGGAAGCTGACCTCCGTCAGGCGGTCTGTTGCGGTCCCGCGGCTGGCTGATGACCTCCGTCAGGCGGTGCTCGCCGTCGTAGCGGTAGTGCCAGCGGGTCTGGCCGTTATCCTTCTCCACGGTGCGGCCATGGATGTCATAACGCCAGCGAATGCCGTTGAGCTGCGACAGGCGGTTGTGCGGGATCTTCTCAGCAAAATCTTCGAGCGGTGAAGATTCTGTAGTGGTGGCGGTTTGCGCCGCGGTTGAATCCGATATCGCTGAAATGAACGACACCGATCGTGAAGATTTAATGGCCGAGCCGGGTCTGGAAGAGCCGGGCCTGAACCGCGTGATCCGCGCGGGCTATGAGCTGCTGAATCTGCAAATCTACTTCACTGCTGGCGTAAAAGAAGTGCGTGCATGGACCATCCCTGTCGGTGCGACTGCGCCTCAGGCGGCCGGTAAGATCCACACCGACTAAATCATAGGGTAATTGCGTCCTATCCCTAGCAGCTGTAATGTTCCACCATTAATTTATTCAAGATATGCACTTGAAAAGTTGCAACAGTGCAGCGGGCACGCTCGTTAGAGCTCTACACAGTTTAACAGAAGATGTCATAGTTCCAGCGAATGCTTGCGCTGGGCTTTTTATCAAGTAATAATCCGTAGTATAAATCCTAATTCATACTGTGGCATTTTATTTTCGAAGGCTCCAATCTGTGGAATCAGCTACACGGATTTCATTAAGAATGAGATCTAGAGAAACGTGTGCAATTATTTACCCCTCATTAACTACACTGAATCGACCACCTGTGGACGTGGTACACCATTGATATGTTTATGCGTATCGATTATTAAAAAAGAAAAGATCAAAAAACAGTCAACATGCGATACTTATTTGATAGTTAATTCCATGTTATATAGATACCGCAATTAAATGATTTAATGTCATAGCAGACAGTAATATCACCCCATTCCAAACGCCATGTTACACTATGTTTTTCTTTTGCATCTGGTTCGCCAAGATCATATTCCTCTGCTACCCAACGATATAAGAAATCAACTTCTTTGTTTAACATATCAATGTTAGAAACTTTATTCCAATCACTTATTGCCTGATAATACTCACCCTCTTTATAAATTAATTGCACCATAAATGGAAAATTGCTAAAGCATAATGGGCGCATTATAAGCTCAAATTTCTTATCAAACCAAAGAACGGTATTAACGGTATAATGATAAGGAATTAATCTTTGCATTTTATTTTTTGATTCAAGATATTTGTAAAGTTCAGAAACTATAAACGTATCCTCCCGTTGTATGAAAAGATATTTATTATCTAACTTAACTTTGCCATCTGCGATGTTAATTTCAAAATCAATCATATGCTTATAACCTCCCCCGGTATCAGTAGATTTCTAAATTCCTCAGGGATAAAGAATTGCATCCCTCCCCCTCGGCCATAAATGTTATTAGCCAATGCTCTTCCATATGCGACATCAATATCCTCGCTGACATAATAAGCTCTTACTTGCGTTCTTAATGTACGATGAGGATCAATTTTAACCTGAAGCGCTTCATGGTAGCCTATAGCATTTCCTTTGTTTTGCCTAACAGTTGGATAAGTCACCGCATATGATGGAGGAGTATCACCGTTCGGATATAATGCATACAAAATCGTGCCTTTTTTCAGTTTCCTATTTTTGTAGACATCTATACCTTTGTAATCACCTTGACCTTGCCATTTCGTAGCTTCTTTAGATGGATCCTTACATTTACGGCTCAACCCCCACGGATCCACCCATCCCAGCGCATTCGGCGCATACTGGTAAAGATTTATCCCCCCCGCCAGCCCTATCGGGTCCTGCTGCGTAAACCGTCCGCAGTCCGGGTCGTAATACCGGAACAGATTGTAGTGCAGCCCTGTCTCGCGGTCCAGGTATTGCCCCTGCATGCGCAGGTTCTGGGAATATCCTGATACTTGCGTTTCGCTTTCCCGCAGCAGTTTGCCCCAGGCGCTGTTCACCCCTTCCCAGCGCACCTGCCCTTCGATATCCGTCATCCGCTCCGGTGTGCCGTTGGGCTGACAGTGGAACCAGAAGATTTCCGGGGCATCAACGCCGTCAATACGTGCCAGCGGATCGTAGCTGTCCTGATCGCTGTAGACGTAGGTCAGCGG